>JAPOTR010000003.1:14896-28299 GCA_026709085.1 Cyanobacteria bacterium MAG CAR3_bin_5 | reverse complement strand
GGTGGTGGAGACAATGGAGGCCTGACCCTGAGTGTTGATGCCCAGAAAATGGTGGGGCCGCGCCGCCGAGACCATGGCGTTGATGGCTGTGGTCACCGTGCCGTCGGTGCCGTTTTTGAAGCCGATGGGCATGGACAGGCCTGAAGCCATCTCCCGATGGGTCTGACTTTCCGTGGTGCGGGCCCCAATGGCTGTCCAACTGATCAGATCGGCGATGTACTGGGGCGCCACCGGATCCAGCAACTCCGTTGCCGCGGGAAGGCCCAGATCGGCCAGGTGAAGCATCAGGCTGCGGGCCAGGCGCAGACCCGTATTGATGTCGAAGCTGTGGTCCAGATGGGGGTCGTTGATCAGCCCCTTCCAGCCGACAGTGGTGCGGGGCTTCTCGAAATACACCCGCATCACCACCTCCAGGCTCTGGCGGTGGCGCTGGTGGAGTTGCTGCAGCACCGCCGCCACCTCACGGGCTGCACCCACGTCATGGACGGAGCAGGGGCCGACAATGACCAGCAAACGGGGATCCTCACCGCTCAACAGGGCCTTGATGCGCTGCCGGGCCTCCAGGACCATCCGGGCGGCGTGGGGCGATAGGGGAAGATCACCCAGCAGCACGGCAGGGGCAACAAGTGGCCGCGTCTCGACCACATGGAGATTGGAGGTACAAACCATGGCGCCTGGATGCCGTGCTCAAATGTAAGCAAAGATAGTCCCTGGCGCCTTCAGGAATCTCCATGCTTGCTGCCTACCGCCGGGCTGCCGCTGAACGGCACGCTCTGGGAATTCCTCCCCTTCCCCTCAATGCCGCGCAGACCCAGGCCCTGACCGCATTGCTGCAGGACCCGGCGCCAGGGGAGGAGAAGGTGCTGCTGGATTTGTTGCGGGAGCGGATTCCACCCGGTGTGGATGAAGCCGCCTACGTGAAGGCCACGTGGTTGAGTGCCGTGGCCACAGGCACGGTCACCAGTCCCCTGGTGTCCCCGTTGGCGGCCACCCGGCTTCTGGGCACCATGGTGGGAGGCTACAACGTGGCGGCCCTGCTGGAACTGCTGGAGAGCCCGGATCAGGTTATCGCCGCCTGTGCAGCCACCGGGCTGAGCGGCGCCCTGCTGGTGTACGACGCCTACAACGATCTCCTGGAGCGGGCTGCCACCAACCCGTTTGCGCGCCAAGTGGTGGATTCCTGGGCGGCGGGGGAGTGGTTCAGCAGCAAGCCGCTGCTGCCGGAAGCACTCACCGTCACCGTATTCAAGGTGCCCGGTGAAACCAACACCGACGACCTGTCCCCCGCCATCCACGCCACCACCCGGCCGGACATTCCCCTCCATGCTCTGGCCATGCTGGAGCGGCGGGACCCCCAGGCACTGGCCGCCATCGCCCGCTTGAAGAAACAGGGGCATCCCGTGGCCTACGTGGGGGACGTGGTGGGTACGGGCAGTTCCCGCAAGTCCGCCATCAACTCCCTGCTGTGGCACATCGGCCAGGCCATCCCCCACGTGCCCAACAAACATCGGGGCGGCGTGATTCTTGGCGGCAAGATCGCCCCCATCTTTTTCAATACCGCCGAAGACTCCGGAGCCCTGCCCCTGGAGTGTGACGTGAGCCAACTGAACACGGGTGACGTGATCACCATTCGTCCGTGGCAGGGAACCGTCACCAACACTGTCACCGGGGCGGTGGTGAGTCGTTTCATGTTGCAACCCAGCACCATGGCCGACGAGATCCGCGCCGGTGGGCGGATCCCCCTGCTCATTGGCCGGGCCCTCACCGATAAGGTGCGCCAGCACCTGGGCCTCCCCCCGTCGGAGTTGTTCATCCGGCCTGGCCAACCGGCGGACGAGGGAACGGGGTTCACCCTGGCCCAGAAGGTGGTGGGTCGGGCCTGTGGCCTGCCGGGGGTGCGGCCGGGCGCCAGTTGCGAGCCCATGGTCACCACCGTGGGCAGCCAGGACACCACCGGCCCCATGACCCGGGACGAGATGAAGGAACTGGCCTGCCTGGGCTTCTCCGCGGATCTGGTGATGCAGAGCTTCTGCCACACCGCCGCCTATCCCAAGCCGGTGGACTTGCAGACCCAGAAGGACCTGCCGGACTTCTTCGCCCAGCGGGGCGGGGTGGCCCTGCGGCCGGGGGACGGCATCATCCACAGTTGGCTCAACCGCATGTTGCTGCCGGATACGGTGGGCACCGGCGGCGATAGCCACACCCGTTTCCCCCTGGGCATTTCCTTCCCCGGCGGCTCCGGCATTGTCGCCTTTGCCGCCGCCCTGGGGGCGATGCCCCTGGATCTGCCGGAATCGGTACTGGTGCGGTTCTCCGGGGCGCTGCAGCCGGGCATCACCCTGCGGGACGTGGTGAACGCCATTCCCTACGCGGCCATCCGGCAGGGACTGCTCACCGTGGCCAAGACCAACAAGAAAAACGTCTTCAACGGCCGGATCATGGAAATCGAGGGCCTGCCGGACCTGAAGCTGGAGCAGGCCTTTGAACTGACCGATGCCACCGCGGAGCGCTCCTGCGCCGGTTGCACCATCGCCCTGTCCGTCGCCACGGTGACGGAGTACCTGCGCAGCAACGTGGCCCTGCTGAACAACATGATGGCCCGGGGCTACCAGGATGCCCGCACCCTTGCACGACGCATTGCCGCCATGGAGGAATGGCTCCGTAATCCCCGGCTGCTCAGGGCCGACGCCGATGCGGTCTATCGGGAAACCATCCACATTGACCTCAACACCGTCACGGAGCCCCTCCTGGCCTGCCCCAACGATCCGGACAACATCAAGCCCCTCTCCGCAGTGGCTGGCGATCCCGTGCAGGAGGTGTTCATCGGCTCCTGCATGACCAACATCGGTCACTACCGCGCCGCGGCCAAGGTGCTGGAGCACGGGGGCAAGGTGAAGGCTCGCCTCTGGGTCTGCCCACCCACCCGCATGGACGAGGAGACGCTCAAACAGGAGGGGCACTACGCCACCATGGCCGCGGCGGGCTGTCGCATGGAAATGCCGGGTTGCTCCCTCTGCATGGGCAACCAGGCGCGGGTTGAGGACAACACCACGGTGGTGTCCACCAGCACCCGGAATTTCAACAACCGTCTGGGCAACGGGGCCCAGGTCTATCTGGGGAGCGCCGAACTGGCGGCCGCCTGCGCCGTGCTGGGCCGGATTCCCACCGTGGCGGAGTACCACCGGATCGTGAGCGCCAGGATCCAGCCCCTTGCCGCCGAGCTTTACCGTTACTTGAACTTTGATCGGATTCCCGGTTTTGCGGAGGGGACGGAAGGCAGTGACGACCGTGGGGAAGAGACCCCCATGGCAAAGGTGGAGGCTTGAACCGATAACAACAGCACCATGTTCGGCACACCGCTAAAAGCCTCCACAGTTCGCAATCTGCTGCAGCAGCGTTCCCTGGCGGTGGCGGCTACGGTGCTCCTCACCGGGCTCGGTGCGGCCTGGACCGCGGTGTTGCTGAAAAACGGCATTACCGCCGTGGTGAGTTGGCGGCTGGATCTGGTGGAACAGTGGAAACCTGTGCTGGGTCCCGCCACCCCCTGGCTGGTGTTGCCCGTCATTGCCGGCCTTGGTGGGCTGCTGGCAGGGCTGGTGGTGAAACATCTGGCGCCCGCTGCCCATGGCTCGGGCATTACCCAGGTGATGAAATTCCTCCAGGGGCACCGGGTGCCCATGAGCATCCGGGTGGCGGTGGTGAAGCTTCTGGGGGGCATCCTGGCCATTGGCAGCGGCTTCCCCCTGGGGCCGGAGGGTCCGGCGGTGCAGATGGGCGCCTCCGTGGCCTGTCAGATGGCCACCTTCCTGAGGGCGCCCCGCTCCTTCCTGCGCCTGATTGTGGCGGCGGGCGGCGGCGCAGGCATTGCCGCCGTGTTTAACGCCCCCCTGGGCGGGTTCATGTACGCCATTGAAGAACTGCTCCACAACGCCAGGCCCGTGGTGCTGATGCTGGTGTTGTTCACCACCTTCATGGCCGATACCTGGGGGGACGTGCTCAACTGGATCGGCTTTGGCAAAAACCAGGGCTTCACCAGGGCGCTGAGCCTGGAGGTGACCAGAACCTTTGATCTGGCGGATTTCACGTTTCAGCCCATTGACGTTCTCTACCTGGTTTTGCTGGGCTTGGTGATTGCGGGACTGAGTGAGCTGTACAACCGTTACGTGATTGCCATGCAGGGCTGGAGCAGTCGGGTATTCGGTCCGCGGCCGGTGCTGCGCATGGCCCTGTGCGGCCTGCTGCTGGGCCTGATCTTTGCCTTCCTGCCTACGGAGTTTGCCGATGGAGCCGCCTTGAAAAAGCTGGTGGCCCTGGACCTGCGGGACGGCGTCACGGATCTGGGGTCCAATCTGGCCATTTTTGTGGCCATGTTTTTCACTACGGGGCTGGCGGCGGCGTCCGGGGCGCCGGGGGGCCTCTTTGCCCCCATGCTGATCCTGGGGGGCGCCGTGGGTCTGGTGGGCTCCGAACTGCTGCAAACCACCACCGGCTACGCCCCCAGCAGCTTTGTGTTTGCAGGAATGGCCAGCTTTGTGGCGGGCACGTCCCAAGTGCCCATTGCCGCCACGTTTATCACCTTTGCCCTCACCAAGCAGATTGTGCTGTTGAAGCCCATGCTGGTGGCCTCCCTCACCTGCTACCTGCTGGCCCGGGCCATCAATCGCCGCTCCATCTACGAACGTCAGATGGAGTTGGAAAAACAGAACTCCATCTGGGCGCCGCCCCTCATTGCCCCGGTGAGCCTTCGGTGAGGGTGGATCTTCTCCTTGGGGAACACGCCAGGCCATAGGCCCGGAGCCCCGCCAGCAGAAACCAACCCGCCATATTGATTCGGGCGTCATAGTAGGGCAGATCCGTGGCGTGGATGCTGGCCAGCAACAGGAATGCCGCCAACCAACCCCGATCCACGGGGCTGGCTGTGGCCATGCCCCGGCGCAGTGCCGCCGTCACCACCCAGAGGGACGCCGCCAGCAACAGCAGCGCCACCGGCGCCCCAAAGCTGAGCCCCAGATCCAGGGGCAAGTTGTGGGGATGGCCATGGGAAAAACCGCTCCGCAAGGAATAGAGCATCCCGAAAGCGGCTGCGCCCCAGCCCAGCCAGGGCCGCTCCAGCACCAGTTGGCTGGCGGCCGACCACTGGCCCAGGCGCGTGGTGGCCACAGGACGATCAAACCCCTGATCCGTGAGACGCTGCCAAAGGGAATCGGGCGCCGCCGCGCGCGCCAACTCCTGCAGGCCTGCAGGAACACCGGGCAGTACCGCCAGCACCACAGGCAGCAAGGCCAGCAGCAGCAGCGGCAACAGCCAAGCCCATGCCCCCGGCCCCAGCACCAGCGGCACCGCCAGTACCGCAGTGGCCCAGGCATTGCGGGATGTGGTGAGCCAGAGGCAAAGGCCGTGGGCTGCCGCCACCAGCAGCACCGGCGCCCGCTGCCGCCAGCCTCGTGGGGGTTGCAGGACACGGGCCAGCAGCAGTGGCCAGGTCAAGGCCAGCCAGGCGGCGGTGATGTTGGCGTAGTCAAAGAGTCCGGAGAGGCGGCCAGCGGGATTGCCCCCGGCATCCATGTGCCAGATGATCAGATCCCCTGCCATGGTCCATGGTCCCTGCCAACCCAGGACCATTTGCCCCAGCCCGGTGATCAGAACGGGAACCGTCCCCGCCACCAGCCAGCCACTGCACCGCCGCCGAGCTTCCGGGGTGGTCAGATAGGCCTGCCAGCCCCAGAACCCCCAGAAGAAGGGCAACCAGTTGAACAGGCCCCACCAGGCCAGGTCTCCACTCACCGCCTGGGTGGCTCCAGCCAGCAACAACCCCGCCGCCATCAGCAGCACCCGGTTCAGCCCATCGCGCCAATAGTCCGCAAACCCTTTGCGCCATGACGCCGCCACCAGGCCGGCCACCAGCAGCGCCCCACCCAGCAGAGCGCTGCTGGCCAGGAAGAACAGCCCCATTTGGATCGCCCCCCAGCCCCGGCGCGACGCCCCGGCAGGACAACGGCCGTGAAACCAGGACAGAAAACCCATCGGCAAAGACTGGAACACTGTGGTGGTTGTACGGGAGCGGCCCCTGCTCTGCTAACCTCGCGACATTTCCTGTGATGGCCATGCCATTCATCTCAAGGCTTTCCCGGGTGGTCCGCGCCAATGCCAACGCTCTGGTGAGCAGCACTGAAGATCCCGCCAGGATCCTGGATCAGGCATTGATGGACATGCAAGGGGAGTTGGTCAGCCTCCGTCAGGCTGTCGCCCTGGCGGTGGCCAGCCGGAAACACATTGAGACACAACTCCAGCAAGCCCGCCACCAGGCCGATCATTGGCATGATCGCGCTTACACGGTTCTACAACAGGGAAACGAAGGCTTGGCTCGCGAAGCCCTGGCGCGATGCAAGCCCTACGAAGAGACGGCTGAGACGCTTGCCAGGCAGATGGAATCTCAAGCAACTCAGATAGAGGATCTCAAGCGTAACCTGCTGACACTGGAAGGCAGGATTGCCCAGGCCCAGGCCAGGAGAAGCACCCTCAAGGCCCGTGTCCAGGCCGTTCAGGCTCAGAAGCAGCATCTGGTGTGGGACGGCGGTACCGATTCAGCCATGGAGGCTTTTGACCGCATGGAAGAAAAGGTGGAAGCCATAGAGGCAGGAGCGGCCACAGTTACCCAGCCGGTCCCTGCCCTCTCGGGAGACTGGGAAAGCGTGGATCTGGAAGCCCGCTTTCAGGAGTTGAAGGCCCGCCTGCACAACAGCAAATAAAGCAGGGGAGAGCAAGGAGAGTCATGACGCCCGATGGAGCATGGATTCCTGCTTTCGCGGGAATGATGGCATGGGGACACAGGCGGGCTTGGCGGACTGATTTTCCATGGTGAGAGAGCATCCCATGGGGAAGGCTGGCAAAGCAGTGAACAGGCGTTCAGGGTTGCCACTGGTCGGTCTCCGGCGCCGGGTTTCGGGCCGTCAGACGGGCTGCCAGCACGCCCCCCAGAAATCCGAACAGATGGCCCTGCCAGGACACCCCCGGCACGCCCGGAAATACCCCCATAACCATGCTCCCAAACAGAAACAGACAGGCAAGGGAGAGCAGGATGCTCAGGGGCCGCCGCTGAAACAAGCCCATGAACAGCAGGACCCCCAGGTAGCCGAAGACGATGCCGCTGGCCCCCACATGCACCGTGTGGTGGGGGGCAATCAGCCAGATCCCCAGGCCGGACGTCAAGGCGCTGATGATGGACACCTGCCACAGTTGGCCCGGACCTTGCAGACCCACCAGACTGCCCAGAAGCAGCAACGAGATGCTGTTGCCGAACAAATGCTGCCAGTTCCCATGAATGAGGGGGGCCGTGAAAATGGTCCAGAGACTCGACGGGCTGCCGGGATTGATGCCGAAGAACTGCGTGGAAATCTGGTCCGGCACCAAGCCCAGAAAGGATAGAACCAACCGCAGGATATGGACGATCCACAGCAGGGCGATAAAGCTCAAGGTGGCTGGCGGAAGACGCCCGGTGGGCAGGGGACGCCTGACGGGGCCATGGCTCATGAAGACTTGATCAAGCGAAGGACCTGGGGACCCAGCCGGGCGGCGCGATGTTCGCAGTGGAGACCGCGAACAATCAACTCCGCTGCCTGATCAAGATCCCCTGCTGCTGCCCTCAACTCCGCCTGGCCAAAGAGATGACGGGCCTTATCAAGCAATCTGGCCTTATCGCTTGTAGGTAAGAGCGTGGGCATGACTGGATGAGAGTTCTATGGACAGAATGCCCTGGACAACAGTGTGGTTCACCTCAGGGCGGTTCACCTCAGGTTCCGGGTTCCTCACCGTGGTCCCCCAACGCTTCAATACAGGAGCGAAGGTGATGAGCCTTGTCATGGCAACCTTCTGAAACCGCAAGAGCCAGTGCAAACTCCAGCTTTTCCAGTTGGTGGCCCTGCTCGGAAAAGGTGATGGTCGAAGCAGAGACGGAGAGCATTCCCATGGCTTCGCTTTCTTCTTATTCTGACACCTTGCCCGCCAGTCTGTGGCCATAGGCCGGCCCCGCAATACACCGACTTGGCAGCAGAATACAGGGAGGTATGGACACGGGATGGACAGCGTCAAGCATCTGCCCGGACTGGTAACGGTTCTGGCGGGATCGGGGTTGGGGCTTCTGGCCCTCGGCACCCGGATTCCAGCCGCTCCCCTGGTGGGGGCCTTGCTGGGGGCGGCCCTGGTGAGTCTGATTCCCAACCTGCCCGCCATCCATTGGCCCACGGGAACCCGCACCGTGCTGGAGATTGCTGTGGGCATCGTGATTGGTTCGGGCCTGACCGCCACCACCCTGCAAGAGATGCGCCACCTCTGGCGACCTGCTCTGTTCATCACCCTCGCCCTTCTGGCGGCAGGGATTCTGGTGGGCGCCTGTAGCAGTCGGCTGCTGGGGATCAAGCTGACCGCAGGGCTTCTGGGCGCCGCGCCGGGGGGGCTCACGGGCATGAGCCTGGCCGGAGAGGAACTGGGTGTGGGGGCCACGGTAGCGGCCCTGCATACCGTGCGCCTGGTGGCGGTGCTGGTGGTGATGCCCCTGCTGGTGCGGTTATTGGACATGGGCCAGGGGGGCTCACCCGGTGGCCCGTAGGACATGGTGAGCACAGCGGCGCCAGGAACGACTGCCAGGGGTTTTCAGGGGTCTTTCCTCCTGGCGGCCATGGCGGCTTTTCTCGCTGGCTGTGGCGGCGCGGAGATTCCCCAGGTCAGGCCCCTGCCCAGCGGCTGTCTGGCGGAATTCGGGCGGGAGTCCCTTGATTCCGCCGAGCATATGGCCCTCTGTGACCGCATCGTGGCCAGCCATCCCCGCTTGCTGCAGGCCCACGTGGATCGCTTTATTGTCTGGCAACATTACGGCAGGGAACAGGAAGCCTGCCGGAAGCTTTTTGAGGTGGAGAAGACCATGGCCACGCTGATCGCCACCGCCGATGTTCGGGAAGACTTCCGCTTCAGTGTGGAAGTGGTCTGCAGGAAGCGGAGGGGTGATGGCTGAACGGGTGACAGGAGATACGAAACCGGGCGCTCCCGAATCCGAACGCCCCCAGGGTGATCCACAACGTTGGTTGGTGTTGGGGGGTGGCTATTGCGGAATGCGGCTGGTGGATCGACTCCTGGATCTGGGCCATGCAGTTGTGGTGACGCACCGCGCCAGCACCAACCGGCCCGCCATCCACTCATCGGCAGCCCCGGTTGCGCCAGACGCCTCCTCCCCTCGTTCGAGACCCCGGTTGCAGGTGGTTGCCTTTGACAGTGGGCAAGGGATTGACCCTGACCTCAGCGCCCTGGGGCCGTTCACGGCGGTGCTGTCCACCATCCCTCCCGGGGACGACGGCGTTGACCCTGTGCTGGATCGGCTGGGGGACGCTCTGCGACAGGAGGGCTCCCCATGGGTGGGCTATCTCTCCACCAGTGGGGTTTACGGGGATCTGCAGGGGGGTTGGGCAGATGAGTCGCTGCCCCCTCGCTCCCTCGTCCCCCGAAGTCGTCGCCGCATTGACTGCGAAGCGGCGTGGCGGGCATCCGGGCTGGCGCCGCTGATCCTGCGCCTGCCCGGAATCTACGGGCCGGGCCGTAGTCCGTTCTCCCGGCTGGATCAAGGGCGGGGCCGTCTGATCCACAAGCCGGGTCAGGTGTTTTCCAGGGTCCACGTGGACGACGTGGTGGGAGCTGTTCTCTGGTGTCAGCGCCACGGATACCGTGACACGGCGGTCAATGTCTGTGACGCCCTGCCCTGCCCCGGTAGTGAGTTGCTGGGTCTGGCTGCCCGGCTTCTGGACTGCCCGTTGCCCCCCTGTGAACGCTATCGGGATGCGAAAGCCACCATGGGACCCATGGCCCGGAGTTTCTGGCTCGAAAACCGCCGTGTCAGCAACCGGAGGCTCCTCTCCTGGGGCTACGTCCTGTGCTACCCCACCTATCGGGAGGGTCTTGTGGCCACCCTTGCGGAAGAACGCGGGGGCAGATTCAACCCGACGCACCACCGGGCGGACGGTCTCTTGGCGGGCTGAACGCCACAGGACGGCTGAGGGGGATTACTGCTGCTGATGGCGCTGCTGGTCGTCGCGGTGCTCCTGGGAGCGCTGGTCAAACTGTTCCCACAGGGACCTGAGATCAGCCTGCATGAAGGGCCAATCCACCGCGATCCAGCCCCGCTGGACACCCAGACCCAGGACGACAATCAAGATCATCAGCGTCAACGACCGGAACATTGGCGGACCAGGAGTTCACCGGAGGATGGGTCTTCCAGCTTAGGGGCTTCCCCGCCATGGCAATCAAGCCTTGATGGCGGCGCGGCTGATGAGTCGCGCCGCTTCCCGGCCTCCGAAAAGGTTGCGCGCTGCCGGACCCAACCGCAGCGCTGCCATCCCGCCCATGAGATGCACGTTGGTTCCCGGCCAGCGCAGGTCATCGGAAAGTACAGGCCAGTCATCCACCAGTTCGATCTGCTGTTGTTTGTGCAACTGGCGGAGCAAGGGTTGGCGGCTCACCCCCAGGGTGTGGCCGGTGGCGAGCCAGATGCGATCCGCCAACAGGCTTCTATTATCTTCGTTGCAGAGGATCCTCCACTGCCCTGCACTCCACAGAGCGTGCCGGACCTGGCAGCTCTCGTGTATCTGCAGGCTGCCCTGCCGGCGTTCCCTCTGCAGGGCAACGGTGAGCCGGGGTGTGATGGAGCCGCCATCGCGAGCCGCCAACACCTGCTGACGCCGGCGCCGCCAGCAGGGTTCGCCCCGGAACGCCTTGAGGTACTTGGGACCCAGCCAGCCCGGGTCGGTGTCAAAGAGTTTGCTGCGCAGTTTGCGCCGGCACAGCAGGCTCACCCGGGCTCCCCGTTGGATGGCCCCCAGGGCCAGATGGGCGCTGGTGAGGCCGCCGCCAACGATCAGGACGCGCTGCCCCTCCATCTCCCGGCAGGTGGTCAAGTCAATCCTCCGGCTATGTTGCAGAGCCTCCTTCGGGTAGGAACACGGAATTCTCCGAACCCAGTCGGGAAGCACGGGCTCACCCGCGCCCGTGGCGATCACCAGCCGCCTGGCCGGGATCAGCGATCCGTCGCTCAGGGTCAGATGCAGTGACCCGGACCCACCGGCCTGCACGTGAATGTCTTCCAGAGAAACCGCCTGCACCTGGTGGGCCACCTGGAATTCCTCCACCACACTCTGGCAGAACTCGTTGAACAGGCCCGTACGGGGCAGACCGTAGGGCCCCTCCAGTTCCCGGCTACGGCCCCGTTCCTGGGCATAGGAGCGCAGGGCATTGGGATTAGGATGGGGATGGTGGGGCGACGGAGAACGCAAACAGGGAATCTCGAAACACCGCATCTGCCGCTGCCAGCGGCTCAACCACCTGCCACTGGGGTCAATGATTCGCAGATGGCGCCGCCAGCGGGGCCTCTTCTGCAACAGCAGGCAACACAGGCTGAGGGCCTGGGGCCCGGCCCCGACAATCACCAGTTCAGCCATGGCTTGCCGCAGATCTCAAGCAGCCCAAGATCATGGTGGTGGACGGATCTTAGAGTGTCTGATTCAGAATGTCCAGACTCGCCCAGCCGTCCACCGCCGCCAAGGGTGGCAGTGAATGCTTCCATTGCCGCCGTCACCATCAACCGATGCCGCCGCTCCTAGGCTCAGGGCCCCAGGCCGCTCCTGACCTTATCCAGAATTGGGGTTACAAAACCCTCTACAACCACTGCCGCCGCTGGCCAGAGACGGGAGTATTCCGGTTGATCTTCTCCGAATTGTCACGATCCAGGGACAGGGAGCCAGAAGCCGGTGCAACGCCGGAAGCGGTTCTGATGATGGATGCCACCTACGTCAAAGTCCATCGCACCGCCTCCAGCCCCAAAAAGGGGGCGCTGCCCCTCGCTTGATCGGTGCCGCCAAGAGGGACTGACCAGCAAACTGCATGTGGTGTGCGACGGCAAAGGGCGCCTTGTCCTCCTTCATCTGAGCGAAGGACAATGCAGCGACTTCACTGGCGCCGACCTCCTGCTGAGGGAGCCGACCATCACAGAGCGTGAAATTCCAGAGGTGTCCTTTGTCCCTGTGAACGTGGGCACGAGAACTGCAGGAATTATAGATACTGTAGATGAAGATGTTGGCGTGTATAATATGAAACTCTATCTGTCGCCAGCGCCCACAAGTGATATTATCGTGAAGTACTTCCGTCGGAGTTGTATTCCAGTCTGTGACGACAGCACAAACCAGTGCCTACCAGTTCTAAGGAACCTGTGAAATAGGGAGCAGAGATGGAGTATGGAAGACTGATACAGCCACAAGCGGGCTATGCCCATTAAAAGCGGGAACATGACCAGAACAAGCAGGAAGTAAGCCAAGTCTTGCTAAGCGTTGTCCTTTGCTTGATGCACGTCCATGGGACACACTCCCATAGCGCTCACACCCTATAGGGCTGTGAACGCAGCAGATTGGCGCATCCCGGCAGCAGGGCCAGCCGATCTCGTTCTTCGCCAGAGCTCGGTAGCGGGTCTTGCGGTAGGCAAACATCTGCTGCATAGGGAAAAGACGTGCGCCACCGTGGCCCTCACGCCGGACTCGCACGTGCCCTGATCTCTGGCCAACGTGGAAAGTTGGCTAGAGACTCGTTGGAGCCTCCCTTCTTCCAGGAGGCTACACGAGCTTTCCCTCCTCTGAAGCGGATAAGCCAAGTATTGAATGTGGGGATCATGCAGTGGGGGCGTCAGCACGGTGGAACCGGTCGGCTTCCTCAAGTCTGCCCTCAATTTTCCGAGGTTTGCCACATCAAATTATTTTGTATTGTATATCTCTGGAACCTGCTCTATCTAGGCAGTTGAAGAACTCAAGTAGCAACAATTGCATGGTAGAGGGCCGCAAGATATTGTTTTGATGTGGCACAACTATGGTGGTTTGAGAGATTGGGAGAAGTATATCGTCTGCGCCTAGAAACCAGCATCGTTGAGTTGTCGCTCAACATCTGTGCCTCGGAGGGGAGAATCATCGGGGATTAAATCCAAAGCCGTCAGTCCATTTTCAGTCTGCGCTCCAGGGTCAGCACCAGCATCCAGGAGAACCTGCACTACTGCTGGGATCTTGCTAAAGATCGCTGCCCTGTGGAGAGGTGTAAATCCGTATTTATCCCGTGTGTTTGGATCAGCGCCAGCATCCAGAAGAGTCTGTACAAATCCTGGGATCTTGCTAAGCCCTGCAGTATAGGAGTAGGGCGTGACCTGGGGTGGACGTGTGCTGTTGAGGATGGCAACGGAAGTTTTGCTAAACGCCGCAGCAATAGAGAGGGGAGCGAGTCCAAGGTTGTTCCGTGCGCTGGGGTCAGCGCCAGCATCCAGCAGAACTTTCACTACTTCTGGGGCCTCACTAAGTGACACAGCCAAGCTACTATACGCTGCCCAGTGC
>JAPOTR010000003.1:0-14832 GCA_026709085.1 Cyanobacteria bacterium MAG CAR3_bin_5 | reverse complement strand
TTAGGGGCGGGGCGCTATTTCTTGCTGCCCGGTGAAGAGGTGTCAATCCATACTTATCCCGTGTGTTTGGATCAGCACCCTCTTTCAAGCAACCGGCTACATCTCCAACAGATGCTTTCTCAAAAAAGTTATCCGAGTTCCAGGCTGCGCAATTGGGGCGAGCCACTGCCGGACTGCAGACCATGCACCCCAGAACAAGAGAAACCGTCAGCAGAGGCGTGAGCTTTGGACTGAGGCTGGTCTTCCCGTTACCAAGGCAGGCGTCCGGCTGCAAAAGCCGTCTGAATCGCATGGTGACAACAAGGGGGGAGAAGAGCGGGGTAGAAGATGGGTACATACCCCGGGGCCAGTTTAATCATACCCCAACAGATCAAAAATCTCCCGATCCTTCAGGGGCTCCGCCTCAAGGGGTTGTACGCTTTCCAGTAGACAACGGGCCAGGCTTAGATACTCCTGTTGCACCTGCAATACATCGGGGCTGGACTCCATCTCGAAGATGGTGCATTTCTTGAGGCGAGAACGACGGAGGGCGTCCACTGCTTTGAAATGGGCCAGGGTACGCAGACCGGCCCGGGCATTAAAGCGGTCGATTTGATCCGTATCCTGAGAGCGATTGGCCACCACGCCCCCTAGCCGCACCCGGTAATTCTTGGCCTTGGCCTTGATCGCCTGCACAATGCGATTCATGGCAAAGATGGAATCAAAATCGTTGGCGGTGACAATCAGGCAATAATGAGCATGTTGGAGGGGTGCAGCAAAACCGCCGCACACCACGTCCCCCAGCACGTCAAAGATCACCACGTCCGTGTCCTCCAGCAGATGATGCTCCTTGAGCAGCTTCACTGTTTGCCCGGTGACATAACCGCCGCAACCGGTGCCCGCCGGTGGGCCGCCGCTCTCCACACACATCACCCCGTTGTAGCCGGTGTAGACAAAATCGCTGGCCTCCAGTTCTTCACTGTGGAAGTCCACCTCCTCCAGGGTGTCGATCACGGTGGGCACCATGCGCTTGGTGAGGGTGAAGGTGCTGTCGTGTTTGGGGTCGCAGCCAATCTGCAACACCCGCTTGCCCAGATGGGAAAAGGCGGCGGACAGGTTGGAGGAGGTGGTGGACTTGCCGATGCCCCCCTTGCCGTAGACGGCAATCACCAGGGCGCCTTCTTCGATGTTGAGCTTGTTGTCCTGGTGTACCTGGACGCTTCCTTCGCCGTCTTCACGACGTTGCTGCGGGGCTGTGGTGGTGACGGTCATGGCCTGTGGGGATGAGGGATGAGGGGAGTGTTGGCAGTGATGTGGACTGGGGAGTCCGGTTGGTCAGCGGCCGTAGTGGGCCTTAGCCTCGTAGAGGGTGTCCACGGTGATCAGGTCGATGCCTTGGGTTTGGGCAAAGGCTTCCGTGTTGCGGCGCACTTTGCCCCGCACGAAGAAGGGCACCTTGCCCAACTCCGCCAGGCCCTCCCGGCTCCAGTGCGCCTCGTCCGTGCTGGCGCCGGCGGTGCTCACGCTGACGGAGGCGGCTGGCGCCGGCTCCGGTGGAGCTTGTGCATCCTCGGGTTTGGATGAGTCCATAGGCTTGGCGCCGCCGGCGTGGAGATGGCTCTGGTGACCATCCACGAATTCGAAGTCCTCCCGGAACATGCCGATGAGGTGCTCCTCCAGGCCCATCATCAGTGGGTGAACCCAGGTGTCGAAGATCACGTTGGCCCCCTCCCAGCCCATCTGGGGGCCGTAGCGGGCGGGCACGTCCTGCACGTGGATGGGGGTGGAAATCACGGCGCAGGGAATAGACAGCCGCTTGGCAATGTGGCGCTCCATCTGGGTGCCCAGCACCAGTTCGGGGGCGGCATCGCTGATGGCCTGCTCCACCGCCAGGTAGTCGTCGGTGATGAGGGCCTCCAGGCCGTACCCCCTGGCGGCGGCGCGCACCAGCTTGGCGCTCTCCCGGCTGTAGGTGCCCAGGCCCACCAGTTCAAAGCCCAGTTCCGCCGTAGCGATCCGCGCTGCCGCCAGGGCATGGGCGCCGTCGGCAAACACGAACACCCGCTTGCCCGTCAGGTAGGTGGAATCCACGGAGCGGGAATACCAGGGCAGACGGGAACGGGCCCGTTCCGTGCTGCCGCCGTGGAGTTGGGGAGACCACAGGTCACTGGCCCCCACCACGTCCGGCCGCAGGGCCATGGTCACGTCCACCCCCAGGGCGGCGCCCACCTCCTGGAGAAAATCCCGGGTGGCGCCAATGCCGATGGGCACGGTGTACACACAGGGCATGGCGAATTGTCGTTCCAGCCAGTCACAGACCGGCTTGGCCACCTCGGGGTAGAGGCAGATGTTGAGATCGGCCTCCGGAATGCGCTGCAAGTCGGCGGGGCTGGCCCCCAGGGGCGCCACCACAGACACCTGCACGCCGATTTCTCCCAGGAGCCTGCACACCTCGGTCACGTCGTCCCGACAGCGGAATCCCAGGGCGGACGGCCCCAGGAGATTCACCTTGGGGCGGGCTCCGGGGCTGGAGCCGGTGCGGGCTGTGCCGGGAGGGGGAATCCGGTCTTTCAAGAGGCGCCGCACCAGTTGGTAGAAGGTCTCGGCGGCGCCCCAGTTTTCCTTCTTGGAGTAGGCCGGCAACTCCAGGTTCACGATGGGGATGGGGAGCCCCATGCCGCTGGCCAAGGCGCCGGGCTGGTCCTGGATGAGTTCCGCCGTGCAGCTTTCCCCCACCAGCAGGGCCTGGGGCTGGAAGCGCTCCACCGCTTCCCGCACCGAGGTTTTCACCATCTCGGCCGTATCACCCCCCAGATCCCGAGCCTGGAAGGTGGTGTAGGTGACGGGGGGGCGTTTGCCCCGCCGCTCGATCATGGTGAACAACAGGTCGGCATAGGTGTCCCCTTGGGGTGCATGGAGCACGTAATGCACCCCCTCCATGGAGGTGGCAATCCGCATGGCGCCCACGTGGGGGGGGCCTTCATAGGTCCAGAGGGTCAGTTCCATGGTGTGGGATCCAGAGGGGAAGGCTCAGAGGCGGAGACGTTGGCGGCGGGCCAGGGGACGGGCAAACAACTCCGCCAGATCCCCCGCCTGTTCGTAGCCCTGGATGGGGCTGAACACCAGTTCAATGGACCACTTGGTGGCCATGCCCTCCGCCTCCAGAGGATTGGCCAGCCCCAGACCGCAGACCACCAGGTCCGGCCGGGCTGCTCGCACCCGCTCCAACTGGCGGTCCACGTGCTGCCCTTCACTGATGGTGGCGGCGGCGGGCAATTGCTCCAATTCGGCGGCCATGAGCATGCGGTCCAGGTAGGGGGTGCCCACCTCCTGGAGCACCATGCCGCACTCCTGATGGAGAAAACGGGCCAGGGGGATTTCCAGTTGGGAATCCGGCAGCAGAAACAACCGCTTGCCCGCCAGTTGATCCCTGTAGCGGGCCACCGCCTTGCGCCCCCGCTGCCGGGCCGCCTCCAGATGGGGATGCACCGCACCGGCGGCCAGGCCGAAGGCCCCTGCAGCCGCCTGAATCCAGGCGGTGGCGCCCTCAACCCCCAGGGGGTAAGGGGCGGCAACGAGTTGGGCGCCCCGGGCCTGCAACGCCCGGGCGGTGGCGCTCAGGTAGGGCTGGCACAGCAGGATGCGGGTGCCGGGACCTACAGGGGGAAGATCCGTGGAGCGGCGCGGAGGCAAGGTGTGGACCCCGGGCAGACCCAGTTGGGCAAAGAGGCGACAAAACTGGTCCTCCACTTGGTCCGCCATGGCGCCCACCAGCAACAGGCTCTCGGCGTCACTGTGGGGAAGGAGGGGCGCCATGGCTGCCAGGGCGTTGTCTTCCCCCTGGGTAAAGGTGGTTTCAATGCCGCTGCCGGAATAGCTCACCACCCGCACCCGGGGCAGGTGGCGCTGGCTCAGGCGCTGGGCGGCATTGGCCAGATCCAGCTTGATCACCTCGGAGGGACAGGAGCCCACCAGAAAGAGGGTGCGAATCTCGGGCCGCCGCGCCAGAAGTTGCTCCACCACCCGATCCAGTTCGTCGTTGGCATCCGCCAGGCCGGCCAGATCCCGTTCCCCCAGGATGGCGGTGCCGAAGCGGGGCTCCGCGAAGATCATCACCCCCGCCGCGGACTGGACCAAGTGGGCACAGGTGCGGGAGCCCACCACCAGGAAGAAGGCGTCGGGCATGCGGCGATGGAGCCAGACAATGCTGGTGAGGCCGCAGAACACCTCCCGCTGACCCCGTTCCCGCAGCAGGGTCAGGGGCTGGCCGCATCCCCCGGAGGCCGGGCTTGGGGATCGGGGCGCAGCATCAGAAGACTGTTGGATCAAGGCCATAGGCGGAGGAGACGGCGGGATTCATCGTCCAGGGAACCGCAGTGAACCAGCGCTGCGCGCCAGTCACTGTTGCTTGGAACAAGTGTGACGTTGCTCCATCCTAAGTCTTCAAAAATGCCTTTTTTCATAGGATTTTGGAGGCAAACCTTTGAACACCTGAATGTGACGTTTCTTGACAGAAGGTGTCCGTTTTTTCCAGGTGTCCGGTCGCCTATTACCATGTCGTGACATCCCTGGCAGTCCTGACAGCCAGTCGAGTAGTTTTTCCTTGCCTGCAGATTTAGCCTACCAGGCTGCCTCCTGATGTCCACCAATTGAGAGACGCACCCAGCTTTATGAAGAAAAAACTCACCAGGAAGAAAAATCTCGGCAAGGGGTTTGGCAAGATGAAGAGGTGCAGCCTTCCCCAACATCTGGAAAAGTTGGTCAGTTCAGCAAGGAAGCTGAAAGCACCTACGGAAAACTCATTGAAGAATCAAACATCTGCAGGAGACAAGGCAAAACGCAAGAAATGATGTCCTTGCCGAGGAAAGCCCCTGACCTCAAACCCAACCTCTCCACGAGCACTCATCAACCTCGGCATCGTCCTTTAGGAACAGGGGAACCTGCAGACTGCTATTGACGCCTATCGCCGGGCACTGGCCATTGAGCCCAATGACAGTGAAGTTAACTTTGGCCTTCCCTGGCCCAACTCTTAATCGGCGACTATGAGAGTGGTTGACAGGGATACGAATGGCGGTTCCTGGTCAACAATTATAAGCTTCTGACTGCTGATCCCCAGGTGGAGCGATGGGATGGACATAACCTGGCTCCAGGAGAAACGCTGATCCTTTTTGCTGAACAAGGGCTGGGGGCACTTTGCGGTTCATGCGCTATGTTCTCTATCTGAACCGTACGGGAATGACCGCATCTCTTTGCGTAACCAGGAAATTGCATGGGCTGATCCAGCTTTCAGGGATCACCACAACGATCTATAGTCCCGAGGAAGGGAATCATCTCACCCAGGGGAAATGGTTACCACTCCTGTCCTTGCCAAGATATCTCAATGTCAATCCTGATAACCCACTGGTTCAGCAACCCTATATCAAGGGGCCGCAGCAGCACGTTGAACGCTGGCAACAGAAATTGGCCCCCGAGAAGAGGCCCATCATCGGCATCAACTGGCAAGGCAGTCAGGCAGGGTCAAATTCGGGGAAGAGTCTCTCCTTGGCTACATTCGTCCCCATCGTTGAGAAGACAGCCGTCAGTTTACTATCTCTGCAAAAAGGTGATGGAGCCGAGCAACTTGAGGATTGTTCATTCCGCCATCGCTTTGTTGGCTGTCAGGAAGAGATCAATGAGACGTGGGACTTTGTAGAGACCGCCGCCATGATTGCCAACTGCGATCTCGTCATCACCTGTGACACGGCTGTTGCCCACCTGGCGGCAGGGATGGGCAAACCCACCTGGGTCCTGCTGGTCGCAGTGCCTGATTGGCGTTGGGGTATGAAAAGGGACACCACCTTCTGGTATCCATCCATGCGCCTCTTCCGTCAGCGGGAACGGGGCAACGGGCACCGCTCCCTGGAACGAATCTCCTGGCCCTGCACAGAAGGTGGGAGCTATACAGATTCCTGTGGCTTTCGCGGAACTGATTAACAAGATCACCATTCTGGAAATCAAGTCGGAACACCTGAAGGGCCAAGGCAAGATCAATATCGATCATGAACTGCGCCTGCTTCGGGGCGTCCTGGAACAATCGGGAGTGGAGTTGCTCCCGGAACACTATCACCAGCTTAAGGATATCAACCAATCCTTGTGGACCATCGAAGACCACGTCCGCGACCATGAACATCGTCAGGACTTGGGGGAACAGTTCATTCAACTGGCCCGGTTTGTCTACCAGCAGAATGATCAACGAGCAGCCGTCAAGCGGGCCATCAACGATCACTACGGCTCCGCCATCAGGGAAGAAAAATCCTACTGTTAATCCACCAGGTGATTTTCCAACGCATAGCGCACCAGTTCCGTGCGGCTGGAGGTGGATGTTTTACCGAATAGACGACTCACGTACTTTTCCACGTTGCGGATGGAGGTGCCCAGTTGTTTGGCGATTTGCTTATTCATCAGCCCTTCCGCCACAAGCTGGAGCACACTGGCCTCCCGGGGCGTGAACTGTTGCTGAAGGGCGCCGTCACGGGTTCTCTGCCTGTCTGAACCACCCTGCCCCCCCTGGCCCAGGAGACTGCGGATCTCGGTAATCTGCCTGGCCAACTGACCCACATCGGCATCGGCAAACCGGGCCGCTTCCGTGAGTAGCCGCTGCTGCCGGGCCAACACACTGCGCACCCGGGCCACCAGCTCGTCAGGATCAAAGGGTTTGGGAATGTAGTCGTCCACCCCGGCCATGAAGCCGGCAATGCGGTCGGCGGTCATGCCTTTGGCGGTGAGAAACACCACGGGCGTTCCCGCCAGCCGCTCATCCTCCCGCAGCCGGGCCAGCAGCCCATAGCCGTCCAGCCGGGGCATCATCACATCGCTGATCACCAGATCGGGGAGCAGTTGCTGGGCCTTCTCCCAACCCTCCTCCCCGTCGTTGGCGGTTTCCACAGAAAAGGATTCCTCCTCCAGATAGGCCTGGGTGGCCTTGCGGAGGCCGGGCTCGTCGTCCACCAGCAGCAGCCGCGCCGGACTGGCGGCGGATTCCGCCGCCTGGTCGGGGGATGGGGAAGGAAGGGTTGTCATGGCTGGCGGTAGCAACCCCATCAACCTAGCGGCCCATGGAGCGGGACAAGGCTCTGGGGATGGGCGAAAGAGAAGTTCGGCCGGCCAGAGCAGCGGCAGGAATCGAACACCAGATAAGCTGCCCGAAAATGAGCGCGAAGTCCTGTTTGAGGCATGCGATGCTGCCTTGTGCTCGTTGGTGAAGTCGCTTGGCATTCAGATGGTGATCGGTGTCGGGCGCTTCGCAGCGCAAGGGGGCGCGCTGCTGGTCGTGGCGCAAGGTTCCCGTGAGCAATGTGCTGCATCCGAGCCCCGGGAATCCGGCCGCCAACCGAGACTGGGCAGACATTTCTGAGGCAACGCTCATCCACGCAGATGTTATCCTGCCTGGAAATTTATAACGCCGGGTTGCCTGTGCGCCTCCAAAAGATGTTTCCGTATCTGTGCGTGTCCGATGCCAGCGCAGCGATTGATTTCTACGTGTCGGCCTTTGGCGCCACCGAAGCCTATAGCCTCGAAGGGGCAGATGGTCGGTTGGGCCATGCTGAACTCGACTTCGGCGGCGGCGTCATGCTCTCCGATGAATTTACCGAGATGGATATCAAGAACGCTTCGACCCTTGGCGGCACACCCGTGACCCTCTATCTTCGCTATGAAGACGCCGATGCGGTGGTGATGCGCGCTCGCAAACTCGGCGCATTGGTGGAGAGCGAGGTGCAGGACCATTTTCACGGCGAGCGATCTGGCGCCATCCGTGACCCCTTCGGCCATAGGTGGATGATTGGCACACATATCGAAGACGTCTCGCCTGAAGAAATCCAGCGCTGCTATGACGAAATGACGGGCGATCAGGAAAACGCTGTTCAGACAATACTGAACTGCTCTCGTCTTCCTTGCTGTCGTTGGCCCGTTGGCAGCGGCCAAGCGAGTCCCTAAGCTGAGAGCGCTTTTGCCTGGCTTCGGCAGTGCTGGATTCCATCGATTTGGTGATTGACACAGTGGTGGCGCGGGAGATGCTGGACTCCCGCGGCAACCCCACCGTGGAGGCTGAAGTGCAGTTGGAAGGCGGGGCCTTGGGGCGGGCCATGGCGCCCAGTGGCGCCAGCACCGGCGCCCATGAGGCCCATGAACTGCGGGACGGGGACAGGAGTCGCTACGGGGGCAAGGGGGTGCTCAAGGCGGTCGCCAACATTGAGGAGCGCATTGCACCGGCCATCTGCGGCCTCAATGCCCTGGAGCAGCAGACGGTGGACCAGGCCATGGGGGATCTGGACGGCAGCCGCAACAAGTCCGGTCTGGGGGCCAACGCGGTGTTGGCGGTGTCTCTGGCCACGGCCCATGCCGCCGCCCAGGGTTTGGGACTACCCCTCTACCGCTACCTGGGAGGCCCCATGGCTACCGTGCTGCCGGTTCCCCTCATGAATCTGCTCAACGGCGGCGCCCATGCCAGCAACACCCTGGATTTTCAGGAGTTCATGGTGGTGCCCCACGCAGCCGCCACGTTCCGGGAAGCCCTGCGCATGGGAGCCGAGGTGTTCCATGCCCTGAAGGGCCTGCTCAAGGAGCGGGGGCTATCGCTGGCGGTGGGGGATGAAGGGGGCTTTGCCCCGGACCTGCCGGATAACGATGGGGCCCTGACCCTGCTGGTGGAAGCCGTCGAACAGGCCGGTTACCGCCCCGGTGAACAGATCGCCCTGGCCCTGGATGTTGCCAGCACGGAATTCTACCGCGACGGCGCCTATCATTTTGGCGGCCGCAGCCTTGACTCCGCGGAAATGGTGCGGGAGTTGGCCGGTCTCTGTGATCGTTACCCCATCGTTTCCATTGAAGACGGCCTGGCGGAGGATGACTGGAGTGGCTGGGAACAGCTCACACAAATGCTGGGGAATCGCATTCAGCTTGTGGGGGATGATCTCTTTGTCACCAATCGGCAGCGGCTGCAGCGGGGCATTGATGAAGGGGTGGCCAACGCCATCCTGATCAAGGTGAATCAGATTGGCAGCCTCACCGAAACCATGGAGGCCATGGCCTTGGGCGGCCGCCATGGTTATGCCAGTGTGGTGAGTCACCGGTCAGGGGAAACGGAAGACGTGTCCATTGCCGATCTGGCGGTGGCCAGCCGGGCCGGTCAAATCAAGACCGGCTCCCTCAGCCGCAGCGAGCGGGTAGCCAAATACAACCGGCTGCTGCGCATTGAAGATGAACTGGGCAGCCAAGCCCGTTACGGGGGCGCCATGGGCATGGGTCCACGGAGGACACAACCACCGCGCTGAGGGTCCAGCTTCGCCAAGGGCGCCTACCTCAGCCTCCCGGCAGGCGCTCTTCCCTCCGCAGACGCAGGTTGGCCTGGAGCCAGCCCTTGACTACAGGGGCCATGGCCGCCAGGGGCAGCAACGCCAGCCAGGGGGAGACGCTCAGGCTGGTGGAGAGGATGGCGGCGGCAATGGCCAGGCCACCCAGCAGGGTGGCTTGACCACTGGATTGCTGGGCCAGCACCAGGCGGCGCAGAATTCGTTCGCTGTCGCCGGAGCGCACCTGAACTTGCAGATCCCCCTGCTCCAGCCGGGCCAGGCTCTCGTCCAGGCGGCGGGGGATGCCCAGAGCGCGGCTGCCCACTTCCGCCGCCTGGCGGCTGAGGCCGCTCAGAAACGCATCGGCGCCGTTGGTTTTGCCGTCGCTGTCCTTGCTGTCTTGATTGCTCATCAGGGGAATGAGATAGGGCTTGGCAATATCCACCAGGGTAAAACCCGGATCCAGGGTGCGGCCCACACCTTCGAACGTGGAAAGCGCCCGCAGCACGAAAATAAGATCCGGCGGCAGGCGGAAGGGTTGACCGTAAACCAGATCGTAGACATCTCCGGAAAGCTTCTCCAGCACGTGGGAGGAGAAGGGGGGGGTGAGCACCTCCGTGAGCATCAGACGCACCAGGCGCCGCACCGGTCCCAGGTCGATGCCCTTGGCCAACAGGCCCACCCGCTGCAATTCCTCGGTGAGTCCGGCCGCATCCCGGGATGCGGCGCAGGTCACCATGCGGCGGATGCGGCTCCGCAGCAGGGGGGATACGGTGCCCATCATGCCGAAGTCGTAGTAGATCAAGCCGCCGTCATCGGCCACAGCCAGGTTGCCCGGGTGAGGGTCCGCATGGAAAAACCCGAAGACCACCAACTGGCGCAGATAGCTGCCCAGGCCGCGGCGGGCCACGTCCCGGGGATCCAGGCCACGGTCCAGCAGCCCCTGGCGGTCGGTAATCTTCAGGCCGGGCATGTAGTCCAGGCACAGCACGCGGCGGCTGCACAACTCCCACACCACCCCGGGCGCCCGCACCATGGGGTCATCCGCGAATTGCTGCCGGAAACGGGCCGCATACTCCGCCTCCAGGCCAAAATCCAGTTCCCGTATCAACACCCGGCGACACTGGGCCGCCAAGGCGGGCCAATCCCGACCCCGCCCCCAACGGGGGTGGCGTTGCAACAACCGGGCCACCTGCTGCATCACCTCCAGATCCAACCGGAACAATTCGTCCAGATTGGGGCGCTGCAGCTTCAGCACCACGGCGCGCCCGTCCTCAAGGCGGGCCCCGTGTACCTGGGCCAGGCTGGCTGAGCCCAGGGGCGTCTCCTCGATGGAGACGATGCGCTCCAGGCGATCACCCAGTTCCTCCCTCAGCAGTTGCCGGGCCAGGGAGAAGGGGAAGGAGGGCACCTGATCCTGCAGCTTGCTGAGCTGGGCCACATAATCGGGTGGCAGCACGTCAGGACGGGCGGAGAGTAGCTGCCCCAGCTTGATGAAGGTGGGTCCCAGACCGATGAGTTCCCGCAACAGCCATTGGGCCCGCCGCCGTTGACGGCGCCGCCGCCGCGTGTCCCGGTTGGGACCACGGTCAACCCACGACTGTTGATCCCACCACAGCCGCAGCAGGAGCAGAAGGACAAACGTCCAGATGCGGACAATGCGCCGCTGCCGCCAGAGCCAGTGAACCCCGCCTCGTTGTCGTGCAGTCACAGGGTGCTTTGCTCAAGACACTGGTTGAGCCCGGCCACCTCGGCCCGCAACTGGTCAATGGTCTCCTGCACCTGGGCGGGGCTGGCCCGCTTCCCGGTGGCGGGCTCCGACCGGGGAGGGCTGTCGTCTTCAGGTTGCTGCCGTTCATCCGCGGCGGGAGCCTGCCGGGGTGGGGAGGCCGGGGAGGGTTCCGGTCCAGACGCCTCTGCCGACGGCTGCTCCAGCCGCTCCGCCTCCAGACGGATTTCCTCCCAGAAGAGTTGCCATTCCTGCTGCAACTGCTGCGCCGCCAGTTCCGCTTCCGTGACAATCTGGGCCGTAGCATCCGCAAGACCGTTGCGAATCCGGGACCGTAGCCGGCTTGCAGTGGCGAGGAGCAGCATCCGCGTTGACGGCATGCCTGTAATGCAAGGATCTACAGTCTGAATCATGGAGCCGGTAGCTGCGTTGCCCCTGGACCTTGCGGGACGGGAAGACGGGACGGCCTCAAGGTCCAAGGTTGATGGGGGGCGGCGGGGGTGCAGTGAGCTCCGGTGTGGCGGGTTCCACAGGCGTGGGCAGGAGCGGTCGAGGCAACTGGGGCGCCACCCTGGTGTTCTGGCCCGCCGGGAGGGGCGCGAATCTGATGTTCTGGTTCTGATCAGGGTTGTCTTCCCTGTTGTCAACCGTTGTCAGGGGGACGGCGGCCGGCGTTGCCGGATCGACCGGATTGGCGTCCCGGGGTTGGGGTGTGTCGTTTTCCGTGGCGTTGAGGGCTGGAATGGGCGGCGGCGGGGCCAAACCATCCGGTGGGGTGGCGGGATTCAGGAGCAGGGGAAGCTGGCTTCCATGGCGGCGTCTGAGGTTCTCCAGACTGGCGCCGGGTAAGGGCTTCGCGGCAAAGGGCGGGGAGAGGTCAAGAGGCTTGTAGGTCCTGGTCTGCTCCCACAATCGCAGGGTTCCGTGGAAGCCCACGCTGAGGGCGAGACCGGCCACGGCCGGACCCAGGGGGATCCAGGGGTTGCTCAGCCAGGATGCGGGGCGGCGGCCAGGGGGCCGGCCTCCCGTGGAGGCGGCCGTTCGTCTGGATGCCGCCTCAGGTGGTGTAGTGGGCATTGATGCGAATGTACTCCTGCGATAGATCACACCCCCAGGCAGAGCCTGACGCCGGACCTGCGCCCACCGCCAGGCGGATGGCCACGCAGTCGTCCTGTAGATAAGCGCCAGCGGCCCGATCCTGCAGATAGCGCCCCACGGCGGCCCGATCCACCGCCAGGGGCCGGCCGTCCTTGAGCACTTGATGGGGGCCGATCCAGAGGGCCAGGGCATCGGGATCCAGGGGCGTCCCTGAGCGCCCCGCTGCCGCCACGATGCGGCCCCAGTTGGGATCACGGCCATGGATGGCGGTCTTCACCAGGGAAGAACTGCAAATGGTGCGGGCCATGGTGCGGGCTTCCGCGGCGGTGGCTGTGCCGCTCACCGTCACCTCCAGCAGACAGGTGGCCCCTTCCCCGTCCCGGGCGACCGCCTTGGCCAGGCCACAACAGAGACGCTCCAGGCCCTGGGCCAGTTGGGGCAGGTACGCCGTCGGCAGGGGGGCGCCAGCGGCAAAGGCCAGCACCGTGTCGTTGGTGCTGGTGTCTCCATCTACCGTAACGGCATTGAAGGAACAACTCACCGCCGCTTCCAGCGTCCGCTGCCACCACTGGGGATCCACCCCCGCGTCACAGGTGATGAAGGCCAGCAGGGTGGCCATGTCCGGGTGGATCATGCCCGACCCTTTGGCCATTCCCCCCAGGCGCACCACCCGATCTCCGATTCGCGTCTCCAGGGCATATTGCTTGCTCACCAGGTCGGTGGTGAGGATGGCCTCGGCGGCGGCGGCGGCGGCCTGCTCCGTTGCCGCCAACTCTGCGGTCAGGGCAGCCTGTCCCGCCAGCAAACGATCCATGGGAAGGGGCTGGCCAATGACGCCGGTGGAACAGATCTGCACCTGCTCCGGGGGCAACCCCAACCGCTGGGCCAGGGCAGCGGTGATGCCCTCGCTCTGGGCCCGGGCCAGACCACCGGTGCAGGCATTGGCCTGGCCGGCATTGACCACCACGGCCCGGGCCAGACCACCGGTGGACCGGAGCCGCTCGGCGCACAGATCCACACAGGCCGCCCGCACCTGATTGCGGGTAAAGACCCCCGCACAGCTTGCCCCTGGCGGCGCCACCACCGCCGCCAGATCCCTGGCCCCTGAAGGTTTCAAGCCCACGGCCACACCGCTGGCCCGGAAGCCCGCAGGAGCCGTGACGCCTCCCGCAATGGGAGACCAGGAGTCTTTCATGGCGAAGCGGTTACGATGGGAAGATAGATACCTTCAGGATTGTAGGCCGGAACTCCAGTCCGGAGGTTGGAACCCCATGGCGCCAGAGTCCAACCGGCAATGTGCAGCGCCGCGCCGCCGCTGGCGGGGACCCCAACGACGCATCGGGCTCACCGGCGGCATTGCCACGGGCAAGAGCACCGTGGCCGCCATGTTGTCGGATCGCCATGGTCTGCCGGTGCTGGACGCGGACGTCTATGCCCGGCAATTACTGACGCCCGGTACGGCGGCCAGCCGGGCGGTGCTGGACCGCTACGGCCTGCAGGTGCAAACCCCCAGCGGTGGGCTGGATCGTCCCGCTCTGGGGCGGATTGTCTTCGCCCGGCCCACGGAGCGGCGCTGGCTGGAGGCCCTGACCCATCCCCTGGTGAAAGACGCCTTCACCAGG
Source organism: Cyanobacteria bacterium MAG CAR3_bin_5 (assembly GCA_026709085.1). GTDB lineage: Bacteria > Cyanobacteriota > Cyanobacteriia > PCC-6307 > Cyanobiaceae > Synechococcus_B. Next base: position 1,075 of record JAPOTR010000003.1, on the reverse strand, counting down.
GATCTGGCGCGGCATCACCGGGGGGCAACGGTGGTTCTGGTGGCGCCCCTCCTGCTGGAAGCGGGGCTGGAGACGTTGTGTAGCGAGGTGTGGCTGGTGGATCTGGATGAGGCCACTCAATTGGCGCGCCTCCTGGCCAGGGACCCCCTCAGCCCCCATGAGGCCCGGCAGCGGATCCGGGCTCAGTGGCCGTTGGCCCGCAAGCGTGGCTTGGCGGACGTTATCCTCAGGAATCACGGTGACCGTGGGGCGTTGGCCCGGCAGGTGGCCATGGCCTGCTCTGCAAGGGCCACGGCCACCTGATGCCGAATCAAATCCTAATTCCGGACAAGAGGCCCCTGGCGTTGGCGGACTGGGCTTGTGAGCGTGTCGTCCCCGTTGCCCCAAGGGATCGCCAGCGGGGTGAAATTATTGTAACCCTCTGCCTGCTTCAGGAGGCTTAATGCAACGCCTGGCAAGTGATTCTACCCCCCACCGCCCGCAGAGAGAGTGGCCGGCTCCACCAACAGCGCCCAATCCGATGAGGCCAGCGCAACACCCCAAGCGGGGCTCCCCAACAAACCCACGGGATTGAGTGCCACAGGGGGAGATAGTGCCACAGGGGGAGATGGGGAGGTGGTCTTGAATTGGACTGATCCCAGTAACAACCAAATCACCGAGTGGCAGGTGCAGCGAAGGACGGGCAGCGGCGCCTGGGGCAACTGGACGGAGATCAGCGGCAGCAGTGCCACCACCGTCAGCCACACGGTCACCGGTCTGGTCAACATCCGGGCAGTGGTCGGCTCAACCAACGGCGCCCAATCCGATGAGGTGACCGCCACACCACAGGCCACCGTGCCGGATAAGGTCTATCGGGCCTGACAGACCCGCCTGGTCGCACCATCAGCCAGCAGGTAGTGGAGGCCGTGCAACAGCGGTTCAGCGCACCACCCCTTGTCAGGGCTACAGGTCACGGTGGCGGGGAAGACCTCTCCACCACCACACCATTGGCGGAGAACGAAGGGGCATGGAGCAAGTTGCTGGGCTTCGAGACCGTCAGCAGCCCCCACCTGGTGACCGGCTCCGCCTTCTCCTT
>JAPOTR010000067.1 GCA_026709085.1 Cyanobacteria bacterium MAG CAR3_bin_5 | reverse complement strand
CTCGGAGCAGCCCGGACAAGGGGAACCTTGGGAAATCGCCCTGGAGGGGGAGCGGCAGGAAAGCAACTCCCCAACATCTCCTGTGGATCATTCCCTCACGCTCCGCTTCTCCCTCCCCTTCTGATGAGAGGCCATGGGATGCAGAACGGGCATAACCGTTCCGTCGGGAAGGCACTATTCCCTGCGTCGCTTCCCCGGAGCTGGGGTTTCTGTAGAAGCGCATCCGAAGGTTGGTTTTCCGATTCGTGCATACGGCGGACTGGCAGTTGGGCAAGGGGTTCGCCAACATTGAACCTGGATGCCCTGCGCATGGAGCAGCAGCAGGCCGAGCAGGCCTATGAAGCGCTACAGGCAGAGGAGATCCGCCGATGAACGCGAGGAGCGCGATCTGGCCATTGAACTGCGCACCCTGGGCCAGCGGGGTCTGGCTGAGCAGTTGGCGCAGAAGAAGGGCGAGCTGGATGTTGCCCGGAGAGATCTGGAGCGGGTCGAGGCCGATGCGAAAGCGTGGAAACTGTTGCTGACGACCCTGCAGGATGCGGAGCGGGAGGCAAAGGAAACCTTCCTCGGACCCGTGCGTGAGCGTTTGCGGCCCTATCTGCGCATGATCTTCCCAAAGACGGAATTGCGGCTGAACGAGGACGATCTTGAAATCGTCTCACTTCATCGGGGTGGGTTTGAGGAACCCTTCGCTACCCTCAGCATCGGCGCACGGGAACAGGTTGCTGTGCTGACCCGTGCTGGCTGACCTGTTACGGGAGAAGGGCAGGCCGGTGGTGCTGATCCTTGATGACCCGCTGGTCAACAGCGACGATGAACGCTTCCGGCGCATGGAGTTGGCACTGAGGAGAGCGGCAGACTCTTCCCTTCAGATCATCATCCTGACGTGCCACGAAGAACGCTACGAAACCCTGGGCGCAAAAATCATTCGGTTGTCGGACTGCCGGAATGCATAGACGGAGACTGGGGTTACTTGAACAAGTCGGAATGGGTTCCTGTGCGAACGAGGATCAATTCGTCCCCTGCATTGCTCCAGTCCCATATCAGTAGCCAGTCAGACTTGACATGGCGCTCCCAGGAGCGATCCCACGGAAAACCTGATAGCCGGTGAGACTTGCAACGATCCGGCGGCATTTTTCCCTCTTGCAGCCCATCAACAATTGACTTCAGATGCTTGAGGTTCCACCCACGTCTGACACAGCGCTTGAGGTCTCTCCTATATGAACTTGTTTCAAAAACAACCTTTTGCCGATTGTTGGGACGAACCATGGTTAACTAATGAAATGGTATATTTATGGACTGTTGCTAAGACATCTTCTAATCTTAATCTTCAACTTCTAGTCTTTAATCAAACCACTCTCAATTATTTACATTCTAAATAAAATCAAATCAAATGATCAACTGCCTGCTATTCCAGTCCATGAACTAATGCTAGCATACAGAGAGTTTGAGTTTCTTAAGAAATTCTAACTCTTCCACCGGTCCCAATAGGAGCCATCAGCCCAGTGACTCCGAACCCCATGTCCTGTCAAGCCAGTCGTGAGGAAAGGAGGTCATCGAGGCTGTTGGACTCTGTCAGACCTTTGCGCTCATAGGCTTGGCGCAAGGCTTCCTGTGTCTCGGCGTTTGGAGCCTTCACATCAGATGGTCGTTGTGTTCCATTCGGCGCTGAGGAAGGGGGGCTCATCATCGAGGTCAAATCCAAGTTGATCAAACTTTAGCAGCCTCACCCTGCCGGGGATCCACCTCAGGAATCAGGCTCCAGCCGCACGGCGTACCACTGCACCCGTTGGCCGGGCCCCACCTCCAGTTCACAGGCGGTATCCAGAAGATGGGCAGCCCGGGCCAGGGCATCGGGGAGATGGCGAAGGTCGCCAGGAACAGGATCCATGGCGGCGAGGGTCCGCGCCAGCCAGGCTGCGGTTTCCGCCCGGTCAGCCATCCGGTCCGCTTTGCCGGGCTCCAGGATCACGTAGTGGTCCATGGCCCGGATGATGGGGTCAACCATGGTGGTTTTGGTCAGGGGATGGAGCCGGGCCATGGTCGCCCCGCCCCATGGCTCCGTAGAACTGATCCCGCCAAGCAAAGAGGGGCTCAAACAAGGGATGATCCGCGATGCCGGGAACACCCCGGCCCGCCAGTGCCGCCCCGGCCGTAGCGGGAAACTTCAGCCCATAGAGTTGAGCGGCCACGGCCACGTCCGCCACGCAGTGCCGCGGACCAAGGAGAGGCTGACCATTGGCCACAAGAGTGGTCAACTGCTCCAGGGCGTGCCTGAGTTGTTGAAGACCTGCCTGGGTGAACAACTGGCTGACACCGGAGACCATATCCCCCGGAAACGCCCCCACCACGTCCCGTAAGAGCGCCGGCGTGGCCTGGGGAAGCAGGGCCTTGAGCAGATGGTTGTCCTGGCTGATTGCTTGCAGCAGGGCCATGCGAGCCCCGTGGGCAAGGGTTGTATCCGCCCAGTTTTCCCAGATCAAGGCCCGGGCGCGCTCCTGGGCATCTCCAGGCAACAGTGGGGGGTTGGGGATGCGGCTGTCGAGATGGCGGGCGATGGCCACGGACCCTGCCACCAATACGTCTCCGTCTTCCAGCACCGGCACTTGCCGCTGTCCGGAGCGACGAAAGAGATCCACCTGACCAACACCAGGGACGACCTCCTGCACAGCGTAGGGAACTGCCTTGGCGCTTAACAGCAGACGGGCTTTCTCGCAAAAGGGCGAGTGACGGAATTGAAAAAGTTTCACAGGAGGAACGGATGGTTTGGCACAGTCTCCCTCATGCTTGCGGGCAAACCACAGCCTTGGGACGATGCCATGGGAAATCTGCTGGCCACCCTGACCAAATACCCCCGTTTTCTGCTGGGATTTGTCCTGGGAATCTTCATCTCCGCCGTCAAGCCCTTTCTGGACTGGGGGCGCCGCAGTCCCGTTGCGGCAGTGGCGCTGATCGGCGCCGTCGTCAGTGGATCCATCTGCCTGGTGCAGATTCTTGATGCCATGCTTGTGGTTTCAGGAGAGGCCTGAGCCATGGCGCAAGGGCGACGGGTAAGCCGGGTGGCGGCCCTGATCAAGCGGGAACTGGGACAGATGTTGAGCGGCCAGCTCAGGGATGAGCGGCTAACCCGCTCCATCATCAGCATTACCGCTGTGGAGGTGAGCGGGGATCTGCAGAACTGCAAGGTGTTTGTCAGCCTCTATGGAGAAGAGACGGGGCAGGAGGCAGCCCTCAACGGTCTCAAGGCTGCCAGCGGCTTCCTGCGCAGCCAGTTGAGCCGCCGTCTGGAGTTGAGACGGTGTCCGAAGCTCTGGTTTTACCAGGACAAGAGCATGGAAGCCGCCACAACCGTGCTCGGCCTTCTGGAGACACTCCAGCGGGAGAAGCCTTCAGGGGAGCCTGGTGGATAGCTGCTGGGAACCAGGCAGGCTTACCGTGTTCGGGCCGGTTGGGGCTCAGGTGTGCAGGCGGTGTCCTGGGTCTGCCCCTGGGCCAGCAGGTGGAGAAGAGCCTGACGGTCCTCATGGTCAAGCTCCCCATGGTTGTCCCAATCCAGTGTGAACAGTGTGGAGTCAACGGACAACATGGGGGGTGGAACGTCTTGGCTGCTCAATTCTTCTGCAAAAAGAAAAAGAGGCTCCGAGAGTTCAGGAACATTTAAGATGTGAACAGCGGTGAACCGGCGGGTGCTGCCCGGCTGTGGCAGGTGTTAGGCGATGCCGATTTTCGGCAAGATAAACACTGCTTGTGCTGGAGTGCCTCGGCGTTGTTCATTTCCCGTGACCTTGGCTTTGCCCTGCTGGAACTTCTGCTGTCCATCGGTTTCACCATCGTTGCAGTGAGACTGCTGGTCATCAACGGTCTGGAAAGGCTGGCCCGGGTTTTGGGATGGTCCGCCAAAACCCAGGGTCAGATTCTGGGCTATGCCACCAGCCTGCCGGAATTGGTGGCGGTTCTGGCCACAGCGCTCAACGGCCGGGAAAGCCTGGAAGGGGGTTTCTGGAACATCGCCTCCAGCAACGTGATCAACTTGGTGCTGTTTCTGGCGGCCGTGGTGTTCTATCTGCGCTACTGGGAACTGCTCAACCCCCGCTTCATTGAGGAAATCAGCTTCTGCGGTTTCTCCGTGCTGCTCCCCCTGGTGCTGGCTGCCACCGGCGTCAGCCATTCTCTGGTGCTCAGCCTGGCGCTGCTGGGTTGCTTCCTCGGCTACCACCTGCTGGACCACAACTTGGCGGAATTGCAGGGGAAACGAGGCCAGGAGGCCGGTGCTCAGCCCCCGGATCCATCCCAAGGGATCGCAGCGGCACACACGCCGCCAAGCTGGGGGATGGCGCCGGCTCTTGCGCTACTGCTGACGGGGGCGGCGACCCTGGCCATCGCCGGCCACCGCCTGGGCAACAGCGCGGAAATGCTCATCGAGGCCATCCAATTGCCCGCCTGGCTGGTGGGCTGCTGCCTGGGCCTGGTCACGTCCCTCCCGGAACTCACGTCCTTCTTCGAACTCTACGGCCGCAGCACCGGCCAGGGAGAAACTCGTAAGCTCGATGCAACCCAGGCCAATCTGGACACTCTGGTGAGTTCCAATATGGCCAACATCGGCCTCATCTACCCCTTGGGATTGGTGGCCTTCCAGATCAGTGAGTGGCTGGGACTGGATGCGTTGATCGGGACCTAGTGTCTCGTCGTGGAGACAGCTTTACTAAGGATAGAGGGAAGCCGGTGACCGTCACCGGCGTGGACGACAACGTTGAGCAGAGCGGCAATCGCAACGTCACTGTCAGCCATGCTGCCAGTTCAAGCCTGTTCCCCGCTCAAGGAATGCGGAAAGTGGCATCCAGGCGGTGGCGATCCCCTGACGGTGCGCATCATCGATAGTGTTGTGTCCGCCCTCTGGGTGGACGATGTGAGCATGAAGGAAGGGGAGCGGCGGCAGTTCACCATCCGGCTGTGGCACTGGAGGGGCTGGATTACGCTGGCAAGAGCAGCCGCATCTATGGGAATCACTCCCTCGGTTTATAGTTCCTGCCCTGGACCAGGGAACAAACGAACGGCGTCCTTCAGGACGGGATCTGTATCCCCGGAAAGCCTTTGATCAAGGGGTGATTCGCTGGAAGCAGGCGCGCCACACGGGCAGTCCTCTGGCCATGACCAGTCGCTCCCGCTCTGTGGCCACCGGCAGGGGATTCTCCGGCCACCAGTTCGGCGGCTGGCGGACAAAACTTTCTTGGGCCTGTACCAGGGTTGCCATCTCCTCCATCAGCGGGTACACGTCACTCTGGAGGAACAACAGGGCGCCGGGGGCCATGGCCGCCGCCAGGGTGTTCAACAAACTGTCTTGCAGCAGGCGCCGCTTGTGATGTTTGCGCTTGAACCAGGGGTCGGGAAACTGGATGGTCACCAACTGCAACTGTCCTGGCGCCAACTGGCGGGTCAGGGAGGCCAGGCTCACGGTGACGTTGCAGAACAGATAGTGGAGATTGTCCAGTTGCCGCTGTTGCCGCCGGATCTCGGCCCGCTCCACCAGGGGGCGGCGAATCTCCAGACCAAGGTGATTGCGCCGGGGATTGAGGGCAGCCATCTCCATGAGAAAATGCCCCCGGGCACAGCCGATATCCAGATGGAGGGGTTGGTGGGATTGTGGAAACAGGGTCGTCAGGCTCGGCAACGCCAGGGGCTGCTGAAAAAAGCGCCCCAGGGGATTGACATGTTGGCGAATGGAGCCCACGGCTCAACCCTTGGCTGGTGTTGATGGGGCCGCGGTGGGCCGATCCGTTTCCTTGGGGCAAAGGAAACTCCAACTGGCGGTAAACCCATGGAGATGGGTCACCCCATGGATGGGACCAATCTCGCCACTGCAGAACAACCCGCCAATGGGCAGGTGGGGATAGATGGTCCGGCAGAGGCCGCTGTCCACGTCCGGTTCCCCGTAGAGGCTGCGGCCGCGACCGACACAGGCAAAACAAAAGGCTCCCAGGGGGGGCAGCCTTGTCTGACGCTGTTGCGACAGCAGATGTTGAAGTTCCGCTCGGGACGTGCGTCCGTCCCGAAGATGAAATTGCAGCCGTTGCCCGACACGGATGCTGTCTGCAACGGCAATGGCGCCGTTGCGGGGGTCCACCCCCACAATGGCGCGAATGAGAAAGTCGTCCCCGGACTCCTCTGCCGCCAGGGAGAAGCTGTTGCTGGCCAGGCCAACAAAGAGGGAATGGCGCACCAATTCCCGGTCCGCGGCATTGAGCCGGGCAATCACCTCCTGGAGACAGCCCACCGGCGCCTGGCCGCCCGTTGTTGTCTTCAGCCCGTGGGCCTGCAGCTTGAGCACCACGTTGCGCCTGGCCTCTTGCACCTCAAAGACGGGTCCAACGGGCCGGCATCCCTGGGCCACCACAGCCTGTACAATCCAGTCCCCACCGATGGCCAGCCCAATGGCGCCTGTGCATGGCTTGTCCTGAAACAGCAGGGAACCACCGGCGCCGCCATGGGGCGCCGCGATTCCTCCGACTTTCGGGACACCGGGAAAGGCGTAGTCCAGGCCGCCCAGCAGATCCTTGATTCCACTGCTGCCCGGGTCCACCAGCAACAGCAGGCCGTTGATGGCCTCTCCATGGGGCATACCCGCCAACTGGCGCCACGGCTCCCGTGGTCCATCCAGGTCGGGCAGGTTCCGGAGGTCGACGTGGAAAGACTGGAGCACGGCCCCCGGCAGACGGATGAGGCTGAGCCCCACAGCGGGCTGCTGCTCCAACTCGCAACTCCGCCCATGGCGATCCACACCGATCACGCCGCCGCCACAACAGCCCAGCCAGTGGGTGGCCTGAAAACGCCGTTGCAGCAAGGGGAGAATACGGGAAAGCTCACTGGCAAAGCTGGTGCTGACGAACACCACCGCCAGATCCGCTTGACCAAAACCCCGCAGGGAAACTTGCTGGTCCAGGTCCTGGATGGCCTGTTCCAGGGAGGCGTCACTGGCAAGGGCGGAGCGCCACTCCCCAGACTTTGATTGGCCTCGCTGCAGCCAGGACAACATGGGCCAAACCAACGCGCTCATCAGAGCCTACTCAATCCATAATCGTGGATGACCGTTTTGTTTGCTTCTCCTCCAGGCCATGGGCACTGCGCTTGTACAACAATTGATCTGGGCGGAATATCGGGCCGCTGTCGTTCTCACAATCGTCTTGCCCCTGGTGTTGCTGGTCTGGGCCACGGTGCGGCGGGAAGGCGCCATCGGCAGACTCCTGAACCTGTATTGGAAGGTGGCCAGCCTGCTGGCCATCACCGTGCTGCTGCTGGCTGGCGCCGAGCCCTGGGCCTTCGCCGTTGCCGTGACGGCCCATCTGCTCATCCTGGGCAGCCTCTGGTTCTGGGAAGACATCAACGACGAACTGGCGGATCTCCCCCCCTGGCGGGCCCTTCCCCTCACGACGCGAATCTGGCGGTGGAGCCTCACGGTGTTCACCGTGGCGGGCGCTGGCGCCAGTGGGGCCTCCTTACGCTGCCTGGGTGGTTTCGAGGCCAGTCCTGTTTGCCACCTCTGGCAGGACCCTCCCGAAGGCTTCGGACAGTTCCTGGGCAGTGGACTGAACTTTCTCTTTGGCGCCGCCTGGACCCCCGAGGGGGCCAAGTGGGCCGGGTGGTTTGGTCTCATCGTTTACGCAGGTTGCTTCCTGTCATGGTTCTGGGTGCGGTGGCGTCGTTTCGGGCGAGTAGCGGGTGGCTTCTGATTCGGACCATCTGCAGCGGCTTGAGGATCTCAGCGCCCGGCGCCACAACTGGGTGCTGCGGTGCCGCGGCCGACTGGCCAGTGGGGAGCCCTTCGAACTGATCCTGTTCCGCGGCTTCAGCAGCAGCACCAGCCACAGCACCGCAACGGATGCCGACGTGGCTCTCCTGGACGCCGGCGACCAGTTGGAGACCATTGAAATCCTGAAGGCGCCCCTGCAACCGGACGTCGAGCAGGTGCTGCAACCCGCCATGGCGCCGGAGACGTTCTGGCAAGCCCTCGCCGCCCATGGCTGATGGGCGGCCCAGGGGGGATTCCCAAGGAAAGGGTCCGGGGGCACCGGGACTCAAGGTGCAGGGACTTCCGCTGGCGCAGTGGAGGGCGCCAGCACGTCCATATCCACAGACTCCTCCATTTCAGCGGATGGGTCCGGAGCGACCGCTGGAGCCACAACTCCATCCTGCCGGGCATCAAGCTGCAACCAGCCCGCACTGAGCAGAACGGCCAGCAGCAGAAAGATGGTGACCAGAGTCCATGTGACCCGGTTCAGGGTGTTTTCCGCGCTGCGGGTACTGCTGAACATGCCGGCCGCAGCGCCAACGGCCATGCCCCCCATGCCGTCCCCCTTCGGGCTATGGAGGAGAACGGTAACGATCAGAAGGGCGCCGGTGAGAAGCCAGGCGATGAGCGCAAACGAGTGAAGCAACCGTCGTTGAAGTGAAGGACCGGCAACCAGCCTAAACGCCTGACCCGGACACCCCGTCTAAACATCGAGGGTCTGAACTGTGCGCCCAGGGGCAACGGAACCCAGCCGGGAGGAGGAAGCAACAAGGCTGCACCCACCCATGGCTGGGGGGACGGGAATCCGGAGAATATCCAGGATGGTGGGGGCCAGGTCCGCCAGGGTGCCGTTGTCCCGCAACTCCACAAGGTTGTCGGCGCCGGAAATCTGGCGCTTTTCCCCCTCAAGCAACAGCAACGGGACGGGATTGGTGGTGTGGGCTGTCCAGGGCTTGCCTGTGGGTGAGCGCATGGTTTCCGCGTTGCCGTGGTCTGCGGTGACGAGCATGGCGCCCCCGGCCCAATGGGCGGCCTCCGCGACCCGCCCAACACAGGCATCCACCGTTTCAATGGCCTGCACCGCCGCATCCATGATTCCGGTGTGGCCAACCATGTCTGGGTTGGCGTAATTGACCACGATCAGGGAGTAGACACCCTTGGCAATGGCGCTGATGACCCCGTCGGTCACGTCCCATGCGGACATGGCTGGCGCCTGGTCGTAGGTGGCTACTTTGGGAGAGGGCACCAGATGACGATCTTCTCCGGGCAACGGCCGTTCCTTGCCGCCATTGAAGAAGTAGGTCACATGGGGATACTTTTCCGTTTCGGCAATGCGGAACTGGCGCAGACCATGGTCGGCCACCACGTCCCCCAGCAGGTGGTCCAGAGGCTGGGGGGGGAAGGCAACCTGCACCGGCAGACCACGCTCATATTGGGTAAAGGTGACCACGTCCAGGGGACCGGGCCATGTGGGGCGGGGAAACCCGTTGAAGTCTTCCAACGCCAAGGCGCGGATCATCTGACGCACCCGGTCCGGGCGGAAATTGAAGCAGATCAACCCGTCACCCGGCTGCAGAACCCCCTCCCCAAAGCGGTGGGGTTCAAGGAATTCATCGCCAATCCCCTGGGCATAGCTGGCTTCAACGGCAGCCACAGGATTGGCGTGGTGGTTGCCGTCATCCTCCGTGAGCAGGCGGTAGGCCTTGGCCGTACGTTCCCAGCGGTGATCACGATCCATGGCCCAGTAGCGGCCACAGAGGGTGGTGAGTTGGCCACAGTCGAGGCTGGCCATCAACTGCTGCAAGTTCTTCACATGTCCCAGACCAGCACAGTCGGCCGTATCACGTCCATCCGTAATGCCATGGACGCAAACCCGGGAAAACCGCCGGCTGGCGGCCCAGCGCAGCAACTCCGCCAAGTGGTCCACGTGGCTGTGGACACCCCCGTCGGATAAGAGACCAGCCAGATGAAGGGGTGCGCCTCGATCCTCAAGCCGCTGGGCCAGAGCGTTGAAGCAGGGATTCTCCCGGAAGGAGCCATCCCGGATCCCATGGCCGATGCGCACAAGCTCCTGGCGCACGATCCGCCCCGAACCAATGGTGAGGTGTCCCACCTCGGAATTGCCCATCTGCCCATCCGGCAGACCCACGGCAGACCCGCTAGCCTGAATCAAGGTGTGGGGATGGGCCTGCCACAGAGCATCCATGTTGGGTGTTCTGGCCACACGGACGGCGTTGTCTTCGGCGCTCTCACGGTGACCCCACCCATCCAGAATCACCAGCACCACAGGCGCCTCTTGGGGTTGACGATCCATGTGAAGCTGGACCCTGCGGGGGATGGAATCCTGGCTACGAGTAACGAGGGCTGCGGTCACCGGTGATCATTCTCCTCGGTTGGGGGTGGTGGGATGGTTGGCTCGGTCGGTTGCTATTGCATTGCTATTGAATGGAGTTGCCCTGATCGTCAACTGCTGCACAATCATGGGACCTCCCGGGGGATTTGTCTTGATCCCGGCCCATTAAGTGAGCATTTCCCAACGTTTATGGCGCCGGACCAATCCTTTGTCGTGATTCTTTCGGGTCCGGCGCTGCGCCGCACCATAATCCGCCTGGCCTCCCAGGTGCTGGAGGCGGCCCATGATCCCGGTCAACTGCTCCTGTTGGGGATTCCCAACCGTGGCGTGCCGTTGGCGAAAGTGTTGGCGGAGGAACTGGGGTGCCTGGCAGGGCAGGTGATTGAAGCCGGCAGCCTGGATCCCACCTTCCATCGGGACGACCTGCGCACGGTGCCCACCAGATTGCCCCGGGCTACGGTCTTGCCGGCGCCCATTGACGGGCGGGAGGTGGTGCTGGTGGACGACGTGCTGTTCACAGGGCGAACAGCCCGGGCCGCTCTTGACGCGCTCCTGTCCTGGGGCAATCCCCGCAGGGTGCGGCTGCTGGTCATGGTTGATCGCGGCCATCGGGAACTGCCCCTGCAGGCGGATTTCGTCGGCCGCAACGTGCCCACGCGGCGACGTGAATTTATCCGGCTGCACCTGCGACCCACGGACCCGGAGGAGGGGGTCGTCCTGTTGCCGGAAGCCCCTGCCCCTTGAGAGGAGCCCCGCGGTGGGCGCCCACTCAGCAGGGTTCCAGCTCGTCGGCGTGGAAGTGGAAGCGGGTGCGACCAAAAACCACAACCACGGGAAGGGTGGCGCTCAGAGGCTCTCCCTCCTTCCAGGCGCTGATGATCTCCTTCACTTCACCCTCCTGACCATGCATGTCAAAAGGCTTCGACCGGTGCTTGGGGTGGCTGTAGACAATGACGGATTTCCTGACCCGTACCCGGTCACCCGGCTGCATGGCACTTGTCCATTGAGACTGCAAGGAGTTGATTTTGTCACATACGCCACGGGGGAGCGGGGCAGGTGATCCCGCCTGTTTCAACATTGCCCTTCCCCCAGACCCTGGTTTCTGCCCACCGCTCAACGGCGACAGACGCTTTCGGGACCGTAATTCACAACTGCGCCGCCCAACTCATCGCAGGCCTGAAGGTAGGCATGCCATTCATCTACGCCCCGGGTCAGATGCAAGCGGACATGGTGATCCAGATCCTCAAAAGGAACGTTGTGGCGCACCTTGCCGTTGTGGCCATCGTGACCCACACCCTGGCCGCTCAAGGCCTGGGTGGCTGTAACAATTTCGTCCTCGAGGGGCTTGGCCTGGGTGCGCCACCAAGGGTGGTCCATCCGGTGGATGGCATCATGGGCTTCCCACCAGCGCCCCGCATCCCTCAGTTGCAGAGCTTGGTTATGGAGTTGCTGGTTGAGATGCCAGCGGGTCCGCAGGCTTTCAATCAGCATATCCCGATGGGGTTCCTGCCGGTCACTCAGTTCTTCCAGCAGCGCCACTGCCGTGGATAGCTCACCCCGGCGGTAATGCTCCACCGCCCGATCCCGTTGCTGACGCACCCATTCGGAGAACCGGGATTGATCCGCTTCAACCATCTGGGGTGAAGCAACGAGGCGCTCCAGAAGATCCAGGGCTTGTTGATGCTGGCCGGCAACCCAGTAGTCACTGGCCAGGGTGCGACGGCAACGGGCCAACTGTGTGGCTTCCCCAATCGCCAGGGACCGCAGACCAGCCAGTTGTTCCCCTGAAACCACGCAGGCGGCGGGATCTTCGTCTTCCGCGGAGCGGTAGAAGCGTTGCATCAGTCGACTTTGATGCTGCCAACCATGGACCACAAGCACCAGGAGAACCGTTGTCGCCGCCGCCATGAACTGGAGTACGCGGCGCAGCAAAGGGGAAGAGAAAGGGTTCATGGTTGGGGGTTGGCTCAGCGGAGTGGGCCGAGATCAAGGGGATATTCCAAGTCTGGGCGGAATTTCTCGTGAAGCAGGCCTTTGACTTCTAGGTGGAGACGACGTTCATCCGTAATGCTGAAGGCCAGCAGCAGGGCATCCTGCCCGGGTTGGGCTTGCTCCGGCAGCGGCAGGGGTGGGAAGGCGGCGGGCCAGGGGGTCATGCTGGCCGCTGGGGCCTGCTCCTCCAGCAGTTGGGGCTGACCGTCCACAAACACAACCTCGCGCCGCAGATCGGCGCCGATCTCCGCCAGCACCAGTTCAAGGGCCGGCTGGTTGGCATGGGCCGGGGCGAGACGAATCTGCAACGGGGATTCCGTCGGCCAGGGCTGGCCGGCCCAGTAGAGGGGATGCCAGCAGTAGGCCTGTTGGCGGCGGTCCCAGTAGCGAAGCGCCACACCACGGCTCAGCACGTCCCGCACCTGCACGTTGGGCGTCAGGGCCAGGGCGCCATAGGCCACGGCTGTGAGGGGTTGCCGGGTACAGCAGGGCACACCGGGCAAGCGCTGCTCCAGCCAGCGGCGCACCAGGGGCAGACAGCTTGTCCCCCCCACCGGCAGAACGGCGGTCAGGCTTGACAGGTCCAACCCTTCCCGGCGGGCGGCACTGGCCACCTGCTCCAGGAGACGATCCAGCAGGCGGATAAACCCCTGCCGCTGCAGGAGACTCTCCAGCGCAGAACGCTTCAGTTGCCAGGGGGTCACGCCACCTTCAGCCCGGACCACATTCACGGTCGCCTGATCATCGGCGCTGAGTTGGCACTTGAGCTGCTCTGCCGCATGAATCCAGGCCTCCGGCAGGGGTCCCTTGGCCCAGGGGGCCATATGGGCGGCAATCCATTGGTCCAGATCACGGCCACCCACAGCCGCACCCGCTTTCCCCACCACCCGGGCCACCCGCAGACGTTGAGAGGATTGCCCCAGGTCGTTCCCATTGAAACGGAGAAGCTGGGAGATGGGCCGGGCCTGACCTTCTCCCCCCTGAATCTGCACAAGGGCCAGATCGCTGGTGCCGGCGCCCAGATCCACCACCAGCACATGGCTACCGGGGGGCAAACCGGAACCGATGGCCGCCGCCGTGGGTTCATCCACCAGGGCCAGTTCGGGCACAGGGAGTCTGCCGCCCTGGTCCAGCAGCCAACGGCGGTAGCCGGCAAAGGCATCCACAGGGGCGGTGAGCACCAGCCGCTCTGGCGGCGTTTGCCACTGAAGAGCCCGCCAGAGGTGCTCCAGAAACATGGCGCCGCCCCGCTCGGCCCGCTCCACCTGCCGGGAACGGGGACGGGCGCCAATGGAGCGCTTGAATTGGCAGTACAACGCAGCCGGGGGCTGGGGAGGCTGGTTCACGGTTTCCAGGAACCCCGCCTCGATCACCTGACGTCCCACAAGGCAGGGTTGCCGAGGGGACTTCAGGTGGGCTGTGGCGCAGTCATCGGCGCAATAGAGCAGGGTGGGAACGATTGGCTCGTCCCCATGGCTGTAGGCCGGCACGTTCAGCAGACGGGGCGGCCCGCCACCGGCTGGCTGATGGGCCACCACCGTGTTGCTGCTCCCCAGGTCAATGGCCAGGGAGCCACCCTGGGCATCCGCTGCATCCATGGTCAGGGTGAATCCAACTCCAGCACGTGAACGGCGGCGCCGTCACCCAGCAGGGAGTCGCTGAGTTCCGTTGTGGCCCCCGGACGCTCCACGGCGACGGTGGCAGGGAGGGCCTCAAGAAACGGCTCGATGGCGGCCAGATCACACTCCGCCGGAGGCGTTGCCGTGGCGTATTGCACAGGAATCACCAGCCGGGGCTTGAGGGCTTCCACTACCTGGGCCGCCTGGATCCCGTCCATCACTTTGCTTCCTCCGCCAACAGCCAGCACCAGCACGTCCACGCCGCTGAGCAGGATCAGTTCCGCTGCTGTCGGGGGCGCCGCAGCGCCTCCCATATGGGCCATGCGCAGGCCAGCCTGCTGCCAGGTCCATACCACCCCTTGCCCGAAGCGACGCCCGCCCACGTGGTCATGGGGCACCGCAAAGCCCTCAACCTGCCAATCATCCAGGGGATAGGAGCCGGGGGTGCTCAGGAAACGCCCTTGCGCCACGGGGGCTCCCTCGTCGGGAAGGTTGCTGCTGGCCAGAATCAGATCCACGGCAAGACGAGGCTCCTTCAGGTCTGCGGCGCAGGCAACGGCCCGGAACGGATTAACCAGAAGTCGCCCTTCGTCACTCTCGAACAGCAGGGCGCTATGGCCGTAACTGGTGACCCGCACGGTTGACTCTGCGGTTGACTCCAGCTCTGCTGGAACTGGCGCGGCCACAGCCCAGCCCCAGCTCATCACCAGGCTGACGACGGCAGCGCAGCACGCCTCAAGAAATCGGCCAGAAAATTGATCGTACCCCATCGCTCTCTGTTCAGGATTGCTGACTCGTCTCGGAAGCAGAAGGTAGCAGCGTTCAAGCATCCGCCAGCCGCAGGAAATTGCCCAGCAGCTCGTGCCCCGCCTGGGTCAACACACTTTCCGGATGGAACTGCACCCCTTGCAGGTGGGGATGGTCACGGTGCCGTAGACCCATGACGGTGTGCTGGTCATCCTCCAGCCAGGCGGTGATTTCCAGGCAGTCGGGCAGGGTGGGGCGCTCCACCACCAGGGAGTGGTAACGGGTGGCGGTCAAGGGTTGGGGCAACCCGCGGAATACCCCCTCCTGGTGGTGGTGGACCGCCGAGGTCTTGCCGTGCATGGGTTGACTGGCGCGCACCACGCGGCCGCCAAAACACTGGGCCATGGCCTGGTGACCCAGGCACACCCCCAGCATTGGCGTTGTGGGCCCCAGTCGGTCAATCACCTCCAGGCACACCCCCGCCTGATCCGGGTCACCCGGACCCGGGGAAAGGACCACCGCCGCCGGCCGCAGGGCGGCAAGCTGGGCAACGGTCAGCGCATCGTTGCGCTCCACCCGCAAGCTGGCGGCAAGGGGATGATCCACAGCCAACTCCCCCAGATACTGCACCAGATTGAAGGTGAAGCTGTCGTAGTTGTCGATCACCAGAAGCACAGCGCTATCCCCCCGCAATGCGCTGCCACAGGGGGGGGGATAGAAGCAGCAGGGCAATGAGAATGGAGGCCATGGCCGCCACCAGCACCGCTGCTGCCGCACAATCCTTGGCAATCCGCGCCAGGGGGTGAAACTGTCGTCCGATGGCCAGATCCACCGCGGCTTCCGTGGCGGTGTTGAGCAACTCCAGCACCAGCACGGCGGCTACGGTGAGCACCAGCACCCCCAATTCCAACAGGTCCAGGCCCAGCCAGAGACCCAGGATCAAGGCCAGGATGCCCAGGACCACCTGCAAGCGGAAATTCCGTTGACTGGCCAAGGCGTAGACCAGCCCCTGGGTCGCATACCGGAGACTGGCCGGCAGATCCCGGGCCACCTTGTAGGCGCCGACCCTCATTCCGCGGCCCCGGCGCATCACCCGCGCTTCAGGTGAACTGGTGGTTTGCAAAGGGATCCCCAGGCAATGACCAAACCTTAGCCCGATCCTGGACGGTTGTCTGGCCCGTGGCTTCCAGCAGCAGGATCTGACGCTCCAGCATGGCCGCCAAAGCGGCGTCATCGGGATGGTCCCAGCCCAGCAGGTGGAGGAGGCCATGGCTCAGCAACCAGACCATCTCCTGGGCCGGGGACCACCCACTGGCCCCTGCCTGACGCTCGGCCGTTTCCCAGGCAATGACAATATCCCCCAACTCCAGTGGTTCCCCCGGACCCGGCGCCCACCAGGGATCATCCTGACCAGTGGCAAAGGCCAGTACGTCCGTGGCGCCATGGCCATGGCGCCACTGCTGGTTCAAGCCCGCCATGGCGGCGTCGTCCGTGACGGTGACGCCCAGGCTGTAGGCCCTGCTCCGCTGCCGGGGCGTCAACTCCGGCTGCAGGGACAGCAGCCAGCGCCGCAACAGTTGATGACAAGCGGGCTGAGGGAGAAGGTCCGGCCGGAGGCTGCTCCAGGCCAGGTCCACATGCATTGCCGGGGGGTGGGGAGCCCTGGCTGAGGATTCCTCGCCACAGCTCACGGGTTGGGGCGATCCAGGCTGGCCAGCAGCAACAGCACCGCCACCAGACCGGTGGTGGTGAGGGCCATGTGCAGCAGGGATGTGCGGCCCTTGCGCACCATGTTTCTCATGGCCAGCTTGACGAAGCTGTCTTGAGGAGGGGGGCTATGGGTCATGGGAAAGGTCTCCCGTCTCCAGGTTGGCGTGGAGGGAGGACTGGATAAAGGCATCCAGTTCCCCGTTCATTACCGCCTGCACATCGGTGGTTTCCGCATTGGTGCGCAGATCCTTCACCAGTTGGTAGGGGTGCAGCACGTAATTGCGGATCTGGTTGCCCCAGGCAGCCGCCACCATATCCCCACGGATATCGGCAATTTCCGCAGCCCGCTGTTCCTGGGCAATGACCAGAAGCTTGGCCTTGAGCAGGGCCATGGCCCGCTCCCGGTTCTGGAGTTGAGAGCGTTCCTGGGTGCAGCGCACCGCCACACCGGTGGGCACGTGGAGAATGCGCACGGCGGTTTCCACCTTGTTGACGTTCTGCCCCCCTGCCCCGCCGGAGCGGGAGGTGGTGATCTCCAGATCCTTATCCGGGATCTCCAGGTCCAGGTCCTCTTTGAGTTGGGGCATCACCTCCACACCGGCAAAGCTGGTCTGGCGCTTGTCGTTGGCGTTGTACGGGGAAATGCGCACCAGTCGGTGGGTGCCTTTCTCGTGCCGCAGGTAGCCGTAGGCACGGCGCCCGGTGATCTCCAGGGTGGCGGACTTGATGCCGGCCTCCTCCCCTTGGGAGAGTTCCGCCACGGTAGTGGTCATGCCGTTGCGCTCCGCCCAACGGCTGTACATGCGCATCAACATCTCGGCCCAGTCCTGGGCATCGGTGCCTCCAGCGCCGGCATTGATGGTGAGCACAGCCCCTTCCTGGTCGTAGGGGCCGTTGAGCAGCCGCTCCAGTTCCCAGCGATCCAGGGCCCCCTGCAACGTGGACAGGGCATCATGGGCTTCCTCCAGCAACAGCCCATCGGCCTCAAGCTGGTGGAGTTCCAGGGCCGCCAGGGCATCCGCCAGGGTGGCGGACCACTGGCGCAGGGCCTCAAGCTGGGCCTTCACATCATCCAGTTGGCGCATGTGCTTCCGGGCGCGGCGTTGATCCGTCCAGAAGTCGGGTTGAGCAGCCAACTGCTCCAGATCGTTTTGACGGGCCTGTAGAGCAGGGACGTCAAAGACAGTCCTGGGCATTGCCCAGGCGCTGGGTGAGTTCGGACAAGTGGCGCTGGAGGTCAACGGGATCCAGTCGCGTCGTGGTGGATTCGGTCATGCCCCCATCCTAACGGGCCAGCCATCCCGGCAAGGGGGCGCCGGGGACGACTGGGAAGGGACGTACCATGGGTTCCAGTTGCGCTCCGAACCTGCCATGGCCAAGGTCGAGATTTACACCACCGGTTGGTGCCCCTTCTGCCGCCGTGCGCTGGCTTTGCTGGACGACAAAGCCGTCACCTACACCAACATCGACATCGAGGAAGGCCGGGGCCGGAAGCGGGCCATGGGTCTGCGCTCCGGCGGACGCACCACGGTTCCCCAGATCTTCATTGACGACCGGCACGTTGGCGGCTACGACGAGCTGCAGGGCCTGGAAAGCTCCGGCGAACTGGATGCTCTGCTCCAGGCTTGACCCGGTCCGGGGATTCCCTTGCAACAGCTTTTTCTGACCGACCCTCTGTCCCGGCTGCGACCCGCCAAGGACAGCAGTGTGGCCCTCATGCAAGCCGCCCATGAGGCAGGCAGTCAGGTGTGGTGGGCGGAACCACGGCGCCTGCAAGCCGTGGACGGGGACGTCACCGTCCTGGCGCAGCCCCTGGAGTTGGCGCCCATGCACCACGACCCCCAGGGTTGGCGCATACCGGATCCCTGGTATCAACAAGGGGCGGTGGAGCAACGCAGCCTGACCGGCTTCCAGGTGGTGTGGATGCGTCGTGACCCGCCCGTGGATGATGCCTACACCTTTGCCGCCGGTCTGCTGGCGCAAGCCGAGCGCCGTGGTGTGCGGGTGGTGAACCGTCCGGCCTCCCTGCTGATCTGGAATGAAAAACTCTCCGCCCTGCAGTTCTCCCGGTTCATGGCGCCCACAATCGTGAGTGCGGACTGCGCCAGTCTGCTGGCCTTTATCCATCAGCACCGGGACGTGGTGCTCAAACCCCTGGAAGGCCGCGGCGGGCAAGGGGTGGTGCGGGCCGGCAGCGCCATGGCCGGTTTGCAGGCGTTGCTGGAGCTGGTCACGGCGCAACAGCAGCTTCCGGTGTTGGCCCAGGCCTTTCTGCCGGACGTGGCGGCGGGGGATAAACGGATCCTGCTGGCCAACGGGGAACCCGTTGGCGCCATCAACAGGCGGCCCCAACGGGGAGAGTTCCGCAGCAACCTGGCCATGGGGGGGACGCCGGAAGCCTGTGGCCTCAGCGCCAGGGATCGCACCATCTGCCATGCCCTGGCTGAACCGCTGCGCCGGGCCGGACTGGCGTTTGTGGGCATCGACGTAATTGGTCCATGGCTGAGCGAGATCAACGTCACCAGTCCCACGGGGTTGCGGGAGGTTCAATGGCTCGGTGGCGTGCCAGCAGCGGATCTGGTGATGGAGCGGGTCATGGAAGCAGCGGCGGGGTAAGTCTTGAATTGATAGGGCGGACATCACCCCAGCGCCCGGCAACGGGAGCCGCCAATGGGCCTCTTGCCCAACACCAATTCCAACACTCCCTGAGCCTCTCCCTCGCATGGAGATAAACTCACACCCTCACAGGCTTCCCCAACAAACCCCTATGGATTTATGGATTGAAATATGCCTCCATCACCGCCTTGGCAATGGGCAACCCATGGGCGGAGCCTCCCCCCGGGGTGTTGGCAGCAAAGGCCACCACCACGATTTCCGGGTTGTGGGAGGGGGCAAAGGTGGCAAACCAGGAGTGGTCTTCCCCGTGGGAGGAGTTGTCTTCGGCGGTGCCGGTCTTGCCGGAAACAGCGGGTAAGGTCTCGCTGTTCATCCCGTATCCGGTGCCGTCCGCCACAACCTTGCGCAACCCCCGCTGCAGGGTGGCCCAGGTCTCGGATTGAAAGTCAACGGGTTGACGTTGGGCCAGCCAATCCACCGGTTCACCCGTTTGCGGATCCAGGGACGAGAAGTGGGGTCGCACCAGCCAGCCCCCATTGGCAATGGCCGCATAGGCTCGGGCCACCTGGATGGGAGACACCTGCACCACGGACTGCCCGATGGAGGCACTGGCCATGTCTTCGGGGATCCAGGGGGTTTGGCCAGGCTCCGCCCAGCCGCGGCCTGCTGCGGCCCACTCCTCGTTGCCCACCAGGCCGGGATCCTCGTCAAAGCCGATCTCAATGCCGCTGCGCCGGGTAAAGCCCAGTTTCACGGCGGCATCATGGAGCGCCATGGAGCCGGAACCCACACCCACCTGGTAGAAGAAGGTGTTGCTGGAGAAGCGCAGGGCATCCTCGTAGCCGATCTCGCCAAACCCCTCGTCGTTGTGTTCCGGGAAGCAGTGGCTGCCATAGAAAATGCAGGGGATGGTGTCCAGCTTTGTCTCCGCTGGAAACATCCCGGATTCCATCCCCGCAGCAGCGGTCACCACCTTGAACACGCTTCCCGGGTTATAGGGATTCAAGGCCCGGTTCAACATGGGCAGGGCGCTGGAACGAAACAAGACATCCAACTGTGCCTGGGGCTTGACCAGTTGGGAGAAGAAGTTGGGGTCGTAGGCGGGGCGGCTCACCATGGCCAGAATCGCCCCGTCCTGTGGATTCATGGCCACGATGGCGCCCACGGGGTACTTGGCAATTGCCTTCTCCGCCGCCTGCTGCAGGGCAAGGTCCAGGGTGAGTTGCAAATCCTTACCCGGCACGGAGGGCTTCTCCCCCAGTGGACGCTGCACGTTCCCGTTGGCGCTCACCTCCAGCGTACGCCCCCCCCACCGCCCCCGCAGGTGTTGCTCATAGGCGGCTTCCAGGCCGGTGCGGCCAATGCGGTCCTGGATCTGGTAGCCTTGGCGCGCCAGATAGGCTAACTCCTCATCGGTGACGGGACTGGTGTAGCCCAGGGCGTGGGCCGCCATCGTGCCGTGGGGGTAGGCCCGCAGGTAGTCCACACCCACCTCCGCCCCCTGAAACTCATCGATCTGCTCCAGTAGCTTGATGGTCTGGGCCGGGGTGAGCACATCCGTCAGGGCAATGCGGTAGTTCCCTGGGCGAGAGTTGGCCCGCCGTTGCTCCAGTTCTTCCTCCGGCACATCCAGCAGGGCGCTGAGGCGCTGGCGCAGGTGATGCCAGTTGGGACCACCTGCCTGCTTGGGCCACACGTAAAGCTTGTGGACCAGATGGCTGGCGACCAGCGTCTCCCCATGGCGATCCAGCATCTGCCCCCGAATGGGCTGGCTGGGGTCCAACCGCACGCTATTTTCTTGGGCCCGCACACGATTCTGCTCCCCCTGAATGATCTGGAGCCAGAAGAGCCGTCCACTGAGAACCAGCGCCAGCACCAGCACCAGCGCCAGCGCCAGTCTGTATTTGCCTGGATCAAGTCCCGCCTGGCGTGACAACTGCCTTTTCAGGGGCGTCGCGCCGATCATCAAGACTGCGTTCCGGCGACGGGCAGAGCCGCTTTGAGTTGGGCCACCCGCTCCGCCATCAGCGCCAGGCGCTCCTGTAGTTCCTGAATATCCTCCCCCTGGCCGGACGGATCGTCAGACCGGGACTGTTGCACCTCCACGTCCACCTCCACCACCGGATTGCCCAGGCCGGGAGACAGTTGATCCAGGAGGTCTCGCAGTTGGCGGGCATCTTCTTCCCCGTCCTGGCGCAGGTTGGCAACGCCGTCCTGTCCTCTGGCCAGATCGTTGAACAGTTCTCCGGCCCGGGCTGAGCGCAGCCGGGCCACAGCCCCCAGACCAACCGGCAGGACATCGTTGAGCATCTGCAACCGCAGATTCTGCAAGGGATCGTTGACCATTGGCCGTTTCCACACGTCCCCATGGTACGGAGTCCGCAAGGGGCGTGGTGGCAACTTCCCATGACCCCAAGTGGACCATCTTCTGCGGTTGCAGCGGGTTGGGATACAGGGCGAGATGCTCCCTCTCTCAGGGCTCAGCCACCGCTGCCCCATCGCATCAGAAGAGGGAGAAGAAGGAGAGGCTGAGGGAGTGGAGAGGGGGGGAGGGGGAGGATTGGCGCCGTTCCCCCTCCATGGAGAGTATCCAAGGAAATTCTTATCCAGGAATTGGAGTTATAAGTGAAGGTGGCGCCGCCTTTGCTGAAGGTCATAGCGCAACTGTCGGGCCAGACGCATCACCTCACGGCCATCCCGCAAATAGTCATCTACATAACCCATGGTGTAGAAATTAAGCTGGGACAATCCTTCCTGGACATAGCCAAAACACCGGTAGAGATCGGTGGAGAGATCTGCAAGAGCAGGTGGTGGATAACAATTTTGGTAAACGACTTGTGCGAGATCAACCCGCCGTTGGCTGTCTGAAATATAGTGACAGAAAACAGTCATTCTCTTGTCATCATAAAGATTAGCAGAAAGGGCGCGCAATTTCCCAGGAAACGGGGTAATAATTCTGGAAAGCTGGCGATTGGCAGGGTCAAACACCACACGGAGCCATTGATATGCCTCCATAGTTGGATTGGGACAGGGAGAGGAAGATGATCGTCGCGACTTCTTCCGGCTGTGGCCATAGTTGATTGTACGCTTTTGGTGACTCTCTTGCTGAGTCGCGTCGTAGGCTTGGCGTGTCTCCGCCTGGCTCAGCACACCATAGGCAACATTGATGGCAACAATCCGTTGGGCGTCGCCGCCGGCGTCGGGATGGTGGCGCTTCACCAGTTGACGATAGGCAACCTTGATTTCCGCTGCCGTTGCCGCGGGGGACAGTCCCAGTTCCCTGTAAAAGTCCCTGGTCATCAGAGCAGTGCTCCTGATGGAGACGCAGCGTCTCCGGAAAACATGGGGGTGCTCAGGTAGCGTTCACCGAAGCTGGCCAGGACGGCAACGATGAGCTTGCCCTGCAACTGGGGACGAGCCGCCAGGCGCAAGGCGGCCGCCACGGTGGCGCCACTGCTCACGCCACTGAGCAGCCCCTCTTCCCGCGCCAGTCGACGGCCCATCTGCATGGCGTCCTCGTCCCCCACGGTCATGACCTCGTCAATCAGGCTTTGGTCAAGAATATCGGGAACAAAGCCGGCGCCAATACCCTGGATCCCATGGCGTCCCGGCTTTCCTCCCGAGAGGACCGGACTGCCTGCAGGCTCCACGGCAACAGCCATCAATCCCGGTTTACGCTGTTTCAGGACAGCGGCACAGCCCGTGATGGTGCCTCCGGTCCCCACCCCGGCCACAAGAACATCAATCCGACCATCGGTATCCTTCCACAGTTCTTCTGCCGTGGTGCTGGTGTGAATCCCCGGGTTGGCTGGATTGCTGAACTGCTGCAATTGAAATCCATTGGGAATCTCCTGCAAAAGCTCGTTGGCCCGATGCAGGGCTCCGGCCATGCCCTCGCTGCCGGGAGTCAATTCCAGACAGGCGCCGTAGGCCCGCAGCATGGCGCGGCGTTCAACACTCATGGAATCCGGCATCACCAGAATAATGGAATATCCCTTGGCGGCAGCCACCATGGCCAGGGCAATCCCGGTGTTGCCACTTGTGGGCTCGATGAGTGTTGTGGAGGAGGGGGAAATCAGACCGTCTTTCTCAGCCTGATGAATCATGGAAATGGATATTCTATCCTTGACAGAGGCTGTTGGGTTAAAGGATTCAAGCTTACAGAGAATTTCATTTTTGCAGCCTGGAGCCGGAATTCGCTGAAGCCGCACCAGGGGGGTGTTGCCAATCAGGTCAAGAATGGAATCATGAACATTCATGGCGTTGTTGCTCCCAGGCAGGTCCCTGGCAAGGTTGGATCCCGGCAAGCTTAGCAGAAAGCCTGCCATGGCCTGTCCCACGGTCAATGTGCAGCTTGGTGATCGACACATTGACAAAGCCCAACGGCAGGGCTAAAGTGGGAAAATGGCTATCCCACAAGGTGTTTTGGCCTCTTGTCCATGAATCGTTTCCTTGCTCTGGCCGCTGGCCTTGTCCTGCTTCCCCTTTCTGTTCCTTCTCTGGCACAAACCAGCTTGCTGGAGTTCCGCTGGAAGCGGGACCCTGGCTACGTTAGTCTTGATTACCGAATCAGCAACGATCAACCCCGGCGGCGGTCGAATTTGAAGCTTATTCTCCCTGAAAAGATCAGGAAACACACTATTTTGGAGATGATCGTTGAAGCACCGGAAATCTTTGACAAGTGGCGTGGAAAAATTGATGTTAATAGCATGAAAATAGGTCGCGATTGCGTTCAGAATACCATATTTTTCGGAACCCAAACCCGGTGTCAGGACTATTTTACCTTGTCAGAGGTGAACGAGTTGAGGCCGGGGGTAGTCAGAGTGACGCCCGATAGGCCCATCCCCCAGTCCGAGACCATTGTAGTGGAGTTGAAAATGCGCAATCCGGCAACAGGGTTTTACCAGTTCAACGGCTATGCCACGGCACCGGGCCAGGTACAGATTCCTGCCTACCAGGGCAGTTGGCTCGTTGAGATTGAATAAGCCATCACCCTTCCGGGCAGGTTTCAGATTCAAGAGCCTCTTCCGGGTCTTGCACGGCTGGTGAAGGAGGCGCGAATGGGCTGCGCCAACTGCTTCAACAGGGGAGTCAGGGGCTGGCTTCCCAGGGCGGCCGAGACAGCGCTACAACCGCTATGGCCCAGCACCATGATTAGAGAGACACCCAGGTTGGCCACGGCATATTCCATGGAAGGAAGCCGCCCCGTCGTCAAATGCGGTGTTGCCGGCACTGCGCACAACAAACAACTGGCCGGGGTTCGCGTCAAAGATCCAACCGGGTGGCGCCCGGGAATCCGCACAGGTGATGATCCCGGCCCATGGCGCCTGACCTTCTACCAGCACAGAACTCGCCAAGTGGCAGTTGTCTTGCCAGTACCGGGCCAAGAGACGTGCTGTGCCGCCTCGGAGGATGCCTGTCGGTAGCGGGTCTCGAAATCCGCAAACCGGGCATTGCCGTCCAACAGAACCTGTAGTGGAACCCCTCCGGGGATGCAGGCCCGGAGGGGTTCCATGCCGTTGTCTTTCCCGGCGCCGAGGGCAGGACGACCGGCCTGCCGCCACGCTGAACACAGAGGCGCCCATCCCCAGATTCAACAGATCTCGCCGCTGCATGGTCTGTGGCGCGTGTTCACGGCCACTCCACTCCCTGGGGCCACTGACTGCCCACCGTCACCAGTAGGGATCCGTGGCCAACTCCACCTTCAGGACCCCTGGGGATCCACACACGCTGCTGATGCAGGCGCGCACCACATGGCCGTTCACTTCGATCTCGCAGGCGCCACAGCTTCCGTAAAGACAACCCGTGGGAATGGTGTGACCCAGCATCTGCGCTGCCGTCAGCCAGGGGGTGCCCACCGCAATGGATACGGGATCCCCGTCCTCCCAGCACACGGGAGCCTGTTCAGGGGAGGAGGATGAGGATGGGGACATGACGATCAGCGCAACAAGGGTTCCAGATTGACATCTTCCGCCAGGGCATCGGCAAGACGATCCAGGAGCCGATCCCTCTGGGCGGCATGGTGGGGAACGGCTGTGGGCAAGGGGGGCAAGCCGCGACGGCTCCGCAGCCGATTGAGCCAGTGGCGACGCCATGATCCCACCTCCAGACAGCCGTGCAGGTAGGTGCCCACTACCCGGCCGCAGGGACTCACCCAGCCCAGGCCGGGTTGAGTGTACAGGGGCTGGGCGCCATGGATCGGTGCAGTTGTCCGGCCATGGTGGAGTTCAAAACCCGTGCAGGGTTGCCCGGGTTGGGGCCACGTGGCAGTGGCGGTCCACTGACGTTGCGTCTTGCCGGGCTCGAACGTGGTTACCAGGGGCAACAGCCCCAGCCCTTCCATGGCCCCTGGCGTCTCCGCCTCCAGACCATGGGGATCGTGGAGCCGTTGCCCCAGCATCTGCAAGCCGCCACAGATGGCCAGCACCGCCCCGCCGGCGGCAACGTACCGTTGCAGGCGTTCATCCATCCTGGCCGCCTGCATGGCCTTGAGATCCGCCATGGTTTGCTTGCTGCCGGGCAGCAGCACGGCATCGTACTGATCCACGGTGTCCGTGGGCAGCAGCCAATCCAGTTGAACCGTGGCTTCTGCAGCCAGGGGATCCATGTCGGAAAAGTTGCTGATGGACGGCAGGCGCAGCACCGCCAGACGCAACTCGGCCCCGGGCTTGCGGGCTTGGCGCTCCAGAAGATCCAGGGAGTCTTCCGGTGGGAACCGTTCCCCCAGCCAGGGGAGAACACCCAGCACCGGCAGGCCGGTGCGCTGCTCCAGCCAGACGCGGCCCTCGTCAAACAAGCTGCGCTGGCCACGGAAGCGGTTGATCAGCAAGCCCGCCATCAGGGAGCGCTCCACGGGTCGCAACAACTGGACCGTGCCGACGATCTGGGCGAACACCCCGCCCCGCTCAATGTCAGCCACCAGAACACAACGGGCCCGTAAAAACTGGGCCAGCCGCAGATTGGTCAGGTCCCGTGCTTGCAGGTTCATCTCCACCGGGCTGCCGGCCCCCTCCAGCACAAGCCGTCCTTGCCGCTTCCGGCAGACGTCCAGCCCTTGGCGAATGGCCAGCCAACCGGGCCGGAACCAGTCCCGGTAGTAATCTTCCGCCCGGCAGACTCCCGCCGAGCGCCCCAGATGGATCACCTCGCTGCTGCCATCTCCCTGGGGCTTCAGCAACACCGGATTCATGGCTGCGCAAGGGGGCAGCCCGGCGGCCCAGGCCTGCATGGCCTGGGCATAGGCCATCTCACCTCCGTCTTGATCCACGTAGCCGTTGAGGCTCATGTTCTGCCCCTTGAAGGGAACCGGCTGCTCCCCACGACGCTGCAACAGTCGACATAATCCTGCCGTGATCAGGGACTTGCCCACTCCGCTGCTGGTGCCGAGAACCATGATGGGGGGCGGTGACGGCGCAGTCATGACCAGATGCTGAGCCAGCGCCGTAACCCGTTGCGCCAGCGTTCCTGCAACGAGACCGGGGGGCGGCCCTGCTCCGGCCAGGCGGCCACCACCCGACGGCCCAGGGGCGTGAGCCGCACCCGATCCGTCAATCCCTGGCCGTCCACCTCCCGGCGCACCAAACCCACCCGCAGCAGCCAACGCACCAGTTGATCCGCTTGCGCCTCAGTCAAGGGTCTGGTGGTAAAGGGGGAGTCCGCAGTGCAAAGCTCGGCCAGGCTCACAGCCCCCTCCTGCAAGACGGCAAAGCAGCGGCGGTGCAAGGGGCTACAGCGGGCGGCGCGGTCGGCGCGCCGGGCCGCCTGCCTCTCAATGGCAAGATCCATGACCACAGGAATGGACAATCTCAGAGCGGCTCGCGCTCACTTGTGATGTCCTCATCGTCTCCACAACCGTTTCCATTGATTCTGGCCTCGGCTTCCCCCTCCCGTCGCCGTCTGCTGGAGCAGGCCCGCATCCCCTGCCGGGTGAAGGTCAGTGGTTTTGATGAAGATCGTCTCCCCAGAACGATGGAGCCGGGTCGGTTGGTCACCGCCCTGGCCCGGGGAAAAGCCGGAACCGTTCTGGAGCGCTTGCCCCATCCGGGACCTCTGGTGCTGGGGTGTGACTCCGTATTGGTCTTCGAGGGAGTCGTTCAAGGCAAGCCCACATCCCCAGACGAGGCCATCCAGCGTTGGCGAGCTCTGGCCGGCAGGGAAGGGGAACTCTACACGGGTCACTGCCTTCTCGATAGTGGTCGGGAGCGGTCTTGCCACGGTGACGTGGTGACCCGGATACGGTTTGCCCCTGTGGACGATGCCACCATCCAACACTATGTAGCCACGGGCGAACCCCTGGGCTGTGCTGGCGCCTTTGCCCTGGAGGGGCGTGGTGGCCTGCTGATTGATGCTATTGAGGGCTGTGCCTCCAACGTGATGGGCTTGAGCCTGCCTTGGCTACGGCATCACCTGGTGGAGTGGGGTTTCAGCTTGGCTGCGCTGTGGTCACTGGACGTAAACGGCAAAAAAGCCCCCTGAACGGGGGCTGTGGTTGCTCAAGGGAGCCTGGCCACTGGGAAGGGCTAGTCCAGATCAGGCATGGCCAGAACCGGTTCAGCCTCCCGGTCGATGCCCTTCTCAAAGCCGGCCGCAGCGGCTCTGGCGCGCCCGGCATGCCAGAGGTGACCCACCAGGAAGAAGAAGGCCAGAACAAACTGAGCCCCACCCAGCCATTGGCGCAGGTTCACGTAGTTCACCGCGTTGGGCTCGGTGATGATGCCCCCCACGGAGTTGATGGAGGCATTGGGGGCATGGGTCATGTACTCCGCTGCACGACGCACCTGCCAGGGTTGGATGTCGTTCTGCAGCTTCTCCAGGCTGAGGCCGTTGGGACCCCGCAGAGGTTCCAGCCATGGACCACGGAAATCCCAGAAGCGCATGGTCTCACCGCCAAAGATGATCTCACCGGTGGGAGAGCGCATCAGATACTTGCCCAGGCCGGTAGGCCCCATGGCCGAACCGATGTTGGCGCCCAGGCGCTGGTCCCGCACCAGGAAGGTGAAGGATTGGGACTGGGAGGCCTCAGCGTTGGTGGGACCCCAGAACTCGGACGGATAAGCAGTGTTGTTGAACCAGATGAACGTGGAGGCAATGAAGCTCATCAGGCTCAAGGCGCCCAGGCTGTAGCTCAGGTAGGCTTCACCGTTCCAGATGAAGGCCCGGCGCACCCAGCCAAAGGGCTTGGTGAGCACATGCCAGATGCCGCCAAAGATGCAGGTGATCCCCAGCCAGATGTGGCCACCGATAATGTCTTCCATGTTGTCCACCCCGACAATCCAGCCCTCGCCCCCCCAGGGGGAACGGGCCAGGTAGCCGAAGATGACCGCAGGATTCAGGGTTGGATTGGTGATCATGCGCACATCTCCACCGCCAGGGGCCCAGGTGTCGTACACACCGCCAAAGAACATGGCCTTGAAGACCAGCAGGAGGCAGCCCACCCCCAGAAGAATCAGGTGATAGCCAATGATGTTGGTCATCTGATTCTTGTCGCGCCAGTCCTGGGAAAAGAAGACCGAATAGTTCTCCAGAATGTCAGGACCGCGCAGGGCATGGTAGAGGCCACCGATGCCCAGGACGGCCGAGGACACCAGATGCAGTACACCCACCACAAAGAACGGGTAGAGGCTGGTCACCTCACCGCCGGGCCCAACCCCGTAGCCCAGAAGGGCCACGTGGGGGAAGCAGAGGAAGCCCTGCTCATACATGGGCTTGTCGGCGGTATAATGACTCACCTCGAAGAGCATCATGGCTCCGGCCCAGAAGACCATCAGGCCGGCGTGGGCAACATGAGCTCCCAGAAGGCGGCCGGAAAGATTGATGAGGCGGGCGTTTCCAGCCCACCAAGCGTAGCCGGTGGAGTCCTGGTCCAGGCTACCGCCGAGGGAAGGATTAGAGAGCGTTACCACGTGGGAGGACCTCTTCAGGGAATAGGAAGCGTTCGTGA
>JAPOTR010000050.1 GCA_026709085.1 Cyanobacteria bacterium MAG CAR3_bin_5 | reverse complement strand
ATGCGGGAATACCTGAAGGCCAGCGAAGCCCGGCAGCAGGAGGCGCTCAAGGCCATGGAGGCGCGCCAGCGGGAAGAAATGCGGGAGATGCGGGAATACCTGAAGGCCAGCGAAGCCCGGCAGCAGGAGGCGCTCAAGGCCATGGAGGCGCGCCAGCGGGAAGACATGAAGATCAGCGAGGCGCGCCAGCGGGAAGAAATGCGGGAGATGCGGGCCGACACAAAAGCGCTGGGCGAGAACGTGGATCGCCTGGTGGAGAGCATGGTGACCGTCAGGAAGTAAGGTCCGGCTGCCCGCGCCGCTGTCAGCGGCCGCCGAACGGATCAGGCCGGGCCAGGGCAACGGGCTACTTGGACATGGTGGAGCGTCTGGCCGGATCCGTCAGGGCCAGAATCAAGTCCTGCTGCTTGTCAAGCTGTCTCTCCATCCGCTCAAACCCTTTGTCCATCCGCTCAAAGCCGTTCTTTGCGTAGTCCTGCAGGTGGTTCATGGGTTGCCATAGGAGCAGGAAGCCAACGAGGATCAAGGTGGCAGGGGCAAGGGTAGGGAGTAACGGGGCGACAATGGAGGCCATCGGGAAGCCTGGGTTCAGGCTGCAGGACACTCCAAACACGTTGACGGGAAAGGCATCGGTCAAAAGCCCCGCCCTTCAGGGGGCAGGTTCCCCTTGAATCCTGGTAGTTTGGTACGAGCCCGCTTCGCGCCGATGAACGCCTTCCTCGCGCCCCTGCTCCCAACACTGCCCACCGCTTCCCTGATGCTGATCGGTCTGGCGCTGCTATGGCAAAGGGTGAACAACCTGCGTAGCGACATGAAAGATCTGCGTAGCGACGTGAAAGAAGGCTTTGAGCGCATAGAAAGACGGTTTGACAAGCAGCAGGACCTGATCCTGGCGTTGACGGATCCGGCCAGGCAGTCAACGGCCGTCAAGGGATAGCCCCCTTCCGCGGCGGCGCCGCAACCGCCCCGTTCTCCCTGAACCCTGTAGCGTGGCGTGACCTTGGTAGTGTGGCATGAGCCGCTTCTTTCCCATGCCTGCCCTTCCCCCTGATCTCGATCAATGGTTCACGCCAGCGATTGTTGTGGCGGTGGTGGGACTACTGATCAACCAGCTTGTGAACCAGGTCAGCAAGCGAATTGACAGTCTTGAAGCAGCCACCACCAGAGGGTTTGATGAACTGAAAACAGAGCAGAACAGAAGACTTGAGGATCTGAAAGCAGAGCAGAACAGAAGACTTGACGAACTGAAAGCAGAGCAGAACAGAAGGTTTGACGAACTGAAAGCAGAGCAGAACAGAAGGTTCGATGAGCTACGGAAACTCATGGAGACGCTGGCCAAGGTTCCCCGCTGAATCTTCTGTGCTACAGGGTCCGGCTGCTCAGGGCGGTTGCCATGGTCAGCCCGCCGTCTTGCCCTGATGCATGCCTTCATGGTTGTTCCCCGCAGCGCTCACCGGCGGGCTCTCCCTGTTGACCGGCGCTCAAGACCAGCCCTTTTGCAACTTTCTCCGGGGTGATGCGCGGCGGACAGGGGAGCCTCTTCTCCGGAACTCGCCCTTACAACCCGGCCAACGGCGCCCTGGTGAAGGAAGGCCCCTGAAGTTGGCTCAGGAGCGCCGCCCCGCCGAAGCGCACAGGGTCGTCACAGAACAGGCCCGTCTCCTCCCGGGTGGCGGTGATGGCGGACCGGGCCTCTTCCGGCTGGAGGCGGCCCGTATTCAGGGCAATGGCCCGCACCCGGCAGGGGGTGGACAGAGCAGGGCAGGCCACGGCAGCCACGGTCTCGTAAAGCTTCACCACCTGGGGCAGGGGGGGGATGGCAATGGGGGGACCGTCAGGGGCCAGGGAGAGAAGCTTGTGCTGTCCGGCCCGATGCACCAACACCAGATCGGTGGGCTGACTGCCCCGCAACAGGGGGAGGGTGGCGGTGGAACCCGGGTGCAGCAGGGAGCCTTGGCCTTCCACCAGCACCCAGTCGGCCGCGGCGCCGGCCTCCAGCACCGCCGCCTCTACGGCGCCGGCCGCGTAGTCCACCCGCACCGCATCCAGGGCAATGCCCCCGCCGCTGATCAGGATGCCGGCCTGACCCGTGGCCACAAAGTTCATGGCCAACCCCTGGTTGATACCGGCCTGGCGCAACTCCAAAGCGGCGCTCATCTTGCCTACAGCCATATCGGTTCCCACGAACAACACCCGTCGGGCAGGGCTGCGGGCGGCCCGGGCCGCGCCAACCCGCAACGTATCGGGTTCACGGCGCAGGTCCCAGATCCAGCGGTCGGGATGCAGCAATGCCCGTAACCGGGGATCATCGGCCATGGGGGTGTGAAGACCGTTGGCCAGGCTCAGGCCCGCGGCCAGGGCAGCCTCCATGTCCCGGCGCACCGCCGCTGGAATCCGCCCACCGGAGGGGGCCAGGCCGATGGCGGCCACCGTAGGCCCCATGGGCAGGGCCGCCTCCAGATTGGCCACCACCGGCGCCGGGTGGGGAATCCCTGTAATCTCAACCAACCGGGCCCCGGCGTTATCGGGGTCAACGACCGCCACGATGGGACCACGGC
This sequence comes from Cyanobacteria bacterium MAG CAR3_bin_5, assembly GCA_026709085.1. Classification (GTDB taxonomy): domain Bacteria; phylum Cyanobacteriota; class Cyanobacteriia; order PCC-6307; family Cyanobiaceae; genus Synechococcus_B. The sequence continues at coordinate 103,546 of JAPOTR010000050.1, read as the reverse complement.
GATAACGCAGCATGGCAAGACCGGTCTTGCCGAGGAGGCTGCACAGACCACCGTGCTGGAGAAGAACCAGGGGGGCGGAGGCGCTCAGCATTGGAGGGGTTTGGCAAGTTGAATGCCCAGACCGGGGGCAGTGCTGGGCCGGATTACGTCCCGCAGTCGCTCAAGACCCAGGAAGGGGTCATGGCGCAGATTAAGGTGGCTGTCCAGGTCGGGCCATCGAATCAAGGGGAGCAACTGGGCGGCGGCGCCGTTGAGCAGGCTGGTATCCCCATAACAGCCCAGCATCAGTTGAAGGCCCAACTCTCGGGCCACCCGGGCCATGAGCAAGGTCCGGCTCAGACCACCGTGCTTGAGGAGCTTCAGGTTCACCCCGTCCACGTGGGGGGCGAGGCGGATCAGGTCCTGGATGGTCCAGCAGCTTTCATCCACCACCAGGGGGAGGGGGCAGTGGGGATGCAGGGCAGCATACCCCTCATGGTCGTCGGGGGCTGCAGGGAGAGGCTGCTCCAGCAGCACTGCCCCTTGATCGCGTAACCACGGGGCCATCACCATGGCCTGGGTCAGATCCCAGCCCCCGTTGGCGTCAATCTGCACGTCCACGGATCCGGGCCAACGCTCCAGTTCCTCCACCGTGGCCTGCACAAGCTGGCGATCATGGTCCAGGCCCCGGGGGCTGCCGAGTTTCAGCTTGATGCGGCTGGGACGCACCTGGTCAAACCATTGCCGCAGCCGTTGTCGCACCGTCTCCACGGAGCCCAGGCCCACGGTCACGCTGGTGGCTCCACAGCGCTGCCGATCCAGGCCCCAGAGACGCCAAAGGGGCTGTCCCAGGGATTTTCCCCACCAGTCCCGGAGCGCCAGATCCACCCCACAGCGGGCCGGGGGGGAGAGGGGGGCAAGCAGCGGTTCACACCGTTGCCACTGGTCAGGAGCATAGGGTTCCAGTCGGGGCCAGAGCCGCGCCAGTTCTGCGGCCACGGTTTCACGGCTGTAGTGGTGATGGCCTGTGTCAACAGGGCCGGTCTCCCCGAGGCCGGTGATGCCCTCGTGGTTGATTTCCACCATCAGCCGCTCCAGGCAGCGGGTCTGGCCGCGGCTGATGGTGAGGGGGACCAGGCGATCAATCCGGAAGGGACGGCAGCAACCTTGCATGGAGACCGGGGTGCAGGTGGGCGCCGCTGGCGCAGCAATTGGGGAAGAATAGAAAAACACGCCCCCGGTTCCTGATGTCCCCATCGGCCCCTGCTGCTCATCCCCCCGCCACAAGCCGCCGCTATGCCATCACAACCTTCGGTTGCCAGATGAACAAGGCGGATTCCGAGCGCATGGCCGGCATCCTGGAGGCCATGGGCTATCGGCATGAAGACGACGAACTGGCTGCCGACCTGGTGATTTACAACACCTGCTCCATCCGGGACACCGCCGAGCAGAAGGTCTACAGCTATCTGGGCCGCCAGGCGCAGCGCAAGCGACACAACCCCCATCTCACCCTGGTGGTGGCCGGCTGCGTGGCCCAGCAGGAGGGGGAAAGCCTGCTGCGCCGCGTGCCGGAACTGGACCTGGTAATGGGACCACAACACGCCAACCGCCTGGGCAGCTTGCTGGAGCAGGTGGAGAGCGGCCACCAGGTGGTGGCCACCGCGGAGCATCACATCCTGGAGGACCTCGCCAAGCCGCGGCGGGAGAGCACGGTCACGGCCTGGGTCAACGTGATCTACGGCTGCAACGAGCGCTGCACCTACTGCGTGGTTCCCGCCACCCGGGGCCGCGAGCAGTCCCGCACACCGCAGGCCATTCGCAGCGAGATCGAGGCCCTTGCCCGGCAAGGCTATCGGGAGATCACCCTCCTGGGCCAGAACATCGATGCCTATGGCCGTGACTTGCCGGGCATCACCCCCTCCGGGCGCCGTCGCCACACCCTCACCGACTTGCTGTACTTCATCCACGACGTGGAGGGAATTGCCCGGATCCGCTTTGCCACCAGTCACCCCCGCTACTTCACCGAGCGGCTGATTGCCGCCTGTCGGGACCTGCCCAAGGTGTGCGAACACTTCCATATTCCGTTCCAAAGCGGAGACGACCAGGTGTTGCGTCATATGGCCCGGGGCTACACGGCGAGCCGCTACCGCCGCATCATCCGGACCATTCGCCAGTACATGCCGGAGGCCGCCCTCAGCGCCGATGCCATTGTGGGTTTCCCCGGGGAAACGGAAGCGCAGTTCCGGAACACCATGGCGCTGGTGGAAGAAATCGGCTTTGACCAGCTCAATACCGCAGCCTATTCACCCCGCCCCAACACCCCTGCCGCAACCCGGGCAGACCAGGCGCCGGAGGCTGTGAAGGTGGACCGCCTGCGCCGCCTCAATGCTTGCGCGGAACGCTGCGCCCGCCACCGCAACCAACGCTATGCCCGGCAGGTGGCGGAGGTGCTGGTGGAAGGGCCCAACCCCAAGGATCCCCGACAGTTGATGGGCCGCACCCGGGGCAACCGGCTGGTGTTTCTGCCGGCCGCCGGCCATGGTCCCGGGGATCTTGTTCCCGTGCGCATTGAGGGGGTGCGGCCCTTCTCCCTCAGCGGCTGTTCCCTGTCCACGTCCGGGGCAACGGCGGGAAGCGGGACGCCTTCCCCCTGATAGGGTCCGAAGCAGTGCAATCACGCCCCTTGCCCAGCCCCATGCCACAAGCAACGGCCACCAGGGTGGGCCTGGTGTTCGGGGGATGCTCCGGTGAACATGCGGTGTCCATTCTCTCGGCCCGCACCGTTGCCGATGCCCTCGCCACAGGGGCCAATCGTCAGCGCTACCGGTTGATTCCCCACTACATCACCCGTGACGGTCGGTGGCTGACGGGAGAGGGGGCAGCGGCGGCCCTCTCCGGCGACGGCACAATGCCGGCAGGGTCCGAAGACCCTGGAGCCAGGCTGCCCACCACCGCCCGTCAGGTGGATGTATGGTTTCCCGTGCTCCATGGTCCCAACGGAGAGGACGGCACGGTTCAAGGGCTCTTCACGTTGCTGGGTCAGGCTTTTGTGGGCACGGGGGTGCTGGGGGCCGCCGTGGGCATGGACAAACAAGCCATGAAGGCAGCCTTTGCAGGGGCCGGCCTGCCCCAGGTCAGTCATGTCTGCGCCACCGCCGACGGGTTAAGGCGCCCCGACGAACTCGACGAACTGGTGAACCATGTGGAGCAACACCTGGGCTATCCCTGCTTCGTCAAGCCGGCCAACCTGGGCTCCTCTGTGGGCATCAGCAAAGCCGGGGATTGCGAGGCGCTGCTGGCGGGGCTCCGGGCCGCGGCCCGACTGGATGATCGCCTGATCGTTGAAGCAGCCGTTACAGCGCGGGAACTGGAATGCGCTGTGCTGGGGGACGCAACCCTCAACGCCTCTGTCGTTGGCGAGATCCTGTACGACGCCGAATGGTATGACTACACCGCCAAATACTCTCCCGGCCATAGCTCCCTGGTGATCCCCGCTTCCGTGCCCCAGGCGGTCCATGACCGGGTTCAGCGGCTGGCGGTTCAGGCAACCCGGGTGATCGGCGCCTATGGCCTCGGCCGTGTGGACTTCTTCTACCAGGAGGAGAACGGGATGCTCTACGTGAACGAGATCAATACCATGCCGGGCTTTACGAGCCAGAGCATGTATCCTCTGCTGTGGCAGGCCAGCGGCATCCCGACCGAGGAGCTTGTGCATCGCTTGATTGAACTTGCCCAGGTACGCCATCAGCGGAGAAACTTCACCCCAGCCCACTGAATTGTCATGCGAGAAGGTTTGCTCTGGCTTCCCCTGCTGGTGATCTTTGTGGTCCTGACCGCCCTCGGCTGGCTGGAGCGACGGCGCCAGGCATTGTTTCAGGGTTGGGTCCAAGGCGCTGAACTGGCCAGGCTGGATGCCGCCACGGCCATGCGCCTCCAGGACGGTCGGATCAGTTGGGGGCCGATAGGCCCCAAAGGCATCGAGTTGGCGGGAGATATTGCGGTGAATCACCTGGAGCTTTGCGAACTGATGGCGGATCGCTCGGGTGACGTTCCCCTCACCGACGAGGCATCCGGTCCCTGCCGTCTGCGGCTGGTTGCGAACGGTCAAAGCCTGGACATTCCCTTCAGTGACGCCGTAAGGGCGCGCCTGTGGGTGGATGAGTTGATGTCCCGGATCCGCTGTCAACTGTGAGGTTCCGTTCCGGCATGGGTCCGTCACAGAGACCCACCCGGTCCCGGGCCGGCACGCCACCCCTGCCCCAGGGGGCAGCAGCCCGGGGGGGAGAGCATCACCCGTGGCGCCGGCGGCTAACCCGGTTGTGGCGCCTCCTGGTGGTCAGTGGCGGTGCGGTGGGACTGGCCTGGGTGCTGGTGGAGAAAAGCTGGTGGCTTGAGACGCCGGATCAGGTGGTGGTCCATGGCGCATCGCGCCAGGAACACGGGGAGTTGCTGGCTGCCGCCAGCGCACTTCGACTGCCGACCCCCTTGCTTGCGGTTGACCCCAGGGCCGTACAGCAGGACTTGCAGCGCCTGGTGTCCCCCACAGTCCACGCCCAGGTACGGCGGACCCTGGCGCCACCGCAGGTGGTGGTCAGCCTGGAGAACAGGGCCGCCCAGGCCTGGGCGCGGCGTTCCCTGGGGGATCGGGTGGAGCACGGACTCCTGGACCACCGGTTCAACTGGGCCGGCTTTGACCCTCAACAGCAACCGGATCATGCTCCCGTGGTCAGGAACCATATTCTGGTTCTGGCGGATTTCTGGGGGCCGGAACTGCCGGGAATACTGACTCAACTCTTCTCGGGCCTGGAGCGTCTGGAGACGTCGGCGCATACCGTCCGGATCACGGCAGACGGGCATTTGGTGCTGGGCACATACGGAACTCTGGGGGAGGTGCGCCTTGGCCGGCCGGACCGTCTTTCCCGCAAGCTGGTCGTCATGGACCATCTTCATGCCCACCTGGAGAAGGGCGGGCCACCGTTCCCCTATGCCTATATTGACCTGCACGATCCTGATCAACCCCAACTTGGCCTGTCTCAAGATCAGGATCAGTGACCCGTGACATGGTGGGGGAGAGCGATGTAGATGATATTGTAGAATTTGCCGCCCCAAGGATAGCCGGTTGGCCGCCAAAACAGCCGGGCGCCATAATGAGTGACGTGACGTGACGTGACGTGACGTGACGTGAGATTCTAAAGTGTAAAAGTAGCTGCCGCAGCGCTTACTCGGATTCTTCATTTTCTCTTAGCCATTAGAGGCTTGACAATGGTGATCCAATCTTAAGTCCCTCTGCTAGGCTGGCCTTCTAAGCTCAATTACTCCATTGTGGCATGGATCGTGACAGTGGCTATGAACAGCACGTAAAGCAGACTCCCAGAATCGTTCCAGCCCAGAATGCCCGTATCCGTGTCGTGGGTGTGGGCGGTGGCGGCGGCAACGCTGTCAATCGGATGATCAACAGCGATTTGCAGGGGGTGGACCATTGGGTTCTCAACACCGATGCCCAGGCTCTGCTCAGTTCGTCAGCCGAGAACCTCCTTCAGCTTGGTCAACGGCTGACCCAAGGTCTGGGTGCGGGAGGCAACCCTTCCATGGGCAAGAAATCGGCCGAGGAGTCCCGTTCGGAGATCGAGGGAATCATGGAAGGGGCCAACCTGGTCTTCATCGCGGCCGGCATGGGAGGCGGCACAGGAACCGGCGCCGCACCCGTGGTGTCCGAGATGGCCAGGGAAGCTGGCGCCCTGACAGTAGCCATTGTCACGAAACCGTTCAGGTTTGAGGGCCGCCGTCGGGCCTCCCAGGCGGAGCAAGGGATCAAGGAGCTATCTGCCCATACGGACACCCTGATCGTGATTCCCAACGATCAGCTTCGCAGTGCCGAGATGCCAGGGGGACGGCTGCAAGACGTCTTCAGCATCGCCGATGATATCCTCTTTCGGGGGGTGAAGGGCATCAGCGACATCATTACCCAGCCAGGCCTGGTGAACGTGGACTTTGCCGATGTCCATTCCGTAATGAAGGACGCCGGCACGGCGCTCCTGGGCATCGGCAGAGGGTCGGGTCGCTCCCGGGCCAGGGAGGCTTCTCTGGCGGCGATTAACAACGATTTGCTGGAGTGCAAGGAGATTCACGGCGCCAAGGGCTGCATCATCAACGTTACCGGTGGGCAGGACATGACCCTGGACGATCTGACGGAGGCTTCAGAGGTGATTACGGATATGGTTGATCCCAACGCCAACATTATCGTGGGTGCGGTGCAGGATGATTCCGTTGAAGGAGAGGTTGTGGTTACGGTGATTGCAACAGGCTTTGAGCGCAACCTCGATGATGGGCCACAACAAGCCGCCCACGCTGGCAAGTCATCGAGCCCACAGAAGAACGTGACGGGAGAGCAGGAAGACGGATTCTTGCCTTCCCCTGATGAGCATGGGGCAAAGATTCCCTACTTCCTCCAGGAGAGGCGGCGTCCTCTTCGCAACCAACACCCCCTGTCCATGGATGCAGCGGCGCCCAGCAACGGGATGGCCAACGGCAGGGCGGCGCGAACGGGGGTGGATCATCTGCCGCGCAATCCCGGCCAGACGAGATGATCGCCATCGGAAGGACCGTCACCCGTCGCCAAAGAAAGGTGACCCGGAGTCCACGCCAATCCCGAGCATCCCGTGTGGCTGCCGCCTTCCGGCTCTGACCAGGTTTGGGCGTCTGGAGCGCATGGGTCCGAGTCGCGTCAATAATAGCATCTGCAGGGTCAGGACGCCATTTGCCTCTCACGATTCGGGATTTGCAGAATTACAAGCGGCAGGGGCGCATCATCACAGCCCTGACCGCTTGGGATGCCTTGAGCGGCGCTTGGGTGGAGGCCTCAGGGTGTGACATGGCCCTGGTGGGGGACTCCCTGGCCATGGTGAGCCTGGGGCATCCCACAACACTGCCCGTTTCCCTGGGCGCCATGGTTCATCATGCCCAGGCAGTGGGTCGAGCCATCCATCGGCCCCTGCTGGTGGCGGATCTGCCGTTCCTGAGCTATCAGTGTGGCGCGGAGCAGGCTGTGGCCGCGGCGGGTCGTTTTCTCAAGGAAACCCCATGTCAGGCGATCAAGCTGGAGGGGGCTGAGCCGGAAACCATGGCGGTGATCAGCCGGCTGGTGCGGACCGGCATCCCGGTGATGGGCCACCTGGGGCTGACGCCCCAGTCCGTCCATCGCCTGGGCTGGGGTCGTCAGGCATGCAATGCCCCGGATCAGGAGCAGTTGCGGCAGAAAGCCCTGGATCTTCAGCAACAGGGGTGCTTTGCCCTGGTGTTGGAACACGTCCCGGCGGTGTTGGCCGGTCGGCTGCGGCGGGAACTGGACATTCCCGTGATTGGCATCGGCGCCGGCCCGGACTGTGACGGTCAGATTCTGGTGACGGCGGACCTGCTGGGACTCACCACCAGACAGCCCCCCTTCGTGAAGCCACGGCTCCAGGGGGCAGAGATGTTCAGGCAGGCGCTGCAAGGCTGGTGTCATGAGCAGCGCCACCGGGGGCAAACAGCTCATCCACCCAAAGAAGGCAATCCGCCAACACCTGATTGCTGAGGAGAAAACCCCGGGGCTGACTCAGGCGCAGATAGGGTCCTTCACAGCACAGCAGGCCCTGGACCCGGTCCCTCTCCAGCCGTGGAGAAAGGGTCATCAAGGCTGCCAGCGGCACGGGGCACTGTTGTGCCAACCGCTGGCGGTTCACCCCTTCACTGCGGCGCAGTCCCGTGATCAGCAAATCCTCCAGGCGCTCCCCGGGGCTGGCGGGGGGTTGGGCACTGCCCCGGGGCCCATGGAGCCATGCTTGATAACCGCCACGGGTGCGGGGGCGGGTGAGCCGTCGTCCCGCCACGCTGCTGGTGGCCCCCATGCCAAAGCCCCACCAGTGACCGCCTCCCCAGTACACCCGATTGTGACGACAGGCATGGCCGGGCCGGGCATAACTGGAAATCTCGTAGCGCCGTAAGCCGACCGCCTCCAGCTGCCGGGCCGCCCGATCCAGCATGGCCCCGGTGGCGGTCTCCGGAGGCAGGGACAGACGCCCCTGGGTCAGCCAGCGGTCAAAGACCGTTCCCTCGCCAATGGTGAGGTCATAGATGGACACATGGGGCGGAGACAGGGACAAGGCCTGGTCCAGGGTTGCTTCCCAGAGGGCCGGGGTGAGCCCCGGCAGGCCGGAGATCAGATCCAGGCTCCAGCGGAACAGCCCTTCGGCCTTCAGCAGCGCCACGGCGGTCTCGATATGCCGGCGGTTGTGGCGGCGCCCCATGGCCGCCAGAAGCCCGTTGTCAAAGCTCTGGGCCCCAAGGCTGACGCGGTTCACGCCCGCTGCATGGTAGCCCTCCAGTCGCTCGGCACACACGTCGTCCGGGTCCAGTTCCATGGTGATCTCTGCGCCAGGAGCCAGACCAAACCGGGTGTGCAACAAGGTCAACAGCCAAGCCGCCTGGGTGGCGCTCAGCAGGGAGGGGGTGCCGCCGCCGAGATAAACAGTGGAAAGGGGCGGCCCCGGCGGGCTACTGGCGATTTCCTCCTCCAGCCATCGCAAGTACTCCGCCACGGAGCGGGACGTGGCTCCATCCGCCCGATCCCCCAGGGGAACAACGGGAAAATCGCAGTAAAAACAACGGCGGTGGCAAAAAGGAAGGTGCACATAGGCGCTGCGCGGTTGCGAAGCAGCCATGGCCTGCCCCCTCAACTGCAGGGCCGGGCCCCCTTCCCTCAGATGAGCCATAGGGAGGCCCGGCCCCAGCCAAACGTTTGGGTCAAGGCCCGTTGCGGGCGCGGATCAAGCCTGTAGCGGTAGCACAGGTTGTGTGCCATAATGGCTTCTGCAGCGTTTGGAGCAAGGGTCTCACTCGCCGAGGTTGGCCCCCGCTCTTCGATGCTAATACGAGAAGCCGCCCCCAGGGGCGGGGTTTGCATCCCCCAGGACAGCCACGTGATCAAGCAGCACGCAGGCGCCCTCGCCGCTGGAGTGACGAAGAGGTTAAACGGACGTGGAACCCGTCAGCCCACCCCTGCGTCGGCAGGCCGTGAAGCAGGAGTCCACCTGAATCAAGGGGTGCAGCCATGGACCGCTTGAGCGAAGGAATCCCCAGCCTTCAGGACAGGCAGGCAGTCAACGCATTGTTCTCGGAGCGCATCCTGCCGCTGATCAACACCCTGGAGCGCCCCTGGCCCTGGCTGATCGGCTTCGGGGTGGTGCTGGGGCTGCTCATGGCCCTGCTGGTCCAGCAGGTGCGCACCTGCCTCCGGGCCGAGGAACGTCAACTTCCCTGGGACATTCTGCTGATTCGCGCCGCCGGTCTCAGCCTGGGGTTGGTGCTGGCCAATCTGCTGGCGGCGCCGTTGCTGCTGCTCCCCTTGCCGGAGTCGTTGCCGTGGGTCAAGCCCGTTGCCCTGGTGCTGGCGAACCTGGCGCTGGGGGTGGCCGGCCTCACGGTGGGTCAACTGCGGGGACAAGCCCTGCGCCGCCTGCTGGGATCCGCCAGCAGTGAAACCCTGCTGCTGGAAGAGGGTCTGGTGCAGCGCTCCGCACCCAAAATCCTTGACACCAGCGCCGCCATTGACGGGCGCATTGGCCCCCTTCTGGACTCCGGTCTGCTGGAGGGCCAGGTGATTATCCCCCAGGTGGTTCTGGAGGAGTTGCAAACCCTGGCGGATTCCGGGAAAGGGGAAAAACGCAGCCGGGGCCGCCGGGGTCTGGACAGTCTGTCCGCCCTGCGCCGGGACTACGGTCGCCGCATCGTCACCAACAGCACCCGCTACGACGGCGAGACCGTGGACGAGAAACTGCTGCAACTCACCAGTGATGCCAGCGGCATCCTCATCACCACGGACTACACCCTGGCCCAGGTGGGGCGTCTGCGCAACATCCAGGTGCTCAGCTTGAGCGAGTTGGTGGTGGCCCTGCGGCCCGAGGCGCAGCCGGGGGATCAGTTCACCCTGAAGCTGGTGCGCCAGGGCAAGGAACCTGGGCAGGCCATCGCCTACCTGGAGGACGGCACCATGGTGGTGGTGGATAACGCCAAAGCCCTCATCGGCCAATCAAGAAACGTGACCATCACCGGCGCTCTGCAAACCAATTCCGGCCGCATGGTGTTCGGCCAACTCAGCCCCGAGACGGGATCCTCAGAGCCAAACCAGCCTTCCCCTCGGCCTGGGAATCGGGGCCGCCGCAGTCGTTAGCAGCTAAACTCAGTTCCCTGTTCATCTCGTGATCGGTGAAATCCATGCCTCTTCCCCCGCGCCGCCTGTTGGCCGGTTCTGCTGTGGCTGGCCTTCTCTTTCTCCTCCCCGCCGAGAGTGCCAACGCACAGAACAGGAACACTTGAGGCTGGGGTGGAGCAGGGGTTGGGGTGTTAAGCTTCATTGCAGCAGCAGGTGGCGCGGCGGTCGGCGTAAAGCTTGCTTCCAAAGACAAGCGAGACGATGAAATAATGAAATCTGCTTTTGCAGAACTGGATAGCAGTATCAAGACATTAGAGGGAAAACTGCCAAAATCAGAGGCAACGTCACAAGAAGGGATCCAGGAGCTGAGTCGTACCTTGGAAAGCAAAACAAATCTGGAGAGTAAAATAGATATGATCAGTACAAGTCTAGAGACAATTCAATCTGATTTTATGGAATTGAATAGCAGTACCAAAGAATTAGACGCAAAATTGCAAGAATGTGTTGATAGTAAAATTCATGAATTGACTAATAGTCAAAATGATCTAGCAAATAAAATCGATGGTCTTGACAATAATTTAAAAACGATTAGCCAATACATCGATGGTGAAAATGAAAAAGCTCTAAATGATCTACAGCAGGAGCTTTCGATACGTCCAGAGAAATGTGAAGATGAATTGAAAGAATATAAGGATAAGATGAAAAATCAATTACCTAAGGCATCTGCAGAAGAGAAAGACCGATTAAAAGATCAAGAGTCAAGCAAAGCTATAAAACATTTCAAGTGTCCTGATTGCCTATATGCCGCCAAGGAGTTGCTTTCTGATTCTTTGGAGATATTACCACAGGCTTTTGAGTCAGCTACGAAGCATAAAGATTTCAATCCAGACAAGATCGATCAACTCTTTGATCTGCTTCGGAAGCTTGGCACTAGCTTTCGAGATGAAATGCTGAAAATGAAGGAAAGTGGCGAGGGATCACTACGCACCTCCCAAGCTGCCGAATCTGTATTTGGTAGAAAATATTCTCCCCAGGGTAAAAAATATTCCATTCGATTCGCTTGGCATGACGAAAGTAAGAAAGTCCTGATTGGCCATTGTGGGAGGCATAGATAGTTACAGAAAGGCTGGAAAATTCCTTCTGGTCCAATGCGCCGCCGGGCCTTTCTAAGAAGCCTTGCTACGAGAAGGCAAGTGAGAGTCTGCTATTGCCCAGTTCAGCAGCCCCCCAATGCGCAGCCTCCCACCGTCACAGCGGCGAACTCACCCAAAACCCCGCCAGCGCCATGAGCGCCTCTCAACTCGCTAGGCTACTCCCCACGCAACGGCCCGGATGGGCAAAAGCACGAGATGCCCCGAGGAGTCACCGCTTCCATCACCCAGACCATCTCCACCGCCTACGAGACGGCGGAGACCAGTGTCCTGCGCACGCCGCCCCCTGACCTGCCTTCCCTGCTGCTGCGGGAGCGCATCATCTACCTGGGTCTGCCCCTCTTCTCCGACGACCAGGTGAAGCAGCAACTGGGGCTGGACGTGACCGAGCTCATCATCGCCCAGTTGCTCTACCTGGAGTTCGACAATCCCGACAAGCCCATTTTCTTCTACATCAACTCCACCGGCACAAGCTGGTACTCGGGCGAGGCCGTTGGCTTCGAGACCGAGGCCTTTGCCGTCTGCGACACCCTCCGCTACGTGAAGCCGCCGGTCCACACCATCTGCATCGGCCAGGCCATGGGCACGGCCGCCATGATTCTCTCCGCCGGGGCCAAGGGGTATCGAGCCGCCCTGCCCCATGCCTCCATCGTGCTCCACCAGCCCCGCAGCGGCGCCCGGGGTCAGGCCAGCGACATCCAGATTCGCGCCCGGGAGGTGCTCCACAACAAGCGCACCATGCTGAACATCCTGGCCGCCAACACGGGGCACACCGTGGAGGAGTTGAGCCGGGATTCCGACCGCATGACCTACATGACCGCGGCGGAAGCCAAGGAGTACGGCCTGATTGACCGGGTGCTCACCAGCAGAAAGGATCTGCCCGCCGCTCCGCCGCCCCCCAGCCTCTAGCCCCAACCCGCCTGTTCCCTCACCACCTCTTGATCCCATGCCCATCGGAACCCCCAGCGTCCCCTATCGCTTGCCCGGCAGTCAGTTTGAGCGCTGGGTGGATATCTACACCCGCCTCGGGGTGGAGCGGATCCTGTTTCTGGGCTCCGAGGTCACCGACGCGGTGGCCAATGCCCTGGTGGCCAACATGCTGTATCTGGATTCCGACACCACCAAGCCCATCTACCTCTACATCAACTCGCCGGGTGGCTCCGTCACGGCCGGCATGGCCATCTGCGACACCATCCGCTACGTGAAGTCCGACGTGGTCACCATCTGCGTGGGCCAGGCCGCCAGCATGGGGGCGTTTCTTCTGGCGGCCGGCACGAAGGGCAAACGCTCGGCGCTGCCCCACAGCCGCATCATGATTCACCAGCCCAGCAGCGGCGCCCAGGGGCAGGCCAGTGACATTGCCATCGAGGCCAGGGAAATCCTCCGCAACCGGGACAGTCTCAACCGGGAACTGGCGGCCATGTGCAACCAACCCGTGGAGAAGGTGGCCAAGGACTCGGACCGGGACTTCTTCATGGGCGCAGAGGAGGCCAAGGTCTATGGCCTGATCGACCGGGTCATTGCCCACCCCAGTGAGGCGTAGGGGCTGACCCAGGCAAAGAGGGCGCAGAGGATGCCCACACCCGGGCCGGCCCCGAGCAATCGTCAGGGGATTCTTAATAGTGGGTCCATGACCATGGCAAGTCAGGGGTAACGCTGCTAGAGCGAAATGCGCTCAGCCTGTCTTCCTTCCTTGGATCTCAAAACCGCCTTTGCCGCCGTGGGCCATTGTGCCGTGTGGTCCGATCTGGACACCAGCGACGTGGAGAGGAACGCCTTTTTCGAGGAACTGCACAATCGCCACCCCTACAACACCCTGGAAGAGGAGGAATGGACCGCCCTCGTTGATCAACTGTGGGACCGGCACCGCAAGGACGGACGAGACGCCCTGTTGGCGGAAGCGACGACGGCCTTGAGCCCCGGTCAGCAACTCACCGCCTTTGCCGTGGCCTGCAAGATCGTTGCCAGTGACGGGGAGATCAACCACGACGAGGTGAGCTTTCTCATCCGTCTCGCCGAGATCAACGGTCTCAACATCCTGGAGAGTCGCACCATCCTCAGCGTGATGCAGATTCTCTGCCAGGACGTCTTGGCCTGAAACTGCTTAAAATTGGCAATTCTCCACTGGGGTCCGGTTCCTTTTCGATGGCCAACCTTTTTTACGACAACGACGCTGACCTCTCGGTCTTGAACGCAAAGACGGTGGCCATCATCGGCTATGGCTCCCAGGGCCATGCCCATGCCCTCAATCTCAGGGACAGCGGGGTGAAGGTGATTGTCGGCCTCTACGAGGGGAGCCGCTCCGCCGTCAAAGCCCGGGCGGATGGCCTGGAGGTGACGTCGGTGCAGGAGGCGGCAGCCCGGGCGGACTGGATCATGCTGTTGCTGCCGGACGAGGTGCAGAAGCAGGTCTATGAAGCCTCCGTGGCGCCCCACCTCACCGCGGGCAAGGTGCTCAGCTTTGCCCACGGCTTCAACATTCGTTTTCAACTGGTTGTGCCGCCCACGGACGTGGACGTAGTGATGATTGCCCCCAAGGGGCCGGGCCATACGGTGCGCTGGGAGTATGAAAACGGCCAGGGGGTTCCGGCCCTCTTTGCCATTGCCCAGGATGCTTCCGGTCGGGCCCGCGCCCTGGCCATGGCCTACGCCAAAGGCATCGGCGCCACCCGGGCGGGTATCCTGGAAACCAGTTTCAAGGAAGAGACGGAGACGGACCTGTTTGGCGAGCAGGCGGTGCTCTGCGGCGGCCTGAGCGCCCTGGTGAAGGCCGGCTTTGAAACTCTGGTGGAGGCGGGCTATCAGCCGGAACTGGCCTATTTCGAATGCCTCCATGAGGTGAAGCTGATTGTGGATCTGATGGTGAAGGGGGGGCTGACGGCCATGCGGGATTCCATCTCCAACACCGCGGAATACGGTGATTACGTCAGTGGCCCCCGCCTGATCACCGACGACACCAGAGCGGAGATGCGGCGTCTGCTGGCGGAAATCCAGGACGGCGCCTTTGCCAGGCAGTTCGTGGCGGAGTGCGACGCGGGCAAACCCCGGATGAAGGCCATGCGGAAACAGGACCAGGATCATCCCGTGGAAGCGGTGGGCCACCGACTCCGGTCCATGTTCAGTTGGTTGAAGGCGGCCTGACGCCGTTGCGTGCGGTTCGCTCCTGTGTCCCCCCTGACGGGCTGGGGCTTGGTGGTGGCCGCCAGTGGCCTGGATTGGCTGGTGGGGGATCCGCTGGCATGGCCCCATCCGGTGCAGGTCATGGGTTGGGGCATCAACCGGTTGCGCCGTGGGCTGGAGCCATGGTGCCGCCAACAACCCCGCCGCCTGCAACTGGCCGGGGTGGTAGTGGCCGCCACCATGCTGCTGTTGGCCGTGGGGGCGGGCATGGCCGTGGAGTGGGGCGCACGACGCTGGCCGCCCCTGGGCATCCCCTGCCTCGTCCTGGCGGTGGCAAGCTGTCTGGCGGGACGCAGCCTGGCCCAGCGGGTTACGGCGGTGCTGACCCGGCTGGAGCCCGTCCCTGATCTGCCCGGGGCCCGCCAAGCCCTGGCCAGGATTGTGGGGCGGGACGTGACCCACCTGGGTCACCGTGACATCCTGCGGGGCGCGGCGGAAAGCGCCAGCGAAAACGCCGTTGACGGGGCCTTTGCCCCCCTGTTCTGGATCCTTGTGGGGGTGGGTCTTCAGGCAGGTTTTGGGGACACGGCGCCAGGCCCCTTGGCCATGGGTTGGGGCTTCAAGGCGGTGAGCACCATGGATTCCATGGTGGGCTATCGGCAGGGAACTCTGCGCTGGCTGGGGACCGCCGCGGCCCGGCTGGAGGACGGGATGGTGTGGCTGCCCTGCCGCCTGGCGGCGCTGAGCCTGGGGATAATGCTGGGGCGGCCCTGGTGGTTGTTGACCATGGCGCGGCGGGAGGGGGCCGCGGATCCCTCCCCCAATGCCGGTGTCTCCATGGCGGCCTATGCCCATGCCGTCGGGGTGCGGTTGGGGGGGCGCAACCGCTATGGCCGGCAGGAGCGGGATAAGCCCCTGTTGGGCATGGGTTATCCGGATCCCCAGCCAGCCAGTGTGGTGGCCATGGTGCAGTTGACCCGCCGGGGGCTGCTGCTGTGGCTGGCGCTGGCGGGTGCCCTTGCTTGTTGATGGAACGGGCGCCGGGGCTGGCTGGATTTCAGTAAGCGCCGTTGTCCCTGGGGGAGAGCACCACCCCCAGGGTGCGCCAGAGAATCACCAGATCCAGCACCAGAGACCGCCGGGACACGTAGTGCAAATCCAGGGCCACCCGCTGGGCATAGGTGAGGTTGTTGCGGCCGGACACCTGCCAGAGCCCTGTCAAACCCGGACGGACGGACAGCACCCGGTCAATGGCGTCCCCGTAGCGCTCCACCTCCGCCCGCACAATGGGCCGGGGGCCCACCAGGCTCATTTCCCCCCGCAGGATGTTGAGAAACTGGGGCAGTTCATCCAGGCTGGTGCGCCGCAGCATGTGCCCAACAGAGGTGATGCGGGGGTCGTTCTTGAGCTTGAAGCCACGACGGAAATCCTCCTGCAGTCGGGCAGAGGTTTTCAGGGTCTTGCGCAGTTGCCGGTCCGCCCCATGCACCATGGTGCGGAACTTGATGCAGCCAAACGGCTTGTGCCCCCGCCCCAGGCGGCGCTGCACATAGAACAGTCCCCCCGGGGAACTGCGCCGGACCACCAGCGCCACCACCAGAAACAGGGGGATGCCCACCACCAGGGCCAGGGCCGCCACCGTGATGTCCATCAGGCGCTTGAGCCGTTGACTGCGGAGCACTCGCGCCGCCAAGTCAATCAGGTCAATCCCCTGGGGCGTTGCCCGGATCTCCGCCTGCCGGGAGCAGCCATGGACGCGGGGCCGGCGATCCATAGGCGGCAGCGCCCGGATGTCCATGGAGCACAGGCAATGGCTGAACCAGTCTAAGGGGCCTGGGGGACACGGGAACAGGCTTTTTGGAACCGCCGCCAACTCCTGGCCAGCAGCGCCCCCATCCGCCCATGAAACCGCTGTCGGGAAAACTGCTCCGCCTGTCGCCGCAACCGTTCCGCCGGCAACTGTTGCCACAGGCGCTGGTCTTCAAAGTGGCGGGCGGCCTCCGCCAGCAGGCGGGAGCAGGGTCGATCAAACAGCAACCCTGTGGCGGTGGCCGGATCCTGGCGGTGGCAACGTACGGAATCCAGAAGGCCACCTTGCCCCAGGGCAATGACAGGGGCGCCGGCGGCCATGGCCTCCACGGGCGCAATGCCGAAGTCCTCCACACCGGCATGGACCAACGCCCGACACCGCCCCAACAGGTCCTCCACCTGGTGGGCGCTCCGCCGGCCCACCAGCCGGACCGTGGGACCGGCTTGCCGCTGGAGCCGTTGCCGCTCCGGCCCATCCCCCACCACCACCAGGGGCAGACGGCAACGGTTGAAGGCCTCCACCACCAGATCCACCCGCTTATAGGCCACCAACCGCCCCAGACACAGGTAGAAGTCCGAACGGGATTGCTGCCAGTGGAAGCGCTCCACCGCCACCGGGGGGTGAATCACCACGCTGCGCCGACGCCAACAGCGCCAGATACGCCGCGCCGTGAAACGGGAGTTGGCCACCAGCACGTCCACCCGCTGGGCGCTGAGGTGATCCCATTGGCGTAGTTGATGGAGCTGCCAGCGGATCCACGGCCCCAACGGCCCCCTGGCCAGGGCGCTCCGGCGCAGGTAGACGTTCATCTGATCCCAGGCGTAGCGGGGCGGGCTATGGACGTAGCTCACGTGGAGTTGGTCCGGTCCGGTGAGGACCCCTTTGGCCACCAGATGGCTGCTGCTCACCACCAGGGGATGGCCGCTCAGGTCCAACTGTTCCACCGCCAGAGGCAGCAGGGACAGGTAGAGTTGCACCCGGCGCACACCCCAGGGGAGCCGCTGAATGAAGCTGGTGGTCACGGAACGCCCCGCCAGCCAACTGCCCGGCCGCCGGGACTCCCCGTCCACCAGGGCGTACAACCGGGGCGCCAGAAGCTGATCCAGTTCCCGCACCACCGCCTCGGCGCCCCCCACGGCCCAGGGGCTGAACCATTCGTGGACCAGGGCAACGGAATCCGGCGGAAAGGACAACACCCGCTGTGGGCAAACCGCTGCCAACCGTAAGGCCGGATGGACCCTTGGCCCTGGCCTGTTGCCGCCATCCCGCCCATGGATCCGGGCCATAGGCTGGAGCGTACACGCAATGGCTGGCCATGGAGCTCTTGCCCAGGACCGGGGACCAGGAGGGGCCGGCAGGGATTATCCAGGGAAACACCCTGGAGTTGATCCAGGCGGTGCCCTCGGAATCGGTCCATCTGATCCTCAGTGATATTCCCTACGGCATCGGCGCCGACCATTGGGACGTACTCCACCACAACACCAATTCCGCCTACCTGGGGCGCAGCCCTGCCCAGCGGGCGGCAGGGGGCGTGTTCCGGCGGCGGCGGAAGCCGATCAACGGCTGGTCTGCCGCGGATCGCCGCATTCCCGGAGACTACGGCCGGTGGTGCGCCTCCTGGGCATCCCAGTGGTATCGGGTGCTCAAGCCGGGGGCCAGCGCCCTGGTGTTTGCCGGGCGCCGCCTGGCCCACCGCTGCGCCTGCGCCCTGGAAGATGCGGGCTTTTGCGTGAAGGACAGCCTGGCCTGGCTGCGGGGCAAAGCTCCCCACCGGGCCCAACGTCTCAGCGCCATCTACGACCGGCGCGGCCAACGGGAGACCGGCGCCCAATGGCAGGGTTGGCGGGTGGGAAATCTACGCCCCACCTATGAACCCATTCTCTGGTTCATCAAGCCCTACAGGCTGGGTTCCACCATTGCCGATAACGTGTTGCAGCACGGGGTGGGCGCCTATTGCCAGGACGGCTTCCTCCGTTTTGCCGACACCCCGGATAACGTGCTGCAGGTCAGCCTGCCCACAGCGGAGGCGGGTCTTCACCCCACCCAGAAACCCCTGCGGCTGCTGCAGGCCCTCATCGCCTTGACCACCCGTGAAGGTCAGTTGGTGCTGGACCCTTTTGCCGGCAGCGGCTCCACCCTGGTGGCGGCCCAAAGCCTGGCCCGCCGTCACCTGGGGTTTGAAGCCCAGGCCGAGTATGTGGCAATTTGCAGACGGCGTCTTTTTCCAGGCACTTTCTGAAAAGCCTTTGACTTGAAAAAGCCTTTGACGGGGTCAGGACAGCCCCATCAGCCGGGCCACCACGTCCGGATCCGGCGCCAGGTCTCTGTGAAGATTGCCGTGGTTGTTTTCCAGCGCCGTGGTCGGGTCCTTGAGACCGTTCCCGGTGAGAATGCAGACAACCTGAGCCTCCGGGGGAATCTCGGCGGCGTACTTGAGCATTCCGGCAACGGAGGCAGCGCTGGCCGGTTCACAGAACACCCCCTCCTCCCCGGCCAGCACCTGGTAAGCCGCCAGGATCTCCCCGTCGCTGACGGACCTGAAACACCCGCCGCTCTCTTCCCGTACGGTCAGGGCCTTGTCCCAGTTGGCCGGGTTGCCGATGCGGATGGCGGTGGCCATCGTGGTGGGGTCGGCCACGGGAGATCCCAGCACCAGGGGGGCGGAACCACTGGCCTGAAATCCACACATCACGGGAAGCTTCCGGCTCCGACCGGCCTTCCTGTACTCCTGGAATCCCATCCAGTAGGCGCTGATGTTGCCGGCATTCCCCATGGGAATACAGAGCCGGTCCGGCGCATCCCCCAGAGCATCCACCACTTCGAATGCAGCCGTTTTCTGTCCCTGAAGCCGATAGGGATTGATGGAGTTCACCAAGGTGACGGGGTAGCGCTCCGCCAGATCCTGGGTGACGGCAAGGGCTTGGTCGAAGTTCCCCCGGATGGCCAGCACTTCGGCGCCGTACAGCAACGCCTGGGCCAACTTGCCCTTGGCCACGTAACCGTCCGGGATGACGGCAAACGCCCGCAGCCCCCCACGTCGGGCATAGGCGGCTGCGGCTGCCGACGTATTGCCCGTGCTGGCGCAGATCACGGCCGTTGCCCCCGCTTCCCTGGCCTTGCTGATGGCCAGGGTCATGCCCCGATCCTTGAAGCTGCCGGTGGGATTGAGGCCGTCCACCTTCAGAAACACCCGCACGCCCCGGCCAATCCGCTTCTCCAGGGCGGGCGCCCGCAGCAACGGTGTGTTGCCTTCCAGCAGGGTGACGATGGGGGTGTTGTCGTCAACGGGGAGCCAACTCCGGTAATGGGCCGCCAGGCCGGGCCAGGATGGCTGCTTGCTCCCACCAGCCGCAGCCGGTTGACCGCGCAGAAGCTGCTTCAGTGAAGTGACCAAGGTCACGCTTAACCCCCTTACCATGACTGACTCTAGGCTCAGGACCCATAGCCAGGGGAAGTAACGAGGAAAAGGGAGGAAATGACGAGGGGGAGGAGCGGGCTAACGGGGAGGGGAGGGTCTCCGGGGCGCAGGGCAGGGTTGCCGGTCAGCATAGACGCCATCCCCGGCATGCTCGACCACGTCATTTGTCATGTTGGGGTTGCGCAATTGAAGAGTCGTTGGGTTGGCCAGTAAGGCATCAGGCCGCCAGCGCCATGGCTCGGTTCAAGAACGGGTCAGCCCAGTTGCGCCAGGCGCCGCCCCTGTGGGCTGCGTTCCTTCCCCGGCCGGCCCCTGCAGGGTGCAGGGCAACATCGGAAGAGAAGGCCACAACATGGTGCAAAGCAGGGGCTGGCCTTCGCTGGCTGCTCACTCATTGTGGCGCTGCTGCCCTGCTAAGGAAGGGGGATTCCGGATGCCAGATCCTTGCAGCGCCGTCCTCAATGAAGAACCGCAGTGGAGAAGTGATTCCGAGATGGGGCAGCCCAGGAAGGGGAAGCGGGAAGCAGGGGCGCTTCGGCATGAAGCTGCCTATTGGCGTGGCTGAGCAAAGCGGACTGGCGCATAGTCTGGCGCCCCGCTGCCACCGTGCATGACCCGAGGCCTGGGGAGCAGTTGCTCCATGGGGAGGAGAGCGTGTCTGGGGTGATGCGGGGTATCGGGGGATTGAGAAGCGCAGCCCATGAGGGTGGTCAGGTGACATGGCGCGTTGCCCTGAGCAGGCCAGCGTAGAAAGTGGAGCACGTCTTTTTCTATGTGAAGCAGATGTTTGGTTACAGCGAGACCCGCTACCGCGCTCTGGCGAAGAACGAGAACGGCTGGCCCTGCTGCTGGGATTCACCAATCTGCTGCGCTCACGGTCCTGCAGGGTGTGAGTCCCATGGGATCGGTGTGCCTGCTGAGGCTGAATCAGGCAAGAATCCAACCATTTGCAAGACAGGAGATGCTATGGCCGCTCTTTAGAAACATCCCAGGCTAATCAGAACCCGGAATCTTGAATCATGCCTTGGTTCCCCTATTTCAGAAATTCCTTAGGCGATGGATCTTCGCTATCCAGAACTCGGTTAGATCAGGTGCAAGGTGGAGTTTTGGCGCCTATCGGCAGAGTTGCAATAGCCGCTTATTTGTTGCAGGCCCGGGCCACGTCTCCAATTCAATCCCCCAATAGAAAATCAGCCCGCTCCTTCAGCCATTGTCTGTGCTCTCCATAGGCATCGTCATGGCGGCTGACCAACCGCCAGAAATCCTTGGAGTGGTTGGGGTGGACGAGGTGGCATAGTTCATGGATCACCACGTAGTTGGCGATGGCATGGGGCGCCTTGATGATGTTCCAGTTGAACACCAGATACCCTGTTTTGTTGCAGGACCCCCAGCGTGATTTGAAGTTGCGAACACTGATGCCCGCTGGAGCCACCCCCATCTGCCGGGCATAGCGGTTGGTCTTTTCCCGTAGCCGTTCCAATGCCCTGGCGCGATACCATTTTTCCAGGTACTGCCGGATTCTTCGCTCCCGCTGGGCGCCCTGTTCACCTGGGCGCACCGTTGCCCTGAGGTGTCCCCTGGACAGACAGACCCCCACCCGATGCCCTTCCAGCACCTTGAGGCGATAGTTGCGCCCCAGGTAGGGGAAGGATTCACCGCTCACCAGTTCCCTGGGGCGACGGGGTGGAACAGGTTGCCATTCCGCCACCCTGGTCCGGATCCAGGGGCGCTTCTGCTGAAGAATCGTTGCCACCCGCTCATCCCCCAGGCGCTGCGGGATGCGCACGTGCAGTTCATTGCCGACGATGTGGAGCGCAGCGGTCCGCCTCATGGAGCGGACCACCATCACCCGCAAACCCAAAATCTCTTCCGGGATGGCCGTCATCGGGACCATTTGGTCCTGGCAAGATCCATCAACCGCTCCGTAACCGCATCCACCAAGGCTCTGGAGCCAAAGGGCTGCTCAAGGATGGCTCGCTTGATCGCCTGCTTGATGCGGGCCTTCTCGTTCCACTTGTCGAAGAACCCGACGATCCGGGGCGCCTCCCGCAACAGGGCCACCAGTTCCCTGGTCAGGTGCAGCACCCGCTGACGGGTCTCCTCATCCATGGCTGCATCACCTGACGCCCGGCTGACCTGCGCCATCAGAATCCTGTAGAAGGCGCCCTCGTCTTCGCTGAGTCCCAAGTCGGCGTCTTGCTGGGTCTTCTCCTGCTCCATCCGGTCCCGGAACAGCAGCAGTTGCCGGGTCAATTCTTCCCAACGGTCCTCGTGATTCCGGATGATCTCCTCCAGACGGCGAGCCAGGGACTCGTAGTACTCGGGATCCTCCTCCAGATGGACCTTGATGTGGGCCCTGATGGCGTGTTCCACCTCCGACGCTCTGGCCCGGTCGTTGGCGTGGGCGGCGAGTACCTGCTCAAACTCCACGTCAAAGAGCTTGGTGGGGGGCACCCGGGGATCCACCCCATCGGCGCGGACGTGCTTCTCAATGAGAGTGCGCACCTTCTCCCCGCAGCCGACAATGTTCAACTGCTCATCCCGATAGCGGTTGCGGCACTGGATCACCACCTTGCCCAACGCCTTGAGATCGGCCAGGAAAGGGTTGGCGGCCGGATCCGGCAGGACGATCTCCATTTGCCGGGCAAAGGTCCTGAAATCCGCCTCGAACTGCTGGCGTTTCAGTTCGTCCGCCAGAAGGATGACGCAGGCTTCCGTGTCCTGGAGGTCAGCGCCCTTGAAGCGCCGCTTCACCCTGGTGTGGGCCGCCTGGAGCTTGGGGATTTCGTCCTTGAGGTCCTGGAGGGCGCCCTGCACGTCGGTGGAGGAGAACACCTGCAACGCCTCCGCCAAATAGTCGGTGAGGCCCACGTAATCCACCACGTACCCACAACGCTTCTGCGCCTTGGTGCGGTTCACCCGGGCGATGGCCTGCAACAGGGCGTGGTCCGTCAGCTTGCGATCCAGGTACATCACCTGGCAGACGGGGGCATCGAATCCCGTCAGCAGCATATCCGTGACGATCAGGATGGAAAGGGGGTGGGACTGGTTGAAGTGTTCCACCGCCTTCCCGTGACCGGCGGGGTCCGTCCACTGGTCCCAGTCCTCCGGGTCGTTGATGTGGCCGGAGATCGCCACGGCGGATTCAGGGGCATCGGGAATGGCGTCCAGCGCCGTCTTGTAGGCCACGGCGGCCCTCCTGCTGGAGGTCACCACCATGGCCTTGAAACCGTTGGGAAGGACGCGCTCCCGGTAGTGTTTCACCAGATCCTCGGCCACCTCCTCAATGCGTTGGGGCGCTTCCAGCACGGCCTGTTCCGTGCCGTATTTCCTTTTGACGGCCTCCTTCTCCGCCGGGGTCTTGTCCGCGAAATACCTTTCAAACAGGGCATCCAGGGAGTCCCCCGTCACCCTGGTGCGGGCATGGCGTCCTTCGTAGAGAATCTGAACCGTGGCGCCGTCCGCTACCGCCTGCTCAATGGTGTAGGTGTCGATGTAGGCGCCGAACTCGTTGGTGGTCTTCCCGGAGGCAATCAGGGGCGTTCCCGTGAAGGCGATCTTGGGGGCGTTGGGCAGGGCGGCGTTGAGGGCGCCCCCCAGGGATCCGTATTGGGTGCGGTGGGCTTCGTCCGCCAGCACGATGATGCGCCCGGAGTCGTTGAGGCAGGTGGGCGCCGCCCCGGTGGCATCCATGAATTTCTGGATGGTGGAGACCACCAGATCCGACCCGTCCCTGGCCAGCAATTCCCTGAGACGTTCCCCCGATCCGGCTTTAAGAACGGTCTCCCCTCGGGTTTGCTGAAACGTGCCGGTCAGTTGCTTGTCCAGTTGGGTGCGGTCCACCAGGAAGACGAGCTTGTGGTCCCGCAGGGCCGGATCCCGCCTGATCTTGCGGGTAAGGAACACCATGGTGAGGGACTTGCCCGACCCCTGGGTGTGCCAGACCACGCCCCCCTTGCTCCTGCGATCCGCTTGCGCCTTGAGGCGGGCAACAGTCTTCCGAACCGCCCGGAACTGCTGATAACGGGCCACTTTCTTGACGATCCGCCCGCCTCCCTTCGACGTTTCAAAGACGGTGAAGTTCTGCACCAGGTCCAGGAAATTCCCGGGGGCAAGCAACCCCTGGATCAACACCTGCTGGGCTGTGGGCGATTCCCCCAGGTCTTTCCGGTCCAGAGGGTAGGGGTCTTTCCATTCCAGGTAGTGTTCTACTGGGGAGGAAATGCCGCCAAACCGTGCCCCCTCCCCATGGGTGGCGATCATCACCTGGTTGTAGTGGAATAGCCTTTCACAGCCTTCCGTGGCGCCCGGCCGGCGCAGATTGGCGTAACGGCACAGTTGGTCGATGCCTTCCCCCATGGGATTGGTGACGGTGGGAGACTTGCACTCCATCACCCCCAACGGCAACCCGTTCACAAACAAAGTGATGTCGGGAACAATGGGCTGGGCAGGACCCTGGACTCTGAACTGATCCACACAAAGAAATTCGTTCTTCTCCGGGGCGTCAAAATCCATCAGCTTGACGGTCTGCCCTTTGCGGCCCCGGCCCAGATCCTGATCCACGCTGAAGTATTGGATGAGCCGTTCCCAGAACCACCGGTTGGCCTCCGTCAAGGTGGCGGCCCGGATCCGGGTAACCTCACGAACCACCTTGCGGAGATTCTCCTCACTGATCCAGGGGTTGATGCGCCGGATGGCCTGCTCAAGATTGGGGGTGAGAACCACCTCCTTGAGGGAGGCGCGATGGTTGGAGTTTGCAGGGGCAAGGGCGGCGCCGTTGAGATGCCGCCATCCCAACCCCTTGAGTTGCTCAAGGGCGGGGGCCTCCACCAGGTTGCGCTCGTCGTTTGTCATGAGGATTACATGTTGAAGGAAGCAGGAGGAAATTGAGAAACACGGCGCCACCGTATATTATCACTGGCCATTTGGCAAGTGCTTTTTTATATTTAAGGATCATATCACTTCAAGAGTTCTCAAAGTCAAAGCACCTTGGAGCACTTGACAACGGTGAGAACTCAGCACTAAAGTGACAGTTAAAATAGTGGCACACATGAGCTTGACGAGAGATAGATTAATAGTGTAGCATCGATGCACTCCATATCAGGGTCTAATCAGGCCCTACATAAAATGCCTCTTACCAATGCAATGCCTCCATTGATTTCAGAGCAAGATGCAGAACCAGGGATTTCTGAAAATTATCTTAAAGAAGAACTTGATAAAATCAAAAACTCGCTGCCTACTTATGTAAGTAACTGGAATGTTGCATTTAAACGTGATAATTCAAATGATCCTGCTATTTATGTACATGGAACAGTAGATGATGATGATGTTAAAGATGAAAAAACTAGATTTGGTAGAAGAAGAGAGATTCGCACTATCGTTCGCGATTTAATCGGAGAAAAAATAAATTACAGAAGATTTGTATATGTTCATTTTCATATTCCTTCTGATTTTGAGGAATAAAAAATGTCAATTCCAAGAACTTTGCATCATGGCCTTTTAAAGCAAGCGTTTCATCTGGCTGGAAGATCAAAACAAAGACCTGCTCAAGCTGACCTTCGCCGATCTATATCAGCTTCTTATTATGCATTATTTCATTTACTAGTTAATGAAGCCATTAAATCCATTTGTGTTGGCAAAAAAGATTATGCTCCATTAAGACATCACCTTGCACGCACATTTCAACATGCTAACATGAAAAATGTTGCACAACAATTTTCCAAAAGACAAATATCAGAAGACCTTAGTTCTGTTTTTGGTACAAATACTCTTGATGAAAGATTAGTGCTTGTTGCATCTAATTTTGTTCTTCTTCAAGAAGCTCGTATCAATGCAGATTATAATTTAAGTATGAATTATTTTAAGCATCAAGCTCTTGAATATGCTAATATGTCTCAAGATTCTTTTAGTGCTTGGAAGAAAATACATAAAACTATACAGGCTTATACATTTCTTATTGGACTACACAATCAGAAAAATATCAACAGAGGATCAAACCAATAGAATTAAGACTTAATCTAAGACTCATAAGACCGTAGTGGAGGCAAGTTTTGAGGCTTTGGCATCATCGTAAGTAAGCACCCAACCATGAGAAAGCTAAACAAGCTTCTGCAATCACTTTGTCATGGTTAGACACTGACCCGCTTGCGGCCGGAGAGGAGATCTGCTGCGATTGCTTGCTTCAGCGAGACGTACTTTTTCTCTGCATCAAGTAATGTTGCCATCTGATGGTCAACCCCTGAAAGTATCTCGGCGATCTTTTTCTGCTCGGGGAGTGGGGGAACTAGAATCTCAATTTGCTTTAATTCAGATTGATTGAGCTTGGATCTGGTTCCAGTATTGATGTATGATAAGATGTTTTTATGAATCAAAGAGTAAAACAAGAATCTTATGTCCATCTCTGTTTTGCCTGTGAGAATGTGAGCATGGTTATTGACCCAGTATTTTCCAGTTGCAAATTGGGCAATAGGCCTGGACTGGTATTCATCATAATAACCACCATCTTCTGCCAGCAAAACAGCATCAAAATCGAAAAGATAGGCATCAATGTAATCTTGAATGTTATTTGCTCCATAATAAGGATATTCGCCCTTCCTGGTCTGCCTTTGTTCAGAACTAAGTGGAATCCTTTTTGAATCATGAATATCACATGACTCTCCCAGGGTTTGCATATGTAATTCAGAAGGCCATTCACTCATACCCCAACTCCCTTTGCGACCAGAGAGAAGATCGCTACGTAATGCTGATCGCAGTTTTGATAGCTTTTCTCTCTTTTGTGAATATCTTGCAATTATTTTATCAATCCCCGAAAGTATCTCGGCGATCTTTTTCTGCTCGAGGAGTGGGGGCGCAGGTAGAAGTAATTCCGCAACTTGATTTGCATTCACTGCTGGATAATTAGATCCAGTGACTAAAGCATTAAGTTGTCTGCCTACAAAATCACTGTTGATGACATGAAATATATAATTAGGATCTGACTCTCTTTCTCTTGAGCGTAGTACAGCAAAACCCGTAGAGCAGACAAGATCATCTGCTTCTGAATCAATAAAAGCAAAGTTTTTCAGATTGGGTCTGACGGTACCTAGGAGAACGTCGTTTTGTTTTATTTTTCTCCTCGCCCGTGACGGTAGTTGTTTAAATGACAGTGCCTCAGTGCATAAGTCTATTTTTTGATTCCTTACTGATGACAGGTCAATGTATCGGAATTTGCTCCAAGGATTTGTTGAGTCATCGAGAGTTTCTGGATTTACCCTGCAGAGTTCTTTGAGTGATTTTAGGTGGAGACTACTCATAACCCAACTCCTCCAAAAACCCGTGCATCACGGCTTCCGCCTCTTGCACTTCAGCATCAATCCGAGCCAGTGAAACCCCATACTTGTCCCACCACCGTTCAAATTGCTGAATTACGGCATCGGGAGCATCCCCCAGGTGTTGGCGGATCTGGGATTTCTCTTTGATGGCATCCTTGAATTGCAGGTATTCGGCATCCTTGGGAACCAGCGCCAAACCCACGTCAAAGCCGTCGAGAATTTCCTGGATGTATTCGTCTTGAATTTCCTTGATGGGTACGCCGCCGTGGAGAATGCCGCCCACGTCAAAGGGTTCCGGGGGTGGGGAGGTGTCGGCGTAGCGGCGGATGTTGAGGTTGTGGTGATTGTCCCGGATGTCTTGCAAGGTGGCCACCCGCGAGAACCGTTTGATTGTGTTGTAGCCGTCAAAGCAGTGTACCACTTTTTCAATGTCTTGTTCCCGCAGGATGTTCTGATTCTTGCCTTCCTGGAAATCCAGTTCAGCATTGATGAAAAGCACCTTACCCCGTCGCTCGGGAGGTTTGTTCTT
Source organism: Cyanobacteria bacterium MAG CAR3_bin_5 (assembly GCA_026709085.1). Taxonomy (GTDB): domain Bacteria; phylum Cyanobacteriota; class Cyanobacteriia; order PCC-6307; family Cyanobiaceae; genus Synechococcus_B. The sequence continues at coordinate 76,040 of JAPOTR010000050.1, read as the reverse complement.
GTTGATGATCAGCAGCGCCGCCGGGATCCCGGTTCCGTAGAACAACCCGGCCGGTAGCCCGATCACCGCTTCCATCAGGTCGTCCTCCAGGATGCCTTTCCGAATCTCCCCCTCCGCCCCACCACGAAACAGAACCCCGTGGGGCGCCACCACACCCATGACGCCGGCCTGGTTCAAGGAAGCGATCATGTGTTGCACAAAGGCCAGATCGCCAGCGTCCTTGGGGGGAATGCCGAAACGATACCGCCCATGGCCGTCGTGCTCGGCCAGGTCACGGCCCCAGTTTTTCAGGGAGAAGGGGGGATTGGCAATCACCCGGTCAAAGCGCATCAGTTCTCCGTTCTCCAGGTGCTGCGGCTCCCCCAGGGTGTCGCCTTTTCTGATGTCGGCGCTGAGGACGCCGTGCAGGAACATGTTGAGTTTGCAGATGGCCCAGGTTGACAGGTTCATTTCCTGGCCGAACAATTGCAGGTTGGCGGGATTCTCGCCGTGGGTTGCCAGGTAGTTCCTGGTCTGGATCAGCATTCCCCCGGAGCCGCAGGTGGGGTCGTAGACCCTCATCCCCCCACGGGGTTTCAGCAGGGCCACCAGCAGTTGCACCACCTCGCTGGGGGTATAGAACTCGCCCCCTTTCTTGCCGGCCGAATCGGCAAACATCTTGATCAGGTATTCGTAGGCGGCCCCCAGCAGGTCGGGCCGCTCGAAGTCTTCATTGCGCAGGCGGAAGGTGGAGTAGTGGGAGAGCAGGTCCCGGAGTTTGCGGTCGTCCAGTTTGTTCTTGATGTTGAAGTCAATGGAGACCAGCACCCCCTCCAGTGCGGGGTTGGTCTCCTCGATGGCTTCGGTTGCCTTGTTCAATTCCGCGCCGATGTCGTGTTTCAGGTCCTTGAGGTTGTCCCACCGTCCCCGCTCCGGCACGTAGAACGTTTTGTGGTACTCGTCCTGGTCGTTGGCCAGGTCCTCTGCTTGCTCCCGGGTCTTGCCCCGATCCAGGTAATACCGGATCACCCCTTCCCGCGCTTCCTCGAAGGCGTCGGACAGACGTTTCAGGAACAGCATCCCGAAGATGTAATCCTTGAATTCCGAAGCATCCATGCTGCCCCGCAGGATGTCGGCGCTTGTCCAGAGGAACGATTCCAGTTGGGAGAGGGTCAGTGGTTGCCCGATCCTGAAGGTGGGTGACCCAGTGGCGGCGCCAGCCCCGTTCTTCACGCTGCGACGCCGCCCCGCTGAAGGTCCATGCCCGTTCCCGCCAGCCGCAGCAGGGGCCGCGTAGCGACTGCCTCCCTCGATGCCTGCCGCCAGGGCGATGGAGCCGCCCCGCCCCCGGCCTTTCCTCACGGTGCCCAGCACCAGCGCCCTGTCCCGGATCCGTTGGTATTCCCCTTCGCTGATGGTCCGCTCCGCCGCCCTGCTGAGGGCCTCCCGGGCCGGGATGTTGCCCATGGTGCGCCCGTCGGGCGGCAACACCTCCAGCAGCAGGTCTCCCAGTTCGGTGGCGGTAAGGGTGGGCGCTGAATGGGTCAAGGTGGCTGGCGAGCGGGCGGAAGGGACTGGGTGGATTTGCTGAGCTTACGCTTGCCCAACCCTCAATGCAGGTATTTGACGGCAGGGATTGCTGCCTGATGGTGGATCAGGACACAGGACACGGGCAAAGTGGCGGCAGACCAGGCGAGTGTTCTGGTGGTACACGTATTCCATGGTAGATTCCGGCCTTAATCCCTTTTGTTCTGCCACCTCAAGAGCGTCGCGCCTGTCAGCGGGGGAGAGATCCTGAAATCTCGTCTCAGCCATGTGCAAGACGTGCGCTGGTCGGTTGTTCCACCACCATCCGACGGGACAGAGCGGGGGTGACCTGCTCAACCGCAAAACGGGGCACGGTGGCGGCGGCAGCCTGTATGTCGGCCAACTCTCTCCGGTCTGCCTTGGAGAGAGTTGGCAGAACCGCTTTGAGGCCGTCCTCCGCTTCTTCTGGGCCGAGCCATTCCAGGGCACGGATGACGTCTCCTGCTTTGCGATGAGGAGCCGCCAGTTGCCAACTCGGGGCATGACGCAACGCGACGACGGGCGAGCCAAAGTGCAGCCGTCGGTCGGGACCGGAGGTGAGATAGACTTCACGCACGGGATTCTGTGTGGTTAGGCCCAGGCAATTTGCTACGGCGCCGCCACACGGCACGATGGTCTCGCTCCAGAGCGCCGCGAGAGTCTTGAGCGCCTTGCTGACCCGGGGCGCCCGGAGGCCAAACCGGGTTTCAATCGGGCGCATATATACCCCTTCGCAGATCCGCATTAAACGACCCGATTGTGTCAAGCGCTGCAACTCCTCATCCACCGCATTGGGATTGCCAAGATGGCACAGAGCATCCGGGGACAGTGGCGTGGCTTCCGGAAGTCCCTCGGCATGTTCCATGACGCGACAGGAAAGGTCGCTCATGCTCATGTCTCCAACACGTTCTTTTAAAGGCTAGCAGAAAACCGTGTCCATTCCAAAAAGCCGGCAACAGAATACACCCACCCTCACCCACCTCCCGCCTGCTCCAGCACCCCCTTGGAACTGGGCACCTGGCCGGAGCGGCGGGGGTCCACCTCCGTGGCCATGCGCAAGGCCCGGGCAAAGGCTTTGAAGCAGGCTTCCACGATGTGGTGGTCGTTGCGGCCGTGGAGTTGGCGGATGTGCAGGGTGAGGCCGCTGTTGTTCACCACGGCTACGAAGAATTCCCGCACAAGCTGGGTGTCGTAGCGGCCAATGCGCTCGGAGCGCAGTTGCAGATCAAACTCCAGATGGGGCCGGCCGGAGCAATCCAGGGCCACCTGCACCAGGGCCTCGTCCAACGGGGCCAGGAAATGCCCGAAACGATAAATCCCACGGCGATCCCCCAACGCCTGCCCCAACGCCTGCCCCAGGCTGATGCCCACGTCTTCGTTGGTGTGGTGGTCGTCAATCTCGGTGTCCCCCTGGGCCTGCGCCTGCAGATCAAAGAGGCCATGGCTCACCAGTTGCATGAGCATATGGTCCAGGAAAGGGATGGTGGTCTCCACCTGGCCACAACCGGTTCCGTCCAGGTTCAGCCGCAGCCGCACCTGGGTTTCCCGGGTGACCCGTTCCACGGAACCGGTGCGCCCCGCATGGTGCGCGTTGATGGTGCTCGACACTGATTGGGGAACGGCTGCCATAGGAGGAGGGGATCCGATGCACTGAGTTTGCGGGGTCACGCGGCTGTTGCGGAACGGCGGAGAACGCCTGCGCAGCGATCACAGATGTGGGAACCGTCGGCCAATACCTGCCCCTGATCCGTGGTGTAGTGCCAGCAACGGGAACACTTCCAACCATCCGCCTTGGCCACCTGGATGCGGAGGCCGTCGTCCCGGGATTCCGCCAGGGGTTGAGGCAAGGGATCACCGCCCATGTGCAGTTGGGAGACCAGGAGCCAGTCTTTCAGCAGATCTTCCGTGCTGGCGCCCTGGTCCCGGAGCCAGGCGACGGCCTCTTCCATGGCTGGATCCTGAATAGCCAGGTACACCTGCGCCTCCAGGGAAGCGCCCAGGTGGCCGGCGGCCTGGCTGGCCTGAAGCTGACGGTTGACGCTGGTGCGCAGGCGGCGCAGTTGCCGCACCACCGCCGCCAACCGGTCATGGCGCCATTCGGCAGCGGCCCGGGGCCAACCCCGCTCAAACACGGAGGTTTCCCGAACAGGGTAGGGGAGGTTCTGCCAGATGTCCTCGGCCATGTGGCAGAGCACAGGGGCCATCATGCCCGCCAACTGCTCCACCACCACCGCCAGCACCGTTTGGCACTGGCGCCGCGATTCATCATGGGGGGCGCTGATGTATAATCTATCCTTGACAATATCCAGATAAAAGTTGGAAAGGTCAACCACACAGAAGTTCTGAAGAATCTGGAAGAAGCGATAGAATTCATAGGCTTCAAACGCTCTGGTTGCCTCCTGGAGCACCTCTGCCGTGCGATGCAGCAGCCAGCGGTCCAACCATGCCAGCTTGTCAAAGGGAACACCGTCCCGCTCCGGTTGGAAGTCATAAACGTTGCCCAGCATGTAGCGGCAGGTGTTGCGCACTTTGCGATACACGTCCGCCAGTTGCCTTAAGATGGCGGAGCCGATGGGCACGTCGGAGGAGTAGTCCACGGAACTCACCCAGAGCCGCAACACGTCAGCCCCGTAGGCCGGCTCCTTTTTCCTGTTTTTGCCACCGGCAATGATCACCGTGGGATCCACCACGTTGCCCAGGGATTTGCTCATCTTGCGGCCCTGTTCGTCCAGGGTGAAGCCGTGGGTGAGCACACAGCGGTAGGGAGCATGACCATGGACGGCAACAGACGTGAGCAGGGACGACTGAAACCAGCCCCGGTGCTGATCCGAGCCTTCCAGGTAGAGATGGGCCGGATAGGCGAGTTCCTCACGGCCGGCCGCCACGGCCGCCCAGCTTGAGCCGGAATCAAACCACACGTCCATGGTGTCGGCGCCCTTGCGCCAGCGCTCCGCCTCCGGGGCATAGGCGGGCGGCAGCAGTTGGTCCTCGTCCATGGTCCACCAGGCATCGCTGCCGTGGGTGGCAAAGAGTTGCTGCACATGGGCAAGGGTGTCTTCATTGAGCAGCACCTCGTCCCCGCTGCGGGCATAGAACACCGGGATGGGCACCCCCCAGACCCGTTGCCGGGAAATGCACCAGTCCCCCCGCTCCCGCACCATGGCCTCAATGCGGTTCCGGCCGGAGTCGGGCAGCCATGTGACCTGGCCGATGGCCTTCAGGGCCGCCTCCCGGAAGCCGTCCAGTGAGGCGAACCATTGTTCCGTGGCCCGGAAGATGGTGGGTTTTTTCGTGCGCCAGTCATAGGGGTAGCGGTGGCCATAGGGCACACAGGCCAGCAGGGCGCCCCGGTCCTTGAGGGCGGCAACGATGGCGGGATTGGCATCCTCCAGCACGTTGAGCCCGGTGAAGGGGCCGGCCTCGGCGGTAAAGCGCCCCTCTTCATCCACGGGACAAAGGATGGGCAGATTGTAGCGCCGGCCCACCACAAAGTCTTCCGCTCCGTGCCCCGGGGCGATATGCACCAGACCGGTGCCGGAATCGGCGGTGACCATGTCGCCCCCCAACACCACCCGGCCCTGGCGCTCCAGCAGGGGGTGTTCATAGCCAACCCCTTCCAGTGCGGTCCCCGGTACGGTCCGGAGAACCTCCAGGGGTTCATTCAGCACCTGGCTCAGGGCTTCCCGCCGCCCACAGGCCACCACCAGCCGCCGCCCGCCCGCCGTGGCCACAACGGCATAGTCCAGACGGGGATTCACCGCCACCGCCACGTTGGCGGGCAGGGTCCAGGGGGTGGTGGTCCAGATGGCCAGGTGGAGCGGCTGCCCCTGGCCAGTGGCCCCATCCAGACGGGAGGCCAGGGCAGTGGGCACGGTCTCCACGGGGAAGGCCCCGTAGACGCTGGAACTGGTGTGCCCCTCGGGATACTCCAACTCCGCTTCCGCCAGGGCTGTGCGGGAACTGGGACTCCAATGCACGGGTTTCAGGCCGCGGTAAATGTGGCCGGCCAGCACCATGCGGCCAAACACCCCGATCTGGGCGGCTTCATACTCCTTTTGAAGGGTGAGATAGGGGTTGTCCCAGTCCCCCCAGATGCCCCACCGACGAAAGCCCTGCCGCTGCCCTTCCATTTGCTTGCGGGCATAGGCCGCCGCCTTCTTGCGCAGCTTGATGGGGGTGAGTTGCCGCCGCTGCTCCGGCGTCAGTTCTTGCAACACCTTCAGTTCAATGGGCAGGCCATGGCAGTCCCAACCCGGCACAAAACGCACCTTGCGCCCCTGTAGCAGCCTGTATTTGTTGATGATGTCCTTGAGCACCTTGTTGAGGGCGTGGCCCATGTGCAGGGCGCCGTTGGCGTAGGGGGGGCCGTCGTGGAGGATGAAGGTCTGGCCGGGATTGTTTTGGCTCAGCCGCTCATACACCTTGTGCTCGGCCCAGAACCGCTGGAGTTGAGGCTCCCGCTCCACGGCATTGGCCCGCATCCCGAAGTTCGTTTTCGGGAGGTTGATGGTGCTCCGGGTGCTGTCACTCTCCACGGCAAGGTGTGGGTTCAGGTGTTGGCAATCTAGACAGCGCTGCTCTCCAGCTTGCGGATGCGCAGAGGCTTGCTCACCACCCGCATGGTGCGCAGGTTGGCAAACAGGCCTTCAGGCAGATTCTTGGGAAGATCGACGGTGCTGTGCTCGTCGAAAATATGAATCCGGCCGATGGATTGGCCGCGGATGCCCGCCTGGTTGGCCAGCGCCCCCACAATGTTGCCGGGCTTGACCCGGTGTTTCCAGCCCACCTCAATTCGATAGCGGTCCATGTGGGTCGCCAGGGGCCGGGACTGGCGCCGTGGGTTCAGGCCCAGCACAGGCTCTTCCATGGACCAGGCAAACGGCTTGTCGCCCTGCACAAGCTGGGCAAGGGCCGCGGCAATGTTTTCCACAGGCAGTCCCTGCTCTGCGCTCAACTCCTGCACCAACTTCTCGAAGAGGGGCACGTCCGCCCCGTCCAGGGCCCCGAGGACACGCTCCTTGAAGCGCTGCCGCCGCCGCCGGTTGACCGTATCGGCATCGGGGAACTCCATCACCTCAAGCTGCCGGCCGGTGGCCCGCTCAATGACCTGCACCAGACGGCGCTCCCGGGGGGTGGCCAGCAACAGGGCCCGCCCCTGCCGTCCGGCCCGACCGGTGCGGCCGATGCGATGGACATAGACCTCGGCATCCAGGGGAACATCGTAGTTGATCACCATGGCGATGCGCTCCACGTCAATGCCCCGGGCCGCCACGTCCGTGGCCACCACCACGTCCAACCGGCCGGACCGCAGCCGCTCAATCACCTGCTCCCGCTGGCTCTGGGCCACGTCGCCGTTGAGAGCCGCGCAGTGGTAGCCATGGCCGTCCAGGGCGGTGGCCACTTCCACCGTGGCCTGCTTGGTGCGCACGAACACCATGGTGGCTGCACTGGCTTCCGTGTCCAGCACCTGCACCAGGGCCTGCAGCTTCTGGCTGGCATGGACCATGAGCAACTGTTGGCGGATGCGCTGGGTATCCGCCTTGGAGGTGGCAATGGTGACCTCGGCGGGATCCTGGAGAAACCGCCCCGAGAGTTGGCGCACCTCCGGCGGCATGGTGGCGGAGAAGAGCATCAACTGACGCTCCGGCGGCGTCCGCTCCATGATCCAGGTCACGTCGTCGATGAAGCCCATGCGCAGCATCTCGTCAGCTTCATCCAGCACCAGGCCGCGCAAGCCCTCCAGATTGAGGGTGCCCTGCCGCATGTGATCCATGATCCGCCCGGGCGTCCCCACCACCACCTGGGCGCCCCGCCTCAGGCCCTGGATCTGGGGCCGGAAATCACTGCCCCCATAGATGGGCAGAACCTGCACCTGGGGCAGTTGCTCCCCATAGCGGGCGAAGGACTTGGCCACCTGCAGGGCCAGTTCCCGGGTGGGCGTCAACACCAGCACCTGGCAACAGCGTTGCTCAGCCGCCAGGCTGTGGAGACAGGGCAGGGCGAAGGCCGCCGTTTTGCCTGTCCCCGTCTGGGCCTGGGCAATCAGGTCGCGGCGTTGCAGCAGCAGGGGGATGGTCCGGGCCTGCACAGGAGAGGGCTGACGATAGCCACTGGCGGCGAGAGCCTGGAGCAGTTCAGGGCGCAAGCCGAAGCCGGCAAAGCCGGCGGCTGATTCAGCAGCCGACAACACGGAGTCGGATGTCATGGGGGAAGAGACAAAGAGTTGTTCCGGGAACGACTGCAACTCTTTGCCAGGCCTTCAGCAGCGTTGGAAGAGGCTGCTGCCGTTGATGGGTTGATGGCAGTGAGCTGAAACCTGACTTCCACCTCGTCCCGAGGATTCCTTCTCCCGAACAAGCCGCGGCTTGTCCGATTCAGGTGGGTTACCGCTTCACAGCCAGGGGCGGGCGAACCCATCCCGCCTCCGGCTCCACAGTCGTTTAGCGTCTCCGCAAGCCCTGCGGCGACGTGTACTTGATTGTTGTACCGTCTGAGCCTAGCAGCCCCCGCGCCTCGGTGCAAGGGTGCGCGAGAGTCGGGACGCGCCCAGCCCGATGCCTGCCCTTCCCCTGGACTCGGTCAATGGGTGACGGCAGCGGTCATCGTGGCTGTGGCGGGGCTGCTGATCAACCAGCTTGTGAGCCAGCTTGGCAAGCGGATGGACGACCGGCGGGAAGCCTCCCGGCCAGCCCCCCAAGGTCCTGGCTGGGGGATTCGGTTCCCACATGGAAGGAGACCATGCCACAGCGACAGTGAAGCGGCCCAACAAGTGGGTCTGCCTGGCGATGATGGTCTCAGTGAACGCTGCGTTTTCTCGTTGTGTTTCCCAGGATGGCTCCAGTCTCATTGTGAAGCAGGCCGGAAGTGCGGTCCCCATAGTCCAGTCCCAACGGCAGCACGGGTTGCGTTTGCTCCAATGTCCGGATCTCGTCTTCTCGCCTAGGGAGAGCACGGCGGCGTGATCCGGCGGTCTCAGGTAGAGACCCACAATGTCCTGCGCCTTGTCTTGCCCGCTGCTGTCGATTGCCTGGCTGCTTGGCCCCATGGACCGGCATGACCCACCGTGACCGTCTTGATCTTCCTGGGGAGCAAGCTGGACAAACGGTTTGATGAGTTGAAGGCTGAAATGCGGGAGAACCGAGGCGAGGTAAGGGTGCTGAGGGAAGCGCTGCTCCCCTCAAGCCCTGAAATCTCCAGGCTGAGCCAACAGCCTTCTCCTTCTACCGAAGTTTATGCGCAATCGCCGCCGCCAATCGGTAGGTACCTGGGTGGCGTCCTCCATAGGTACCTGGGTGGCGTCCATTTGTGACTCTTCAAATCTTTCATGGAAATATTCTGCAAGTTTCCGGAAGTCTTCTCCAGGTACGGATCTGCCGCCATGTAGTTCAAATGCTAATCGCGGTTCTTTGTTTTCTACAATGTGCATACCCCAATAATATAAAGAGTCACTACGATGAATGGCACAGGTATTTGGGTCAATCAAATAAGACTTTTTATCTTCACTAAAATCTATTTGCTCTTTAAGTAAGTTTAGAAGAAGATTGTTTCTCTTTTCTTTGTTTTTGTATTCAGTGTAGTGATTTATCAAGATATGCATTTGTGTCTTGCTATTTTTAGTGCGAATCTTCTCAAATGTTCTCTTAATTACATCACTATTCTTGGCAATGCCCAGCGGATTCAATGTTGTCGGAATCACACAATAATCAAATTCTTTGACTAAATCACCTGAATTATCTTCAAATGTGGGATTACAATCACAAATTACAATTTGTACATCATTATGATTGTCTTTATCGTTTTCCCATTCTTTATCATCCAAAACAAAAATACCATATCCTGTTTGTCCGGGTTCAAGAGGTGGAACATATAATGATGAGTCATCTTCGTCGTTTTGGAAAAGCTTTTTGAGATTTCTTTGTGGATCAATATCAAGCAAAATGACGTCGTAGCCCATCAAGGCAAAAGCCCCAGCCAAATGGGCAGCTACTGTTGTTTTACCAGTTCCTCCTTTGTTGGTAAAAATCCCGAAATAATAACGCCTTGATTTTTGCTTATCTTTATGAATATTATTTTCTTCGTAAGTATTACTGTTACTACGGCTTTTGGTAGTGAGATCAACCGGCACTGCCTGCTCCTCACCGATATCAGACGCAAGGGACAACAGGCCAGCTAATTCTTTCTTCTGGTCTTTTCCTTGGTAATCTGCCAATGGAGAAACGGGTGGATTGTCTCTCTTAAGAGACAATGAGCTTCTAGGGTCGGGGAAATCCTGCTCGATGTTGTCTATATTGGCAGTACCAAGCGAAACAACAGGTGTTCTTGTATTCTTCCTGGATTCATCTCTCACAACATAGTCAATAGCGGCTTTTGAAAATCCGTTGCCTGAAATGAATAAGCCTTCACTAAATTGCATTTGCATCTGATATTCTCTCGTGAGAGAATCAATAAACTTTTTGACACTGGTAACACTAACACGTCTTTTGAAGTTCTTGGCTTGGACTGCAATAGATCTTCCGTCTTCCGAGAGATTAGTGCCACCTTGTCTTGTGATTTCAAGATCATAATTAGGTTGATTTTTTGGCGCTTTAATCACTTCACAATCATAATTGTTTTCAAGTAAGTTTTTCACATGATCTTCAAACACATCCGGATTCTGTGGAGAGGGACGGGTCATGATCTGCCTGGTGATCAAGGGTTCGGGAGCTTATGAGAGATTAGCACACCATGATCCCGAACCGGGAGGCCCCACCGTTGCCAGACAATGGACAGCAAAACCCCCTGATCACCAGCCGGCGCAATCCCCTGGTGAAACAACTGCGGCAACTCCATACGGCCCGGGGCCGACGTGAAGCGGGGACGGTGCTGCTGGAGGGCGCCCACATGGTGGAGGAAGCTCTACGCCATGGCCTGGCCCTTCAGCGGTTGGTCTTCACCCAGGGCTGGGGCGAGAATCATGCCGCCTTGCTGGCGCAAGTCTCGCCCCGTCTCCAGCATCCCGTCAGCGAAGGCGTGCTGGAGACGGTGGCCACGACGGTCCATCCCGACGGCGTGGTGGCCACCGCCCTCTTGCCACGGACGCCCTGGCCCAGGCAACCCCGGTTTCTTCTGGCCCTGGACCGTATCCAGGATCCCGGCAACCTGGGCGCCCTCCTGCGCACCGCCCTGGCGGCGGAGGCGGACGGCGTGGTGCTGGCGCAATGCGCGGATCCATGGCAACCCAAGGTGCTGCGGGCCGCGGCCGGAGCCAGCTTTGCCCTGCCCATCCGTCAATGCCCCGACGGGGAAATCATGCTGGAGGAGGCCCGTGGCTGGGGCCTGCGCACCATGGCCACCTGTGTTGCCGGAGGTCTCCCCTACACCCGGTTGGACTGGTCGCTGCCCAGTCTTTTGATCCTGGGCAACGAGGGCTCGGGGTTGTCCGCCGAAGTGGTGAGCCGCTGCCAGGTGGCGGTCTCCATCCCCCACAGTGACGCCGTGGACTCCCTCAACGTGGCGGTGGCCGGGGCACTGCTGCTGTTTGAGCGACTGCGTCCGTCTTGAGTTGCCGTCCGTTGCCAAGGCCTGTCATGGTTGGGTGTGGGACGTGCTGGCGGCGGTTCAGAATGGGCAGCAACTTGCCGTGAACCCTTGGCTCAGGAATTCGACCTTGACGTGTTGGTGATTGGTGCGGGCTATGGGGGCTTTGATGCCGCCAAGCACGCCGCCGAGAACGGTCTGCGCACAGCGATTGTGGAAGCTCGGGAGTTGGGGGGCACCTGTGTCAACCGGGGATGTGTGCCCTCAAAAGCGCTGCTGGCGGCCAGTGGTCAGGTGCGGGCGTTGAACGACCGGGCGCGTCTGGCCCGGCTGGGCATCCACGGTGGCGGGGCGCAGGCACGGCGGCAGCCCATGGCGGATCACGCCCGGCAACTGGTGGACACCATGCGCGCCTCCATGGGCAAAACCTTGAAACGCCTGAGGGTGCAGGTGCTGGAAGGCAGGGGCCGGCTCCGGGGTCCCCATGGGGTGGTGGTGCGTTCGGCCCGGGGCATCGAGCGGGAGATTACGGCTGCCCACGTGGTCCTCGCCACCGGATCCGAGCCTTTTGTGCCACAGGGGATCGAGCGGGACGGTCATACGGTGTTCACCAGTGACGAGGCCCTGCAGCTTTCCTGGCTGCCCCCCTGGATTGCCGTTGTAGGCAGTGGATACATCGGCCTGGAATTTGCGGACATTTATACGGCGCTGGGTTGTGAGGTGACCCTGATTGAGGCCCTGGACCAGCTCATGCCCAGTTTTGATGCGGATATTCGCAAACTGGCCACCCGCCATCTGGTGGAGGGCCGGGACATTGAGACCTACACCGGGGTCCTGGCCAGCAAGGTGACGCCCGGATCGCCGGTGAAGGTGGAACTGCGCCACACCGCCAGCAAGGAACTGGCGGACACTCTGGAGGTGGACGGGGTGCTGGTGGCCACCGGTCGCGCCCCCGTCAGCCGGGATTTGAACCTGGCCAGTGTGGGGGTGGCCACGGAGCGGGGCTTTATTCCCGTGGACGAGGGGCTGCGGGTGCTGGCGGATGGTGAACCCGTTGAAGGGTTATGGGCCGTGGGGGACGTGACGGGCAAGCTCATGCTGGCCCATGCCGCCGCCGCCCAGGGCATCGTGGCGGTGGAGAACATCCTCGGCCGTGGGCGTACCATGGATTACCGAAGCATTCCGGCCGTCACCTTCACCCATCCCGAGATCAGTTCCGTGGGGCTCACCCAGGAGCAGGCCCAGGCGGAGGCCGGGGAGCAGGGGTTCGAGTTGGGCAGTGTGCGCAGTTATTTCCGCGCCAACGCCAAGGCCCTGGCGGAAGCCGAAGGGGACGGCCTCATGAAACTCCTGTTCCGTCGGGACAACGGCCGGGTGCTGGGGGCCCAGATTTACGGTCTCCACGCGGGGGATCTGATTCAGGAAGTGGCCAATGCCATGGCTACGGGCCAGTCCGTCCGGCAGCTCAGCCGGGCCGTGCATACCCATCCCACCCTCAGCGAGGTGGTGGAGGTGGCCTATAAGCAAGCCGCCGCTGTCCTCTCCTCCTGATCCTCACCCACCGGACCACCCATGCAGATTCGCCGTCGCCCCCCCAATTCCCTGGTGCGGGTGGCCCATCTCACCTACGCCACCCCCCATCCGGAGAGCGAGCCCCGCCACATTCTGGAGAAAATCGTCTGGGCCAAGGGGGAGGAACTGGAGCAGGCCCGCCAGCGGGTACCCCTGCAGGAGTTGCAGCAGCAGGTGGAGCAACTGCCCCCCACCCGGGGTTTCCGGCGGGCATTACACCAGGCGGCGGAACGGCCGGCCGTCATTGCGGAAATCAAGAAAGCCAGTCCCAGCCGAGGGGTCATCCGCGAAGATTTTGACCCGGTGGCCCTGTCCCGGGCCTACGCCGCCGCTGGAGCGTCCTGCATCTCGGTGCTCACGGATCGGCAGTTTTTCCAAGGCGGCTTCGGGGTGCTCAGCGCCGTGCGGGAGGCGGTGCCCCTGCCTCTGCTCTGCAAGGACTTCATCCTCTCCCCCTACCAGTTGTTCCAGGCCCGGGCGGCCGGCGCCGACGCGGCCCTGCTCATTGCCGCCGTCCTCTCGGATCAGGACGTTCGTTACCTGCACAAGGTGGCCCGCCGGTTGGGGTTGGACTGCCTGGTGGAGGTGCATGACGCCGGGGAGATGGAGCGGGCCATCGCCCTCGGGGTGGACCTGATCGGCATCAACAACCGGGACCTCGCCACCTTCGCCACCGACCTGACCGTGACCCGGCGCCTGGCCGCCACCTATCGCCAGGCCCTGCGCCAGGGCGGCGCCCTGCTGGTGAGCGAGTCCGGCCTGAAGGAGCACCAGGATCTGGAGCAAGTGGCGGCTGCCGGCGCCCAGGCGGTGCTGGTGGGGGAAGCCCTGATGGGTCAGCCTGACGTGGGCGCAGCCCTGCGGGCATTACGGGGTGGGGTGGGCCGGTCTTCAGCGTTTCCGCAGCAGCAATAGGCCGTCACCCAGGGGCAGTAGACTCGCTTGCACCCGTGGATCCGCGGCCGCAAAATCGTTCAGTTCGCAGATGGCCTGCAGGGCGGTGTCTTCAGGGTGCTGATGGGGCGCCGCCACCGTGCCCCCCCAGAAGACGTTATCCAGCATGAGAATCCCCCCTGGCCGCAACCGCGCCAATACCTCTTCGTAGTAGAGACGACCGTTTTCCTTGTCCGCATCGATAAAGCCCAGGTCGAAGGTGGGCTGCCGGGGAAGGGTGGCGAGGGTGGCGGCGGCAGGTCCCAGCCGCAACGTAATGCGATCCGCCAACCCGGCCCGGCGCCAGTGGGTCCGGGCAATGCGGGTCCACTCTTCGTTCACGTCCAGGCAGAGCAGGCGCCCCCCGGACCCCAGACCCCGGGCCAGACAGAGGGCGGAATAGCCCGTGAAGACGCCCACCTCAACGGCCTGCCGGGCCCCCGTCACCCGGGCCAGCCATTCCATGAACACCCCCTGTTCCGGTGCAATCTGCATCCTGGCCACCGGTCCCAGGGCCTGGGTGGCGGCAATCAAGGCCTGTTGCGCCTCATTCGGGCCGCCCCCATGGCTCAGAATGTAGCCGTGGAGATCCGGGTCCAGGAAAAAAGACTTGGGCGGGGCAGGCTGGGGGGATGATGTATCGGGCATGGGACGAGGCGGGGATCAACTCTGTTTGCCCCCAGCCTTGCAGAAAGGGATCTCCTGTCCGGGCGGGCCGGGGATGGGCTGGCTTCACCGCCCCGTGAATCGCCCTATTCCTGGCCCGCCTCTTCCGGAGCCGCCTCCTGCTGGTCCTGTACGGATTGGATCAGATCCACCGTAGGAACAAAGAAATACCGGTCCTCCTCATCCTGAACCAGCACGTTCAGGGCCTTACGCAAATCCCACACCCTATCTTGCCCGTCAAAATCCGGCACAGCCTGTTTTGCTTCCTGAAGCTGGCTGTAGTTGAAGAACAGGGCGATCTTGGCTTCCTCCGTGCCCGGTGGCGTGATGGTAATGGGAGGGATGGTGAAAAAGATGGGAACCTTGAGGGTCTGAGCAATCTCTTGTCGGCTGTACCGTTCAGCCCGCAAGATTTGCTCGGCTTTTCTCCAGTCCGCCATGGCAGGCACCAGTGGCGTGATCAGGGACTGGCTCTCATCCCTTGCCTTGATCTCCTGGACCAGCCTCTCGCTTTGTTCCAAGGCACTGTTCAACGGCAGGGCAACCACGCGGCTCCCTTCGGCGTCCGGTCGGCCCTCCCTCTCCAGAGTCTCCTGCGCTTGCCGGGCCTGCTCGGCCGTCATGAACATGGGGAGCGCCAACTGATTGAACTGCTGATAAAAGGGAAAAACAGGCCGGCCTTCACCATCCACCGCCATGTAGTCATACGTGTGAAAGATGAGCCCGCCTTCCCCGTTCACCACCACGTGGACGGCGACTGCCTCAAGCTTCCTGATGGCGTCGGCCTCGGGAATGGCCAGGGCGGGCATTGCCCCAAGACCAAGGGTCAACAGGCCCGCAATCCCGGCCGTTACCCGCAGGGCGGAGGTGGTCACAGCACGGAGCAAATGCGGAAAAACACTGTTGTACACAGAACAATGGAAGATGCTGCCCAGGGGCATGGGACACCAGCTTAGCGCCGGATCACCGACCGCCAGGAAGTCCGCCGGTCAACCCGGTGTTGAGATCCCTTGTCAGGGCACCTCCGGGAGCGGCGGCAATGGAAGAGAGGGGCCTTCCGTTGAAGGGGAGGATCCTTCCGGCACAGCAGTGGGGGAGGGTATGGCCGGGGTGGGCTCCGGCGGGGCGGGAGGCGCAGCGTAGATGGAGGGTTCCGGCGGCCTGGACAATTCACGCAGTGTTACGCCAAACACGAACAGCACCGGCAAGGCAAAGGCCCCGGAGACAATGACCGCCACCACCCGTACCCGCTGGCGGTAGCGCTGCGGCGGTTTCCTGACATCGTCGGCAGCCATGGGGCGGTGGGACGGGGCGGTTTGATTCAAGCTTCACTCACCATGCCGGAAGCCGGCAAATCAGGCAAACGGTCTGGTCAAACATCCACCCACTGGATGCCTGGAGGTTGCAGACTGGACGGGCAACCAACCCGCTCCATGCAGACGCCCATCCGACCCCTCAACAACGACAACGGCAACGCCCTTCTGCCCCTGCTGGGGTTTGTGGTTGCTGTTGCCCTCATCCTCCTGAGCCAGGTGCTGTTCATTGTGCCTGCAGGCAATGTTGCGGTCGTCACCACCCTGGGGAAAGTGACCGGTGAACCCCGGACTGCGGGCCCCAATTTCAAGGTTCCCCTGGTCCAGAACATTGCCATGTTCGACATCAAGACCCAGGTGCGGCCGGAAGAATTCTCCTCCCTCACCAAGGATCTGCAGGTCATTGAGGCCACGGCCACCATCAAGTACGCGATCCGCTCCAACCAGGCTGGGCGCATCTTCCGGTCCATTGCCACCGCCAACCAGCAGGTCTATGGCCGCATCGTGCAACCGTCCCTCCTCAAGGCCCTGAAATCCGTCTTCTCCCAGTACGAACTGGTAACCATCGCCTCCGAGTGGAACAGCATTTCCGAGATCGTGCAGGAGAAGGTGTCGGAAGAACTCAGCAAGTTCGGTTACGTGGACGTTCAGGGGCTGGACCTCACCGGGCTGCGCATTGCCGAGGAGTACCGGGCCGCCATTGAGCAGAAGCAGATTGCCGACCAGCGGCTGCTGAAGGCCCGCACGGAGGTGCGCATCGCCGAGCAGGAAGCCAAGCGCTATCAGACCCTCAACCAGAGCCTCAACGACCAGGTGCTCTACAAGCTCTTCCTCGACAAATGGGACGGAACCACCACGGTGGTGCCCGGTCTCCCTGGCAGTGGCCAGGCGCCTCCCGTGATTGTTCAAGGGAAGCAGCGCACCGGCGGGTTGACGACGGGTCGCTCGGGCGAACCGGTGTGACTGCCGCGCCGCGTCCATGGGTCTGGAGATCGAGCGACGTTTCCTGGTGCGCACAACAGCCTGGCAAGACCAGGTGCGCGCCAGCATCCGCCTGAGCCAGGGCTACATCAGCATCAGCCCCCATGGAGTAACCACCCGGGTGCGCCATGACTGCCACCGGGGCTGGCTCACCCTGAAGGCCCCCATGGCGGTGGGGGCTGCCCCCGGCGCCCCCATTCAGCGGTGGGAGTTCGAGTATGCTATTCCCCTCGGGGATGCCCGGCGTCTGCTGGAACACTGCCCCCACCAGCTCGGCAAGGAGCGCCATATGCTCAATCTGACCGGTGGGGACTGGCTGGTGGATTGCTTTATCGGCGCCAACGAGGGGCTGGTGCTGGCGGAGGTGGAGTTGACGCGACCTGACGCCAGCCTTGAATTGCCCCCATGGCTCGGCCCGGAGGTGAGTGGCGACGGGCGACTGAGCAACGCAGCCCTGGCTTGCCGCCCCTGGAGCCAGTGGGGGGAGGAGGAGAAGCAGGCGCTGTGGCGGTCTCAGTAATAATTACCTAACCAGCTTGCCGGAGGATATCTTCGATGATCTCTCTAATTTACAGAAGCTCTACCTGGGTATCAATCACCTAAGCAATCTACCGGAAGATATATTCAATGGTCTCTCTAAGCTAGAATAGCTCAATCTGTATAGAAATCAGCTAAGCAGTCTACCAGAAAACGTGTTCGATAGCCTCTCTAAGCAAGAATTGCTCTTGCTAAGTGGCAATAAGCCAAGTTGTTTACCGGAAAGCTTATCGCGTTTGACGGTGGTAGACGATGGAATAAAGGAGATGGGGGAGAGCATCACCGCCAACGTGGGCGGCGCCGATCCCTACGGGACGCGGAAGACCTTCTCGATAGCTGTGGCGGAAAACGATGACGATCCGCCCCAGGTCTCCATCACCATGGGAGCGTCGTGCGTGACGCCATCCAGTTGGGCATATTGGAACTGGCTGCAGGGCGTATCGACGGGAGCGACCACCCCGAACGTGCGGGCGCTCGCGGGGCAGGCAGTGAGCACGCTGGAAGGAAACCACACCCTCGTCTGGATGGATGTGCGGGAGACGATGCCCGGCCCGAGATGGGAGAGGGGTGCGCCGGGGAACTGGCCGGCGCTGCGGACCGAACTCAACCGGCTAGAGGGCTGCCGTAGTGGGCAGGGAGTGGTAAGTGAGGGTATGGCGGCTAGTTTTAGCCTGACGGCCAGCCCTGCCCCGCGGCGTCTCTCAGTGTCTCGGCGACGGTGGCCCAGCGTGGCAGCTATGCGGGCGGCGGCACGGGCGCCAAGACAGTGACCATCCCGGTAGCCAGCACAATCACCTACAGCGTAGCGACAGTGAACGACAGCAGCGCCGAGGCCAACGGATCGATTGCCGTGACCTTGGGCGCCGGCGCTGGCTATAGGGTGGGGAGCAGGTCCACCGCCACGGTGGCGGTCATGGATGATGACACGCTGCTGATCTCGGTGGCGGACGCGACGGTGAAGGAAGCTGAGGGGGTGGAGCTTGCGTTCAGGGTGCGGCTCAGCCAGGCCCGCACCGGTACGGTTACGGTGAAGTATGCCACCCGCGACGGCACGGCGACTGCAGGGGAGGACTACGTTGCGGCGTCGGGCAGTCTCAGCTTTGCGGCCGGCGAGACGGAGCAGACTGTGCAGGTTCTCGTCTACAACGACAGCTACGACGAGGGGGAGAGGGAGGCGCTGGATGCTACTTCCAGCAGCAATGGGCAGAAGTTTGAAGGAGAGTTGGCCTATGGGATGCCCGCCTTCGGTGACCGCCTCACCCTCACCTCAGCGCTGACCCTGGCGCTCTCCTCCGACAGCGCCACCTACGGCCTGCCTGGGCCTGGGCCCCCGACGCTCAGCCGGGACAGGGGGCTGCCGTGGGAACTCTCCCTGGAGGGTGAGAGGGAAGAAAGCAGCAGTGCTGGTTCTGCCGCAGAACACTCCCTGGGGCTGCGCTTCTCCCTCCTCTTCTGAACGGCTGCTCCCACCAGCGGGGCTCTATCTAGCCTCCTTATACTCTCTTGTCTTGCAAGATTCCTCTCGGCAGAGAGAAATCACTCCCTCAGTTTATGGATCCTGACCCTAAGAACATCGTCGCTGCCGGGCTAGCGGAGCGGTTAAACGCCTGTGGAGCCGAGAGTAAGTCCAGCCTGCTGGTGTCTGGCTGCGAAGCGGGAACCTGTCTGAAAGAGGAAGCAAAATGCTGAACCTGAGAAGGAATCCCTGCCGCTCACGGAAGCAAGGAGGGCATCTTCGCATCGGTCACGGTTACGACATTCATCGCCTGGTGGCGGGACGCCCCCTGATCCTGGGGGGCGTGACCATCGACCATCCCCTGGGTCTGGATGGCCACAGCGATGCGGACGTGCTGGTCCATGCCGTGATGGATGCCCTGCTGGGGGCCCTGGCCCTGGGGGACATCGGTCGCCATTTTCCCCCCGAGGATCCCCGCTGGCGGGGCGCCAACAGTCTGGCGTTGCTCCAGCAGGTGGGGTTGCTGGTGCGGGAAAAGGGCTGGCAGGTGGTGAACGTGGACACCGTGGTGGTGGCGGAACGCCCCCGTCTGCGGCCCCATGTTGCCGCCATGGCCGCCAACATGGCCGCCCGGTTGGACATCACTCCGGACCAAGTGGGCGTAAAAGCCACCACCAATGAAAAGCTTGGCCCGGAAGGCCGTGAGGAGGGAATGTCCTGCTCTGCCGTGGCGCTTCTGGTCCGGGAACCGGACGGCTGGCCATGACCGATGGGGACAGGAACCTGAACCTGGATCTGGACCGCCGCCGCCGCCTGGGCATGGTGGAGGCGGTCTGGGGAGCGGACAAGACGGTGGAGCAGATTCTGGCGGCTGCCCACCGCTTTGCCGCCGCCGGCCAACCTCTGCTGGTGACCCGGGTGGAGGAGACCAAAGCCGGGGCCGTACGCCAGCAACTCCCCGAACTGTGCTACCACCCCCAGGCCCGGTGCCTCACCATGGGTCCCCTGCCCACCAGCCCATGGCGGCGGCTGGCCATCCTCACCGGGGGCAGCAGTGATCTGCCCGTGGCTGCGGAGGCGTCCACTGCCCTGGCCTGCCATGGGGTGGCGGCGGAGTTGATCGCGGACGTGGGGGTGGCGGGGCTCCATCGCCTCATGGCCCGGCTGGACCACCTGGCCCGGTTCCCCGTTCTGATTGTCTGCGCCGGGATGGAAGGCTCCCTGCCCACGGTGGTGGCCGGTCTCCTGCCCCAACCCGTCATTGCCGTGCCTGTATCCGTGGGCTACGGCATGGGGGCCGGCGGCCATGCAGCATGTGTGGGGATGCTGGCCAGTTGCGCCCCCGGCCTCTGTGTGGTGAATATCGACAACGGCTACGGCGCCGCCATGGCGGCCCTCCGCATCCTGCGCATGGCGAAGGGTTGAACCCTTCCGTGTTCAGGCGGCCCAGTTCAGGTCGTCCAGCACGGCGCCGCAGGTGGGAAACACCGTCCGGAACACCGCCTGGGCCTGCTGGGCAACGGCCCGGTGTTCCGCTTGGGCGCCGGGCTGACTCCGCAGGGCAATGTAGTGGATCCAGCTTCGGCAGTTGCCGGTCATGTAGAGGGTGGTGGTGGTGGCCACCGGCAGCACGGCCCGGGCGCACTCCCTGGCAACACCGGCGGCCAGCAACTGGCGATAGAGGTGGTGGGCGGCATCAAGCTGGGCTGCAATCCTGGCCTGCCAATGGCGCACCACCTCGGGGGGTAGGGTATCCAGGGATGCCTGGCGGTCTTTGGGGTGGGGGCTGCGAAGCTGGGGCATGGCCCATTCCACGGGCGCCTGCTGCTCCCCTGCATAACGACGGGAAAGCTGCTGGAAGCAAAAGCTGCGATGCCGCAGGATCTGGGTGGCGATGTCCAGGGTGGTGACAATCTCCAGGGTCATGGAGGCGTGCTCGAACACGCTCCAGTGCCCATGGCGGATGCAATACCTCAACAGGCGGCTGTGGTCCGGGTTGGCCTGGTTGGCCGGATTGCTGACCCTGGCCACGTAGGCCATGAAGGCTTCAGGGTCGGGGGTGTGGCTTTGAAGCTTGACGTGCATGGCGGCCCAGCCGGCATCACCGCAGGATGCCCAGCACCACCACCAGGGCAGCAGTGGCAATGCCAAGGACAACAAAAATCCGCTCCCTGGGCTGAAGACGGAAGCGGCGTCGCGAAGAAAACACCCCCCTGGCGCGGGGTCCCTGCCCCCGGCGGGACCAGAATTCCTGGCTCAATTGCCGTTCTCGATCCGTGACCACAACCGGATTGCCCGCAAGGGGAAGCGTAAACATCAATATCCAGCCTAAACCGTTCGCCGCTTATGGGTGGCCATGGCGAGACAACAGGCCACTGGTACGGTGATCTTTTCATCACAACCACAGCCCCGCCCGTGGCCGGACCTCTGAAGCCCGATCCTGCTGCCGCCGACCCCAATACGCCTGTTTTCCCCCACCATGCCCTCCTTGTTGACGGTGGCGTGGTGGTGGTGATGGACGATGAAGGGAACGTCCTGGAGGGGGGCGCGGTGCTGATCGAGGGGGACCGCATCACGGCCCTGCTGGAGCCGGATGCACCCCGCCCTACCCATGTTCCGGTCCTTGACGCAACGGGCCACTTGGTTATCCCCGGCCTGGTGAACACCCATGGCCACGCCGCCATGTCGCTGCTGCGGGGCCTGGCGGACGATCTACCACTCATGACCTGGCTGGAAGCATATGTCTTCCCCGCAGAGGCGGCTCTGGTGGACCCCGATTTCGTCTACTGGGGCACCTTGCTCTCCTCGGTGGAGATGCTGAAAAGCGGGACGACCACCTTCACGGATATGTACTACTTCCGTGACCAGATGGCCCAGGCCTCCATTGACGCGGGGATCCGGGCCGTGAGCGGTCCTCTGGTGGTGGGATTCCCCACACCCGATTTCCCCACGCCGGAAGCCTCACTGGCGGAAGCGGCGGCATTCATGGAACGTTATCGACGCCACCCCACCCTGACGCCTTCCATCAGCGCCCATGCCCTCTACACCACCCCCCTTCCTGCCGTGGCGGCCGCTTTCCGATTGGCGGAGGCCCACGATGCCGTTTTCCAGATTCACGTTCTTGAAGACTCCTCCGAAGAGGCCACCGCCCGGAAGGCAACCGGCATGGGGGTGGTGGAAGCCCTGGATTCCATCGGCGCCCTGAGGCCCGGCACCGTGCTGGCCCATTCCATCTACCTGTCCGATGAGGACATGGCGCGCATCGCGGCGGGGGGCGCCGGCATTGCCCACAACCCCCAGAGCAACATGAAACTGGGCATCCCGAAGGCGGCGCCGGTGACAGAGGCGCTGGCGGCCGGCATTCCGGTGGGGTTGGGAACCGACGGACCCGCCAGCAACAACAACCTGGACCTGTTCGACGAGATGAATGCCGCCGCCAAGCTCCAGAAGTTCGCGTTGGGTGACCCCACCGCTCTCCCGGCGGAGACGGTCTTCCGCATGGCCACCATGGGCGGCGCCCGGGTGCTGAACCTGCAGGATGAAATCGGGTCCCTGGAGCCGGGCAAACGGGCCGATGTTGTCCTGCTGGACATGGAGCGTCCAGGGCTGACGCCCCTCTACCGGGTCTATTCCCACTTGGTGTATGCAGCCCGGGGCAGTGACGTGGATACGGTCATTGTGAACGGCCGGATCGTGGTGCGGGATCGCCAAATCCTCACCGTGGACGAGAAGGCCGTCATGGAGCGGGCTCGTAGTTTCGGGGAGCGGGTGCGGGAGGTGGTGGCCACTGTGGAGACCGCCGCCCGGCAGTCTCCGGCGTGAATGTGCCTGGTTGAAACTGAAACCAGGGCTCCCCAGACCCCAGGGCGCGGCCTGTTCATAGACTGGGGAAGCACTCACCCCAGGCGCCATGGCCGACAACTCGGCAATCGAGTGGACCGATGCCACCTGGAATCCGGTGACCGGCTGCGCCAAGGTGTCCCGGGGGTGTGACCACTGCTATGCGGAGCGCTTCGCGGAACGCTGGCGGGGCATTCCCGGCCATCCCTATGAACAGGGTTTTGATCTCCGCCTCCGGGAATCACGGCTGGATCAGCCGGCCCAATGGCGCCGGCCCCGGATGATCTTCGTCAACTCCATGGGGGACCTCTTCCACAAGGACGTTCCCGGCGGGTTCATTGACCGGGTCTTCGAGCAAATGGAGAGGGTCAACCGTCATATCTACCAGGTGCTCACCAAGCGCAGCCTGCGGATGCGGGACTACCTCAGCGACAGGTATGGGGATCGATCCGCACCGCCCCATATCTGGTGCGGCGTCTCCGTGGAAGACCGCACGGTGCGCTCACGCATTCGCCATTTGGCCATGGCGCCGGCGGCGGTGCGCTTTCTCTCCCTTGAACCCCTGTTGGAATCCCTGGGGGCCATTGACCTGGGGGGCATTGCCTGGGTGATCGTTGGCGGGGAAAGCGGTCCCCAGGCCCGGCCGTTGCGGTCCGAATGGGTTTGCGAGATTCGGGATCAGTGCAGGGGTGCAGGAACGGCCTTTTTCTTCAAGCAGTGGGGCGGGCAGACACCCAAGGCCGGTGGCCGGGAACTGGAGGGGGTGGAGTACAATTCCATGCCCAAGGTTTCGGTGGGAAGTAGCCGTGGCGTCCTTTCCATGGCATCCTGAGCAAGTTCTCCCCGGATGGCTGTTCATGCTGAGTTCTTCTTCCCGGAATCCCCGAAGAGATATTTAGCAACTAGAATCAGTGGGGGAAAGGAAGAAGTAGCAATCAACGTAATCATGACTTTATCACTGGTGGAGAATCTACCCCAATCCTTTGGCATTCCATTCGCACATACAATAGCTCCTAGAAAGACAAGCCAGGAGATTCCCATGCAGACGAATATCTTTGAATATGTTTGTTTCTGGTTGATTTTATTTTTGAGATCTTCGTTTTCAAGTGCAAGTTTCTCATTAAAATAATCTTGCTTGGTAGGTTCAATTCTATCCAAATCGTCAAACGAAACCTCTTGAAGCTTGTCTTCCGCTCTTGCGGTTAAATCTTGCTTCTTCATTGTTCATTCTCCTTTTGCTCTTGTTTGCGAAGTTTTTCTGTTTGACGTTGTTTGTATTCTTCCAGAATGTCATCATGAGAAATTACAAGATCTTTCATTCCACAGATATAATTTTTTGCCCAGGCACCTTTCTCCCAATGGGTAATCGCCACAAGTTTTGGGCCTGAACCAGGGGGGAAATGTTCAAATGCTTCTTTTAAGATGTTAATCATGTCTCTATGCAGATCAATCTTTAAGTCTTTTACATTTCTAAGAGCAGATTGATCAATGGAAGATGAACCAAAACGTTTTAGTCGATGATAAAGCTTGGGGTGGACAGGGCCATAATCCCAAGCCTGAAAATGTCCCTTGACCAAGGGCTCTCCTTGTTGACTGAAATAAAGCATATGGCAAATGTAAATTATCTTCTGCAATTCCAAGTTGGAAAATCTCCAACTTGACATTCGGCCAAGACACTTTGCCGCCTGAAGAACATCGATGGTCATTTGGGGCCTCCTTGGAAAATCCTTGTTACCTGCATTGTGCGCCTGTGGCGGAAGGCGGTGTGGACCGTTCCCGCCCTTTCCGAAAGCGGGCCGTTGGCCGGTTGCACTGCCCCTGGACCGCTCAGATGGATTGGCTCGGTGGGTGCCTCGTGACGAATCGGGTGGGCCATGGAGAACTGGAAGTCAGGGGCTGGTGGTAGCAAGGGGTCAATGGTGGCAGCGTACACGGCAGGGCATAAGCTGTCACCCAAATAGTAGCAACGTACTAGACTCTTCAGGAGCATTGTTGCCGTTTGTTTCGCCACCCATTCCGGGTTTTTCCCTGTGGGGACGCAGACCGAGCGTCAGGAGTCGGCAGCAACAGCGTATCCCGAGCTGGGTCATTGGTCAAATTCCACTCCCTGGGCGAGAATTGGGACAGACTTGACATGTCACAAGGGAAGCCCGGCCCATGGGAAGAGTTGTCCCCGCTCTCGGGTGCTGGCAATGACAGAATACTGTGGTGGCCAGTTCCTTGCTGTCTCCCGAGGCACCGGCTTGGACCAGGGAAACAAGCAGGTCGCTACGAGCCATCCTGGTCCCTCCACTATGCTTGTTGCTGAGCTAATCTAGCAACTGCCGTTTCAACTGCCAACCGACAAGGCCGGATGTCTTCCTTTTGCAACAGCGGGTCAGTGGCCAGGGAGAGCCTGGGCAACCTCAACAACGGATCGCAGCAGCTTTCCGGGTTCCTGTTTTCAGAAGGGATAGCCTTTGCCGCGGCGGCGTCTCAGGAGGCGAGCAATGCCTGTTGACGTTCCCAGCCAAATCAAGCCATACCTTGGCCAGATTGCGGATCGACTGTGGTCGAACAACGCCGCAGTGATGGTGGGTGCCGGTTTCAGCCGGAATGCTAAACCTGTGGGTTCCACATCCGCATCTTTCCCAAGCTGGCAAGAACTTGGAGATCGTTTCTTTGAGAAGCTACGCGGGCATCGCCCACGGGAAGGAGCCAGGTACTTGAGCATCCTGAAGCTGGCCGAACAGGTTGAGGCTGCTTTCGGACGCCCCGCACTGAACCAACTACTCCGCGATGCCATTCCAGATTTGAGGTACGAGCCTTCACCGTTGCATAGCCAACTGTTAAGCCTACCCTGGAAGGATGTATTCACGACAAACTACGATACGCTTCTTGAGCGGGCACGCGCATCTGTGACATTAAAGAACTACGACATCGTGACAACGAAGGAAAACCTGCTCTATGCAAACCAACCAAGAATCATCAAGCTGCATGGCAGTTTTCCATCGCCTCCTTTCGTCATCACTGAGGAAGATTACCGCCGCTATCCCAACGATAACGCGCCGTTCGTCAATACTGTGCGCCAGTCATTACTTGAAAACACTCTTTGTTTGATTGGGTTTTCAGGTGACGACCCAAACTTCCTGCAGTGGATCGGGTGGATACGAGACCACATTGGCAAGGAGACCGCCCCGAAAATCTATCTAGTTGGGATGTTTAGTACGCTGGGCGAGGGAGACAGAAAGCTGCTCGACCGTCGGGGCATTGTTGTAGTAGACCTATCAATATTCAAAACGAATGATGGAAAAGCGTTAGGTAAGTTTCTGAATTGCCTGAAAAGCCGCGAGACTCGCTCCTTAGATTGGCCAACCGTTTCGGCAGGTGCGCCAGGGATGAGCAGTGACCCCAGCAAGTACCATGAAGTTGTAGCGGAGTGGCGGCGGCAGCGAGGCGAGTATCCAGGTTGGGTTGTCATACCCAGTGATCGACGTCAGTTCCTATGGCTCTACACCCAGAACTGGCTATCACTTATTTCTGAAATGTCGTCAGAAGACCGTAATCACCTGGAAGCGCCCTTAGACCTGGATCTGGCATTCGAACTGGGGTGGCGTCTGGATCGATGTCTATTCCCGCTAATTGGTGAGTTACCGTCATTCTTTAAGGATGTAGCAAAGAAGTACAGTGATGGACAGTTGCAGTCTTTAGAGAATACTCATTGGACGACAACATCTGTACTCAAAGCCGTCGTGAGTATCCGGCTATGGCTACTTCGGTATTATCGCGAACAGGGTTTAGATGACGAGTGGCAGGAAGTCAGACAGATAATCCAGAATGATTCTGAGAATCTGCTACCTGAAGACAAAGCCAGATTTCAATTAGAAAAGATATTGCATGCACTATTCTGTTTCAATCCTGATGAGGCAAAACGGCTTCTGGTCAACTGGCAGAGCAATGACAGCCTTCCCTTTTGGGAGGCAAAGCGTGCAGCTCTGATGGCGGAGTTAGGAGAAGTAGCTGCTGCACACTCAATTTTGGAAACCAGCCTGGCATCCGTACGCCAGCAGTTAAGTCTGAGCCCAGTTATTAAAGACTACACACTAGTCTCGCAGGAGTCGATCATCATGCTTCTGCTCTGGGCAGTAGAACATGGTCGGACCATAACGGGACCAGATTCAGAGGACAGTGCAATGTCTGAGCGATGGAACGATCTTGCACAATACAAATGCGATCCGAATCGTGAAATCGAGTTGTTATCTGCACGTCTGCAACATCCAGAAGCTTGCTGGCAATGGGAAAGCAATACCTATAGTTTTGATCTTGGAATGGTGTCTAATACATTGCGATTTGGATTTGACGAGGAAATAGTTAAGGCCTACAATATACTTCGGATGTATGAGGGTTTCGGTATGCCCTATCGTATAGAGTATGAAAACCGCATAGAGAGAATTTTTGTAGGAGCCATTGAGTCGACACTACATCGTATACGTCATCATGCTCCACACTGGGCACTAGTAAACATTGTGCGTCTTGGCAAGGCCAAGGCCATTGACTGGCTGTTTGACCGTGAGTATCTATCTAGTCCTAGTCTTAGTTTAGAGAATGTGGATAGGTTTTTTGAAGTCTACTTGCCAGCTTTCAAATGTACGATTGATATGGTTAATGAATCAGATCTATCCAAAATAAAGAACTTCAAGCCGTTGGCAAAAATTCTCCCAGACATATTCTCGCGCCTCTGCTACAAATGCTCTCCAGCATACCGGGAGGATTTAGTTGTTGTACTTCGTGCGATCTACAGTTCAAAACAGAGGGAAATGTTTGAAGGAGTCAAGAAGTTCGCCCGCCGCCTCTTTGACAGTATGTCAGTTAAAGAGCGCGTTAGTGCAGCGTCTTCACTTATTGACTTCCCGATACCGGATGGTCTGAGCAATCTCCAAAGGAGAGAATTTATCAACCCGATATTCTGGATTTTTCTGCCCCCATTGGCACGTGGAGAAGTGCTATGTATAGCAGAGGAAAGAATAGACGAGTTACTTCGGCTAGCTCTTGCTTCACAGGACCGTGACTGGGCAATGACATCGCTCGTCCAGTTGCATGGGTGGGGCAAGCTGAACCGACATCAGTCCAGTCAATTAGAGAAGCTATTATGGGATGGCGTTGAGGCTTCAGGATTACCGATTGTAACTAGATGCTACATCTCTCAATACATAAAGTTGCCACATCCTGAGAATATTGACCCGAAACCGCGGACAAGACAGCATCTGAGATCTATTTTCAGTGAGCAAATGCGAGACAATCAAATTGCGAGCAGCCAAATGAACAAAGTTTTAGTCGAGCTTCGTCAGTCTGCAGAGATAGTAGAATGGTCTAAGGCAGAAGCCTTAGACTTAATCGCGGAGTTCTCAGGATGGTGGGGCAGACACAAGTTTTCTCTACGCTACTGCACACCGACATCTTTGGATTCACCTGCGAACGTAATGAAATGCACGATCCAAAAAACTGTACGCGCCTTGTCAGAAGTATTTTTGCACCTTCCCAAAGATGATGAAGACGAAGGAGTTGAGCAGCTACGGAATCTTCTCGTCGAACTCGCCGAGTATAATATTCCTGCAAAGGGTTTAGAGGCAGCGATCTTGAGTAAGGAGACTCGGTCTCGGAGAAAGTTGTTCAAGAAAGTGATGGAGGCATTGCCCCATAGTGATTCTGACATTGTTCATGATGCACTCTTGGCAGCCAATATCTTGGCATGGAAATTGGCAAAGGAGGATTCACGTGACGAGTTTGGTCCCATAGCCGCGATGCTTGTGCAAGGTATCCAATGGAGGCATCGCCCTGCACTCATCAGCAAGCTTGTGACCGTAGCAGATTTAGTGAAAAAGCAGCGATGGTTTCTTTTGCTAGTAGATATAGGTGATCTGCTCGCTGGCCTGGAACAAATTGTGGAGGAGACGTCAAGCGGTGTCAAAGGTAACGACGAAGATGGGGTGATCACCATCCGTGCTGAGGCAGCGTCCTTAGCGTTTGCACTATTCGAATACTATCAAGATTCTGAACTGGGAGAGCCGAAAGCGATTCAACGTTGGCAGGAAGTGTGCAGCAATCCGAACGAGTTCTCCGAAGTCAAGAACTCATGGCCAAGCATCGGTGACTGAATTGTTGTTTGACAATATAGGAGCAGAGTGGTTCCCAGTCTTTCCCTAACGCCGCCTCCCCCTCTTCTTCTTTGCCTGCGCCTTCAATGGAGCCCTCAACCCCTCATACATCATCAACAAACACTCCACCCTCTCCCGCTCGGAAGCAAACCCAGAGCGCCGATAAAGCCGATCCACCGCCCGATCAAGCGCTTGATGAGCCTTGCGAAGATTGGGCGGCATGGTTAAGGGATCGTAGAGATCAGCCAGCGTAGCGCCGGGATGGGCAGCGCGGGCAGTGAGCACAGCTTGGGCCAACGGCTCCAGTTTCGAGAGATCGGCATCCTTGGGTGGCAGCGGGAAGGTGTTGTAGTTGATGCCTACTGAATACTGGTAGTCGCTTTTCAGCCGACCGCCGATGTGTCGCGTCCATGCCATGTGCATGGCCGAAGTCAAAAGTGCAAAGTCGGTGAGTTTCGCGTTCGCAAGCAGACGGAGCTTATTGCTAGGGATCACCGGCGGCTCCAGCCAACCAATGGGCGCGTATTCCCTTCGTTCCGAACTGACTTCAGGAATCACCAGAAACGGCGCCGTGGGGATGACGTTGACGTGATAGAGCGTTGGCGTCGCAGCAAGTTTCTGTGTCAGCCTACTCTTGCTGGCCTCCCGATAGGCGCGGACCGCGGCGATCCGCTCCCGCACCT
The DNA here is from genome assembly GCA_026709085.1 of Cyanobacteria bacterium MAG CAR3_bin_5. Lineage (GTDB taxonomy): Bacteria > Cyanobacteriota > Cyanobacteriia > PCC-6307 > Cyanobiaceae > Synechococcus_B. Next base: position 46,864 of record JAPOTR010000050.1, on the reverse strand, counting down.
GGGGCAGTCGCGCCAGCAGATCCGGCGGCGCATTGTGTAGCGCCAGAATCCACCGTTCACCGCCCTGCAGGTATTCCCGTGCGCCGATGAATGGACGGAGCCATGGCGCGGCTTCGGGTTCCGTTTCCAGAAACGCCCTACGTTCTGCCGTGTCGAAGATATAGTTGCCGCCGTCAATGGGCTTGGAGCCGATGATCAATCTGCTCATCCCGTTGATGGGCGCGCTTTCCTCCCGCACCACCAGATGGGGGTCGGAGAGGCTGCCGGCATCGAACAGATAGGGCGACAACACCTTATGACGGCTTTCCTCCGGTTCCCCGTTGATGTCGGGATAGCTGAACAGCCGCTTCTCTTGCCGTGTAGTATTCCGCGGCTCCAGGCCCAGGATCACCACGTGGACGTGGGCTTTACCGCGGGCATCGGAACCCCAGGCGAAGGTGCGGTGGGCAAAGGCGATGTCCAGTTTGCAGCGGTCAAATACAAGCGGCCAGAGTTGGCCCACCTGTTCCCCCTGGGTGATGGAGTTGGTGGCCACAAAGGCAATTCTTCCCTTGCCGCTTTTCATATACCCTCCTGCTTTGATAAACCAGGCGGCTACGTAATCCAGTGTGCCGCCACTCTTGCCTAGATCTGCAATCCGGCGCACCTGTGCCCGTTGCCCGGTGGTTTGGTATTTTGCCCCCACAAAGGGCGGATTGCCAAACACGAAAGAACACTTGCCGGGTTTCAGCAATTCGGCCCAATCCAGTTCCAGCGCATCGCCGTGGACGATATTGGGGGATGTTTCCAGGGGAATGCGCACAAAGGTTTGACCAAACTCCAGGCTGAGCCGGTTGTTCATGATGTGGTCCATCATCCACAACGCCGTCTCGGCAATGCGGGCCGGAAACTCCCCCAGTTCGATGCCGTAGAACTGATCCACGTTCAGTTGAGACAGGTCCCCTGCAAACCCTTCCCTTTGCCGGCCGCCGTCCCGATCCCTGGGATGGAGCGCTTTGAGAACTTCAATCTCCAGCAAACGCAATTCCCGGTAGGCAATGATCAGGAAATTGCCGCAGCCACAGGCGGGATCAAAGAAGGTTAGCTCCCCAAGTCTGGTTTGGAAGTTTTGCAGCGCTGCCCGCCGCCGGGTTTTACGGGCTTGCAGACGGGCAAAGTCGGCCCGCAGATCGTCCATGAACAACGGCTCGATCACCTTGAGGATGTTTTTCTCGGTGGTGTAATGAGCCCCCTGGGCGCGCCGCTGGCCCGGGTCCATCACCGATTGAAACAATGCCCCGAAGATGGCGGGGGAGACTTGGGACCAATCAAACCGGCAGGCGTCCAGCAGGGCGCTGCGCATGGCGGGGTTGAAGGAGGGAATCCGCAAGGCGCCGCCAAAGAGGCCGCCGTTGAGATAGGGGAAACGGGCCAGGTCCTCGTCCAGGTTGTTCTGGCGTTCGCTTTCCGGTGTATCCAGCACCTGGAACAATTCCGCTAGGCGTGAACCCGTGTCGAAGCCGTCCTCACTGGTGCGGCTTTCCATGAGGTCCAGGAAGATGTCCCGGGGCTCGAAGATGCCGGTGTCGTCGGCAAAGAGACAGAACACGATACGCACCAGGAACCGTTCCAGGTCGTGACCCCGATAGCCCGCTGCCGCCAACTGGTCGTGGAGTAACCCCACCAGTTCGGCGGCGGCGATGTTCACCGGGTCCTGATCCCGGAACGCGCGCCGTTGCACCCCCAGGATGAAGCCGAATGCCTCCACGTAGTCCGGTAACTCCGCCAGGGGGAAGGTCACCGTGTCCCCCTCCTCCAGGTCGTGGAGGTGGAAAGTTTGGAAATCGCTCACCAGGATGTAGCGGGGCCGCTCCCGCTCCGGCAGCGCGTCGAAGTATTCCCCCGCCTGCTCATAGGCTTTGCCCAGATCCCGCCCGGCGCTTTTCTGCTCCACCAGCAACACCCCGGGCCAGAACAGGTCAATGAACCCGGAGCGGTTGCCCAGCTTGGCCACGTGGGCTTCATAACGGGCCACACTGCGCCGCTTCACCCCGAACACCCGGAAGAAGGCGTTGTAGAAGCTCTGGGTCTCCCCCTTCTCGTAGGCGGCGGCTTGCCATTCCTCAGCAAAAACGGCCGCCCGGGCCCGCACTTCATTCCAGGACAGGCGCATCACACGACCTCAACCGGAGCGATTTTCTGCAGTTTCCGCGGAGTGCTGTTGTGGTTCATCAGCATGGACTGGGAGACTGCTTCTTCAGAGAAGGGAGGGATGGCGACCAATACGACCGTGCGCAGCACGCCCGAGAACATGCTACACTATTGAAGGCTGCCGAGATCTGGAATCCCCGCCGTTCACGCCAGAGACCTGCAGGAAGAGGGATGGCCCGCTTGTTCTGGCTCACTGGGCAGCAGCTTGAGAGAACCCAACCCTTCTTTCCCAAGTCTCATAGCGTGAGCCGTGGGGACGACTGCACGCTGCTTTCTGCCATGACCGCCCGGCTCGTTTCAGGTTCATGCAGCCTTGGAAAGCTCTTCTCATGGTCCCATGATGGTATTCTCTGGTAGCCTTTGTAGAAAGATGACAGCAGCAGCGGCCATCGCTTGACCACAGCCGCAACAAGCCCACCAGGAGCATCACCGTGCTGAATCAAATCGAGTTGATCAATTTCGGGCCACTTGGCAAGGTGGAATGGGACCACCTTGGCCCCATCAACCTGATCATCGGCGGCAATGGGGCCGGCAAGACGTTCCTGATGAAAGCCTGCTACTGCGCCATGCGGACATTGGAAGCATACAAGCGGGGTAACGATCCAAGAACTGCCCCGGAGATTCTCGTCGAAAAGCTCAGGTGGACATTCGAATCAGACAAAATTGGTGATCTGGTGAGCAAGGGCAAGGGCGTGGAAGGCCCCCTGATATCCAGGATACGACTTGATGAAAACGACTTCCAGTACCGCTTCGGCAAGGACACCACCAAGCAGATTCAATCGCTCGAAAACCACGTTCCGCCACGGGCAAGTAATTCCATCTTCCTGCCGGCGAAAGAGGTGTTGTCACTGCATCAGGTCATTCTCCGTTCCCGTGATCGGGACCAGCTCTTTGGTTTTGACGACACCTATCTTGATCTGGCCCGAGCGTTGGGAGATGACACCACCAGAGGCAAGAATTACCAGGCGTTTGCCCGGGCGCGACGGATATTGGAGGATATGCTTGGCGGCAAGGTGGACCGGGATAAAGAAACCGGTGGCTGGCATTTCAGACAAGGGAATCTGAAGTTCCCTATCTGGGTCACTTCAGAAGGCATCAAGAAGATAGCCATACTGGACAGGTTGCTGGGCAATCGTTATCTCGATCAACATTCGATTGTATTCATTGATGAACCGGAAGCAGCGCTGCATCCCTCGGCCATCTCCATATTCATGGACATCATCGCCTTGCTTTCTGAATTCGGCATCCAGTTTTTTCTGGCCAGCCATTCCTATTTTGTTGTGAAGAAGCTATATCTGATGGCTCAAAAGCAGCACATGTCCATTCCGGTTGCCCTGGGAAACCAAGAAAACCAGTGGACCTACACAGACCTCCGGCAGGGAATGCCGGACAATTCCATTATCAACGAGTCGATTGATATGTACAAACAGGAGGTGGAGCTGACACTGGGATGAGCACACAACCAATCACCATCACCGAATCAGGCATGCGCTTCGGCCCGTTTGCGCAGGATAAATGCTTTTATGTAGAGGCAAGCAAAGTCTATGAGGCTATTCAGGACGGTGTCAAGATAGCAGAGTTTTTGTTGTTGCGCAACAATGGTAGCACCAGCAACAATAATCCCGTAATCTGGATCGTCGAGGCCAAATCAAGTTCGCCTCATCCTGACAATCCATCAGGAAACTTTGGGAGATTTATCGACGAGATCAAGCAAAAGTTAGTCAATGCACTCTCTCTAGGATTGGCTTCTGTCCTGGGAAGACACCCGCAAGATGAGCCGGAATTGCCCTTTGCATTCAAGAAACTCAGGCTGTCCCAGGTTCAGGTGAAGTTCGTAGTAGTGATGAAAGATCATCCAGATGATGCCTTGTCGCCAATCACAGATGCCCTCAAGGAAGCCTTGCACCCAACCATCAAGACCTGGGCTTTTGATCCAGCTTCAGTGATCGTACTCAACGAGGCACTGGCACGTGAACACGGTCTGATCAATACCACGTCGTGAGATGGCGCATAGGGGAGAACACAGGTCAGTGTACCCATGCCCGCCCCCGCATTCAACAGGCGGCAACCCCGGTTCCGGATGAGATAACCTCATCCGGTTGCAGCCGTCCATGATGGGGAGCGAGATCCCGGGCTTGGCGCCGGGGCGTACGGGGGTGATGGCGGTGGTGAACCTCACCCCCGACAGTTTCAGCGATGGGGGACGCATCACCAGCGTTGCCCAGGCGGTGGACACCTGTAGCGCCCATCTCAAGGCGGGGGCCCATATTCTGGACCTTGGCGGCCAGAGCACCCGGCCCGGCGCTGTGGAGGTGGGGTCTGCGGTGGAGACGGAGCGGGTGGCGCCCGTGATTCGGGCGGTTCGCCAACGGTTGGGGCCTGAACCCGTGCTCTCCGTTGACACGTTCCGGGCCGACGTGGCGGAGGCGGCCCTGCAGGAGGGGGTGAACTGGGTGAACGACGTGAGCGGCGGCAGCCATGATCCCGCCATGCTGCCGTTGGTGGCCCGCTGGCGCTGTCCCTACGTGCTCATGCACCGCCGGGGGGACAGCCGCACCATGGACAACCTGGCCCACTACGAAGACGTGGTGGGGGAAGTGGAGACCGCTTTGCTGCGTCGGACGGCCACGGCCCGAGCCGCCGGGGTGGAATCCCGGCAGATCCTCTGGGATCCCGGCCTGGGATTCGCCAAGACCACCCACCACAACCTGGCCATCCTGCGCTGCCTGCCCCGCCTGGCCAGCCATGGTTATCCCCTGCTGGTGGGACCGTCCCGCAAACGGTTCATCGGTGCGGTGCTGGCCCAGCCCGACCCTTGCCGGCGCAGTTGGGGAACGGCCGCAACGGTCTGCAAGGCCGTTGCCGGCGGCGCTGCCGTGGTGCGGGTCCATGACGTGGCGGCCATGGCCCAGGTGGCCGCCATGGCGGATGCCCTCTGGCGGCCACCACGGGACGGCTCATTCCTGGCCGAGCCTCAACCCCAGGCGGACCCCTGACGCCGGTACAGGTTCACCAGCAGATCCCGGCGCAGATAGGGGTAGCGACCCACCCAGAGATTCTGTTGCGGCAACCAGGCATCGCTGAAGGCGGCGACGGGGGAGAAATCCCGGCGATTGGCCACGGCCAGACAGCAAACGGCGTCCCCGCGGCGAATGCCCTGGTGCTTCTGCTCCAGGGGAAACGCCAGGATGCCCAGGAACCCGTCCTCGTCGGCAAGTTCCAGGTTGAGCCAGCGGCGATTGTTCTCCACCAGTTCCAGCCGTCCTGTGGCATTGACGTCCTCGCGGCGCTCCGCCACCCGCTCTTCCGTGAACAGGTCCCCCACCTGGGCGATCACGAGGGCCGTATGGGGAAATCGGCGCAGGCGACCGTTGCGCTGGGCGGCCACGGCTATGGGGCCCCACAACCAGGTGAAGCCGAAGACAATGCCGGTGATCAGCCAGAACGCCCCCCCAGGGCTGGCAAAACCGAGGAAAGCCTGGCTGAGGAGCAAGCTGATCACACCCCCAACCACCGAGATCATCACCCGCTGGAGCAACACCTGAGGGCCGCCCCAGCAAGCCGTGAACTGGGGGCCGGTGGCCACCCTGGGGATCAACCGGTCCCGCTCCGCTCCGCTCAGCGGAATCAGCATGGCGCCGTGAGGAGATGTTCCAGCCCGTAGATCAGTCCCTCCAGGGCGCCCACATGGCGAATGGTTCTCAGTACGCCCGGCATGTAGGCGCTGCGGTCAATGGTGTCGTGACGCAGGGTATAGGTCTCCCCGGGGCCGCCAAACATCACCTCCTGATGGGCCACCAGCCCGGGGAGCCGCAGGGCATGGAGCCGCAGACCGCTGGGGCGCTGCCCGCCACGGCTCCCCCCAAGGCTTTCCTTCTCCTCCACGGAAGCCGGGTTGTAGGTCTTGCCGCCGGCTTCCAGCAACTCCGCGGTCTTGATGCAGGTGCCGCTGGGGGCGTCCGCCTTGCCGTTGTGGTGCAACTCGATCAATTCGGCATGATCGTAGAAACGGGCTGCCGCCACGGCGGCCTGCTGCAACAGCACCATGCCCACGGAAAAGTTGGGAATCACCGCCGCGCCAACGGACGCCTTGCGACTGAAGTCAGCCAGGTCTTCCAGTTGCTCGGGGGACAGACCGGTGGTGCCGATGACCGGGTGAACCCCGTAGGCAATGGCCGCCCGGGTGTGGTCGTACACCACGGCAGGATGGGTGAAATCCACCATGACGGCGCCGCGATGCTGCTGGCTGATCAGGCAGAGATGCCCCTCCAGATCCCGGCTCACCGCCACGTCCAGCGTACCCAGGCCCAGCAGGTGGCCAATATCCTCCCCCTGGGCTTCCGCCGCCGTATCAATGGCGGCCGCCAGGCTGAGATCCGCTGCCGCCGTGACGGCCCGAACCACGTGGGAGCCCATGCGCCCCAGGGCGCCAACCACAAGAACGGGGATTGTGGAGGCAGAAGACGGGGGGGAGCCTGGATCGGTGACGGTCATGGAAGCGGGCATGGTGTGGGTGACGGCATCAATCCTGATCTTCGAGGGTAGACTCAAGGAAGCCGTCCGTTCGCTTTGTTGCCATCCCTCCCGTCAGCCCTTGGTGAAAAGACGGATCGGATACTGGACGCCCTCCTTACCGTCAAGCCAGCTTGAACCGGTCCTGGAAAGCCGCCGGCTGGTTCCGTGGTTTCTCTTGGCGTCTGCTGTTTGCCGGTCTCCTCCTGGCGCTGCTCCAGCAGTACGGTCTCCGGCAGCGTCCGGGCCGTCTGCTGGCGGTGCGGCCCGCCATGGATGGGGCGGCGGCCCTGGAACTACGGTACAGCCGCCCCGTGGATGGGGCCTCCCTGGCCCCATCCATCCGGCTTGCCCCTGAAGCGCCCTTCAGCGCCACAGCGGATGGGGCCACCGTCCACCTGCGGCTGACCCGGCCCTATCGCGCCAGTGGCCCCCTCGTGGTGAGGCTGGGGGGCCGGGATCAGCAGGGCCAGCCCCTCCGCCGGGTCCAGCTTCGCTGGGAGCCCCGCCCCTTGCTACTGGCGCTGGTGTCCGGTCCCCGGGGCCAACGCCTGGAACTGGGCCGGCCCGATGGCCCATGGCAGCCCGTCACCCCATGGGAGAGCAGCATCAGCAACGTGCTGCCCCTGCGGGACGGGCGGGGGGTGGTCTATGCCGCGGCGGTGGATTCCCTCAGCCGGAAGAACTGGTTTGTGGCGGTGTCGCCGTCCGCTGTGGTGGCGCAACAACACCAATCCCCAGCAGGGGGGCCGGCCGCGCCACCCTGGCCCCTGCCGGGTCCGGCCACCCTCTATAGCCACTTCAGCAGCAGCAACACCGGCCTGCTGTTGCTCCAGGGGGTGGACAGGGCCGCCCTGAAGCAGCCCACCGACCACCCGCCGTTTTTGCGGCTCTTTCAACCCGGTCGGAACAGTCGTCCCCACTGGCTGGGGCCACAGGATCCGCCTTGGAAGCAGATGGCGCCCCTGGATGAACAGCCGGGCGGATCGGTGGAGTTGCTGCCCAGCGGGGACGGGATCGTCTTCCCGGACGAGAACGGGCTGGTGGTGGTCAGCTTGCCGCCCCTGCCGCCCCAGCGCCAACTTCTGCCCGGCAACCGGGACCTGAAAACCTTCTGTGGCGGCGGGCAGCGGGCTGTGGTGCTGGAGCACCAGCCCGATTACGTCAAAACCATCGAGCTCCTGCGGCCCGGCTTGGCGCCGGAGGTGGTGTGGGAGGGGGAGGCGGCCGTTCTCGCCGTTGCCTGTGACGAAATTGCAGAGCGCATCTGGCTGCTCACCGTTGATGGCGTTCTGAGGGACGGCCAGCCCCATCAGGACATTCTCCTGTTGGAAGTGCAGCCGGGCCATGGCGTGGTGACCGGCCTTGCCTTGACGGACCATGGCCTGAGCGCCACCCCTACCCTCCACTACGACCCTGTCACCCACAGTCTTTTGACCGTGCTGGAGCGCACCACGGAACCCCGGGACGAGGAGCCCCGGAGCGAAGCCCTGCTGATCACCCTCACCACCCCTGGCCAGCAGACGCCGCCCCAGGTGAGCACCATCAACAAGCCTGTGGACACCGCCCATTGGCTGGTTCGGTCTTAGGGACGTGCTCCGGTGTTGTTCAGTGTTTCCTGGATTGGACTCGTTTCATTTAACCCTGATTTTTCTTCTCCTGGCAAAGGTCGTTCATGAGTTGCTCCTCGAAACCCGGATCCGGGTCGTCCCATGCGGACCACTGTCCATCGCTGCTGGTCTGGTTGATTTTCCTGGCGGGGCAGTTGACCGCCAGATGAAGTGACCGACCGGAGTTATTCCGACTTTCTGCAACCCAATGGCCTTCAATCATCTGCCAAGCCTGCCAGTTGACCTGGAGGGGTCCGTAGGTACGCCAACCGGAACCCACGGGCGCCCCACCACCACTGCTGGCCGCTGCCGAGGCTGCAGCAGCGTCGGGATTTGCGGCCACCACCCGCTCGCATCGGGCCCCGCTGGGCAGTTCCAACTGATCTCCCACGTGGAGGGTGTCGCCAGGGCGGGGATTCAGGCCCATAAGCGCTTGGGGATTGACCCGGCATTTGCGGGCGATGCTATAGAAACCGTCCCTGGGTTGCACCTCGTAATAGCTTTTTGTGCCTGCACTGCTGTTGGAGCCGCCGGCGCCTTGGGATGGGCTGGCGCTGGCCACTGCGGTGGATTCCACCGGGCAGCGGGCATGGCCGGGCAATTGTAACTGCAGACCGGCGCGCAGGACAGTGGGGACATCCGGGTTGAGGTTGATCAGTTCTGCAGTGTCCACCTGGCATTTCTGGGCAATGCTGTGGAAGCCCTCCCGGGGTTGCACCTGATAGGAGATGGTTACCCCCACACTTGCCCCAGTCTGTGTTTGTGCCGTAGTTGTGGTTGTGCCGGTCCTGGCCACCGTGGCGGTGGCGGCAGGGCAGCGGGCATTGGCGGGCAGGGTCAACTGCTGGCCGGGTTGCAGGGTGGTTCCGCTGGCGGCATTGAGCCGCATCAGTTCCTGGGCATCCACCCGGCATTTGCGGGCAATGCTGTAGAGACCGTCCCGGGGCTGCACCTGGTAGGACACCTGTCTGACGGTTGCATCGGCAAGGTCCCTGGTGTTTCCGCATTGGGCATTGCCCGGCAGACGCAACTGTTCCCCCAGTTTGAGAGTGTTGTCCGGGCGGGGGTTCAGATCTATGAGTTCATAGACATCCACCTGGCACTTACGGGCAACGCTGTGGAAGCTGTCCCGGGGCCGCACCTGGTACGTTGAAGCGTTGCCCGCCGAACCGGCGGAACCCGCGCCGCTACCACAGCGGGCATGGTCCGGCAGCCGCAACTCCTCCCCCAGTTTGAGAGCGTTGTCCGGGCGGGGGTTCAGATCTATGAGTTCATAGACATCCACCTGGCACTTACGGGCAACGCTGTGGAAGCTGTCCCGGGGCTGCACCTGATAGCGCCCACTGGCCAATGCAGGCGCCGCCAGCAAACTCAGCAGAGGTATTGCGGCCAGCAAACGAAAGGAGCGAGCCATCACCGGGATTGGGGAGGGAACAAGTGGTTTCACAATGGCAGAGATCCCCCGAAGATGCCAGTTGAAGCCCATGGGTCTGTGGCAACAAGGGTTGTGACGTCCTGTGGTCGCGCCATGGCGCTGTTCGGTGACTGTGGGCCGCCCGCCGGGCTTGGCGATCAGGCTAGGTCATCAGGCGGTATCCGTCCAGGATCACTCCGTAGAGAAAACCCAGACGAAGACCGTCCGCCAAGTGGAGCCAGAGACGGTTGGCCTGTCGCTGCAACCGGGGCCGCTGTCTTACCAACACTTCCGTCAGGGCCATGGTGACGCCGGCCACTACGGGATCCAGGTGGTTCAACGAGCCGGCAACAGTGGTGATGCTGTTCCCCAGAAAGAACGCGGTGGTGAAGACCACAGCCAGCAAGGACACATGGCGCCAGGGATTGGCCGCCCAAAGCTCCAGGGAGGGGAAGGTTCTCCCCGTCACCTGGCGTAGGCGGGTGCGCTGCATCACCACCGCGATCAAACTCCGTTGAAGGGGAAGCCCTACTCTGAGAAGGCGTAATCTCTGGTGAGCTTGTAGACCGTGCCGGAGAGCAACACCAGGGCAATCAGGTTCGGAATTGCCATCAGCCCGTTCAGGGTATCGGCCAGACCCCAGACAATGCCCCGGTCGCCGGCAATGGAGCCAATGACCACCACCGCCACCCACACCAGACGAAAAGGCTTGATGGCCTTCACGCCAAAGAGAAACTCGGTGCATTTCTCACCGTAGAAACTCCAGCCCAGCACGGTGGTGAAGGCAAAGAACAACAGAGCCAAGGTCACGATTCCGCCGCTGCCGCTCAAGCTTTCGTTGAAAGCCGCGATGGACAGGTTAGAGCCTGACTCCCCCCCACTGATGGCGCCGCTGGAGATGATGACCAGGGCCGTCATGGTGCAGATGACGATGGTATCGATAAAGGTGCCCAGCATGGCAATGGCGCCCTGGCGCACAGGGGAACTTGTTTTTGCCGCTGCATGGGCGATGGGAGCACTGCCCAGACCGGCTTCATTGGAGAAGATCCCCCGCTTGAAGCCCTGAAGAATCACCGTGCCAACGGCGCCGCCTGCTGCAGCCTCCCCCGTGAAAGCATCGGAAAAAATACTGCCAATGGCGGCGGGAACCGCACCTGCATTGATCACCAGCAGCAGCAGGCAAACCACAACATAGCCGATGGCCATGAAAGGCACCACCGCAGAGGCTGCCAGGGCGATTCTTTTGACGCCGCCAATAATGACCAGAAACACCAGCGCCCCCATCACCACCGCGGTTATCCCGGTTGGGATGCCCCACGTTCCCAGCGCCCTGGCCACCTCAAACGATTGAACCCCGTTGCCGATGCCGAACGCCGCCAGCATGCCAAAGAGGGCAAACGCCCCCCCCAGCCAACTCAAGCCGAGGCCGTTCTTGATGTAGTACATGGGGCCGCCCACATGGTTGCCCAGGGGGTCCACCTCTCGATAATGCACCGCCAGGACCGCTTCGGCATACTTTGTGGCAATACCGAAGAAGGCAACGACCCACATCCAGAATACGGCTCCGGGTCCCCCTACGAAGATGGCCGTCGCCACGCCGGCAATGTTGCCGGTGCCCACCGTGGCGGAGAGGGAGGTCATCAAGGCCTGGAAGGGGGTGATCTCCCCGTCCTTGTCCGATGCGTCCGTAGGCTTCAGCATCAGGCGGAAGCCGTAGCCCAACCGCCGGATCGGCATGAAGCCGAGCCGCGCCATCAGCAGAATGCCCGTTGCAGCGATCAGCAGCACCGTGGGCCAGCCCCAGGCAAAACTGTTGATGGGATCGTTGATAGACTTAATGACCCCCTCAATTCCTCCTGTCACAGCAGCCACCGAGGGCAACAGTGTCACCATGTGTTTGGGTTCCAGTTCCCTGCCAGTCTTAAGCCGAATGGCCGGATTGTCAACCTTTTGTTGTGGTGTATCGGCGCCCCATGAACATCCAGGAGCATCTAACGATCTGGCGGGCAAGTTTCTCTTTCTCTTACACTCCTGTAATCTGGAATACAAAACACACTGACAATGCTAGCAGGGCTGGTCCCCGTGGGGCACTGTCCCACGGGCTGGTTCTGTCTCCGTACCCTGGTAGGGCCATCCCGTTGAACACCGTCCCGTGACCTCCGACACCACCAAACAGATTTGGCGGGTACGGCTTGTTCATGCCGAATTGGGGGCGCGGGTGGTGGAAGCCAGTTGCGAGGGGGGAGGCCGGTTGTTGGCCATGGCGTTTGGCGAAGCCACCACCGCCGAGGTGGCGGAAGACCGGGCCCGCCGCCGGGCCGCCCGGATGCTTCTGGAAACCCACCCCGCCCCGGAGCAGCAGCACCCCTCTCCGCCGCCGCCCGCCACGGTGGAAGCACCCGTGCCGGCAGCGGACATCCTCAAGCCGGAGCCCCTGAAGCCGGAGCCGGAGGGGCTCCCCCCTGGGCCGCCAACCGTCTCTCCCCCAACCGTGCCGCTGACGCCGCAACCACCACCACCCGGCCCTGCCGTCTCTGAATCTGAAGACGCCTCCGAACCGGCGGACTGGAGTGAAGACCTGGCCCTGGTGGAGGCACACCTGGAAAGACTGGGCTGGGACCGGAACCAGGAGAGTGTCTACCTGGAGCGCTGGTTGGGCTACATGGAGCGCAGCAGGATCACCCGCTACCAGGATCTACGGCTTTACATTGACGCCCTGCAGACACTCTCTCCCCCGGCGGATTCGTGTACGGCGCCGCTGCCGGGGGATCTGTTGCCGGGGGATCTTCAGCAGCCACCGCCCTCCCGGGAGTTGCTGATTCAGAACGGCAATACCCTGTTGCGCCAGTTGGGTTGGACTACCGACCAGGGCCGAGCCTTCCTGAAACGCCACTTTGGCCACACCAGCCGCCAATCCCTGAGTGATGAGCAATTGATGAAGTTCAATCGGCAACTGGATGCTTTTGCGGTCACCGTTGGCGGTGATGCGGCCCCGGCATCTTGACGAGGGGCGCCCACCCATGACCCAAGCCATTCTCCACTGGGACTGTCCCACCGGCATTGCGGGGGATATGCTCCTGGCGGCCCTGGCGGATCTGGGCGTACCGGAGGCGGTCCTCAATCAACCCCTGCATCAACTGGGCCTGGCGGATCAATGCCGCATTGTGACCCGGCCGGGCAGCAACGGCGGATTGCGGGGCATCAAGGCCCACGTGGAGGTGCTGACCCCCCAGGAGGATCACCGCCATTGGCGCCAGTTGCGCCAACTCCTGCTGAGCGCCCCCCTGGAGGATCCGGTGCGGAAGGCGGCGCTGCGCTGCTTCGGGCTATTGGCGGCGGCGGAGGCCCGGGTCCACGGCTGCCCGGTGGATGACGTGCATTTCCATGAGGTGGGGGCCCTGGACGCCGTTGCCGACGTGCTGGGTGTGTGTGCCGGTCTTTGCCATCTGGACGTGGAGACCATCAGTTGTTCCCCCCTGCCGGCAGGCCATGGCTCCGTGACCACGGCCCACGGCCTGTTGCCCATCCCCGCCCCGGCGGTGCTGGAACTGGCCAGCGCCCACCGCGTTCCCTTGCTGGGCTGTGAAGGCTGGCCCCCAGGAGAGCTGGTGACCCCCACGGGACTGGCCCTGGCGGTCACCTGGAGCCGGCGTTTCGGGGTGGCGCCGGCACTGGCGCCGCGCCAAGTGGGCATCGGTCTTGGACAACGGCGGCTGGATCGCCCCAATCAGGTGCGGTTGCTGCTGGCGGAGCCATGGCCCAACCCCGGGCGCCCGGCCCCGCCGCTGGCGCCGTTCCAGGAGTGGGTGGTGCTGGTGGGTTGCCAAATCGACGACATGGACGGGGAAGCGCTGGCCACCCTGCAGCAGGCCATGCTGGAAGGCGGCGCCCTGGATGCCTGGCTACAACCCATCCACATGAAAAAGCAACGTCCCGGCCACCTGGTGCAGGTTCTGGCGCGACCTGACGACTTGCCGGCACTGCGGCAACTTCTGTGGCGCCACTCCACCACCCTGGGCTTACGGGAGCAGTGGCATCACCGCTGGATCCTGCCCCGGCGCCAGGAGCAGCGACAGACCCCGTTGGGGCCGGTACGGATCAAGTGGGCCATCTTGCCGGACGGCAGCAGGCGGGGGAAGGCGGAACACGGGGACCTGGCGGACCTGGCCCACCACCACCGCCTGCCCCTGCAGGAGGTGCGCCGACAGGTGCAACCCTTCCTGGAGCCTTGAAGAAGAGAACGGGCCTGGTGGGCCGCTGGGCCGTGAGTCTGGCGTGCTTCGGCTGCCTGGGGTGGGCCATGGGGGATCAGGGCCGTCAGCTTCTGGAGCTCAGTCTGGCTCCACGGGACTGGTGGCTGTTGGCAGCCGGGGCGCTGGTCAGCGGTCTGGCGGTGGCCGTCAACGGCGTGGCCTGGGCGGTGCTGCTGCGCTGGTTGCGCTGTCCCCTGCCCACGGTTCAGGCGGTGGTTGTCTTTGCCCGGACCAATCTACTGAAGTACATCCCAGGCGGAATCTGGCATTTGGCCGGGCGGATCCAACTGCTGCGGAGTCATGGCCATGGCTGGGGCCAGGCTGCCATGGGGGTGTTGCTGGATCCCCTGCTGATGGCCGTTGCCGCCCTGTTGCTGTTGCCCCTGGGGGGCTGGCAGCGGGGGTTGGGGCTGCTGGGGCCTCTGGCGGTGTTGTGTCTGCTGCCGGGGTGGCAAAAGCCCCTGATGAAACGTCTCCTGCATCGTGTCAAGCTGCCCCGGGTTGGAGGAATTGCCACCGCCAAGCTGTCCCCCGGCCAGGTATTGCCGGGATCCTTCCCGGGCGGCCCGTTGCTGGCGGAGACGGCTTTTGTACTGGTGCGTTATCTGGGCTTTGCCCTCTGTGCGTCCGCGTTCCTGCCCCCCGGGGCGCCCCCGGGATCCCTGCTCGCCGCCTTTGCCCTGGCGTGGACAGCCGGCCTGGTCATTCCCGGCGCCCCCGCAGGCCTGGGAGTGTTCGAATTGGTGCTGGTGCTCCGGCTGGAAAGCGTGATGCCGGACGAGGCGGCCCTACTGGCCACTGCCCTCAGCTACCGGGTGGCCTCCACCATAGGAGACGCTCTGGCGGCGGCAGGGGTGTGGGGGTTGAGGTGTGTTCGATAGGCATATAGAACCCAGCGATAATGTATCCGTTATCCCGGTTATTGGTCAGACAACTACGCATTGAGATCTTTCCAAGGCCCTCGTTTGGATCCTGTATAGCTGTCACCAGCGCTATCGTTTTGCTGCTACGGTCGCGATATGACCAGCAAACTCGGTAACGAATGTTTTGAGCGAGGTGAGCGCACTGAGGTAGCGATACTGGCCGTCTTCAGACGCCGTGCGAGGTGAGAGAATAAAGGTCGCGCTTGAATAGAGTCCTTCCTGTACAAGCCGTTTGCACAGCAAGTTATAGCGCTGGGCGTAGGACGTGCCCTTGAAAGCTGGATCAACCGGGAAATATGGCTCTTTGTCCTGCACCGGCATGTTGGACTTGTCGCAATCCTCGAGAAGCATAATCCAACCGAGAAACGGGCGTGGCGCATCTTTGCCAAATGCCCCCTCTCGGTAGGCTGTCCAAAGATCGTGCGCAGCACCAATGGCCTCTTCTGATCGATTGTTGAAGTTGTTGCCAAAAGACGGGCCGACTTGGGATTTGAATTCGAGCGCCGCAACAAGCTCGCCGTGATGAATCACAAGCATGTCCCAAAGCTTTGTTGCCCGGAAGAAACCTGGCAGCGTCAAAACACGCTTCTGTATGAAAATATCAGCAAGGGCAAACCCATTGGCCTCAATCAGTGATTGGGCAATTGTAAGAAATCCATCCATATTCTTGCCCGCCGTCACCGCGCCACGGGAACCCATATCCTGGTTACCGGATTCGATCTGCCTGGCGAGCGCAGCTTCACGGCTGCCCCAGAAGAGCTTGACGGCCTCACGGGCTTGGGTTTCATAGTTGGCAAGATCAAGACTCATTTGACTCTCTCTCCCTCAACCAAAGTCATTTCATCGGAAGAAAGACCATAAAGGCTCATCACAATCTCGTTCAGTTCCTGCTGATCATTGGTCTCTGAATAGTGCTTCAAGCGCTCCCGAACAGAATCACTCAGGCTCTCCCAACGGGGTAGCCTGATGCGCCGGAGGTACTGGGCCTGAAATCGCAGATAGCCGCCGCGCATCCTGGTTGAATAGAGGGAAATGAAGAGTCGAGCAATGCCGGATTGCATGATGGCTTGCAATGCATGCACATCCCACTTGTCGGACGTAATAAAATATAGATTATGGTGGGGATAGAGCCTGCCTTCTTCGTAGACGATAGACACCTTGCCCTTGATATCAGGAATCAGGAGCTTCTCACGGCGTGCAAGTTCGGGATAGATGCGGTCGATTGTCCGATACCAGTTCTGGGGCACTTTGGTTGCGATGTGCCGCCTTGCAATCTGCCCATGGCGCTTGTTCAAATAGCGCCTGAGTTTGGGGAAATCCTCAAGACTGACAAGCTTGCCATCATCCGTAAAAGGGTTAATAACCCCCTTGCCCCGCCATTGAACATAGCCCTGGAGAATGTCCCTGGTCATCACCAGGGGAAGCTTTCGGGATGGTTCAACATCGAGCGCGTCAAAATCGCTGATGAATGCCTTGTCAGCGCCAGTTGCAACACCAATGCCCACTTTGCATCCCGCTTCCTCCAAGCGCGGAAACTCAGCTTCAAGGCGTCGCACAAGTGCAAGTGCGTCGAGGTTCTCAGTGATCCAGGGCTCACCACCCGCAGCAATTTTGCTGATCTCCCGAATAGTGCTCGATGGGTGCAGTTTCGGCGCTTTAAGCTCCCGGGCAAGGCCACTCAGCACTTTAATGTTGATTTTGGGGCAGGAAAATACACGTGTCACCTTACTTGTCTGCCCTGGAACACAACGCTCAATCACGATGATAGCCGGATACGTACTCACTTCTGTGTGAAATGCGTCCGTGCCAACCATATCCACATAAGTTGTAAGGTGGTGATACGTGCTGCTCACCAGTTCGCGAAGTTTTTTGCCATAACGATTTTTGATCCAGCGGTCAGTACAAATAAAGCTGAGTTTCCCCTCTACTCCCAATAAACGAAGTGATTGTTCAATGAACGGCACATAGATGTCTGCACGGTCATAAATCGTGTTGTAGCGCTGCCGGTATTCTTTCATGAGAACATCGGGAATCGCTTCCTGGCGCACATAGGGGGGATTGCCGACCACATGGGTGAAGTCCTGGTCAAAACCAGAGAGTAGGAAGTCTCCTTGGCTGAGCCATATATCCAATAAGGCTTCGGTGTCAGAAACTCCCATGCCCTGCTCGATCATCATGGCGTGCATGGCCTTGCGGTTGCATGCAAAAGTTGCACGGTGGAGTTCGACGCCACGGATCGCGGGTGCCAGACGCTCAAGGCTGAGGCCGTCCGCCTCATGTTGCGCCGCGCTCAAGAGTCGCTTCACAGCAGGAAAAATAAAGTCGCCGGCGCCAAAAGCCGGCTCAAGGAGACGGAAGCTTGTGAGGGGCTGATCATCTGTGTATCCCACCAGATCAAGCATGAAGTCCACCACCTCCCGCTTGGTGTAGACTGCGCCACGTTCTCCGGTGCCGCCGTCACTGGCAAGCCGCTCAACGGCTTCTGCGACCGGGCAGAATCCTTGGAAAGACGGTTGAAACGGTAGCGAATGCGCCATAGGGCTCTTCCTGGAGTCGGACAATACGGGATCCATCCGTCCATATTTTAGCATAGGCCCGTAATGCAGGCCCAGCCGCAAGCACTCCAGTTCACGAGCATCTCAACCCATGGCTACCGCTTCTCAACGGCTGAGGCTGAGGCTGAGAACCTGGAGATTTTGTTCTCTGCTGATTCTTGATTAAGCATCACAGATAACAGAGCCTCTTTCATAATCCTTTGCTAAAAAATGCTTGCAATAAACACATTCATACATGAAATCTGCATATCGTTTTTCGTTTATCCAATAAGACTTAGCATGTTCTTCAAGTGGACAATTACAAACAAATTCTGTTAAGAGAATCCTATTAGTGAAAAGTGGACGAGATGTTGCCTGGGAAAGAATACGTTGACGCCGCTGCTCTATGGTAACATTATGAATCCAGCGCTTGTGTGGACCTGCTTCAATGATCCATTTTTCTATATCTTCTTCGGAAAAGTTGCGAGGCATATTTGATAAATCTATTTCAATGCATGACATATTGAGATCTTGAATCTTTTTCAGTTTACGCTCATCAATTTTGTGCGTCACTCGTATCTCGATAAGTAGTGATCGATTTTTCACTTTGGCTAACACATCAGGAATAATTTCCGACACTCGATGTTCCAACTCAACAGAATCGAGTTGGTAATGTTGTTCTGGCGCTATTGTGACCACTTTGGTGGAAAAATCATAATTAACAGATTTGTCGTAAGGAAATCTGATCTCGATGGCTGGCAAGACGATCTCCCGTCTCCTTGCCAGCACGTCTTTGGCCGCCAAGTGAAGGGCGGTTTCTATTGCATGTTGACACGAGTTGCCTGATGCATAGGCAAAATGATGCTCCCGCTGACGCCCTTTCTTCGCAACCAAAGACTTGTGGCAGGCTGGACACACACATTCACAGGAAAGACCCCTGGGCACTTGAGAGATGTGCAACAGATCCCCTTCCCTGATGCCGTAATGCAGGTAGTTCAAGGCATGGCGTGACGTGGATTTCCGTGTGGCCACCCGGTCTACGTTTCGAGAAAGTGGCATTGGAGTTTCCGATAAGGCTGTGGTCAGTTTAGTGTGGGCTGACTTGAGTAGCGAGGGGTAAGATGGTTTTCAGACATACTTGGCTTCAAGGGACAAATGCCTTCCTGATTTTTCGTCAAAAGAGCCACTAAAATACGTCAGCTCCTCTTCGCGAGATTACCTTTTCACAAGAATCGTTGAGATATGTATCAAAATTCACAGTAACGTATCCGGTGTCTTTGCTGGTCGCTTCAGCAAAAATATGTATTTCTTTAATGTCATTATTTGGTCTTAAGAAAATCCATTCATAGCCATAGAATCTTTCTTCTTCTAGAACTGATATCATCCAATCTTCTGGATTATCGTACAAAGCACTGTGAGAATAAATGTCATCAAATTTCTCATTCCATAGTCCATATTTTATCTTATTTGATTAGATATTATATCAGTTTTATATCTTGTCTCGTATCCCCATCTGGTATCATTAATATCTTTACCTATGCCTTGCACAGCACACACTCCGACACTTTGTACAAAGCTCACGTAATAAAACTCCATATCAGGATGAGGCTTAGGCGCAGTGGTGCAGTAAAAATTAAAAAAATTATCATCAAACTCCTCGCAGAAACTATAAAGCCTCGAAGGCTCCACAGAACTTTTCAGGTCAAAACCGAACGGCCCCCGCCAAGGCCGCACCGGCAAATAGCATCCCGGGCGCCGCCATGAGCGCGGCCCGGATTGCCCCGGTCAACCCCCGACGCCAAGCGGCCGCTTCGGTTGATGCGGTCAGCGTTTTTATCATGGAACCTTGAGCTTTACTGCTGACATCTTATCCTCACCTCCCCACCGACACCGGCTCCTGCCGGGGCTCCAGGGTTTCCGTGGTGCGCATCATGGCGAAGGAGGCCACCAGGCCGAGGATCAGGATCAGGGCGGCCGGCCCCAGGGCGGAGTTCAGCCGCTCGTCTCCCGCGTACTGGAACACCCGCACGGAGAGGGTGTCAAAGTTGAAGGGCCGCAGGGCGAAGGTGAGGGGCAACTCCTTGATGGTGTCCACAAACACCAGCAGGCCCCCCACCCGCAGGGGACCGGCCAGCAGGGGCAAATGGATGCGCCACAGGGTTTGCCACCAGTTGCTGCCCAGACTGGTGGCGGCCTCTTCCATGGTGGGGGGAATCCGCTCCAGGGCGGCGTCAAACCCACCCCGGCCCACCGCCATGAAGCGATCCGTGTAGCCCAGAACCAGGAGGGTTAACGGTGTCCAGCCCAGGCGGCCCCCCAGGGCCAACAGGCCCAGGGCCAGAACCGTGCCTGGAATGGCATAGCCCATGGAGGCCACAAATACCAGGCGTTGCAGGAGAGGATGGTGGATCCAGCGGCGCGCCACCGCCAGGAACAGGGCTACGGCAATGGTGAGCACCGCCGCCGCCGAAGCCAGGATCACGGTATTCCCTGTCAGGGTGAGCAACTCTTGCGGGTCCTCCGCCATTCCCTGCCAGCGCCGACTCATCCATAGCAGGGGCGCCCCCAGGCTCAGGGCAGGGGGGAGGACGCAAATCACCTGGGCGGCTGCGGCCCGCCACCCCGCCAAAGGCCACACCAACGACGGGTGCCCACTCCGGCCATCCAGGGCCCAACGGCGGCTGCGGCGACGGAGCCAGCGCTCCAGGGCCACCAGGCTGGCCACCACCACCAGGGTAACCAGGGCCATCTGGGCAGCACTGGTGGGGTTGCCCTGTTCCTGCCAGCGCTGAAGGATGCCGTAGGACAAGGTGGGAACGCCCAGCAACTCCACAGCCCCCAGTTCATTGACCACCTCCATGCCGCTAAGGGCAATGCCGGCGCCCACGGCGGGCAAAGTCAGGGGCAGCGCCACCCGCCAGAAACTTGCCCAAGGCCCAAGGCCCAGGGTGCGGCAGGCCTCCAGTTGCCGCTGGCCCAGGCGGGAGAAGCTGTCCGTCGTGAGCAGGAAGACATAGGGATAGTTGGCCAGGCTGAGCACCACCACCCCCCACGCGAACCCGTAGATACGCCATCCCTGGATGGATCCCAGATCCACCAGGGTCGCCGCCAACAGGTAGGCCGGTGTGGCCAGAGGCAGGAGTTGAATGGAGCGCAGGAAGCGACGTCCGGGGAAGCGACAACAGGCGGTGACCCAGCCGGTGGTTACCCCCAGCAGGGTCACCCCGAGGCCGACGGTGGCCAACAGGCCGATGGTTCCCCTCAGTTGGCGGGTGTTGATCACGCCAACGCCGATGCCCTCGGCAATGCCTTGATCCTGCAGCGCCAGCCACACCACCATCACCACGGGAGCCAGGGCCAGGCCGGCGATGACCAGCACCAGGACGGTCAGGGAAGGGCGCCGGTGAGTCATCGGGATCTCAGGCAAGTCCCGCACCCGCCCTGGCGCCGACGCGGCAGGCTGCCAGTTGCTGCCGCAAGGTGGGGTGGTCCAGGTCCCGGCCAATCAGAACCAGGCGATTGCTGCGGGGTTTGGCGGCAGGCCAGTCGTCGTCGTCAATGGAAAAGCGTTTGCCGGCCAGGTGGAACAGGTGGCGCCGCTCACTCTCCCGGAACCAGAGAATCCCCTTGGCCCGAAACACGGTCTGGGGAAGCTGATTGTCGAGAAAGTTCTGAAAGGATCGCAGGTCCAGGGGTTGATCGCTACGGAAGGAGAGGGACGTGAACCCTTCAATGGCGCCGGACTCGTCCCCCTCCGAGGAGTGATGGTGGTGACCGTGATGGTGGTGATGGTCCCCACTGTGGTGGCCGTCATGGCCGGGTTGGGTCTCATCCTCAAGCTGTAGCCAGTGATCGGAGTCAAAGAGGCCCACGCTGAGCAGGAGGCCCAGGGGAACGTTGCCGCGCCGGCAGGGGAGAATGCGGGCATCCGGCTTGATGTGCAGGAGGGAGTGCTCCACCTGTTTCAGCCGCTCCTCACTCACCAGATCGGTCTTGTTGAGCAGCAGAATATCGCCGTAGACAATCTGTCTGCGGCCCACGTCACCCGTCAGCAGATCCAGGGAAAAGTTCTCCGCATCCACCAGGGTGATGATGGAGTCCAGGCGGCACTCATCCCGCAGTTCGCTGCTCAGGAAGGTCATGGCCACGGGCAGAGGGTCCGCCAGACCCGTCGTCTCCACAATGACGTAATCCAGCCGCTGGGGCTGGGCCAGCAGTCGATCCATGGCCTCCACCAGTTCCCCGTTGATGGTGCAGCAGATACAACCGTTGCTCAACTCCACCATGATATCGCTGGTGGTTACGATCAGGTCGTTATCAATGCCGATCTCACCGAACTCGTTGACCAGGACGGCCACTTTCAGGCCGTCCTGGTTGCTGAGAATGTGGTTGAGCAGCGTGGTCTTCCCCGCCCCGAGAAATCCCGTCAGGATGGTGACCGGGATTCCTGTCTCTGGTGTGGCGTCCGGGGCTGGTTGATGGGTTGTCATGGTAACCGTGCCTGGTGAGCAGTGCTGTGGCAAGTCAGGGATCCAGGTTAATCGTTGACTTCCTCCCCGCCCTGAAGAGCGGGGATTCCTTCTAGGAGAAGCATGACACTCCTCCTTCAAGACGGGTTGACGCTTCACAGCCAGACACCGGCAAACTGGTTTTACTCTCGGCTCCACGTCCGTTTAACCTCGCCGCCGGGCTGGCGGCGAGGATGTTTCGTGCAGCATTTACGTCCCGGTCGTGCTCAGTGCCACAGGCTGGGCATGTCCAGGCCCGCACACTCAACGGCTTCTTGCCGGCTCTGCGCCCGCAGACAGAACGGACCTGAGACGTTGGCAGCCAACGGGAGACAACGTGCAATACCCTGCCGTACAGTTCAGCCTTGTACTCCAGGAGCGTCCTGAACGTTCGCCAACCGGCATCAGCAATTGCCTTGGAGAGCTTGCGATTCTTGACCATCCCTGCCACGTGCAGGTTCTCGATGGAGACCGCTTGGTTCTCGCGAATCAATCGAGTACCGAGTTCATGCAGGAAGTCGAGACGCTTGTCCGAGACCTTGGTGTGCAATCCGGCTACCAAGAGCCTGGCCTTGGCCAAGCGATGTGAGCCACGTTGCTTGTGCTTCAGATTCCTCTGGAGTTTCCTCGGTCGTGTCAGCGCAGCACGCAGAAACTTGGGAGGGGCGATCTTCTCACCGTCAGAAGCGACGGCGAGGGATGCCGCGCCCAGGTCGATGCCCACCGCTTTGCCGTTGGGCTCCAGTTGCTTGCGCTCCACCTCCACCACAAAACCGGCACAGTAACGCCCTGCCCTCCCTGTCCTTGATGATGGCGCAGGAGCTTGGAGGGCTGGGGAGAGGGCGACTCCAACGCAGTTTCGTTCTCCGATCCTTGGGAAACGGATACCCCTGTCGGTTGTCCTGAACTCCTTGCCACAGATGCGGATGCTTTGAGCATTGGACCGCTTCTTGAAGCGGGGAGCCCGGAACTTGCCTTTCCACCGGTTACGGAAGGCTTTGTCCGGATCTCGCACAGACTGTTGGAGCATCGAGGCGGAGACGGCGCCAAGCCAGGAGCGTTCAGCAGTCCGCTTCGCCTGGGTGATGCAGCGCTTCTGCAACTGCCCGCTGCCTGGGTACTTCTCGCCCTCTTGGCACAGCTTCCGACGTAGAGCCAGTGCGTCGTTCCAAACAACCCCGGCACAACCAACGGCTTGCGCCAGGGCAATCTTCTGTCGTGATGTTGGCTCGCAGCGGTAGCGGACTGGCAATGCCAGGATTTTGACGGGGTTGAGGAGCGCTTGAGGGTGGCAATCCTGTGACGGCGCTCCTTGAATGCCAGGCCCCAGCAAGCAGGATGCAAAGGACGGAGACCCTCGCTCCATTCAGGCGCCCCCTCCCGCTGCCCGGCCCCCTGATCCCGTACCATGGGTTGCATCATTGTTTCCCTGCCGGTGCGTAACCTCTGGCAATCCTCTGCCGGCTGCTTCACGGCTTTGGCGGTGGCCATGGTCTTGCCGTTTGCCCATGGGTCTTTTGCCCAGGAGCAGGATCCATCGGACACCGCCACCAAGGTGCTCCAGTCCGCCGAGGCCAGCTTTAACCCCGACGCCGTGGAACGCCTCCTGAGCCAGGGGGATGAAGCCGTCGCGGCAGGGGATCTGGAGACGGCGCGCAAGAACTACGACGACGCCCGCAGCGCAGCGCGGGCATTGGCGGGCTTCTATCGTGACCTCAGTGGCGCCTTCCGTGGCCTCGATGCCCGGGTGCCCCGGGAAATGGACACCAAGGGTCGCCGTTCCATTACGCTGCAAGCCGAAGCCAATCTTCGGCTTGCAGCCCTCTACCGTCGCCGGCAACAGCCCGAGGTAGCGGTTCCGTTGCTGGTGGACGTGATCAAGCTGATGACAGTCACCAGTCCGTTGGGCGCCCGGGCCTACCAGCAATTGGTGGAGTTGGGCTTTGCGGAAACCGTGTACCAGGGACCCGGCGGCAGTGCGGGCTAGGATGCAGACTAGGATTCAAGTGCGCTTTGCTGACCATGGTCACTCCAGCCGCTGTTGAGGCCGCCATCTGCGCAGCCCTTCCCGATGCCCGGGTGGCCGTTGAGGATCTCACCGGTTCCGGAGATCATCTGCAGGTCTCCGTGACCTCGTCAGCGTTTGCCGGTCTGCCCCGGGTGCGTCAGCATCAACTTGTCTATGGCGCACTCAAGAACCAGTTTGCCAGCGAAGCCATTCACGCCCTGGCCCTGACAACAGCACCGCCAGACTAGGGACACGGCATAAGGCACAATCCCTCAAGGCTTGGTCCCGGTCCCCTTGGCGCCCATTCTCCCACCTTCCCACTGTCATGGATCCTGTCCTGAAGCAACGCATTGAAACCCTGGTGGCCAGCAGCCCCGTTTTCGTCTTCATGAAGGGGAGCAAGCTCATGCCCCAGTGCGGTTTTTCCAATAACGTGGTGCAGGTGCTCAACGCCCTTGGCGTCCCCTACGAAACCTTTGACGTGCTCTCGGATCCGGAGATTCGCCAGGGAATCAAGGACTACACCGACTGGCCAACCATCCCCCAGGTGTATCTCAAGGGGGAGTTCCTTGGCGGCAGCGATATTCTCATCGAGATGTACAACTCCGGCGAACTGCGGGAAACCATGGAGGTGGCCCTGGCGTCCTGAATCCCCCCTTGAGCGGTGTGGAGGGTTAGCTGAGAAGGCGATGCAGGCCGTGGTTGTGCCCTTCCGGCCAGATGCTGCTGGAGGGATCCAGGATCCAGCGGCCAATCAGTTCCTCCAACCGCTGCTGCGCCATGGGATTCAATTGCTGGCTGCGGCCCAGACAATGGAGATAGCCGTCCGCGTAGAGGCGCAACTCCGAGGGATTACAGCCGCGGAGGGCCATATGGCGGCACGCATCACAGAGGGATTGGAAGTGGCGGATCGCATCGGGATCTTGAAGGGCCGTCATCGGTCTTGGGGGAGGCTGAAGGATGAACGGGGCATCACATGGGGGTGATGGTGGTGGTTTCCGGGTGCTTCTCCGGTTGGTGGGCGCCCCGGGGGTCCCGGGGCTGGCGAATGTCTCCTTCCTTTACAAAGGTCAATGCCCACCTCGGTTTGACCGGGCCTGGGCAGCAGCCAAACCTTTTCTACCGATAGCTTAACCATATCTGCACCAGCCTGCTTTGGAGCCCAACCTTGGCGCAACTGACCGCGGGTCGCTGACCCCGACAACCCGCATTCTTGTGCTGGAGGCTCATCCGGCACTGCGGGTTGTGCTTGCCCAGCGTTTGCGACAGGACGGCCACCTGACCGCAGGTGTAGCCACTGCCCGTCAAGCCATGCAGATCTGTGCCAACGAAAAGCCCGATCTGGTGGTGACCACAGAGTTTCTGGAGGATTCAACAGGCTTGCGTCTTGCGGAATCCCTGGGCTGTCGTGTGTTGATTCTCACGGCGCGTACAGCTACGGAGGCCACCGTGGAGTTGCTCGACGGCGGCGCCGATGACGTTTTATGCAAGCCCTTCGGCCTGGAAGAGTTGGCCGCCCGCTGCCGGGGCCTGTTGCGTCGCACCAATAGCCTGAAGGAACGGGTCAGTGTGGGACCGTTGGATGTCCACCTGCTCTTGCGAAGGGTCACCCTTCGGGATCAACCCGTGGAACTGAGTCCACGGGAGTTCGCCCTGCTTTGTGCCCTGTTGATGCCCCCTGGCGCCACCCGCAGCCGCCAGGAGTTGTTGCGCATGGCCTGGCCGCCCCATAGTGGCGGCCCCCGCTCCGTGGATACCCAGGTGCTCACCTTGCGGCGCAAGCTGGAGCAGGCGGGATTGGGGAGAGAAGGCAGCGTGGTTCAGACGGTGCGGCAGCAGGGATATCGTTTCAGTCTGGATTGTCTGAATCACCAGGCCATGGAGACGAGCCTGCACAAGAGTGGCGCGGCGGCCGGGTCTTCCTGATAACCCCATGGGGAAAGGCCATGGCATGGGGGCGCCTGCAGATGACTCCTTATTGAATCTCATTTGTGGCCGTTTTTGGGTTATTATTCTCAATAAGCACCCGTCACCCCCACTCAATGCCTCGATACGGCCCCTCTCTCCAAGAGCCTTCCACCATCCCGGACCAGGCTCTGCGCGCCGAACCCGGGGCATCCGTGGTGGTGGTCTGCGGTCGCCAGGACATTCTCGGTCTTGTGTCGATCATCAGTGTTGCCCTGTTTCCCGAGCCCCTGGCCCTGGAGCTGTCCACATGCGCAACCCGCGGCCTTGCTCTGATCCGCTCCCGACAACCTCAACTGCTTGTCTGCATTGAGCCCCTGGTTGTCGAGGGGGACACCCTTGCGCTCATTTCCCAGGCCAAACGCCTGCCCACAGCGCCCAAGGCTTTATTGATCTGTAATCTTCCTGATTCTCAATTAAGCCGGGAAATTGCGGAGGCCTACTGTGACGGGATCCTTGGCATCAACTCGGCGGATGCCGGCGCCGTCGTTCAGGCATTGAGGGTTGTGCTGAATGGAGGCAGGTACAGGGATCCCGCACTCGCCACCGGGCCATGGTCCCCTCATGGTGACCGTGGTTCCCAGCAGGACTACAAGCTCACGGCGCGAGAACAGCAGGTGCTGCAACTGATTGTTCAAGGATGTTCCAATCGGGAAATTGGTGAGAACCTGCACCTGGGGATCAGCACCGTGAAAACCCACGTGGGCCAGTTGCTGGACAAGCTGGGGGCCCGTGACCGCACCCAGGCCGCAGTTCAGGCCATTGCCCTGAGGTTGGTGCCCTGGCCGTCAGCCAGCCATGGGGTGCGCTAGCGGGGGTTACCCGCCGGGGTTTCCAATTTTCTACGCAAAAGAAAAAGTGCTGTTACACTACGGCAACCGCATCAATCCTGTTGGACGACCTCATTGCCATCAACGTCTCCTTGATGATCAGTGTTTCCGCCCTGGCCCTGTTCTTCGTCAGCAGCGGCTTCCCCAACGACGACGACGATGACTCCTCGGACGGCGGCCTGATGCAACCCATCGCCGCCGGAATCTGAGATCCACTGCCACCACGGTCTAGAGATCCCGAGAGTCTTCCCCTTGCGGTTGAGCCAGGGCTTGCAGGAGGACCCCTTCCGCTACCCGGTATTGGCGATCCTTGGTGGTCCCCAAGCCGTCCACACCCAGATCCCGCAACTCCTCAACGCTCAGGGCAGACTCCACGTCCGGTTCAATTCCTTCCCTGTGAATGTCCCGACCGTTGGGGGTCAGATATTTGGAGATGGTCACGGTCATGCCGGAACCATCGGAAAGCGCCCGCACGGACTGCACCAGCCCCTTGCCAAAGGTTTGCTCCCCTACGAGCTTGCCGCGGCCGTTGTCCTGGATGGCGCCGGAGAGGATCTCACTGGCGCTGGCGCTGACCCCGTTGACCAGAACCACCAGAGGGTCGTCCGTGAGGGGCTCCTGTCGCGTGAGGCGTATGCTCCTGGAGCGCCCTCCCTGAATGCTGACAATGGGGACGCCAACCTCCAGCCACTGATCGCTAATGGCCACGCTGGCTTCCAGAAGGCCGCCGGGATTGAAACGCAGGTCCAGCACATAGGCATCCACCCCTTGTGCTTCCATGTCTCTGACCACCTTGGACATGTCTGTGGCGGCGTTGGCGCTGAACTGCTTGAGACGGATGTAGCCCACCTGGGCGCCGGCGGAGGTTGTGTTGATCCGGCTCACCATCGGGTTGATGCTGATGCGCTCGCGGATGATGACCACGTCGAAGCTCTCCCCCTCTCGCTCGATGGTGAGGGTGACGAGAGAACCGATGGGTCCGCGGATCAGTTGCACCGCCTCTTCCGAGCTCATCCCTCGGGCATCCTTGCCGTCAATGCCCACGATGTGGTCGTTGGTCTCCACGCCGGCGGCGGCTGCCGGGCCGTCCTCAATGGGCGCCACCACTGTCAACCGCTGGGTTTCCTCATCGAAGCTGAGTTGGATGCCCACCCCCGTCAACTCACCGGTGGTATCAATATGCAACTCCTTGAATTCGTCAGGGTCCATGAAGCGGGTGTAGGGGTCTTCCAGGGTGAGCAGCATGCCCCGAATGGCCTCGTAGGCCTCGTCCCTGGTGCTATAGCTCTGCGAGAGCAACTCCTTGCGCAACTGGCGCCAGCTTTTCCTGTCATAGTCGCCGATGGAGACCAGGTAGTTGCGGTAAATGATCTGCCATGCCTCGTCAATCACCTCCTTGGGGCTGTCTGTAATGAGAGTCGCCCAACTGCGCCTGGGTAGGGCGCCACTGCTCAGAATCAGCAAGGCGCTGCACCCGGACAGGGCCAGGGCGCGCTTCAGCCATAGGGGAAGTGGGACGTTCATCAGGCCATGATCACATGAAACCTCAGCCTATCGATATCCCAGTTGTGGATAAGGACACCAGGGAAAGTCACTGTTTCCCCACCTGAAAGAGTTATCGGCCCTTGAGAACCCCCTTGACTGCCTGGCTTTTGATAGCGAGAGGATGGACCCATGGGGAAGGATTGAGAGGATGTGTGGTCCTCGTCAGAAGGGGAGAGAGAAGCGGAGCTTGAGGGAATGATCCACAGGAATGCCTGCAGTGGCGCTTTGCTGCCGCTCCCCCTCCAGGGAGAGTTGCCACGGTTCAGTCTGACCCTGCTTGTGGTAGGGAGCCAGCGACCAGAGGAGGCTGTAGCTCCTGCTCGTGGGGGAGAGGGCCACTGCCACGCCAGGCGTCAGGGTGAGGCGGTCGTTGGCGGCGGGGAAGCCGTAGGCTACCTCCGCCTTGAACCGCTGCCCGCTGCCGGCGGGTGCGTCCAACCTCTGGATGACGGTGGGATTGAGGAGGGCATCCATTACGGCTGGGGCGCCCTCTCCGTCAAACCGGATGGGACCGAGAGGGAGTATCAACCGCCGCCAATCTGCGCATGGGCGCCGTGGGCATGGACGGCCTGCTGCTGGATGGGGGCGATGCGGGGTTGAGCCTCGCTGCCGTCACCGATCTATTGCTGGTGAACCCCACGTCGGCCGCAGTGGACGACTTGGCCGCCGCCGAGAGCAACATCTCCCGGCTTCGGGTGGGCCTGGAGGCCGCATGGCCGGTCCCTTTGCCCAATGACGCCTCCCTCTCCCCTCGGTGGAGGTGGGCATGAGACAGGACGGCGGCGATGCGGAAACCGGCTTCGGCCTGGACATCGGCGCCGGCATCCTCTGGCATGACCCACAGCGGGGCATCAGGGGTGAGGTGCAGGGCCCCACACCCTCCTCACCCATGCGGATCAGGAGTTCCGCCAGCAGGGCTTGGCCCTCTCCTTCGCATGGGATCCCACCAACCCGTCCAATCGCGTGCCGTCCCTCTCCCTGAATCATGCCATGGGCACCGTCGCAGCGAGTGGCATGGATGCCCTCCTCAATCCCACCGTCATCCAATGGCCTACGGCTTCCCCGCCGCCAACAACTCCCTCACCCTCACCTCTGGCGTGGCGGTGGCGCTTTCCCCGGATAGCAGAAGCTACGGTATCCTCTGGTCCCTCGCCCCCTACACCCGGCAGGGTCAGACCGAACCTTGGGAAATCGCCCTGGAGGGGGAGCGGGAAGAAAGCAACTCCGCAACATCCCCTGTAGATCATTCCCTCATGCTCTCCTTCTCACTCCCCTTCTGATGAGAGAGGCTATGGGATGCAGGAGGGGGCGCAACGGTTCACGGGAAGGCGCTATTTTCCCTTCATCGCTGATCCGGAACTTGGGTTGACAAGGTACGCGCCATGCCGGCGCTCCATTGCCACCCGCCATGACCGCTGTGTCCATGTTTTTCTCTCTGCCGTCCTCCGCACCGCTACACTTAGCTTCTGGTAATCAATCCTGAGCTTAGGATGGGGGGAGTGGAGTTCCAATCCATGGGAGAAGCAAAACGTCGCCGGGATCTGGGCCTGCCGCCGCGGCAGAGGTGGGGACAACCACGAGATTCTTCTCCCCGTGTGGTGAGCTGGCTGCCCCTGACCCGCCAACAGGCCCGCAGTTTCATGACCTGGACGAGTCGGGGCGCTTGGGCGGGCATTGGCTTGCTGGTGGTGCTCTGGCTCGTGGTCCGCTTTATCGGCCCTGCCCTGGGTTGGTGGATCCTGGAAGGCTGAGCCATCCAGGCCGGCCCCTGTTCGCCGGATGGAGAGCACCGTTCAGCTTGCGGTCACCGCCGCTTCCCGGGGGTGGACCGCTTTGTCCAGATGCAACCGGTTGCCGCCAAAGCCCTCCTCGGGCTGAACCACAATGGTGTCCCCCTCGGAAAAATCACCCTTCAGAATGGCTTTGGCCATGGGGGTCTCCAGATGTTTTTGGATGGCCCGTCGTAACGGTCTGGCCCCGTAGACGGGGTCGTGACCCACTGTCGCCAGCCAGTTATAGGCTTCCAGTGTGAGCGTCAGGCGGAGGCCCCGCCCTTGCAGCCGTTGCTGGAGATGGCTCACCTGGATCTCCACGATCCGCCTGAGCTCCTGCTTCCGGAGGGCATGGAAGATGATGGTCTCGTCAATGCGGTTCAGAAACTCGGGCGGGAAGTGGTTTTGCAGGGCCTGCTTGACCCGGGCTTCCATCTCGCCATGGCGGCTATGATCCCCGGCCAACTCCAGAATGGCCTGGCTGGCAATGTTGCTGGTGAGGATGACAATGCTGTTGGTGAAGTTCACCGTGCGGCCCTGGCTATCGGTGATGCGGCCGTCGTCCAGCACCTGGAGCAGCACGTTGAACACCTCGGAGTGGGCTTTTTCCACCTCGTCCAGCAGGATCACCGCATAGGGCTTGCGTCGTACGGCTTCGGTGAGTTGCCCCCCCTCCTCATGGCCCACGTAGCCGGGGGGCGCGCCAATGAGCCGGGATACGGCGTGGCGCTCCATGTACTCCGACATGTCGAGACGCACCATGGCGCCCTCATCGTCAAAGAGTTGCTCCGCCAGGGCCTTGCACAATTCCGTCTTGCCCACGCCGGTGGGGCCCAGGAAGAAAAACGACGCAATGGGGCGCCGCGGGTCCGCCAGACCAGCCCGGGAGCGCTGGATGGCATCGGCCACGCTGCTGACCGCCTCCTGTTGACCCACCACCCGCGCCTGGAGCCGCTGCTCCAGATCCAGCAGCTTTTGCAATTCGGATTGGGCAAGGCGTTTCACGGGAATGCCGGTCCACTTGCTCACCACCTCCGCCACGTCCTCTTCGCCGATGGTTTGGCGGAGAAGTCTTTTCTCGTTGTTCTGGAGCCGCTGCTCTCCCTCCTGCAGGCGGCGTTGCAACTGGGCCAGAGTGCCGTACTCCAGCTCCGCAGCCCTGTTGAGGTCGTAGCTGCGTTTGGCTTGCTCCAGCTTGACCTGCACCTGCTCAATTTGTTCCTTCAAGGTCTGGAGATCATCCAGCGCTCCCTTCTCCTGATTCCATTGGGCCATGGAAGCGCACTGCTGCTCCATGAGCCTGGCCAGGTCATGGTTGATGCGGGCCAGTCGCTCTTTGCTGGCCGGGTCGTTTTCCTTGGCAAGGGACAGTTTCTCCATCTCCAGTTGGAGAATCTTGCGGTCGATCTCGTCAATCTCCTCAGGCTTGGAGGTGATTTCCGTTTTCAAACGGGCAGCGGCCTCATCCACCAGATCAATGGCCTTATCCGGCAAGAAACGGTCGTTGATGTAGCGACTGCTCAGTACTGCTGCGGCCACAAGCGCATTGTCGGCAATGCGGACGCCATGGTGAACTTCATAGCGCTCCTTCAGGCCCCGCAGAATGGAAACGGTGTCCTCCACCGTTGGCTGGGACACCAAAACCTGCTGGAACCGTCGCTCAAGGGCGGCATCTTTTTCAATGTAGCGGCGATGTTCGTCGAGGGTGGTGGCGCCAATGCACCGCAGTTCCCCGCGGGCCAGCATGGGCTTGAGCAAATTGCTGGCATCCATGGACCCGCCGGTGGCCCCGGCCCCCACCACGGTATGGACCTCGTCAATAAACAACACAATCCGATCTTTCCCCGCTGTCACCTCCTTGAGCACCGCCTTGAGGCGTTCCTCAAACTCGCCCCGGTACCTGGCTCCGGCGATCAACGCACCCATGTCCAGAGCAATGAGGCGCCGATTCTGCAGCGCCGTCGGCACGTCCCCGTTGACAATCCGCTGGGCCAGTGCTTCCACAATGGCGGTCTTGCCGACGCCGGGCTCACCAATCAATACGGGATTGTTCTTTGTACGGCGGGAGAGAATCTGGATGGTGCGGCGGATTTCTTCGTCCCGGCCAATCACCGGGTCCAGCTTCCCCTGGCGGGCTGCTTCCGTCAGGTCACAACCATAGTTCTCCAGGGCTTCATAGGTGGCCTCCGGGGTTTGGCTGGTGACCTGCTGGTTGCCGCGGACGGCTTGAATGGCCTCTCTGAGGGTTTGACGTTTCCCGCCAAGATCTTGCAGCAGGGGTTTGCCACAACGTCTGTCCTCACACAGGGCCAGCACCAGATGCTCAACGGCAATGAAGTGGTCCTTCCAGGCTTGCCGTTCCTTTTCCGCCCGATCCAGCAGTTGATCCAGGCTGGAACTCAGGGAAACGGTCTCCGGCGGGGT
Source organism: Cyanobacteria bacterium MAG CAR3_bin_5 (assembly GCA_026709085.1). Taxonomy (GTDB): domain Bacteria; phylum Cyanobacteriota; class Cyanobacteriia; order PCC-6307; family Cyanobiaceae; genus Synechococcus_B. The sequence continues at coordinate 14,376 of JAPOTR010000050.1, read as the reverse complement.
GCTGAGTCTGGGCTGTCTGGCCAGGAACTGCTCCAGATTCCGGCCCAGAGCACCAACATCCACACCACTTGCTTCCAGAATTCGCACGGCCAGATCTTTCTGCTCCAGCAAGGCCTTCAGCAGATGCTCGCTTTCCAGGGTCTGGGATTTGCAGGCCCGGGCCAGACCATGGGCAGAGGTGATGGCTTCCCAGGCTTTGAGGGTAAAGGTTTCAGGGTTGGGCTGCATGGTGTTTCGGTAGATCAACATCTACCCGCCAACCTAGAAAAACCTCCCGACCCGCGCCAGCCGGGAGACCGTACCAATCCCTGCGGTCAACCAGAACGCAGGTTTGCAAAGAGAACCGGATTACTGAACGGTGATGGTGCCCACCATCCCCGCGCCACGATGGGGCTCGCAGTAGTAGCTGTAGGTGCCAGGCTCATTGAAGGCCTGCTCCCAACTCTCTCCAGGGGTAAAAGCCAGAGCCGTGTGGCTCAGTTCGCCATGACCGTCCACCACGGCATTGTGGGGGCCAAGCTTGTTGTTCACGAACTTGACCGTGTCGCCGGCACTGATGGTCACCGCCCTGGGCTCAAAAGCCAGAAGGCCGCTGTCGGTTCCCATTTGCACCTCAACAGTGGCGGCGGCTGCGGCGGATCCCCAGCCCAGCAGACCGGCAAGGCTCAGAACGGTAGCAAGGCAGATGGCCAGAAGGCGAGACATGATGTTGCTCAGTCACTGCCGGAAGTATATGGGTTCACCCCGCTCAATGGGGTTATGGGGTTGAAGGAGTGTTACCTGCAGGGACCCCCGCTCCGGACAACACCGTCTCCAGATCGGGGAAGCGCGATGACAACCCGAAACTTTCCGGGCGGGTGACGGGGTGGTGAACGAAGTGACGCCGCTGCAGGGTGAAGCGGTCCCACCGGCTCAACTGGATGCGGAACACCACCACCAGCGCTTGCATGAGCCAGCGGCGGAGTTCTATACCAGGGGGATAGGCCATGGCGCGGTAGCGGCAAAGCCGGGCCATGGTGCGGTTGACGGTAATGGGGTGCTGGCCCAGCACATAACGGTGCATGCCCCCCCAGTGCTGCGGTCCGGGCTGGTGGGGCGTTGTGAGCAGATGGCCGCAGATGCTGGCCACGTCCGCCCCGTGGATGAAGTGGTAGCTGGCCTCCAGCCGCAGGAAACGGGCCAGCCACAGCCAGTTCAGAAGTGGTCCGAGGCCGGCGGTGAGGTAGCTGGTGGGCCACACTCCACCACCGTCGATCCTGCCGGAAAAAATCAGCGTAGGGAAAACGGCCACGATCCTGTCCCGGAGGGAATGGGCCATCAACTGGCGCAGGCACGTGGCCTTGGTCTGGATGTACTCCGTTCCCTGTTGCTCCGCTTCCGCCAGCAACTCCAGATCACGGTCCAGAATGCTGGCGGTGGAGAAATAGAGCATCTGCTGAAGCCGCTGGTGGTCAAGACAGGCCAGCAGTTCCTTGACGGCTTCCACGTTGACCGCCCAGGCGCGGGCCGGGTCCCCCCAGGCCGTGGCGGTGTGGATGACCCGATCCACCTGGGCCAGTTGCCGGCGGAAACGCCGGGCTTGGCGCAGATCCCCCACCAGCAACTCCAGGCGGGGATGCCGCCGATCAACGGCGGTGAGCTTCTCGGGCTGCCGCAGCCAGAGCAGCAGCCGGGCATCGCTGTGCTCCAGTAGCCAGGCCGTCACCGCCTGGCCAATACAGCCGCTGGCGCCGGTGATCAGGATTCGGCTGGGGTGAGGCAAGGCTTCAGGTGCGGGTAGGCCGTCCGGGGGCGGTCAGCAGGGAGCCAGGGTGGCCCCCAGGCGCTTGCCGGCCTCGAAGAACAGGCGGGCATTCTCCTCCGGGGTGCCTGGCAAGATGCCATGGCCCAGGTTGAGAATGTGGCGGTGGCCCCCGGCCTTGCGGAGGGTGTCTTCAATCCGGGCGCAAATCACCTCGGGGCTGCCGTAGAGAAGACCGGGATCCACGTTGCCCTGCACCCCCAGGTGTGCGGGCAGCCGGGAGAGACCGTCCGCCATGTCCACAGTCCAGTCCAGGCTGATGATATCCACGCCGCTGGCGCCCATCCGCTCCAACACCCCGGCACTGCCCGAGATGTAGAGAATCAGAGGTGTGTCCGGGTGAGTGTGCTTCACTTGGCGGATGAGGCGCTGCTGATAGGGTCCCGCGAAAACATCGTAATCCTGGGGGCTCAGTTGGCCGGCCCAGGAGTCGAAAATCTGCACCACCTGAGCGCCTGAATCAATCTGATAGCGCACATAGGCGGCGATCCCGTCCGCCAGGTGGGCCAGCAGTTGGCGCAACAGGGCCGGCTCCCGGAAGGCCATGGCCTTGATGACCCCATAGGTTTTGCTGCTTTTGCCCTCTACGGCATAGGCCGCCAGGGTCCACGGGGCCCCCACAAAGCCCAGCACTGCCGCAGAGGCGCCCACCGCCTCCCGGAGCCGGGTCAGCACGGACCCCACAAAGCCCATGGACGCGGCCGGCTCCAAGGGGCGCAGGGCATCCACCTGGGCCTGGGTGCGGATGGGGTCATGGATCAGGGGACCATGGCTCTCGACAATGTCGAACTCGATGCCCATCCCCGGCAGGGGGGTGAGGATGTCGGAAAACAGGATCACCCCGTCCGGGCGGAAGGCCTCGAAGGGCTGCATGGAGATCTCGTAGGAGAGATCGGGGTTTTCCGAGCGCTCCCGAAAAGTGGGGTAACGGTCCCGCAGGTCCCGATAGGCCTTCATGTAGCGCCCCGCCTGTCGCATCATCCAGACAGGTGTGCGCTCAACGGGTTCGCCCCGTGCGGCGCGCAGAAGCAGGGGAAGAGAATCGGCCATCGGGTCAAGCATGACGGGGGAGGAACGGGGCTGGAGCGCAGTCCGGGGAACGCCTGCAAGGCATTATCTTTCCTGGCCGTTCCCGGGAGCTGTCTCCACAGTGGCTACGGCGCTTCCTTCTCCTTCATCAGGACCATGGCGGCTGTGGCGGAAGATCACGGTGCTCAAGGGGGGCAGGCATAGATCCAGGGAATGGGCATAGCTGTGCATCGGCCAGGAATCTGTAAAACGGCCCCCCAGGTTGCCCAGATTGCTGCCCCCATAGATTTTCGCGTCACTGTTGAAAATCTCTCCATACCAACCCTCCAGGGGCACACCGATTCGATAATTCTTGTGGGGATTCGGGGTGAAATTACACACAATCACCAGCCAGCGCCGACTTTTTTCGTCTCTACGCATGAAGCTGATCACACCGTTACGATTATCATCACAATGGATCCATTGAAAACCGTTGGTGTTGAAATCTTCCCGCCAGAGAGCCGGCTCCGATTTGTAGAGAACATTGATGTCGTCAATCATTCGCATCAATTTCTGGTGGTCGGGATATTTTAGCTTATCCCATTCCAGATCATCCCAGACGTTCCATTCTCCCCGCTGGCCAAACTCCATGCCCATGAAAATGGTTTTCTTGCCGGGATGGGTCCACATGTAGGAGAGCAGGGCGCGGGTGTTGGCAAATTTCCGCCAATCGTCCCCTGGCATCTTATGGAGTAGATTGCTCTTCTCATGCACCACCTCATCATGGGAAAGAGCCAGCATGAAGTTCTCGCTATAGTAGTACATCATGGAGAAAGTAATCAAGTTCTGATGAAATTGCCGGAACCATGGATCCATGGCGAAATAATCCAGCATATCATGCATCCAACCCATATTCCATTTCAGGTTAAAGCCCAAGGCATCAAGATTATGCTCACCAGGCGGCTGGGTAACACCTGGCCACTCCGTTGATTCTTCTGCAATGGAAAGAATCCCGGGGAAATAATGGAAGAGGGTTCCATTGAGCTGCTGGAGAAAACTCACCACTTCCAGATTCTCGCGGCCACCATATTTATTGGGCAACCACTCCCCCTCCGGGCGGAGATAATCCAGGTAGAGCATGGAGGCAACCGCATCCACACGGATTCCGTCAATATGGAACTCACTGATCCAGAACAAGGCGCTGGACACCAGGAAATTGCGCACCTCGTTGCGACTGTAATTAAAAATCAACGTGCCCCATTCCTTATGCTCGCCAATGCGTGGATCAGCATGTTCATAGAGGAAATCACCGTCAAAATATGCCAGGCCATGGTTATCTTTTGGAAAATGTCCCGGCACCCAGTCCAGAATGACGCCAATCCCGCTTTGATGGCAGCGATCCACAAAGGCCCGGAACTCGTCGGGTGTGCCATAGCGGCTGGTGGGGGCATACCAACCCGTCACCTGATACCCCCAGGAGCCCTCGAACGGATGCTCCGTAATGGGCATCAACTCGATATGGGTGAACCCCCGCGCCTTCACGTAGGGGATCACCTTGTCCGCCAGTTCCCTGTAGGTGAGCAGCCGGGTCCCCGGCTTCATGTCGTTGGCAGGCACGGGTGAACGGGCTGTGCCGTCCGATTCCACGTAGGGCTGGGCCGCGTCGGCATGGAGCCAGCTTCCCAGGTGCATCTCGTAGACGGCAATGGGCTGCTCCAGGGGATTCCGGCCGTCCCGCTGACGAATCCAGGCTTCATCACTCCAGACAAAGCGGTTCTCCGCCACCACGGAGGCCGTGGCCGGGCGCACCTCATGGTGAAATCCGTAGGGGTCGGCCTTGGCATAGGGATGGCCATGGCAGGTGTGAATCTCGTATTTGTACACTTCCCCTTCCCCCAGACCCGGGACAAAGAGTTCCCAGACGCCGCCGCTGCGCTGTTGCGCCGGATGCATCCGCCCGTCCCAGCCGTTGAAGGCGCCAATGACGGACACACTCACCGCATTGGGGGCCCAGAGACAGAACTGCACGCCGCTCACCCCGGCCTGCTCCACCCGATGAGCCCCCATGCGGGTCCAGATGTGATGATGGTTGCCCTCGGCAAACAGATGGCGGTCCAGTTCCCCCATCCACTCCTGACGAAAGCCGTAGGGGTCGTGCTGGCGGCTGTTGATGCCGCCCCGCAGCAGTTGCAATTGGTAGGCGCCGCCGGGATCTGTCGGTAGCTCCCGCTCAAACAGCCAGGGATGGTGGACCGCCTCCATGGGCAGTATCCGGTCTTGAAGCGCCAGATCCACACGCTCCGCGTCCGGAAGCCAGGCGCGCACCACATGGCCGCCGCCGGGGAGGGCATGGGGGCCGAGAATTGCGTAGGGGTCATGGTGACGGCAGTCAGCCAGCCGTTCAACCGCTTGAACAAGCCCTTGGTGTTCAACCACAGGGAGAATGCAGATTCCTAGGAGCCTACGCTGTGGCCTGATCCTGCTGCTGCAACGGCAACTGCAGACAGGCTTCGTCCCAGCGGAAATGCACCACCACCACTTGGCGTTCGTGGGCCGCCGTGGTGTGGGGCGCCCGGCCGTTGCCTGAATTGATCCCGATCAGGGGCCACCCCGCCAAGGCAATGGACAGGCGGAGCCTTGCCTCCGCCGGCACCGTCCGCAGCAGGGGCTGGAAGTGAACCTGACGCCATGCGAGGGCCCGGGCCTGGGGACCCAGCCAGCGCTCCACCCCCAGCGCGAGTTGCTCCACTCGTGTCCGCCCTCCCGTATCCCGCACCTGGGACAGGGCGCAGCAGAGATCAAAGCCTTGCCCCTCACTGGCGGCCTTCAGCCGCAGCTCCACGGCGCCGCTGAGGGTCAGGGCCTGGGGCAAAGGGGTGGTGGTGAAGGTGAGCACGTCGCTGCGGCAGTCCAGGTCATGGCGGTCTGCGGGGCCGGCCTGCAGGTCCAGATGCCCGCCCCGGGCCGGGGTGGGGCGCCATGGATCCAGCACCAGTTGATCCCAGCCCCCCGCCATGGCTTGCTCCGGCTCCAGCAACAGCCGTCCGGCCTGAGGATCCACCCCACTGAGCCCTGCGCCCCTCAGCCAACAGCGGCCCGGCGCCTGTCGGGGCCAACGGGAACCACCCCACCAGTGGCCACGTCCCACGTCGAACAACTGGACAGGGCGCCGGGGCTGCACCGGCGGGCCATCCTTCAAGTGGTGGTTAAAGAAGGCCAGGTGCCGCTGATCCAGTCCGCCGCCGCGCCAGTTGCCATGGGTCCAGGGACCCACCACCAACCGGGGCCGGCCACCGGCCTTCAGGCTCCGGTCATAGAGAGCCATGACGCCCCGCAGATAGGGATCGTACCAACCCCCGATCAGCAGCATGGGCCGCCGCAAGACGGCGGCCAGGCCCGTATCCGCCACGGGTGACTCCCAGTCCCCCGACCACCAGCGCAACAGGTGATTCCCGGGGTCCACCTGCTGGAGAAGCTCCCAACCCTCCTCAAGAAAATCCTGGCTGTGAAGGGCCTTGCGGATTCGCCCGTGGGCCGCGCCATCTCCTCGTCGCTGACAGGCTGCGGCCGCCAGTTGCAGCGCCCAGGCCAGTCCCAGGACCCACCAGTCCGCCCGGCCGTCCCGACACCAGTGGTGTTGCAAGTTGAGGCCCGCCATGGCTGGAGCCGTGCAATCCGGCACGTCCGGACCGTCCCAGAGCAATTGGGTCAAGCCCTGGTAGGAAAAGCCGTAGCAGCCGATGCGGCCGTTGCAATCCGGCTGGGCCCGCAGCCAGGCCAGGGTGCAACTCCCATCCCGGGCCTCGCTGGCAAACAGGCGAAAACTGCCCCCGGAATCGCCACAGCCCCGCACGTCCTGCACCACCACCAGATAGCCCTGGGCGGCGTACCAGGCGGGGTGGGCATAGACCATGGTGGAGGCCAGGGAGCGCCCATAGGGCTGTCGCATCAGCAGGGCCGGCCATGGTCCACCGTGCCGGGGGCGCCAACAACCGGCCTGCAGGGCAACGCCATCGGGCAACACCACCTGGCGTTGGTCATGGATTACGTCCTGTGGCGCCCCGGCAGCCCCCATGGAACATCCCTGCAGGGTTCGCCTTCAGATCACGCTGGGGCAATACAGGCCCACCACGTAGGTGGCGAGAATCTCGGCATCGCCGGTGCTGATTCCCTGGCTTGAGGCCACCTGTTCCAGGCCCGTAGAGGAGTAGACGCTGTGGCCATCGGCGTTGATGGCGTTGAACTGCCGGCACAGCGCCTTGGCCATGCCCGGATTGCTTTTAACGGCTTTGAGAAAATCGGAGGGACCGGCCTGGCTGGAACGCAACAGGCCCGGCCCGGCCGCAAAAGCTGCCATAACCCCCAACACCACGAGACCGAGCCGTAAAGGTGGGCGCAACTTCCTTAACTTGTTTTCCATTGTTTCACCAGAGGGTTTCCTTTTAGTCTATGGGGCGAATTCGGCTTGCACAAGTCTTGGTAAGCGCCAATTCATGACCGTCACTCCTCCCCTGATCGAGGTCGGTCTCGTGGTGGCCGCCCAGGGCCTCAAGGGGGAACTGCGTATTCTGCCCTGCAGTGATTTCGCCGAGCGTTTCCTCAAGCCTGGTCCCCGTTGGTTACAGAAGTCGGACGAGCCGCCCCGGCCGGTGGAGTTGCTGCGGGGCCGCTGCCTGCCCCGCAAGGGGCTGTATGGAGTCCGGCTCAAGGGCGTTGAGACGCGGAATCAGGCGGAAGCGCTGGTGCGACGCCGGCTGCTGGCGGACGGCGCCGCCCGCCCTCCCCTGGCGCCAGGGGAGTTTCACCTGCTGGACCTGGAGGGTCTGGAGGTGCGCCTGGATCCGTCGGGTCCGGCCCTGGGCACGGTGGTGAACCTGCTCCATGGGGGCAACGACCTGCTGGAGATTCGCCTGCGCCATGGGGGGCCATCCGTCCTGGCGCCCTTTGTGGAGGCCATTGTTCCCCAGGTGCGCATTGAAGAGGGGTGGATCCTGCTGTGCCCGCCGCCGGGGCTGCTGCCCGCTGAGGCGCAGCCCGCGCCGGTGGATGCCATAGGCTCGAATCACCAGCCCGAGTCCTGATGGCGTCACCCCCGGCAGTGATTCCGGTGGTCCTCTGTGGGGGCGTTGGCGCCCGCCTCTGGCCCCTGTCCCGGTCCGCTTATCCCAAGCAGTTTCTTCCCCTTGTGGGTCGCCACACCATGCTCCAGCAGACCGTTCTGCGCTTGGCGGGGCTGCCGGGATTGCAACCGCCTCTGCTGGTGTGCAACGATGCCCATCGCTTCATTGCCGCCGAGCAGATGGGGGCCATCAACGTGGAGCCCACCGCCATTCTGCTGGAGCCTGTGGGTCGCAACACGGCGCCGGCAGTGGCTGTTGCCAGCCTCCAGACCATGGCGGCGGGTCGGGAGGATGCCCTGCTGCTGGTGCTGGCGGCCGACCATGCCGTTGCCGATGCCGATGCCTTCCGCGCCGCCGTTGGCCTGGCCGTTCCCGCCGCTCTGGGGGGACGCCTGGTCACCTTCGGCGTTACGCCCACAGCCCCGGAAACCGGCTACGGCTACATTGAAGCCGATTCCCGCTCGGACGGGTTCGGCCTTCATCCCGTTCGCCGTTTTGTGGAAAAGCCCAGCCGTGAGCGGGCCGAGGCCTTCCTGAGCCAGGGGGGCTTCCGTTGGAACAGCGGCATCTTTCTGTTTCGCGCCGAGGTGATGGTGGAGGAGTTGGGGCGTTGCGCGCCCGGCGTACTGCAGGCGGCCCGTGCGTCCCTCCAGCAGGCCCGCACGGATCTGGATTTTCTCCGCCTGGAGCCGGAGGCGTTCCGCCGCTGCCCCACGGTGTCCATCGACGTGGCCGTGATGGAGCAGACCCGGTTGGGCAGCGTGGCCCCCATGACGGCGGGCTGGAGTGACGTGGGGAACTGGAGCGCTCTCTGGCGGGAAGGGGAGCAGGATGAGCAGGCCAACATCCTGTGTGGCCGCGTTCTCCATGAAGACGTGCGCAACTGCTACCTTCGCAGTGAACACCGCCTGGTGGTGGCTCTGGGCCTGGAGAACCTGGTGGTGGTGGAAACCAACGACGCGGTTCTGGTGGCCCGACGGGACCGGACCCAGGCGGTGAAGCAGGTGGTGGCCCGTCTTCAGGCTGCCGGGGCCCGGGAAACCCAGGCCCACCAGCGCACCCATCGACCATGGGGGCACTACGACACGGCGGTGGAGGGGGAGCGCTGGCAGGTGAAGAAAATCCACGTGAAGCCGGGCTGCGCCTTGTCGCTGCAGATGCACCACCATCGCGCCGAGCACTGGGTGGTGGTGCAGGGCACGGCCCGGGTGGAGCGGGACGGGGACACCCTACTGCTCAGCGAGAACCAGAGCGCCTATATCCCCCTGGGCTGTCGTCACCGGCTCAGCAACCCCGGCCGCATTCCCCTGGAGATTATCGAGGTGCAGAGCGGACCCTATCTGGGGGAAGACGACATTGTCCGCTTTGAGGATCACTATGGACGCACATCAGACTGAGCCGGTCCTGGTGACGGGAGCCGCCGGTTTCATCGGCTTTCATCTGAGCCGGGCCCTGCTGCAGGCCAACGTGCCCGTGGTGGGCCTGGACAACTGCAATGCCTACTACTCCCCCCAGCTTAAACGGGACCGCCTGGCCCAACTGCAACCCTGGCCCCGGTTCCGGTTTGTGGAGATGGATCTGGCCCAGGAGAAGGATTGCGGGACCCTCTTTGCCCGGACCCGCTTCCGGGCGGTGGTCCATCTGGCGGCCCAGGCCGGGGTGCGCTACTCCCTGGAGAATCCAGCCGCCTACATCAACAGCAACCTGGTGGCCTTCGGCCATGTGCTGGAGGGCTGCCGGCGCCAGCAAGTTCCCCATCTGGTCTATGCCAGCAGCAGTTCGGTCTACGGCGCCAACCGCAAGCTGCCCTTTGCCGAGACGGACCCCGCGGACCACCCCGTGAGCCTCTACGGCGCCACAAAAAGGGCCAATGAACTCATGGCCCACACCTACAGCCACCTGTTCGGGCTGCCCTGCACCGGCCTGCGCTTCTTCACGGTCTACGGCCCCTGGGGCCGACCCGATATGGCCTATTGGACCTTCACCCGCAAAATCCTGGCGGGGGAGCCGTTGCAGGTGTTTAACCATGGGCGCATGGGGCGGGACTTCACCTACGTGGACGACGTGGCCGCCAGCCTGGCGCGCCTGTTGTCCAAGCCGCCCCGGCCACAGACTCAACCCGCGGACGAGCCGCCCACGGCGGCCGCCAGTCATGCCCCATGGCGCGTCTTCAATATCGGCAACCGGACGCCGGTCCCCCTGCTGGAGTTCATCCGGCTGCTGGAGGAGGCCCTGGGGAAAAAGGCTGTTGTGGAGTTCCTGCCCATGCAGGCCGGAGACGTGCAACAGACCCATGCCGACGTGTCCGCCCTCCGGCAGGTCGTGGGCTTCCATCCCGGAACCGGGCTGCAGGACGGTCTGGCGCAATTTGTGGCCTGGTACCGGGCTTACCACGGCTGCTGATCCCTCCCCCGGCCGCCATGGGACTCCGAGGGTAACATTTGAAACGTACTCGTCCGTTGCAAGAATTATGTGATAGCCATAAGATGGCCATAGATCTGACGAGGCCAACGACAATCATGGAAGAAAACAGACCCATCTCCGGCGGATCCGGCCCGGATGTTGACGGGCGGTCGCCAGGTCGTGGACACGGTTGGCGTTGGGCATGGCCGGCATTTGCCGGCGCCGTTCTGCCTGCCGCCGGCCTTGTTTTCCTGCCGCTGCCGGCAATCTTCCCAAGCCATGCACAGGAATGGGAATGGCCGGAGGGATTCGAATTATATGATAACCGTCGTCTATGGGATGATGAACACCGTCTCACCTGGTGTGACAGATACGAAAACGAACCCGTATTTAGAAAATCTAAAATAGGGGAAGATACTTTAGGTGAGGAGCTTCGCGTGTTTAATGATAGAATGCGCTTGTGGTGTGAAAATAATTACACAGAGGAGCAACGGGCAAAGGACAAACAGGAAAGGAAAGAGGCAGCTAGGCGCAAAAAGGCCCACTGTGCCAGTACTACGTACCAGAGGTATGGATTCAGTGGTCCAAGAGTGTCCTTCAGCCGTAGCTCGCAAACCGTCAACGAGGGAGGCAGCATCATCGTGAACATACGAAGCTCCCCTCCCATTTGCGCCGCCATCAACGTGAAGTACAGCATAAGCGCCGGCACCGCCACGGCGGGCAGTGATTTCACTCCGGTCTCCGGCACTGTGGAAATGGTTGAGACTGTCAACATGGTGGGCTTGCGTGTGAACACCATTGACGATAGTATCGCCGATGGCGACAAGACGGTGATCCTGACCCTGCTCCCCGACGCGGACTATGAACTCGGCACGCATCAGAAGCTTGGCGAGCGGACGACCATGACCCTGACCATCGTCGACGACGATATGCCGATAGTGTCCTTCGCCTCTGCCGGCCGAACCGTCAGCGAGGCGGCGGGTACGGTCAACGTGAGGATGGACATCGCCCCCGCCCCCACCAGCGCCATGACCGTGCTCTACGCCATAAACGCCGACCCGGCAAACTTCGGCACGGCCAGGGTCGGCAGTGACTTAACAGCCATCGGCTGTCGTCCGTGGTTACCACGGCAGTGTGAAGAGACTGACGTCTACTTCGTATCCGTCCCCGCAGGCGCAACGAGCGTGACCATCCCCGTGACGATCATCGACGACAGCGCCAGCGAGGGCCACGAGACGGTGGTCCTGACTTTGCTCTCTTACACGGGCATCGACGGTGGCCACCTCTGGAACCGGGGTGGGAGGGTCGACCATACCCTGACCATTGCCGACAACGACACGCCGCAAATATCCTTCGCCTCTGCCGGCCAGACCGTCAACGAGGCGGCGGGTACGGTCAACGCGAGGATGGACATCGCCCCCGCCCCCACCAGCGCCATGACCCTGAGCTACACCGTGGGCGGCGGCACGGCCAATTTGTTCACGGACCCGTGGGGAGAGCGGGACTTCCGCATGCTCCACCCCGTATCCGTGCCCCCCGGTGTCACGACCATGAACATCGTGAACAACTACAGGGTGGCGAACTTGCGCATGAGGAGCGTATCCGTGCCTGCGGGCGCAACGAGGGTAACCATCCCCATGACGATCATCGACGACAGCGTCATCGAGAGCAACGAGACGGTGGTCCTGACCCTGCTCCCCGGCACGGGCTACAACCTTGATGCGAACAGAAGTGGCCAGAAGCATACCCTGACCATCGCCGACAACGACACCCCTCTACCGACGGTGAACATCACGTCGGCGGCTGGCGGCGACGAGGGTGACGACGTCACGTTTGTGATCACGGCCAATCCTGCGCCAGCTTCAGCGTTGCCGGTGAGCATAACGGTAACGGCGGTCGGTGATTACGGCATCAGCGGCGGTGCCCGCACGGTGAGCATCCCCACCAGCGGCAGTTTCACCTTGACGTTACCCACCACGGACGACACGGTGGATGAAGAGAACGGCTCCGTGACCCTCACCTTGGAGAGCGGTGCGGGCTATACCGTTGGTGCGCTCTCTTCCCAGACTGCCTCCATCACGAATGACGATCTGCCCAGACAGCGGGAGACGGAGCCAACCCAGCCAACGATCAGCATCACTGGTGGCTCTGCCGTGGCGGAGGGAGGTGACGTGACCTTCACGTTGACGGCTGATCCAGTCCCGGCTGCCAACTTGCCGGTGACGGTGAGTGTAACGGAGAGTGGCGACGTTGCTAGTAGTGGCGCAACGGGAACCCGCACGGTAACCATCGGGACGGGTGGGACAGTGGACTTCACGGTGGCAACGGAAGATGATGCCATCGATGAGGCGGACGGATCGATTGCCGCTACCATCACTACCGGGACGGGTTATACGGTGGGCAGTGTTGCTACTGCCAGTGTGACGGTAGCGGATAACGATGTGCCAACGGTGAGCATTACTGGTGGTTCTTCTGTGACGGAAGGAGGGGACGCGACCTTCACGTTGACGGCCAGTCCTGCCCCGGCTGCCAACTTGCCGGTAACGGTGAGTGTAACGGAGAACGGCAGCGTTGCCAGCAGTGGGGCAACGGGCACCCGCACGGTGACCATCGGGACGAGCGGGACAGTGGACTTCACGGTGGCAACGGAAGATGATGCCATCGACGAGGCGGACGGGTCGATTGAGGCAACGGTCACTGCCGGGACGGGTTATACGGTGGGCAGTGTTGCCACTGCCAGTGTGGCGGTGAGGGATAACGACGACACCAACCCCTATACAGCTCTGATTGCCCGTGTGCGTGGTTATGTAGCGGAGACGGCGAATGGAGAGGAGCACGTGAACCGTTGGCAGCGGGTATTGAAGGCAGTGGGTGAGGATGATGCGGCGTTTGCCGGTCTCACCCCCATGACCGCCAGCGAGGCGCAGACCTATGCGGATAAGGGTTGGACGCGGTGGAATGAGGTGGTGACGGCATTGACGGCGTTGGAGGCTGCTGCGCAACCGCCAGTGCAACCAACGATCACTATTGCCGGTGGTTCTGCCGTGACGGAGGGAGGTGATGTGACCTTCACGTTGACGGCCAATCCTGCCCCGGCTGCCAACTTGGCGGTGACGGTGAGCGTGACCGAGAACGGCAACGTAGCCACATCGGGAGAGACCGGCGCCCGGACGGTGACCATCGGGACGGGTGGGACGGTGGACTTCACGGTGGCAACGGAAGATGATGATGTGGACGAGGCGGACGGATCGATTGCGGCGACGGTCACTGCCGGGACGGGTTATACGGTGGGCAGTGTTGCTACTGCCAGTGTGGTGGTGAGGGATGACGAAGTGCCGACGATCAGCATTGCCGGTGGTTCTGCCGTGACGGAGGGAGGGGATGTGGTCTTCACGTTGACGGCTGATCCGGTCCCGGCTGCCAACTTGCCGGTGACGGTGAGCGTATCGGAGAGCGGCAACGTTGCCAATAGTGGGGCAACCGGAACCCGCACGGTGACCATCGGTACGGGTGGGACGGTGGCCTTCACCGTGTCAACGGAAGATGATGATGTGGACGAGGCGGACGGATCGATTGCGGCGACGGTCACAGCCGGGACGGGTTATACGGTGGGCAGCACTGCTACTGCCAGTGTGGTGGTGAGGGATGACGAAGTGCCGACGGTGAGCATTGCCGGTGGCTCTGCCGTGACGGAGGGAGGGGATGTGACCTTCACGTTGACGGCTGATCCGGTCCCGGCTGCCAACTTGGCGGTGACGGTGAGTGTAACGGAGAGTGGCAATTTTGCCGCCTCGGGACAGACCGGCGCCCGCACGGTGACAGTTGGTACGGGTGGGACGGTGGACTTCACGGTGTCAACGGAAAACGATGCGGTGGACGAGGCGGACGGATCGATTGCGGCGACGGTGACTACCGGGACGGGTTATACGGTGGGCAGTGTTGTTACTGCCAGTGTGGCAGTGGCGGATAACGATGTCCCACCGCCGGAAGTGAACATCACGTCGGCGGCCGGCGGCAGCGAGGGTGCTGACGTTACGTTTGTGA
>JAPOTR010000043.1 GCA_026709085.1 Cyanobacteria bacterium MAG CAR3_bin_5 | reverse complement strand
AGGCACTAGGCTCTTCTACGGCCTGCAACAGTCCCTATTTCACAGGTTCCTTAACCTGTTGCCTTTTTTCTTTGAATCCATGGTTGCCAAGACAGAGCCGGTGGGGTCTGCTATGGTCCAAACAGATGCGGCGGGCAATGTTTGCTGACAGATTCATGGGATACCCTCCTCTGGTGATGAGAACGTGCTTCTCTCGTCTTCAAAATCACTCATCTGCTCAAATATGGCAGACACTTGGTTGAAGTCCTCAATCAGTGGATCCCCTGTCAAGCCTTCCTCTGGGTCCAATAAGTCTTCCTGGGACTCTCTGGTCATGTGATAAACCTTGGCGTGCTGGGGATCAAGCGGGTAAAGGTCTTTTATTTCCGCTTCAAGCGCTTCGGCAGGCGCTGTCGCCAAGAGACGATCAATGCCATGGCGTTTTAACAGGTTGCTGACACCCTCAACCAGGATGGGGCTATGGCTCGTGAGCACAAATTGCGTGTTCGAGAACATGCGCAGAAGATCGCTGATGACACGTCGCTGCCAAGTTGGGTGACGGTGAAGGTCCACCTCGTCAATCAAGATAATGACCTCGGTTGTCAAGGAATTGTCCATATGGGGATTGGCAGCAGCCATCCGTGTGCTTAGATCCATGGCCAGGCCTATCATGGTTTTGTAGCCATTGCTAAGCTGTTCCAGCTCAAAATCCTGACCATAATGGGTGACCAGAAAGCGCAGTGGATTGGTGGCTGTGCGTAGGTTGCTGGCGCCAGGCAAAAGGCTACGGACACACCGGCGTACAGCCTCCAGTGCTGGCAGTCTCGCCTTAAAGCTTTGCCTCTCTTGCTGCAATCGGCGCTCCTCATCCTCCTTGTTATAAATCCAGGTCAAGGCAGACCGAAAAAGGCTAACGGCATTGAGAGAATCCACAAAGGCCGTAAGTCTGGTATAATTTTTGCGAAAGTTCCTACGACGCTTCGGCACGTCAAGCAATGCACGGTTGACACCATAATAAGCAATCACGGGTAAGTCAAATCTTATATCAAATGGCACTCCTAGCACTGGCTCGATGATATTCTTATCCAGATACTGAAGCAGAGCATGAATCCCTTTGCGCTGTTGCGGAATCTGTTTTGCTGTTACATTGGTTCCGTCACGCCTACTTAAAAGATCCCAGGCGGGACCGTCATTGGCGAGTTGGGTCTTGATCAGTGCATAGGGAAACTCTCATCCCTCTTGTAGAAGAATATCACCCCGCTTAAAACTTATTCCTTTCACATCTCGATCCGGCAGGTATCTTAATATGGCGCCAAGAGCAATGGCAATAGCGTCGAGAACTGTTGTCTTCCCGGAGCTGTTTACCCCATGACCAAGGTCAATCTGGAGCCCAGCAGTAGATGGGTAGCCTGCTTCCCTCGGAAGTTTTCCAGATGGACATGATCAAGTCGCATGATGGGAGCATGGCTGGCCTGATTGTATCAGCCCCATGAATGGGGACAATCCCTTGGCCCCACAGCGTAGCCAGCCAATCTCCGGATACAGGTCAGCCAGAAGCATCACTTCCCCCCATAGACTTGACCCGAACCCATCGAAGCCTTGTCTTGGTCATGGAGAATTTGCAACTGCTCATTGATTTGCATCGAGACGCCCAGCGGCAAGGGCCGGGCGGGGAGGAACAAACACGTCTTGCGATCATGCTTTCCGGGCTGGGCAGGGGGAAGAACCTGAAAATTGCCGACATTGGCTGTGGCTCTGGCGCCTCAACCCTTGTGCTGGCCAGCACATTGGATGCCCACATCACTGCCGTTGATCTTGTACCGGAGTTTCTCAATACGCTTGCCGAGGCCGCCAGCCGCACCGAGGTTGGCGATCATATTACCAGACTCACGGAATCAATGGATAAACTGACGTTTGCGGAGGCGGAATTTGACGCCATCTGGTCGGAGGGTGCCATCTACAACATGGGTTTTGCCAGAGGGATTGAAGCATGGAGCAGGTTTCTGAAACCGGGCGGGATTCTTGCCCTGTCCGAACTGACCTGGCTCACCGACGAGCGCCCCGAGGAGCTTCAACGGTATTGGGATCGGGAATACCCGCAGGTGGATACCGCCTCTGCCAAGATGTCCGTCCTGGAACGTCTTGGGTTCTCGCCCATCGGGTATTTTGTGCTGCCGGAAAACTGCTGGCTTGACAAGTACTATCGGCCGTTGCAGGGGCGGTTCGCCGGATTTCTGGAGCGCCATCAACACTCGGATGCAGCAAGGGCAATCGTTGAAACGGAAGAAAACGAGATTTCATTGTATGAGCGGTACAAGACTTTTATCGGCTACGGCTATTACCTTGCTCAGCGGCTCTAAAGCGTCCCGACTCATATCGGGAACGGGGCGGCCCCTTGGCTCCAGTTGGCGCGGCCCCTCCCGCAGCCAATGACTCAACCGGTTCCGGGTGGAGCGCACCTGCCGTCGCCAGATGCTGCGGGCCAGCAACAACTCATCCCCCAGGCAGTTCAATCCCAGGGTGGTGAACCACTGCCGCCGCCGAGCTTCCCCCTGGTTGCAGGGCAGCCGCCAGGTTGTGGTGTCTATCGCTGCTCCGCGCCGGAGGGCCGGATCCAGCAGTTGCGCCAACTCGGCCTGCAGAGGGAGTCCGTAAAGGTGTTCATGGCCGGGATGGACCAGGATGGACAACTGGGACGGCAACCGGGGATGGTGGCGCACCAGGCGCAGGGCCGCCGCCAACTCTCCCCTGGGGCTCTCCAGCAATACCCCGCCCATGGTGGCTCGCCCCAGGTCGTTGCTGCTGCTGCCCAGAAGGTGTCGCAACTGGGTGGGGGTGGTGGCGTTTTCCAGATGGAGGAGAGCCGGGGCCTGGCTCCGGGCCCACAGGCGCCGGTGATAGCCTGCCGGGGCCGTTGTCGTTCGAGGCCAGTTGGCAGTGGCGGCCGGATTCAGTTGCCAGATGCTTTGCTGGAGCAACGGCTGAAAACCCGCTTCCCGCAACAGGGGCAGCCGCAGGGAATCGGTGCTCCAGCAGCGGGTGAACCAGCAGCGGGCCTTGGGGGCAACGGCAATGACGTGACGCACCAGGGCCAGGGCCACCGTGCGGCGGGACTGTTGGGGCAGTGGTTCCGCCAGGCAAAGCTTGTGCAAGCTCCAGCAGCTTCCACTGCCGTTGTCCGGCAGCGCCATCACCAGACCTTGCATCACGCCGTTGCAGCGAGCGCTGAAGAGGAGGGGCACAGGCCGCTGACCGGGCAGAAGGCGGCGCAGCCAGCGATCCCGGGCCGTGGCCAGGAGAACGCGGCTCCAGAAGACCCGGTCGTTCCCGGTCAATTCCTCCGTGAGCGCCCCCAGATCCCCAATGGCCAGGGACTGCAGCTTGAGGGGCTGCTCTTCGTGTCCCGTGGTTTGATTCTTGGGGAGCATATCCTGAAGGGAGTCATGGCCGGGGCGGCGCAATGGGGGCGGGACGGATGATCACCAGGGGGGTGCCCTCGTTGGCGTTGCCGGCGGGATTGGCCGCCAGCGCCCGATGGACAAGGTCCGGATCCACCCCGACACTACCGGCCACGATTTTAACCCGCCCCAGATCGTTCACGTCCACCACCGCCACGGGTTGCCCCAGGGCCTGCGCCAGCCTGGCGACTATGGCCTGACTCTTCTCCGGCCCCAAAACAATGGTGTGGTCATAGGGGGGGATGGTGCCGGTGAGATCGTCGATGAGACGGGCCTGTTCGCCAGCCAGGCGATAAAAGCCGCCGCGGACGCCCAGCAGCCGCAACACAATGCCCCCCCACCATGCCCACAGCACCCGGGCAGGTCCCACCAGATCAATGAGGGCCTGAAGACCGCAGGCGGTGGCCAGGCTGCTATGGGGATGGAATCCCCGGCACAACTGGCGCGCCAGACAGGAGGGCTCCACGGTTGCGCCCAGGCGGTAGCGGCCCTGCATCACCGCCAGGGGTGTTTCCGCCAGGGCCACCACGTCCCCCGGTTGCAGATGGGGGCCGGCATAGCGGCGGAGCACCTGGAGGGGATCGTCCAGCCAGCCCAGCAGGTGGGTGGCCAGGGGCAACACCTGATGGCCCGCCCCTGGCCGCCAGGTCGGCTGCCCGTTCCCAGCCGGTTCCGCCAGGGGGATCACCAGGCCATGGCGCTGCCGGAGGTGGCCAAACGGTCCATAGGCCAGCCAGGACATCTCCAGCCACAGGGCCTGGAGGTCCTGAAGACCGGCGCCAGCCAGCGCCAGATCCAGGCGGACAGCCATGGGCTGTCGGGGTTTCAGGATGGAGACGGCCCAATAGCCGTCAGGACGGGGTTGTGCATCGGGATGATCCGGCGTGGCCCGAAGCTTCACGTTAATCCCGTCCACCGCCCGGGTGGACAGCAGGGTGGGTTCGGCCCGGAACCCGGCAACCATCACCTCCTTGCGGGCATGGGTGTTCACCAGTGTCACCTGCAACTGCACCCGCACCCGCACCCGGTTCTGGTCCAGATGCAGCCGCCATGGCCCCGGCTCCAGGCGCAGCGGACTGGCGGGGCGAAGGCGGTGACGCAACTCCAGCAGCGCCAGCAGGCCAGGGAGAACGCCGGCGAGGGCCAGCAGCCACCATCCACCTGGATGATTCATGGCGCCCTGACCACCTCCGCATTGATTTCGTTCACCTCCATGGCCTGGGTCCGACCCCGGGCCATGGCCTCCGGGAGTTCCAACCCTGCCGCTACGGAAAGGCTCCCCTCCAGGTCCTCCAGGGGAATCTGGCCGGCCCGGTCCAGCGCCACACGGCCGGCCCGGTCCAGGATCACCACCTGGGGAACGAGACCACGCCAGTAGTAGGAGGGGTTATCGGGGGAAGCGTCTTCGACGGGGTCCAGGCTGTCCGTACTCAAGGCGATCATGTCTACCCCGGTCTGGAACTCGCCGTTGAGACGGGAGAGGGTGGGGGCAAAGCGTTTGCAGTCGCTGCTGTCGTCCAGATAAAAGGCCAGGACGGCAGGGCGGCGCCGCCGCAGACTGTCCGCCAGGCTGTTGCGGGGCGGCACCATGGCCCCATCCCCCGCATAGAGGGAAAAGATGTTGCCGTCATAGGCGTTGTCCAGGCGGCCGGCCCAGGCGGAGGACGGCAGCAGCAGCCCCATGACCGCCACCACAAGGGCCAGCAAAGGCAACCAGTGACGACGGAACCGGTAACGACCGTGTTGTTGGGTCACGCCATGTCCTCCCCTTAGCGTCCACTCCCCTGCAGCGTACGCCCCAACCCCAGCAGCACCCCCCGGGCAATCAAGCCGATGCCCCGGCCGATAATCTGCGTCAGCACGGTCACCAGCAGATCCCCCAGCCGTTGACTGAACACCCGCAACTGGGGACCCAGGGCATCCCGCAATTCCAGGGACAAGGTCACCAGCCGCTGCAAAGGTTCCAATTGGCGCAACTCCTGGTCACGGGGGTCGATGAGCATCCGGGTGACCACCCCGTCCCCTTGCAGCAGCAGCAACTCGCGGCGACTTTCATAGATGCGCAGGGGCTCAAGGATGAGTTGCTCGTAACGCTCCCGGGAGTTGATGTGATTGCGGAGCCTCTCCAACTGGCGGGTGGGCAGCAGGTCGGGGCGCAGCAGGAAGCGGCGCAACTCCGGCCACCGGCTGCTCTCCTCCAGCACCAGGCCGGCCAGGGCGGAGCCCATGCGCAACAGCCAGTCACTCAGCAGCAACTCCAGGTGCAGCAGGGCTGCCGGGGTATCCGGCGCCAACAGGCGGCCGCCCAGCAGCACCGGCTCGGCCCGCACCAGGGCCGCCAGCATGGGCTCTACGGTGGCCCGGGGAGCAAGGTTGAGGGCCTCGGGGCCGGGCAGTTCCATGGCCAGGAGGCGCTCACTCACCGAGACCAGCGCCCCGTTCCGGGGGATGCGCAGATAGGCTCCCCCCAGCCCCTGGAGACCGTGGAGCATGATTTCCTCCTCAAGATCCCGCCAGCACTCCAGCAACGGCTCACCCCGCAGCCCTTCCCGACGCACCTGTTGAAGGGCCAGCCCCATCTGGTCCAGCAACTGCCGCAGCAGGGCTGCCCGCGGCGCAGGCGCCAAGGCCCCCAGGACCAGCAATTGCTGCTCCAGGGGTTGGGGATTGCGAGCAATCCGCTCCTGGAGCCGCTGGTTGATGGTGTCCCACAGCCCCTTTGCCGTACGGCTGCGCAGGGTGAGCCCCGTGGACACCGGCGCCAATTCTTCCCCGCCACTCACCCCGGTTGGGGCCAGACCTTTCAGGCCCAGGGTTCTGGCGGTGGTGGCGTGGAGCGTCACCACCAGGGCGCGAGCCATGGCCAACTCCCGCTGCTGACCCTCCAGCACCCAGCGCACCAGGGCGCCGGGCCGCTGCTTGAGTTGGGCCGTGACCCGCTTGGCCTGGGTCTGGATTTGCGCCAGCCCTTGGGAGAAAACCCCGTTCAGTCCCTGGTGCTCCCCAGGGGGCACAGCGGGAGGGGTATGCACGTCAAACACCCGCCCCCCGCTCATCAGGACGGGAAGGGCCTGGATCAGGGTGGGGGCATCGGGATTTTGCAGGATGCCGGCAATGGGCAACTCCCCCAGTGGCAGAGCACCCGGCTGGATGGGGCCCTGGAGCACCAGCAGCAAAGGGGCCGGATGCCAGCGTTGATCCAGGGCCAGCGCCTCCCGGGCCAGGGCGCCGGTGTCATGGAATGCCTGGGTCAGCCAGATCACCAGGTCGGGCCGTCGCCGGGTTGCCTCGGCTTCATCGATACCCTGCACAGGGACGCCTTCGGTGACCCCCTGGCTCACCAGCACCGCAGCCAACTGCCTCTTCTGGCTCGGCAGTCCATAGATCAGAACTCTCTGCATCAGCAACCCCATGGCAAGGCGCCAGCCAAATGTGGTTAAAATGTGGTCAAGGGTTAGCTGGCTTGGGGGGCTCCTGCAAGGGCGCACCCACCAACTGCATGGTGAAGCTGGTAATGCGACAGCCGGTGCGCAGCTCGATATCCGCCAGCAGATCGTCCGGAAGCTGTACGTCCAGGTCTTGAATCCGACCCGTGGCGCTGCAAATCAGATGGCTATGGGAATCCGTGCGGTAGCTGTAGAGCCTGCCGCCACTGCGCTCCAGACACTCGATAATGCCGAATTTCTGCAGCGTTTCCAGATTTTGATACACGGAGGTCTGACCAATGCTCCTCTTCTCCTGGGCGTTGATTTTCTCAAAGATGTCCCGGGCGCTCAAGTGTTCCCGCTCTTTCCACAGCAATTCCAACACCAGGCGGCGTTGGTGGCTCATGCGTAAGCCCGCAGCGGCGCAGCGCTTCACGGCCCCCTGCAGAGACTGCTGGAGACTCAGGTCGGTGGTGGGTGGTTCAGCGGTGGAGGTGGTCATGGATGGATCCGGAGGCGGTCAGGGACCATCGGCTTGGCAGTCTAGCGACTCTCACCGGGTTCCGGGAGGTTGGATCGGGACTCCCGCCACGGTTTCCAGGGCCGCAGGGAGGGTGATGAGGCCATCATAAAGGGCACGGCCGATGATCATGCCGGCCAGAGGCGGGCGCAGATTCTGCAGGGCCTTCAAATCCGCCAGGTTCGTCACCCCGCCGGAGGCAATGACGGGGATGGAGCTGGCCCGGGCCATGGCCTCCAGAGCGGCCAGGTTGGGACCCCCCATGGCGCCGTCGCTGGCGATGTCGGTGCTGATGATGACCGCGACGCCACTGCCCTCCAGACTGGCGGCCAGTCTCGTGGCTGCCATGGGGCTCTGATGCAGCCAGCCCCGGGTGGCCACAAGACCGTTGCGGGCATCAATGCCCACGGCAATGCGGCCCGGATAAGCCTGGGCCAACCGATGGACCAGTTGGGGGGTTTCCAGGGCGGCGGTGCCCAGGATGACCCGATCCAGACCACAGGCGAGCAGGTCCTCGGCTCGTTCTACGGAGCGCACCCCGCCCCCCAGTTGCACAGGGATCTCTGCCGTTGCAGCGATGGCCTTGATGGCGGCGTCGTTGCCGGGCTCGCCCCGGCGGGCGCCGTCCAGATCCACCAGGTGGAGCCGTTGGGCGCCAAGCTCCTGCCATGTACGGGCCATGGCCACGGGATCGTCACTGAAACGGGTCACCTGGTCATAGTCCCCTTGAAGCAGCCGCACACAGGCGCCGTCCAGCAAATCAATGGCGGGAATCACCTCCATGGCAACAACAGCAAGCGGAATCCAGTATCCCTGAGGCGGGACGGGGTTGAATGGCGCAAGCCGCCGTGTTGTTTGGATGGATGTTCTGGTGATGGGGGGCACCCGGTTCATCGGTGTGGCCCTGCTGCCCCGGCTTCTGGCCGTAGGGCACAGCGTGACGGTATTCAGCCGGGGCAGGCGACCGGTCCCCGCGGGGGTGGAGCACATACGGGGCGACCGTCAGGATCCGGGGGATCTGGCCCGGCTGGCGGGGCGCCGTTTTGACGTGATTGTTGACACCAGTGGTCGCCAACTGACCGAGAGCCGGCAGGTGATCGCCCACACCGGCCGGCCCCGGCACCGGTTTCTTTACGTGAGTTCGGCGGGGGTCTATGCCCACAGCCACCAGTGGCCCCTCACGGAACAGGCCCCGCTGGATCCCCGCAGTCGCCATGCCGGCAAGGCGGAGACTGAGGCCTGGCTGCGTCGGGAGGGGATTCCCTTCACCAGCTTTCGACCGACCTACATCTACGGCCCCGGCAACTATAATCCCATCGAAGGCTGGTTTTTTGCCCGGATCCTGGCGAATCGCCCCGTGCCCATTCCCGGCGATGGCCGGCTTATCACTCAACTGGGCCATGTGGACGACCTGGCGGAGGCCATGGCCCGCAGCCTGGAGGTGGGCACCAGCACCAACCGGATCTACAACTGCTCCGGGGCCATGGGGGTCACGTTCCGGGGGCTGGTGGCAGCCGCTGCCCAGGCCTGTGGCCATAACCCGGAGCAGGTGCAGTTGCGCAGCTTTGATCCCCACCTGCTGGAGCCCAGGGCCCGCAAGGTCTTTCCCCTGCGCATTGCCCACTTCTTCACGGATATCAACCGGGCGTGCCGGGAACTGGCCTGGCAACCCCGCTTTGATCTGGCGGCAGGCCTACGGGACAGCTACGAGAAGGACTTCCGTCAGCAGGCCGGCCAGCTTGCGGACTGGAGCCAGGATGAACAACTCCTGGCCCACGCTGTTCCCCTGCAGTAACCGTGTCCGGGCTCCCCTGGGAGCACTTGCGCCCCGGTAAAAGCCGGACCCGAAGACGAGCGGGACCTGGACGACGGTGCTCCCGTCCGGTCTACGGACCTCCCGCCAGAACTCGCGGACATGGCCGGTTCGGGATGTGGACACTGTCAAAGGCGTTGCTGGGATTATCGAAGTGGTACTCCACGAAGCCGCCTTCCGGGCCGCTTGCCGCCGCCTCGTACTGTGAACCGAGTGAATGGCTGGCGCTGCTGACCCAACCGGCCGTGATCCTGCTGGGCGCGGAGCTGTATGTGAACCTGCTGAACAAAGGGCCGGCCCTCTCCCTGAGTCACACCATGGGGGCCTCCCCCTCCGGAAACCATGGACGCTCTGCTCAACCCGTTGTCCTCCAAGGGTTCGATGGCTCCAGCAGCAACGGGCATCCTCGCTCCCCATTGACAGGCGTCCCCTGCATGGTTCATAGTTGGAAACGGGTTAGGGCGTTGCCCGGCCTGCTGCGGATGTAGCTCAGTGGTAGAGCATCTCCTTGCCAAGGAGAGGGTCGAGAGTTCGAGTCTCTTCATCCGCTTCACGGGATGCGGTCAGGACTTCAAGCCAAAACTTCCGGTTCCCTAATCTCCCTTGCGGAAGAGCATGAGGTGTTGCTTGCCCTCCTCATGGAAGCCCAGCCGTTGATAGAAGCCCTTCCCATGGGTTGTCATGGCATAGACCCGCTCGGCACAGCGCACGGCCGGCGCCGCCAGCAGACGGTTCACCACAGCCCGGCCCGCACCCCGACCTTGCCAATCCCGGCGCACCACCACGTCCCAGAGGACGGCCCGATAGATCCCGTCAGTGGTGGCGCGCCCCACAGCCACCAGATCATCCCTGTCCCAGGTGCTCACGATCACGTCCGAGCCCCGCAGGCACCGTAATAGACCGGCAAGGCGCCGCGCCCGGCCCCAGAAGCTGTTGTCCATCAACAGCTTTTGCAACTGACCCACCGGCAGGGCATGACCTTCCAGGGATCTCTGGAGAGGGACCCTCAGGAGGGCAGGTAGCCAAAAAAGCCGGCCACCATGGGAGAAGCTGCGCAGCCTGCTGGGGTCCTTGTTCATGGCGATCACTGACTGGCCCAGGCAAGGGGATGACGTCCGGAACCACGGTTGGCGCCCGGACCAGATGGGAGCCTAGTCTTGCCTGGGGCAGGCGCCCCCCACAAGGGATGACGATGGTTAGGATCATCCTTTCAAAAGGCGGCCCTGACGGCTCAGTCCACTGTCAGGAAGCCTTTGCTGCTGGAGATGCGTGATGCTCAAGCTGCTTCTGGGTGATCCCGACGCCCGCAAGCTGAAACGGTACAGGCCCCTTGTGGACGAGATCAACGGTCTGGAGGGGGAGGTGGCAGCCCTCACGGATCAGGATCTCCAGGGGCGGACCCATGCATTCCGAGAGCGGTTTGCAGGCGTTCATCAGCCGGACCGGCGCCTTGAAGTGATGGATGAACTGCTGCCGGAAGCCTTCGCTGTGGTGCGGGAGGCGGGCAAGCGGGTGCTGGACATGCGTCACTTTGACGTGCAACTCATCGGCGGCATGGTGCTCCACGACGGCCAGATTGCCGAGATGAAAACCGGGGAAGGCAAAACCCTGGTGGCCACACTGCCCGCTTACCTCAATGCTTTGACGGGGCTGGGTGTGCATATCGTCACCGTCAACGACTACCTGGCCCGCCGTGATACGGAATGGGTGGGGCAGATCCATCGCTTTCTGGGTCTGAGTGTTGGCTTGATCCAGCAGGAGATGAGCCCTGAAGAGCGTCAGCGCAATTATGCTTGCGATATCACCTACGTTACCAATAGCGAGCTGGGATTTGACTATCTGCGGGACAATATGGCCACGGATCTCAAGAACCTTGTGCAACGGGATTTTTATTATTGTATTATTGATGAGGTGGATTCCATTTTGGTAGATGAACCCCGCACCCCTCTGATTATCTCCGGTCAAGTGGAGCGCCCCCAGGAGAAATACAAGGAGGCCGCCGCGGTTGCAGCGCAACTGCTGCGGGCTGAAGGGATGACAAAAGACGGGGTAGAACCTGAAGGTGACTATGAGGTGGACGAGAAACAGCGCAACGTGATGCTGACGGATCAAGGTTTTGAGAAAGTGGAAAAACTGTTGCAGGTCAAGGATTTATTCAACCCCAAGGATCCTTGGGCTCATTATATCAATAACGCTCTCAAAGCCAAAGAGTTATTCATTAAAGATGTAAACTATATCGTCCGTGAAGGTCAGGCGGTGATTGTGGACGAGTTCACCGGGCGGGTGATGCCCACACGACGGTGGAGCGACGGCCAGCACCAGGCCATTGAAGCCAAGGAGGATCTAGTGATTCAGGCGGAAACCCAGACCGTGGCCACCATCACCTACCAGAACCTCTTCCTGCTTTATCCCCGTCTTGCGGGGATGACCGGCACCGCCAAAACCGAGGAAACCGAACTGGAGAAAACCTATAAACTTGAAGTGACGGTTGTTCCCACCAACCGCCAGTTGATTCGCAAGGATCTGCCGGATCAGGTCTTCAAGACGGAAACCGCCAAGTGGCGTGCTGTCGCTGACGAGATTGCCGGGGAGCACGAGACGGGGCGGCCCGTGCTGGTGGGCACCACCAGCGTGGAGAAGTCCGAATTGATCAGCGGGTTGCTGAGGGAGCGCAGCATTCCCCACAACCTGTTGAATGCCAAGCCGGAAAACGTGGAACGGGAAGCGGAAATCATTGCCCAGGCGGGTCGTGCTGGTGCGGTGACCATCTCCACCAACATGGCGGGCCGCGGTACGGACATCATTCTCGGCGGCAACACGGATTACATGGCCCGCCTGCGTATCCGGGAAGCATTGCTACCCCGGTTGGTGAACCCGGAGGATCCCCAGCTCGTGGGCGGCGAGTCGGGCAAACGGCGGCTGAATCCGGTCCAGGCGGAAGCCCTGCAACGTCAGCGTCAACAGGAGCAATCCCGCCGTCTGGCCAAGTTGTTCCCCTGCCCCCTCAGCAGCCAGGCGGAACGGGAACTCAAGCAACTGGGTGCGGATCTGGCCCAAGCCTGGGGGGAACGCCGCTTGAGCCTCATTACCCTGGATGAGCGTCTCAACGTGGCGGCAGAGAAAGCGCCCATTGAGGATAAGCTGATTCAAAGATTACGGGCATTGATGCAGAAGATCCGCGTCGAGTACGATGGAGTGACGGATCGTGAGCAGGAGGAGGTGACCAACCGCGGCGGCCTCCACGTGATCGGTACGGAACGCCATGAGTCGCGGCGCGTGGACAACCAGTTGCGGGGTCGCTCCGGGCGCCAGGGGGATCCGGGGAGCAGCCGCTTCTTCCTGTCTTTGGAAGACCGCCTGCTGCGCATCTTCGGGGGTGATCGGGTAGCCAAGGTGATGGACACCTTCCGTGTTGACGAGGATATGCCCATTGAATCCGGCTTGTTGACCCGCTCCCTGAAAGGTGCCCAGAAGAAGGTGGAAACCTATAATTTTGATATTCGCAAACAAGTATTTGAGTACGATCAGGTAATGAACAACCAGCGGCGTGCCATTTATGCTGAGCGGCGCCGTGTTTTGAAGGGAGATGAACTGAAGCAACAGGTGTTGAGTTATGGGGAGCGCACCATGGAAGACATTGTTGATGCCTATGTGGACCCTGAGCTTCCTCCGGAGGAATGGTCACTGGATCGTCTGGCGGCCAAGGTAAAGGAATTTGTGTACCTGCTCGCTGATCTGCAACCCCATCACCTGGTTGGTCTCCAGGCTGAAGGACTCAAGGCTTTCCTTTGCGAACAGCTCCACAGCGCCTACGACATCAAGGAGGCCCAGGTGAATGAAATCCAGCCCAACTTGATGCGTCAGGCCGAGCGCTTCTTTATCCTCCAGCAGATTGACACACTTTGGCGTGAACACCTGCAGAGCATGGATGCTTTGCGGGAGTCCGTGAATCTACGGGGATACGGCCAGAAGGATCCTCTCATAGAATACAAAAACGAGGGATACACCATGTTTCTGGAGATGATGACCCAAATGCGTCGTAACGTTATCTACTCCATGTTCATGTTTGAACCACGGCCACCGGCGGTCTCCACCCCCTCCAGTCGCGAGGTGATTGTCTGAGGCGCAATCATCCCCGGTGGCTTGGGGTCAGGAGGCGCTGTCCTGGTCACCGTCCTCGCCAGGCTCCTGATCGCTGAAGAACTCGATGATTTCCCGGTCCTGCAGGCTTTGGGCCTGCCCGCCACAGCGGGGACGCAGTGGCCTCCCCAGGGCCACGTCCCGCAAGCACTCCTGCAGGGCAACCACCTCCCCCTCCAGGGCGTCAATCCGGTCCATGAGGTTGCGGATGACGCGAGCTTCCGCATCCGGAAGCTGGGAATGGGCCAAGGGGTCCACCCGCACCCCGGAGCGGTGAATCACGCGGCCCGGCACCCCCACCACCGTGCAGTGACGGGGCACGTCTTTCACCACAACCGAGCCGGCGCCCACACGGGTGTGGGCGCCAATGGTGATGGCCCCCAGCACTTTGGCGCCAGCGCCCACCACTACGTTGCGATCCAGGGTGGGGTGGCGCTTGCCGGTTTCCTTGCCGGTCCCGCCAAGGGTGACCCCCTGGTAGAGGGTGCAGCCCTCACCTATTTCCGTGGTCTCGCCAATCACCACCCCCATGCCGTGGTCAATGAACACCCCGGCAGCAATACGGGCGCCGGGGTGAATCTCCACCCCTGTGAGAAGACGCCCCCAATGGGAAATGAAGCGAGGCAATAACGGCGCCCCCAGGCGCCAGAGCTTATGGCTGAAGCGATGAAGCACCAGAGCGTGGAAGCCCGGGTAGCAGGTGAGACACTCCAGCCAGTTCCGGGCTGCCGGATCCCGCTCCCGAATCATCCGGAAGTCAGCCAGAAGCGTGTACATGGCCATGGGGTGGATTCAGCATCCATCCTGACAGGCTGCATCCGGCCTGGGCAGAACGGCCGGCTCAGGCAACGGCGCAACTCAAGCCCATCTCCTTGCTCAGCGCGTCCACCGTCTCCGGGCGCAGGTAGTGGTCGATACAGTGAAGATTGGGGACCCGCAGCAGTAGGGAACGGTGTTCACGGATGGTGGCCTCCATCACGGGATGGCTGGGTTGATCGCAGAGGATCGTGCCCGAGGCGCGACACACGCTCCGCAGCAGCGCCCTCCCCGGCTGGGGGTTGTCCACGTCCACCAGCGCGGTCATGAACAGCAACTCCTGCCCACGCTGGGCCTGGAGAATCAGCTCTGCTGCACGGAGGATTCCGGAACTGATGCTCACCAGGCCCACACAGGTGTCCGTGCGAAGCTGGGCGATCACTTTCAACTCATGGTCAAAGGAATTGAGATCCAGCACCAGACAACGCATGTTGTGGGCCATGGTCACCGCCTCGACCGGTTTCAGGAAGTAACGGCTGGTCACCACCGTTGCCTTCTTGCCGTCCTGGGCAAGGGCCCCCAGGCGATGACCCAACGATTCCAGGGAAACCGGGGTTACCGGAATCGGCAGTGCCGTCAACTCCCTGGCCATGAGGTGGGCCGCCCCCAGATCCTCCTGGGGCGTACTCACCAGCACCTGGGCGCCACAACTGATGCGCCAATTGATTTCCGTGGTGAGTTGGCGCAGCGTCTCCTGCAGGGTCAGGCCGCCACAGAGCAGGGTATTGATGCAGTGGCCCACATCCTGCCCACCATGGCCATGGCCCGAGCCTGGGTCCGCCACGCTGCCCTGGTCGGGTGGCTTGTTGGGGTTGGCAGGGACTTGACCACGCACATACACCCCCGAGCCGGCCACCGCCTCAACGATGCCATGGGCCTCCAGTTGCCGATAGACCTTGCTGATCGTGTTGCGATGCAGGTTGGTCTGCATGGCCAACTGCCGAGTGCTGGGCAGGCGATGACCCGGCAGGTAGAACCGGGACGCGATGGCGAAGGACAGTTGGCTGTAGAGTTGCAAGGAGGCCGGCACCGAGCTACAAGGCTGGACCTGGAAGCGCACGCGGACAGTTGGCAACTGTCACAAAGCCTAGGGCATCGTCCTGTCCCGCGCCACCACGGCCGGATTGGAATTCACAGGACGGCGGGGATGGGACCGGAGGCGCTCCGCAGCGTACGGCGCCGGGCCGCTTGTCACGCCCGGGTTGCTGCTGCCGGGCCGGGCCGGGGTGTTGCCCTTCACCAGCGGGGTGCGGCGGGGGGTGAGGAACATGATCATGTTGCGCCCCTCCCGCTTGGGGGTCTGCTGGACTTCGGCCTGCTCCTCCAGATCACCGGCCAGGCGGAGAAGAAGTTTTTCCGCCAGGCTGACGTGCTGGATCTCCCTGCCACGGAAGATGACCGTACATTTCACCTTGTCCCCGGCCTTGAGAAACCGGCTGGCCTGCTTGATGCGCACATCGTAGTCGTGCTGGTCAATTTTGTAGCGCATTTTCACCTCCTTCACCTCGGTCTGGTGGGACTTTTTCTTGGCTTCCTTGGCTTTTTTCTCCTGCTCGAACTTGAATTTGCCATAGTCCATCACCCGGCAGACAGGGGGATCGGCCTTCTCGCTCACCAGCACCAGGTCCAGTTCTCGATCCTGAGCAACCTGCAGTGCTTCATCCCGGCTGATGACGCCAAGCTGGGTTCCGTCCGCATCAACAACCCGCAGCGTGGGATAGGTGATCCGCTCGTTGATGTTGGGAAGCTCGCGGACCGGGAGGCGGCGATCAAAGCGGGGACGAGGGGCCAAATTGCGGTGGGTGGGTGAAATGAGGGCCGGACAAGGGCCTGAATCGAATCCGATTCTAAGGCGAGGCGGGGCCCCTGTCGGTCGGTTTTCTCACCAAATCGACAATGTTTCGTCTCAGATCCCGGGTGATGGTTTGCCAGCCTTGCGCCTGGGAACCGGTGAGCCAGTGGGGCTGGTGCTGACCACGAAACCAGGTGAGCTGCCGCTTGGCGTAGCGGCGGGTGCGGCAGTTGATGGCAGCCGCGGCCTGTTGATGGTCCATGCGCCCCATCAGAAGCTGGCAGGCCTCCCGGTAGCCTATGGTCTGCAGCAGCGGCAACTTCACCCCGAAGCGCTCCATAAGCCGTTGTGTTTCCTCCAGCAGGCCACCGGCCACCATGGCCGCGGTGCGCCGGCAAATCCGTTGGTGGAGATCCTCCGGGGCCAGGCCGATTTCCAGGACGGGGTAGGCGGGAGGACGGCGGCTTTGCTGGAGGGAATGGGCACAGCCGGTGCCGTAGATCACTTCCAACGCCCTCTGGGTGCGTACCCGGTCGTTGGGGTGGATGCGGTGGGCGGCCACGGGATCGGCACAGCGCAGCAGACCATGGCAGTGGGGCTGACCCAAGGCGGTGAGTTGGCGCCGTAACGCCGGCTGGGGCGGCAGGGCCGGTGGGCGCAGTCCCTGGGTGACGGCCGCCAGGTAGAGCCCGCTGCCCCCCACCAGTAGCGGGGTAATCCCCCGCCTGTGAAACCCCAGAATGCACTCCTGGGCCAGACCCTGGAACTCCTGAACCGTCATGGGCTGGTCGGGATCCCGCAGATCCAGCAGATGATGAGGGACCAGGCGCTGCTGGGCCGGGGTGGCCTTGGCGGCGCCCACGTCCATGCCCCGATACACCTGGCGGGAGTCCCCGTTGAGGATGGGAAGACGGAGATGGCGGGCCATGTCCAGGGCCAGGGCGGACTTGCCGCTGGCGGTGGGGCCGAGAATCACGATCAGCCCCGGTTGCCTGTGGCCCATAGGGGAACTCCATGACCCTGGAACGCCGCCATCGGGCCTGCCAACAAAGCCCGATGCTAGGATGGCCGGAGATTGAACTCCAGAGCACTGTTGCACCATTTACAGGGGGTTGCCAGGCCGTCCTGGTTCAGCCAAGGAAAGGGTCTCCTCCACCATGGCGAGCCAGGGGCCAATGGTTGAGACCAACAAGGTTCAGGCGGACTACGGCGCGGCGCAAATCCAGGTTCTCGAAGGACTGGAGCCGGTGCGCAAGCGTCCGGGCATGTACATCGGCAGCACCGGTCCCCGGGGTCTTCACCACTTGGTCTACGAGGTGGTGGATAACGCCGTGGACGAGGCCCTGGCAGGGCATTGCACGGAGATCCACGTGCATCTCCACGGCGACGGCTCCGCCGAGGTGAGGGACAACGGCCGGGGCATTCCCACCGACATTCATCCCCGCACGGGCAAGTCCGCGCTGGAAACCGTGCTGACCGTCCTCCATGCCGGCGGGAAATTCGGCGGCGGCGGCTACAAGGTGTCCGGTGGTCTCCATGGGGTGGGGGTGTCTGTGGTGAATGCCTTGAGCGCCTGGGTGGAGGTGGTGGTGTACCGGCAGGATCAGGAGCACCGTCAGCGCTTTGAGAGGGGGACGGCCCAGGGGCCTCTGGGGAGCCGCCCCCTTGGGGAGGGTGATCCCGACCGGGGACGGCAGGGGACCACGGTGCGGTTCTGTCCGGACAGGGACATTTTCACCGGGGGCATCGGCTTTGATTTTCCCACGTTGGCGGTCCGCCTGCGGGAGTTGGCCTATCTCAACGGCGGCGTCAATATCGTGTTTTCCGACGGCCGCCAGGATGCCCTGGACGAAGCGGGCAATCCTCACCGGGAAACCTATTTGTATGAAGGCGGCATCCGGGAATACGTGGCCTACATGACCCAGGACAAGGATCCTCTCCACAAGGGCATTATCTTTGTGCAAGGGGAAAAGGACGGTGTTCAGGTGGAAGCAGCCTTGCAGTGGTGCTCTGATGCCTACTCGGATCATATTCTCGGGTTTGCCAATAATATCCGCACTGTGGATGGCGGCACTCATTTGGAAGGCTTCAAGGCGGTGCTCACCCGTACGATGAATACATTGGCCAGGAAGCGCAACAAGCGCAAAGAGGCGGATTCCAATCTGTCCGGTGAAAACATTCGTGAAGGCTTGACGGCTGTGCTCTCCGTCAAGGTGCCGGAGCCTGAATTCGAGGGGCAGACAAAAACCAAGCTGGGCAACATGGAAGTGCGCGGCGTGGTGGACTCCATTGTGGGGGAGTGTCTGACGGAATTTCTGGAATTCAACGTTCCGGTTGGGGATCTCATCCTGGAGAAAGCCATTCAGGCATTTAATGCAGCGGAAGCGGCGCGGCGCGCCCGGGAACTGGTGCGGCGCAAATCCGTGCTTGAGAGTTCCACCCTGCCCGGCAAGTTGGCGGATTGCAGTTCCCGGGATCCCGCCGAGTCGGAAATCTACCTTGTGGAGGGGGACTCGGCTGGCGGGTCCGCCAAGCAGGGGCGGGATCGTCGCTTTCAGGCGATTCTGCCTCTGCGGGGAAAAATTCTCAATATCGAGAGGACGGATGATGCAAAGATCTACAAGAATACAGAGATTCAGTCTTTAATTACTGCTCTGGGTCTGGGTATCAAGGGAGAAGAATTTGATCCATCCAGCTTACGCTATCATCGTGTTGTGATCATGACGGATGCAGATGTGGACGGGGCCCATATTCGTACCCTCATCTTGACATTTTTCTATCGCTATCAGCGGCAGATTGTAGAAGATGGCTATATTTATATTGCTTGTCCTCCTCTCTATAAGGTTGAGAGGGGGAAACAGCACTACTATTGCTTCGACGAAACAGAAAAGGATAAATGCATTGCCGAATTTCCCCGGAACTCCAACTACACCATCCAACGGTTTAAAGGATTGGGGGAGATGATGCCTCAGCAGCTTTGGGAAACCACCATGGACCCTGCCACGCGCCTGATGAAACGGGTACAAATCGATGATGCTGCGGAAGCCGACCGTATCTTCACCATCCTCATGGGGGACAAGGTGGCCCCCCGGCGTGAATTCATTGAAACCCACAGCGCCGAGCTTCACTTCACTGAACTGGATATTTGATGACGCCATACTCTTCCCCCATGGCCCCGGCCCGCTCCGCCGTCAGCGGCCGGCAGACCACGGCGGGCCGCTGGGCCTGGATGCTGAGCATGGCGCTGTTGCTCCCCATTGGCCTGCCCGCCGGTGGCGCCCGTCTTGAGCCCGGTCAATCCCGTCAGCGGCAATTTGGCGATCCCCTGTTGGCCGCCAAAACCACCGGTTTGCGCCGTGAACCCCTGGTGAGCGCCCCACAGGTGGTGCTGTTGCCCATCGGGCAACCCTTACAGGGCTTGGTGCGCTGGCACGACGGCCAGGACCTGTGGCTGCGGGTTACCAGTTGCCAGGGTCGGGGCTGGATTCGTATCGGCTGATGCGCCCATGGGGCTGGTCTGCACCCCGTCAGGGTGGCCCATGCTGCGGGATGGTCTCTGAATCGTGCTGGGGGGCTCCTGGCGCTGGCCAAGTTGGCGGCTGGCTGGCGGCATGGCTCCTGTATCAAGCCGTCGTGCGCCTGGTCCTGCCCCTGGTGGGCAAGAGCAAGGATCGGCGCCAGGTGCTGCAGACCACCGTTCAAGCCCTTACGCTGTTTGCCTGGACGGCGGTGGCGGTCTGGGTCTGAGAAGCCGTTCCCATGAGCATGAAGGCATTGGCGACCGGATCGTTTACGGGCTGGCCAGGCTGGCGGCTGTCATCATCATCCATAGTGTCAACCATATTTTCCTCCGCCTGCTGGCCAACTTCCTGTTGCGCAGTGGAGGCAACAATGCCGGTCACCACGATATTATCAGGGGCTTCAGGCCCATGCTGCAGGCCCTCCTCCGGGTGTCGGCTCTGTCTATTACCTGCAAAGCATCGGCGTTGAGCCGGCAGCCATCTGGGCCGTGCTGGCCGCCGGTGGCATTGGCGTTGCCCTGGCGTTGCAAAAGCCCGCCGCAGAAATCTTTGAATACATCTATTTTACTCGACAAGCCTTTCCAGGGAGAGGATCTGCTTGACGTGGGCGGCATCCTGGCTTGGGTGGAACACGTGGGTATACGCTCCACGCGGCTGCGCAGCCTCAAGGGTGAACTGGTGATCATGACCAATTCCTCTCTTATGAGTCAACCGGTGCATAACCACGGCAACTCCCATAAAATGCCCCCACCCACAGAGCATGGGGCCATGGAGCATCGTCGCTTGGTCTATCGTTTTGGCGTTGTGTACAGCACGCCTCTGGAAAGCATGGAGGGCATTCCCAATCTGGTGCGTGATGTTGTTGACAACATAGAGAATGCAACATTCAGTCGTTGTCATTTTGTGCAATTTGGCGCCAGCAGTCTTGATTTTGAGCTTTGCTACGTTATTCCCACAAATAACTACACTCAGGCCATGGATGTGCAGCAGGAAGTGAACCTGGGCATCATGCGGGCCTTTGCCCGGCGGGGCATCAGCTTTGCCTTCCCCACCCAAACCCTGTACGTCAATCAGGTGGAGAGGTCAGGCCGGCAGCGTGCTGCTCCAACCGCTGATAGGGTGCGCCGCCAATGCCCGGGCCGTCATCGGCAATGACCACGGGGATCGTGATGTTGCTCACGCCTGCTGCCACTGGCGCCGCACCCGGCAACTTGGTGTAGTCCGTGCCCACTGTTGCCGTGCCGCCACCCCATAGCCGAGGCTGGTATTGGACGGTGGGTGCAGGGTGACCTTCATGTTGTGGGTACCCGCCTCCTCACTGACCGAACCACTCCCCGGGATAAGGGATGCACCCTTGATGCCGCCACCCTGGCCGAGGCGGCACGGCCACCGTGGTAACGATTGATTTATCAGAAGAGTGGCTTGCCATGACCAGGAATTTGGCAGACAAATATGACCGATGGACTGTGGAGAAAATCTGCGCAAATCAAAAGTGGATGGCAAACCAGGCAACATCAATCCGGAGAGTCAATTTCCCTTGACCAGAGGGGCGGCGCCCAGGTCTTGCAGGCGAGCCAGTTGGGCATACAGACCACCTTGGGCTTTCAGGGTTTCGTGGCTGCCCGATTCGATGAGTTGACCACGGCGCAGCACCAGGATGCGGTCGGCGGCTTCCACCGTGCTCAGGCGGTGGGCAATGACAATGGCGGTTCTCCGCTCCAGGAGGCCGGCCAGGTTGCGCTGCAACGTGGCTTCCGTGGAGGGATCCAGGTGGGCGGTGGCCTCGTCCATCACCAGCACGTCCGGTTGCCGCAAAGCCACCCGCGCCACCCCCAGGAGTTGTCGTTCCCCTGCGGAAAGATTGGCGCCCCGTTCCCGTAGTTCCGTGTCCAGCCCTCGGGGCAAGCTGCGAATCAACGGCCCCAGGCCCAGTTCCTCGCAGGCCTGCTGCAACCGGTCACGGCTGATGGTTTGCCCCAGCCGCAGGTTGGCGGCCACGTCCCCACTGAAGAGAAAGGTGTCCTGCAGCACCACCCCCAGCCGCCGGCGCAACTCCTGTTGCGGCAGATCCCGGATGTTCACGCCGTCCAGGAGAATGCGCCCCTGCTGCGGTTCCCACAGGCGGCAGAGCAGGTTGATCACCGTGCTTTTCCCCGAACCCGTGGCCCCCACCAGGGCGACGGTTTCTCCAGGGGCAATGCGGAAGCTCAGGTCCTGGATCACCGGAACCTGGTCCCGCACGTTGTAGGCAAAAGTGACGTGCTCAAACACCACCTCTCCGGCAGCAGTGGGGCACGGCAGGGGAACGGTCCCGGGCCTGTCGCGGATCCGGATGGGCTGATCCAGCAGTTCGCCAATGCGTTGCAGCCCCGTCAGGCCGGCTTGAATGAAGGTGAACCGCTCCGCCACCTGGCGCAGGGGATTGAACAGCCGCTGGGCATAGAGCACAAAGGTGACCAGCGTGCCCAGGGCCAGGGTGTCCCGCAGCACCAGCCAGCCCCCCAGGCTGATCACCAGCGCAATGGCGGCAATGGATACCCACTCCAGCAGGGAGGAAATGGTGGCATCCAGGGCAACGGTCCGCATGGTGAACCGCCTGTAGCGGGACACGTTGGCAGCGGTGCGGGCGCTGTTCCGGGACTGGCGGCGGAACATCTGCACCACCTCCAACCCCTGGAGGTTTTCCTGAAGATCGGCGTTGAGGCCGCCCAACTCTTCCCGCACCCGATAGTTGGCGCGGCGGTAACGGGTTTGCAGCGCAATCACGATCCGCGTCACGGGGATCAGGATGAGCAGCAACAGCAGGCCCAGCCGCCAGTCCACCAGCATCATGGTGGCGCTGATCACCAGCAGGGACACCAGCTCCGCCAACACCCCGATGGCGCCGTTGCCGAACATCTCCGCCACCGCCTCCACGTCGTTGGTGAGACGAGTCAACAGCAGACCCACGGGGGTGCGCACATGGAAGTGCAGGTCCAGCGCCAGGGCATGGTCGAATAGATCGCTGCGGATGCGGGCCGTCATCAACTGCCCCACGCTTTGCACCGTATAGCTGAGCAACCCCTGCAACACCAGACCGGTGATCATGGTGAGGGCCAGCAGTCCGATGAGCAGGTTGAGGGAGTTGGCGGCCCCCAGTTGCGCCAACCAGGGAAGAACGGGCTCCTGGCGGAGCAGGGATACGGCCTGACCCAGCAGCAACGGTTGCAGGGCGTTGCCAAGGGCCACAGGGGCCAGCAGCGCCAATGCCAGGGCAATGGACTTGCGCTCACTCCGAAAGTAGGGCCCCATGCGCCGCCAGCCCATGGGGCTGTCGGGATCGCCACGCCATTGCTGCTCGGGGGCCGATGCCATGGCTATGGCTGCCGAGACTGGGACCGCACCCCATGGCGCACCGCTTCCACCACCTCCTGGAGACGTCCCCGGTCCATGCGCAACGCCAGGGGATTCCCCACCAGCCGGGCCGTACTGAAGAACAGGTCTTCAATGGCCACCAGGCCGTTTTCCTGCAAGGTGCGGCCGGTGGCCACCAGATCCACAATGGCTTCCGACATGCCGGTGAGCGGCCCCAGTTCCACCGATCCCTGCAACTGGATCAGGTCCACGGGCAGGTCCAGGCTGTCAAAAAACGTGCGGGCGCAATGGATGAACTTGCTGGCCACCCGGCAATGGGCAGGCAGGTCCGCGGCCCGACGGTAGGGGCTGCTGTGTTTTACGGCAACGGCCATGCGACAACCCCCGAATCCCAGATCCGCCAGGCGGGCCAACTCCTGTGGGTGTTCCCGCAACACGTCGTCCCCCACCACCCCCAACTGGGCCTGCCCGTAGGCCACGTACACCGGCACGTCGGCATTGCGCACCAGCAGGGCGCAGGCCCGGCCACAGGGGCTGTCCACCATCAACTGCCGGTTGCCGGGGGTGGTCAGGGCGGTGAAGTCCAACCCTGCTGCTTGCAGGCACGCGATGCTGTCCTGCAACAGCGCTCCTTTGGCCAGGGCAACGGTGATCACGAAGCGTTTGCAGCAACTTGAGCCTAAGCCCGCCGGGCCGTGGACAGCCGGTGGTCAGGTGAGGGCCGGGAGCGACAAGCGAACGTCTTCCAAGCGACCGCCAAGGGGCAGACGAGCCTCCCCCAGCAGGCGGGGGCGGCTCACCCCGGCCTCCTCCGTGGGTTCCACCTGCCGTAGCCGCACCGTGATCTGTCCATCGGCAGCGGATTGGGGGCGTCGCGCCTGGTTGATGGCCAGTTGCTGCAGGGTGGGGGCGATGGCCGCAGCCGGCAGGGGCTCCCGGGGCGCGGCAACGATCAAGCCACGGCCGTTGTCGAACACAATCGGCACGTTCACGGCGCCGGGAATGGTCTGGCGCTCTTCATAGCTCACGGCGAAGGCTATACAGGCCACCGCCAGCAGCACCGTGAAGCTGCTGATGCCCACCAGGCGGAAGCGGATCCCCCAACGGGCCCAGAAGCCCGCTACGGTGAGCGCCGCCAGCAGAAGGCCCAGGGCGCCGATCCACAGGCCGGCCTTGAACAGCAGAGGATCCACAACCATGGGCAGGGGCGGCGCTCCGAGCCTTTGAAACCACGGGATCCAGTGTAGGAGTAGGGTTTGCCTTCATGGGGCAGAAGCCCGCTTGATGGTTCATGGGCGTCCGCGTTCGGCTTCATCCAGCCCGGTCCACCCTGGTGGTGGTTGCGGTGCTGCTGCTGGGCTGGCTGGCGGCGGATCACGCCCTGGACGGAGTGTACCGCCGTCTGCGCCCCGTCCTTGAAGAAGAATACGGCCGTGCGTTGGGCCGCCCCCTGAAGCTGGGTTCCTACCGGGGCCTGCGCTGGTCCGGGCTCCACGTGGGTCCCAGCCGGGTCCTGCCCAGTGGAGTGGACCTCACCCAACTGGCGGCGGATGAACTGATTGTGTCCGTGGATCCATGGGCCAGCCTGCTCCGGCGCCGCTGGGTGGTTCACCTCCATCTCCGGCGTCTGGAAGCGGATTGGCGCCGCAATGCCCGGGGCGCTGTGTGGACTGTCTCCCCCGCCCAGGAGGAGGCCATGCCGGTGGAGCTCTGGATCCACACCCGGGATCCGGCCCGAATGCGGTTGTGGTGGCAACCTGGCGGCGATGGTCCCCCTTCGCCGCCGGATCTCGTGGGGACTTTCGTGGGCCGGATGGCGCTGGGCCATCACCAGCACGAGATGGTGATCAAGGGCCGGCTTGCTCTCGCCTCGGGGGGCCGGTTGTCTGTGGAAAGCCTCGGCATTCCCCTGGATGAACCCTGGACGATCCATGGCAGAGCCCAGGGCATCCAACTGGAGGGGCTGAACCCTCTGCTGGCCAACACGCCAGGGGAAGCGCTTTCCGGGCTCTCCGGGCAGGTGGACGGGGCCATGACCGTGGGGAACGTCCAGGCCGGCCCCTGCCGCGGCTCTGTGGTGTTCACCAACCTGCAACTCCCGTTGCAGCGGATCGACCCCACCGGGGCGTTGGATGCCGTGGGTTTCGGTCCCCTGTCCCTGGGTTGTGACGACGGCCGTCTTCAACTCTCCCCCACCGACTTCCACGTGGGGGCGCTGACGGGCCGGGTGCAGGGCTCCCTGGGTCTGGATCAGGATCAATCCCTGGATCTCCGGGCCACGGTGGGCGGTCCCCT
The DNA here is from genome assembly GCA_026709085.1 of Cyanobacteria bacterium MAG CAR3_bin_5. Classification (GTDB taxonomy): domain Bacteria; phylum Cyanobacteriota; class Cyanobacteriia; order PCC-6307; family Cyanobiaceae; genus Synechococcus_B. The sequence goes on along the minus strand of JAPOTR010000043.1, from coordinate 4,917 downwards.
GCCGCCGCCGTTGGCGGTTCCGGGGGGTGTGGTGACAGGGGATCTGCGGCTCCTGGGGCCGCTGACCACACCGGAAAGCCAGGTGAACCTCACCGTCACCGACTGGCGGTCCCCTGCCGCCGACCCTGCCACCGGCCAGCCATGGCCGCCCTTGACCCTGCAGTTTGCCAGCCAGTGGCGCTCGGCTGAAGAGCAGCGGCAACTCCGGGCCTCTCTCCAGGCCCAGGCAGGGGCCAGCCGGGTGGTGATGGCTGGTCAACTCGCCCCCCTGCTGAACCTGCAAAGCAGCGCCGTCACGCTCCAGCCCCGGGATTGGCTGCCCCCTGATCTCTGGCCGGATCAACCCTATACAGGCGCTCTCACCATGGCCATGGCCCAGGCAGGGGCAACGCCGGAAGTGCGTCTGCGACTCCGCAATCCCCATCTGCAGGAGGATTTCACGGTCCGGTTGGCAGAGGATCGGTTCCAGGTCGATGGCCGCCTGGAACTGGCCGCCGGTCAGCACCTGGGGATCACCGGGCGGGCTGAGGGGGGGCAGTGGCAACTGGCGGCCAACCTGAGCGAGATGGACGCGGCCCCCCTCCTGGATGGGGCGCTGCCACTACCTCCCTTGCGGCCGTCTCCCCTGAGCCTGACAGCCACGGCCCGGGGACGTTACGGGGCAGCCCCGTCCCCCGACCCTGGCCAGGGCGGTCCCCTGCAGATTGAGCAGGCCCAACTCACCGCCAGGCTCCCCCACGGTCTCCACACCCCCGACGACACGCTTCTGGGACCTGCCGAGCTGCGGCTCCGAACCACCGCACAGGGGCAGTGGGATCTGCGGATGGATGCCCCCCGGTTGCGGAGTCAGGGGGTTGTGGACTGGTGGCCGGGGCGTCCATGGCAGGAGGCCGGTCTTGATCTGAGCCTTGCCCTGGAGGAGGTTTCCCTGGATCCCCTCGGTCCGCTGCAGGGGGCAGCGACCCTCACCGGGCAACTGGCGGGATCTCTGGCCCAACCACGGTTTGACGGGGAGTTGATGCTGACGGATCCGGGCCTGGCCTTGGTCCGTTCCCCCCGGCGGTGGCGCGGCAGGATTCTGTCTCTGGCGGCCGGCCATGGCCTTCATCTGGCGGCCGGGAGCGAAGACGGGAGCGAAGACACAGCCCTCGCACAAGGGGATCCCGTTCTGGAGGTTCGCGTCAACTCCGCCCTGCAGCTTCAGGATCTCCAGGTCCGCGCCGGAGAAGGACGCCTGGACGTGGCGGCCACGGAGGCGGGCTACCGCTGGCGGGCGCAGGACTTGCCCCTGTCCTGGTTGCAGGCGGACGGGGTGGAGCTTGCGGGCACGGTGCAGGGCCGGGGGGAATTGTCCCTGCATCCCGGAGAGATTCACGGGGACCTCACCGTCAACGGTCCCCGCTGGGGGGCGCTCCGCAATCGGCAACTGAGTCTGAGGCTGACGGGGAAGGACCACCAGCTTCAACTTAACGGACAACTGCTCACCGGTCCCACCAGCGGCGAACTGGCCTGGGGAGCGCGGATCAACCGGCAGCCGGGCTCCTCCCAACCCTGGTCCGTCCATGGCGATTTTGACGCCGTACCCCTGGGGGTGCTGCGCCAGAGTGTGGCCCTGGCCCGGGAGTTGCTGCAAAGCATTCAGATGCCGGAGGGTTCCAGCCGGGATCTGGGCGCGCTGGTGATTGGCGCGGTGGGGGAGACCATGGCCACCCAGTTGGAGCGCCTGGCCATGGCCCAGGAGCGTTTGCGGCGCCTGGACGCTCTGCTGGAGCGGATCCATAACCGACAACTCCGGAATCTGGACGGCCAGTTGTACGGCAACCTGCGGATCAGGGGCGCCGCCGACCGGCCGGTGTGGGCGGCAGTGCGCACGGATCTCCAGTTGTGGTTGGCGGAGGCCGGGGTGAATCGCCCCCTCGCCCCCGGCCATGGACCTTTTCATCTGCATCTGGAGGGACCGTTGCAGGGCTCCGACGCCGGCACGTTGCAGTTTTCCGGTCTCCCCCTCCGGCTCGTCAACGTGCTGGCCAATCTCCAGTTGCCCTGGCAGGGTGTGCTGGCGGGACGGGGGCAGCACCAGGATCTTCTTGGCGAGCGGCTGGTGAGCCTGACCCTGACGTTGCAGGGGGGGCAGTTCCAGAACCGGACGATTCGCTTGACGCCAGCCACCCTGAGGCTGAAGGGCGCCGCCGTGGGGGTGGAAATGGCCTTGCAGATCCCCGCCTCGTCCCTGCTGACCGTCAACGGCAGCGTCACTCTGGACGGGGGTGACGAGGCGTTCCGACTGCGCCTCTCCGCCGGGAACGGGGTGACGGAGTTGCTCCCGTCACTCAGCAACAACGCTGTGGCCTGGACCAGGGGAGACGTCCGGACGACGTTGCTGGTTCGGGGACCACTGGAACAGCCGGTGTTCCACGGTTTTCTGCGCCTGCAGGAGGCGGAGGGCCGGGTGGCCGGCGTCCCCGTCCGCAACCTGAACAGCGTGGTGTTGTTCGACCTGAACAATCTTTTCGTTGATCAGTTGGAGGCAACCGTCGGTGAGGCGGGAGGCGCCGTCAGCGCCAGTGGATTCCTGGGCATCCTCCAACCCGTCACCACGGACGATCCCTTGACCGTGACGCTGGAAGACGTGGACATCAGCGCCCACAATGCCCGATTCGTGGCCGGTGGCAAGCTGGTTCTCCACGGCAGTGTGCGGGATCCGGAACTGGGGGGAGACCTGCGACTCAGCAACGGAGTGATTCGGGCCGACGGCAACGGGGAGGCCAACGGCGCCCCCGCCGGTCCGGTAGCCCGTGACGTCCTGGACAATCCCGTGAACAACCGGCTGAGGGACTGGGAATGGCGGGAGTCCCTGGAACTGGGGGATCTGGAGGGAGCCTCCCCGATGGAGCGTTCCCTCTTGCAGGCCATGGCGGCGCTTCCACCCATCGACCTGCGATCTCTGAACGTGAAGTTGGGACCTGACCTGACGCTGGAAGCGGCAACGGTGGCCAACTTCAGCATCGCCTCCGCCGCCGGGCTGACGCTCACGGGAACCATGGGGCTCGATCTGCAGGCCAGGGGTCTGGTAAAGTTGCTCCGGGGCCGGGTGAACCTGTTCACCAGCCGGTTCCGCCTGGATCCGGATGCCCCCAACGTGGTGGTCTTCAGCGCGGACTCAGGGCTCATCCCCTATCTGGACGTGGCCATGTGGACCCAGGAAGCGGATACAGGTCAGGATCTGGCCGCCGTCCGGGCCGAGGAGATTACGGGCAGCGCCGCCGCTTTCGATGACTTGAATCTGGTGCGCATCCAGGCCGTGGTGGAAGGTCCGGCAGACCAGTTCCCCGCCATCCTGCGCCTGCAGAGCAGACCGCCCCGCTCACAAGAGGAGTTGCTGGCCTTGATCGGGGGCAATTCCGTGAATCGGCTGGTGCAGGGCAGCACCAACTCGCGGTTGTTTTCCATCGTCGGTCAGCCCCTGGTGGATCCCGTCCTGGATCGGCTGGGCCATGCCCTGGATCAACGGATCATCTTCTCCATCACCCCCACCTCCTTTACCCCGGCCAGCGCCGGTGACAGCCAGCAGGCCACGGAAGAATTCGTCCTGGCGGGGGAATTGGGGCTGAGCGTGAGCGACCGGGTGGACATGGCGGTTCTGGGGGCCCTGAACCGGAGCGACCTGCCGCCACAAGCCAAACTGAGAGTCCAGTTCACCCCCGCCATGGCGACGGAGATCACCGCGGAACGGGGTGGTCACGCCAAGGGTATTCTGCAGTTCTCGTCCCGATTCTGATGCCCCTTCCCGCGCCCCAGGTCACCCAGGTGATTGGTGTGGATATCGGTGGCGCGGCCTTGAAGCTGGGCCGTTTTGACAGGACGGGACAGCGCCACGCCCACCTGGAGTTGCCCACCCCGCAACCGGCCACGCCAGGGGCTGTCACCACGGCGCTGCTGGCGGGTCTGGAGCGCCTGGATCCCCGGCATCAGGCGTCCGGAATCGGGATCGGTGTTCCCGGCCCCGTTGACCGGGACGGCCGGGTGGCCCGATTGGCCATGAATCTGCCGGGGTGGCGTGACGTGCCCCTTGCCGATTGGCTGGAAGCCCAGCAGGAGCGCCCCGTGACCATGGCCAACGACGCCGACTGCGCCGCCATGGGGGAACTGTGGCTCGGCGCCGGACGGGGTGTGCAGGACCTGCTTCTGCTCACCTTGGGGACCGGTGTAGGGGGGTGCGTAATCATGGGAGGCAAGCTGTTGACAGGCCGGCTGGGAATTGCCGCGGAGCCGGGTTTGATCCTGCTGGATCCCGCCGGCCCCCCCTGCAAGAGCGGCAACCACGGCTCCCTGGAGCAGCATTGCTCCATCGGCGCCCTCAAGCGCCTCTCCGGGCTGGATCCCGTGGAACTGGCCGCCCGCGCAGACCGGCAGGACGCCACAGCCCTTGCCCACTGGCGCACCTATGGACGCCGTCTGGGCATGGGGATCGCCTCGTTGGCCTATCTCTTTACGCCGGAGCGGGTTCTCCTGGGGGGAGGAGTTGCCGGTGCGTTGCCCCATTTCCGCACAGCGCTGGAGCAGGAATTGCACCAGCGATTGCTGCCCGTGTTTCGTGAAGATATGGTGATTCTGCCCTGTATGTTGGGCAACGGGGCCGGGCGGGCCGGGGCGGCCCACCTCGCTCTGGGGGGCTGAAGGCGAGGGCCGGATGTGCATGAAGCCTGACTTCTGAGGCTAGGGTAGGCGATGGCAGAGTTCAAGTTCAAGCTGGGAAGCGCGCATCCACCTGACGGCGGCGGTGAGGGAGCCGCTAGCGCGGGGCTTGCCCCGCCTTGATCCTCGTTGGCTTCCTGCTGCTGTGGCAACGCATGAACCATCTCCAGGACCGGATGGACAAAGGCTTCGAGCGGATGGAGAGACAGCTTGACAAGCAGC
>JAPOTR010000008.1 GCA_026709085.1 Cyanobacteria bacterium MAG CAR3_bin_5 | reverse complement strand
AGCAGGGGCAGAGCCGACCGTGGGAAGTGGCCCTGGAGGGGGAACGGCAGGAATACCTCTCCTTCCCCGCAGAGCACTCCCTCAGGCTCTCCTTCTCCACACTCTTCTGAGGGGCAGAGGCAACGGGCAAGGGGCTCCAGCAGCAAGATCGACGCCTCACCCTCCCCGGCAGGCTCCCTCCCGCCATCGAAGATCCTCCCTCAGTTTATCCCGATGCTGGCACACCGCCCTGAAGGGCGGGACTTCTGACCCTGGACAGCCTTGGTCAAACTTGAAGGCGCTGCTGAGAACTCTGCGCCCTGCCCATAACAGTAGGCGTGTTGAACCGCTTGCCGGCCAATATCTCAGGCACTGAAAGCAACTGCATTCGAGGGTAGTCTCGGGCCGCGCCCTCCATGTCCAGAGTGCCGGCGCCGGCCATCTCCTGCTGGAAGTTGATCATCTTGCGGTCGGCCAAGGGCTGCATGATGATCAATCCGGCCATCAGCGCCTCCTCACGCTCCAGGACGCCCCGCAGCGCCCTGAGCTCGGCAATGGCGACGTTTGCGCCGCCCTTCACTTCGATGACCATGCTTTGCAGGTCCGGTTTGCCGGGGCAGTCGAAGTACAGGCGCCCGTCGATCCCGCCATCGGCAGTGCGCTTCGCGGTAACGAAGCCGTCCACTTCCTCGACGATCCACTTTTGAAAGTGGTAGGGGTCGCGCTCCCATAGATCCTGGGCGCCCTCCAGCGTTCCAGGAATGCCGGAAACCGTGAAGTCCGTCCCTTCCTTCAGCTTGCACCTCTCGCCAAGCCTGACGGCCGCCACGCGCTTGATGGCGTGTATGGCTATGTCAATGCCCATCCATTGCCGATTGAGCCTCTGCGCCGCTTCAAGCGTCGTTGCGCAACCGCAGAACGGGTCAAGCACAACGTCACCTTCGTCGGTGCTGGCTTGAATGACGCGCTTCAGCAACTCCATTGGCTTTTGAGTATCGTACCCCATGCGCTCGCGGGAGTTGGGATTCAGAAAGTTGATGGTCCAAACATCCGGGCACGGCTTCGTTCCGGTCTTGTGTGTCTGGTCCACAGTTTTATCGAATGATTGCAAGTTCAGCCGCCCTGCGGAGACCGCAGCATCAACCTTTTCTTGATTGTAGACCCTCAGGCGCCGCACTTTGCCGTTGTTACTTGGCAATGTGTCCGTTGCCCAGCCCTTGTCAATGTCCTTCTGAACGCGGGGAGCGTCAACCTCGATCATGTTGAACTTGGGGTTTTCCCCAGCCGAATAGACCAACAGAACATCGTGCATCCCTTGGAACTTCCTGGCCTTGGCTGGTTGCCGGTTCGGATAGAACCAGGCGATTTCGTTGCGGAAATTTTGACGTCCGAAGATGCCGTCCATCATTACTTTAATATAGTGGCTTGCTGTGGGGTCGCAGTGGAGAACAATCGAACCGTTTGGCTGCAGCAACGTGCGCATCACCACCAAGCGCTGTACCATGTAAACGAGATAAACCAGCATCTTCGGGTCCGTCCGCCGCAGTGCGTTCATCCAAAGCTGCCAAAAGCTCACGATGTCGTCATCGATGCCGTAGTCCCGAAGCAGGATGGGCATGTGCTTGATCTCCCGCTCCCGTGCTTCGTCCAGGGTCCAGAGATCGCAGAACGCCTCAATCTGGTCGGGCAGTGGTCTGCCGGTCTCGTCCTTGTAGACGGCATTGTAGGCGCGGTTCGAATTGAAGAGCGGATCCAGGTAGATCAGATCTACGGAACTGACACTCAACTCGTTCCGCATGACGGTCAGGCAGTCCCCGTAGAACAGTCGGTTCATAGGCAAGTCTTTATGCGGAAGCGTTGTTGAGAGTTTTCAGCATTCCTTAATCATCGGGGAAGGATTGATAGTTGACGATGCGGGCAAAGGCGTCAGGGTCGAGGGAGGCGCCACCCACCAGCACCCCGTCAATGTGGGGCTGGTGCATCAGCTCGTCAATGGAGCCGGGTTTTACGGAGCCACCGTATTGGATGGTCAAGTTCGGATCCCCTGACCATTGGCGGATCAGCCCGCAGATACGGTTGGCTTCCGAGGCGTCACAGGTCCGTCCTGTGCCGATGGCCCAGAGGGGTTCATAGGCCACCACCAGGGAGTCCAACTCCAGGCCATCCAGCCCGGCATCCACTTGGCGGTGAATCACTGCGTCCGTTTCCCCGGCCTGGTGCTGCTCCAGGCTTTCCCCGATGCAGACAATGGGTGTGAGCCCTTCCTTTTGCGCCGCATGGGCCCGACGATTGACCGCCTCGTCGGTTTCACACCAATACTTGCGCGGCTCGCTATGGCCCACAATCACGTAGCGCACCCCGTGTTCCGTCAGCATGGGGGCGGAGATCTCACCCGTGTAGGCCCCATCCCCATCCCAATGCACGTTCTGAGCACCCAGACGAATGCGGCCGCCGTGCATGGCGCCGCTGAGACTGGACAGGGCCGTAAACGGCGGGACCAGGATGACAGTCCGGTCCGTGGGGGTTTCTGTGACCTGAGGGAGAAAATCTTCAAGAAAACGCAGGGCGGCCGCACAGGTCATGTGCATTTTCCAATTCCCCGCAATGAAAGCCTGGCGCACGAAAAAGTGATGATTCCACTCCCAGCTTACCAGCGACGGGGCGGACTGCCCCGTCGCCGGCGGGTTCTACATCCCGGGCTGGTCCTCTTGCCGGGAAGAAGGCTCAAGAGAGGCGATGATGACCATGGCAATCAGCAGAGCCTGACTCAGGGCCAGGGTGACGGCCACAGCCAGTTCCAGCAGCGCCAGGGTCCAGGCCATGGTGGTGACCAGGCTGTTCTTCAGTTGGTTGTCCTGTCCCTCGGCGGGCGCTGACGGACCTCTGAAGGCAATCGCTCCTCCGGTATCCATCACCAACGGACTCAGGCCAATCATGCTCAATGCTCGTAAGGGTTGCCGTCACTTTACAGGCCTTCCCGGCCGCTTGAGACAATGGTGGTCACATCCATTCAATTCGTTCCCCTGGAGACCCCTTGCGCCATGTCCGGCCCGTCCACCTTCGAGCAGATCATCACCACCCTGAACGGCTTCTGGGGAGAACAGGGCTGCGTCCTGCTTCAGCCCTACGACACGGAAAAAGGCGCCGGCACCATGAGCCCCCACACCTTTTTACGGGCCCTGGGTCCGGAGCCCTGGGCCGTGGCCTATCCGGAGCCCTGCCGGCGGCCCGGGGACGGACGCTACGGGGATAACCCCAATCGGGCCCAGCACTATTTCCAGTACCAGGTGCTGATCAAACCCTCTCCCGCTGGCGTCCAGGAAACCTATTTGCGCTCCCTGGAGGCCCTGGGCATTGCCTGCGAGCGCCATGACGTCCGTTTTGTGGAAGACAACTGGGAATCGCCAACCCTGGGAGCCTGGGGCGTGGGTTGGGAGGTGTGGCTGGACGGCATGGAGATCACCCAGTTCACCTATTTCCAGCAATGCGGCGGCCTGGACTGCTGTCCCGTCTCCGTGGAAATCACCTACGGGCTGGAGCGGTTGGCCATGTACCTGCAGGAGGTGAACAATCTCTGGGATCTGCGCTGGAACCATCACCTGCGCTACGGCCAGATCTGGCTGGAGCAGGAGCGGCAGCAGTGCCGCTACAACTTTGTGGCCAGCAATCCCCAGCGCCTTCTGGAGCTATTCCGGCTCTATGAGGCGGAAGCCGGTCAACTGGCGGAGCAAGGCCTGGCGGTTCCGGCCCTGGACTGGGTGCTCAAATGCAGCCATTGCTTCAACCTGCTGGATGCCCGGGGCGTGATTTCCGTTACAGAGCGACAGCGCACCATCATGCGCATCCGCAAGCTGGCGGCAGCGGTGGCCGCGGCCTGGCAAAGGGAACGGGAGGCCCTGGGCTACCCCCTGGTGAGCCACAGTGAGACCCCCATGGGAACATTTGGGAGTCCGTCACATGTTGCAGGCCAATAGCCGTCCCGGGGCGTCAAGCTGAGACCAGTGTTGGAAAGCCATGGCCATGTCGTCAACCGCCAGTGTGGGCATTCCACGGGAAGTCAAACGGGATGAGGGGCGGGTGGCGCTGACCCCGGACGCCGCCCGGGAACTGACCCGCCATGGCCTGGAGGTACGGGTGGAGCGGGGCGCCGGGAAGGGGGCGGGCCTCGCCGATGAAGAGTTTGCCGCCGCCGGGGCGATCCTTGTTGACGCCGCCGCCGCCTGGTCGGCCAGCGTGGTGGTCAAGGTGAAAGAGCCCCAGCCCGAGGAGTACGGGTTTCTGCGGGAAGATCTGGTGCTCTTCACCTATCTGCACTTGGCGGGCTATCCGGCGGTGGCTCAGGCCTTGATGGCGGCCAAGGTTACGGCCATTGCCTATGAAACCGTGCAGATGGAAGACGGCAGCCTGCCGCTGTTGTCCCCCATGAGTGAAATCGCCGGGCGGCTGGCCACCCAGGTGGGCGCCAGTCTCCTGGAGAAGCCCCATGGGGGTCCGGGGATCCTGATCGGAGGCTGCACGGGGGTTCAACCGGCCCGGGTGGTGGTCCTGGGGGCCGGCACCGTGGGGTGGAGCGCCGCCCGCATTGCCGCTGGTATGGATGCCGAGGTGTTTCTCCTGGATCGCTCTTCGGCCCGACTCCGCCAGTTGGAGGCCGAACGCCGCGGCCGGATGGTGAGCTTGATGAGCAGTCAGACCACCATTGAGCGTCTGGCGCCCACAGCCGATCTCCTCATCGGCGCCGTGCTGACCCCCGGCGGCCGCGCCCCAACGCTGGTGGATGAACAGTTGGTGCAGCGGATGACCCCCGGCTCGGTCATTGTGGATGTCGCCATTGATCAGGGTGGCTGCATCGCCACCAGCCGGGAGACGATCCACACCGACCCGGTGCGCACCGTCCATGGCGTGGGGCACTATGCGGTGGGCAATATGCCCGGCGCCGTTCCTCGCACAGCCACCCAGGCGTTGGTGAGTGTCACTCTCCCCTACATCCAGGCCATCGCCGGGAGCGGATTGCGGGAGGCGGTCACCGGGAAGCCGGAACTGCTGGGGGGCTTGAACACTGCGGCCGGCTCCGTCTGCCACCCGACCGTTGCCAAGGCCCTGGGACTTGAACAGCGCCATCCTATGGCTTGCATTAGCTAAGGGCCAAGGGCGGACCAGACCTCACGCCTCGGGTTTGAAGCGTTTCAGGATGCCCGGCTGTGGGCGGCTGGAGCGCACAGAGACCCCCGATTCGGAGGGGCGGCCCATGGACCTTCTGCTGTTGGGCATTTTTCCCCGTCCCCCCTGGCCTCTGCCCATCCGTTCACGGGGCATGGGCTGAATGACGTCGTAGTGCTCCACATGGAGACTCTGGCCACGGCGCTTCAGGTCCAGGCTGAGGAAGTGGCGCAAGGCGCGGGGCGGCGCCACCCCATGGAGCATCAGCTTGAAGCTGCGGGCCCGCTTGGTGGCGTTGATGGACGGCTGCTGGCGGATCCTGACCAGCAACTGCTGCGTCTCGGGGTCTGTGAACATCAACTCACCGCGCACGGAAAAGTAGCCGTCAGGCGGCTCGGGTTCAACAGCCTTCGGCGACCGTGGGGTGTCCTGCCGCGTCTCGTCCTGTGGGGTCTCATCGGCGCGATCCAGCAGGCTGGGCTCCCAGATGCCCATCACTTGCAGGTGAAGTCTGCCCTTGTCCTTGTCCCGATTGCGAGGGTAGCACACCCAGAGATGGGGCTGGTCCAGGTCCACGTACCGCCGCACCAGAGGGATCATGCGGCCAAGAAGAACAGCCTCCAGTTGGGTGTCGTCCATGGCATGGATCACCCCGGTGGTCAGGCAATCCGGACCTTCCGGGCTATAGATGCCGCGCACAAGTCCGATGGCCCGGAACTGTAGAGGGTCCGTCACCGGCGAAATGGGTTGTTTTCTCATTCCCACTCTGGATCTCTACCCTACGACACAGTTTAATCCTGCCAGACCGTATCACCCCGCCCGCCGTGCAACGCGCCGTCATTCTGTTGCTTCGAGGTGTGCTGTTCGGCGGCAGCTATGCTGGTATATTTGTTCTGGGTTGGTTGGCGGCCAGCGACACCCCCGCCGAAGTGGCCAGCGCTGCCGCCGGCACGGCCGGACAACAAAAAGTCGTCAATCTCCAGAGGAAGCTGGACCGTTTGCCGGATGATCCGGAACTGTTGTTGGAGCTGATCACGACCCAGCTTCAGCAAGGGGATCTGCAGGCCGCCTACGACCACCTGCAAACCCTGCGCCAGCAGCATCCGCAACGCTGGCGGTTCGGGTTGCTTGCGGCCGAGTTGCTGCGCGCGAGTGGCGAACTGGCGGCCGCCGAACAGCAGACTCAGCGGCTTCTTGCCGTGGACCCCGACAACCTCTCCCTTCTGCGGCTCTATTGCCGCATCCTGCTGGAACAGGGTGAGCCCGCCCGGGCGGAGGCCCTGGCGGCAGCCGCCTGGCAACGGGTTCGCAGCATGGAAAAACCGGACAACCCAGAGGCCCTGGGCACTGTTGATGCTGTGCCTTATGGGTTGCTGTTGGCGGACGTGCGCCGTTCCCGGGGCGAGGTGGACGCTGCGGATCAACTGCTGGAACAGATGATTGACCGCTCGAAGCGCAGGAGGACCGATCCGCGCCCCCTCATTGCCCAGGCCATGCTCCGTCAGGGCAAGGGAGACCTTGAGGCGGCTCAGCAATTGCTGGCGGAAGCTCGCCAGCACGGCGATTCCACCACCATCCAGTGGCTGGACATCCTGTCCCGCAGGTGGAGCCTGGAGTTGACCCGCGCCCCCATGCAACCCCCTCCTCAAATCCCTGGCACACCGCCGGCACTCACCACGCCGTAGGGATCCAGGGCATGTTTGACGGCCAGCATCACGTCCGCAGCAGGCTGCCGCTGCCATGGGGGCAGCGGAGAAGGGGTAGCGCCGTGGGGCTGCGCCAGAATCGTCAGGAATCCCCCATGGGTGGTGAGGCGGTTCCGCAGACGGAGCGCCTGCTCAACGGTGAGGGCGCCAACGGCATAGCCCAGGCCGGTGGCGAGCCCGGCCTGCCAACACAACTCCGTAGGGCTGGTCTCCACCATGAGGCGAGCCATGGCCGCGGGACGGCAGCCCAGATGCAGGAGCCACTCGCCAGGCTCCGGTGGCCGCGCCATAGCCGCCTGGGGCCAGTTGGCCAGGGGGTGCATCCGGATGGAATCCCCCAGTTGCGTGGCCAGCGCCTGCTCCTGCGCCGTGATGGCGTCCTGGGAAATACTGGCCAGACTCACCACCAGGCACAGATTCCCCTCCGGAACGCCCCCGCAACCCAGACGTCTTGCCATGGCCGGACTCCACCAGTCCATCCGCTCCGGGGTGAGACAGGAGTGCAGCAGCCACTGGCGGAGGTGGCCCATGGTCTCCCGGGCGCCACAAAGGAGCAGATGACGCCGCCGGGAGGGCAGGGGGTAGGTGCGCAGGGTCAGGCGGGTCAGCAGCGCCAGGGAGCCCCAGGACCCACAGAGCAGTCGCATGAGGTCGTAACCGGCCACGTTCTTCACCACCCGGCCCCCCGCCTTGGCCGCCACCCCGTCAGCACGCACAAAGCCCACCCCGATGAGTTGATCCCGGATGCCCAGATAGCGATGGCGCAGACCGGCGGAGAGGCCACGAGCCACCAGTCCGCCAACGGTGCCCGGGCTGGCGGCGGGCGGAGGGTCCACCGCCAGCCACTGCCCCTGTTCCGCCAATGCGGCCTGCAACCAGACCAGGGGCAGCCCAGCTTCCACCTCGATGGTGAAATCTTCCACGCTGTGGCGGAGGATTCTGTTGTTGGCGGCAAGGGAGACAACCTGGCCACCCCATGGCACAGGCTGACACCAGTGCAGATGTCTCCCCAGCCCGGCAGGGCGCCAGGGCTGACGGGCTCCATGGAACTGGCGCAGAAGATCGGGAACCTCCTGCAACGTGGGCCGCAGCCACCCACGGGTGATTGTGGCTGTTCTCGTCTCGCGTCCCAGCGCCAACGACCCCGGTGCCAATGAGCAAGTTGATTGTCGTTGATGATGACCCCACAGGCTCCCAGACGGTTCACAGTTGCCCACTCTTGTTAAGTTGGCGGGTGGAAACGTTGGTGGAAGGGCTCCGACACCCCGCCCCTGTCCTTTTCATCCTGGCCAACACCCGCGCCCTGCCCCGCCGGGATGCGGAGGTTCGTCTTCGCCTTGTCTGCCGCAACCTGCGCCAGGCATTGAACCGATTGAATCTGGAGGATTGGCAGGTGGTGAGCCGGGGGGATTCCACCTTGCGGGGCCATTTCCCGCTGGATGCCCAGGTGCTCAGCCAGGAGTTGGGACCGTTTGCGCTGTTGTTCCTGTTGCCGGCGTTTCTACCGGGTGGCCGCACCACCGTTGGCGGGCGTCACTTTCTCCACGGCCGGCCCGTCCACCTCAGCAGCTTTGCCCGGGACAGCCGCTTCGGCTACGCCACCAGCTCCCTGGCGGCATGGGTGGAGCAGAAAAGCGGCGGGCGCATTCCCCAAACGGGGATCACAGGACTTCACTGGAAGGAGGATGGCAATTCCGACCGCCTCCTGACCCGTCTGGCGGCCCTCCCCCAGGGAGCGGTGGTGACCGTGGACGCCAGTGAGCCGGAACACCTGCGCCGCTTCGGCCGGTTGATACGACAACGGCGGCAACAGGGGCATCAAGACTTGTGCTGGGGGGCCGCCAGCCTGATTGACGCTCTGGTGGATCCCGGCCCCCAGACTCTGATCGGTAGGGATTGGCCGGCTCTGCGACGGCGGGACGCCCGGGGACGTCAACCGGGGGTGATTCTGGTGGGCTCCCACCAGCCAGGCGCAGACCGCCAACTGGCCACACTGCTCACGGCCCCGTCCGTCAAAGGCGTGGAAATCCCCCTGGAGGACCTACAACCAGGGACGGCCCCCACCCAACCGACCCCGGTCCTGGCCGCGGCGCTGGCGCATGCCCTTCAACAGGAGCGCCGCACAGTGGCGCTCTACACCAGCCGTGGCGAGCGGCTGCGGGGCGACGAGGCTGGCCAACTGGCCCTGGCCAAGGCCGTTGCTCAACTGCAGGAGACGGTGCTGGCCCCCTTGTGCCCCGGCCTGGGTTACGTGATCAGCAAAGGGGGAACCACCAGCGACACACTGTTGCGCCGTGTGCTGGGCCTGGACCGGGTGGCCCTGCGTGGTCAGGTGATGCCGGGCATCTCCCTGGTGCAACCGGCCTCGCCCCCGCCACCCTCGGGACAGGCTGGCCTCCCCGTGATCTGTGTGCCGGGCAATATGGGGACGGACGAGACCCTGCTGGATCTCCATCGGCTCATGGAGCCAGAGCACCACCGACCATGACCATCAACCGGACCAATCCCCTGCTGGCGCTCCCCTTCGAGCCTTCCCTGGAGCGTCTGGGCAGTGATTACTGGGACGTGGTGGAGGCCGCCCGCTTCCCGGAAACCCGTTTGCGCTTCCGCAACGACGCCTTGCTGCGGCAATTGGGCCTGGACCCGGCGGGGGTGAGTCGGGACCATCTGGAGGCCGCCTACGGTCGCTTCGAGGCGCGCCAGCCCCTGTTGGCGTTGCGCTATCACGGCTATCAATTCGGCGTCTATAACCCCCAGCTTGGGGACGGGCGCGGATTCCTCTACGGCCAGGTGCGGGATCGCCACGGCCGGCTCCAGGATCTGGGTGCCAAAGGATCGGGCCAGACCCCCTGGTCCCGGGGCGGGGATGGGCGCCTGACCCTCAAGGGAGGGGTGCGGGAGGTGATTGCCGCGGAGGCCCTCCACCGCCTGGGGGTTACCACCAGCCGCACCATGAGCCTGATGGAGACGGGGGAGCAGCTTTACCGCGGGGATGAACCTTCCCCCGCCCGCAGTTCGGTGATGGTGCGGCTGGCCCGAACCCATCTGCGTTTCGGAAGCTGTGAGCGACTGCTCTATCTCCAACAGCCGGCCCAGCTTGCACGGCTGCTTCACCATGTGCAGTACACCTACTACCCCCACTTGGCGGAAGTGGAAAACCCCCTGCTGGCCATGGTGGCGGAGCTGGTGGAGCGGGTGGCCCGTATGGCCGCCCAGTGGATGGTGGCCGGCTTCACCCACGGCGTCCTCAACACGGACAACATGTCTCTGGCGGGGGAGAGCTTCGATTACGGCCCCTACGGGTTTCTTGCGGCCTGGGATCCCGACTTTACGGCAGCTTATTTCGATCACACGGGGCTCTATGCCCATGGGCGTCAACCGGCCGTCTGCCATCACAACCTGCAACTGCTGTTGCAGCCCCTGGCCATGGCGTTGCCCCTGGAGGCTCTTGAGGCCGCCGTTGCGCCGTTCGGGTCCGTCTATGAAGCCGCCTATCGCGCTGGCCTGCTCCGGCGTCTGGGGTTGATTCAGCCGTGGGCCGCAATGGAGACCATGGATCCCCCTGCAAAGGATCTCGTGCCCCTGACGCTGCAACTGCTGGCGGCCTGGAAGATCGACTACGGGGATTTTTTCGCCGGCCTGAGGGATCGGGTCAGTGCCTCGGATCCGGAGGAACCCGATGCCTTGACGCCTTGGCGCGCACCGGAGCCCCCCCGGAAACCATGGCTGGCCTGGCGTGACTGCTGGTGGAGCCATTGGCATGGTCTCTCCAGGAACGGCCGCCAGGCCGCCCGCTGGGCCTTGCAGCGCTGGAACCTCACCAGAACTCCCACCCGCCCCGTGATTGAACAAGTGTGGCAAGCCATCAGCGACCATGACAACTGGCAGCCGTTCCACCAACTGGTGGACTCATGGCGCTGGACGGGTGCGGCGCAGCCAGAGCCAGCACAGGAGGCCGAGGCTCACCCCCAGGGCCAGGCCCACCAGGGTTGACCCCAGCAGAACACAGCGGACCACCGTCCAGCCCAGGGACCATACGTCTTCCCATGGGACCGACGATGCAACGCCGCCCCCATGGAGTCCGTTGATCCCGACAGGCTCCTCCCCTAGCAGGCGGCTGCCGATGGTGTAGTTGAACCAGTAGAGGGGCACATAGGTGAACGGGTTGCTGATCCACGTGCCGGCCGCGGCCAGGATGCGGTTCCCTCGCAGCAGGGATGCCAACGCTACGCCCAGAAGGGTCTGGAAGCCAAAGAACGGGAAGCATCCTGCAAACACGCCCGCCGCCACGCCGAGGCTGCGTTGACCGGGGGATCCCTCCTGTCGCAGGAGCCATTGCACACCCCGGCGCAGGCGCGGACCCATGGGCAGCCTGTAGCGGGGCTTCTTGTGCTTCTGTTGGGAAGGGGGCGACAATTGTGATAAGGACAGACCGAAGGGAAAAACGATCCTGGACGATTCCGAAGGAACCAGGGGTTCACAGGTGGTTCCTTGACATTGGCGCCGGGGTTGCCGGATGCCCTTTAATTCTGGGTATCGAATTGGGTATCGTTTTCTCGTCTGTCCTCCTGAAGGATGATTCCTTTTCTCTCAAGCTTCACCAGCAGTGGCAGCCCAAGTCCGGCGTTCAGGCGTCCGCCACGGGGGGGGGGGGCATGGGTCTTGGGCCTTGTGGTTGCCGCAATGCCTCTTGCCGGCATGGCTCAGGAGTCGGAAGGGGAAGATAATCCGGTTCTCGATCTGGGAACGATCACGGTCACCGGCCAGAAATCCGAGCGCTCCCTGGAAGAAACAGACGGTAGCGTCACCGTTGTTTTCCCCGGCGAAAACGACGGTATCGCTGGAGCGGCGGATGACATCTTTGACGTGACCGAGCGACTGGCCAACGTAACGCCGTTCGCGGCGAGCAGTGGCGTGGCCATCCGCGGCATCGGTCAGACCGGCTTCGCCTCGGGTCCCACCTTCGGGCAAACCAATTTTCTGGTCACCCGCGGCCCGAGCGACCTGGTTGCCACCTATGTGGACGGCATTCCGGTCTCCGTCTATGCCGGGCCTTTCGGGTTGTGGGACGTGGACCAGGTGGAGGTGCTGCGGGGGGCGCAAAGCACCGTTTTGGGGCGCGGCTCTCTTGGCGGGGCGGTGGTCATCGAAAACGCCGACCCCACCTTCGCGACGGAAGCGGTTGGTCAGTTGAAAACGGGGACAAACAAAGGCGGGCTGGGAACGTCCTTTGCCGTCGGCGGCCCGCTTGTGGGCGACCGTTTTGCCTATCGGGTTGCCTTTGATCGGCAGGAAGGCCCCCGCTTCATTGAAAGCATGAACGATCCCAATGGCAGGGGAGACCAGCGGGGGCTTGCCAGTGGAAGGGTGAAATTGCTCTACGCGGGAGAACGGGGCGCCGAAGTGGAGCTAAGCGCCTTTTCCAGTGAGACGAACGTGGGCACCCACTACGTGGATGCTCTCCAGTGGAAGAACGGCAGAAAGGTGACCCGAGCCAATCCCAATACACACTTGCAGAATCACTCGGCAGGAGCTTCCCTGCGGGGAAGCTGGCCCCTGGGACATCCGGCTTTTTCATTGGAATCCGCCACTGTATGGGTCAAGGAGGACGCCAACAGCAACTTTGACGTGGACCAGACGGAAATTGCCATGGATAGGAACAATGCGAGTTTCAAAGACAATATTCGTACGGTAAGTCAGGAACTCAGGCTTCGTTATGCAGGAAATCATTTTAACGGATTTATTGGGGCATATTTTGAAGATTTCCAAGGAAAGGGATTCAATGAGTCTGACATATTTGGCGAAAGAACCGTAAAACAAGACATTCAGACCATGGCACTGTTCGGAGAAGGGATCTGGTCACTCTCCGAGAAGTGGGATCTGACTTTGGGTTTGCGGCTTGAACAGGAGACCAACAATACGACAATTGATGCAGATGGGATTATCGACTTTCAGGCATTGAGTGATGCGCAAAAACTTACTACAAGACTTCCAGAATTGGCAATAAAAGCGCAGCTACCATTACCACAGATCAGTCAAACTACTATCTTAACAGCTATACAAGCCGGGAGAATAAACCCATCTGAAGGAATGGAGTTGGGTGGCTTGGCAGCGCTGCTAGGAAGAGTACAGCAGAACGAAGGAATACCCGTACTAAGAGTAGACAGAGATAGAAAATTCAATAAGAACTTCTCTGTCTTCCTTCCCAAGCTGGGGCTGTCCTATAAGGTATCGCCGGAGACACGCATTTACGGGACTGTCCAGCGTGGCTATCGCGCTGGCGGCGCCGGCGCCAGCCTGGTTTCCGCCCAGGAATTTCAGTTTGACCCGGAGAAGACATGGAACGTGGATCTGGGGGTTCGCCACCAGAGCGCTGATGGTCGCTTGCGCCTGGGTTCGAATCTCTTCTATGTTGATTGGCAGGACCAGCAACTCCAGGTGCGGCCAGACGTGGCCACCGCTGTTGATTTCGTTACCGAAAATGCAGGTCGATCCAAGAGTTACGGCTTGGAGTTGGAAGCGGATTATCAATCAACTGAACGTCTACGTCTGTTTGGATCACTTGGACTTTTGTACACGGAAATCACCGAGGCGACAGACGACAGGGCGAAGGAATGGGTTGGAAACAGCTTCACCATGGCGCCCAAGACCACCGTCAGTGCCGGATGGAGTTACGCTTTTGATCATGGTCTCGACATCTCTATGGCGGCCAACTGGCGTGACAGCCTCTTCTCGGACATTGAAAACAGATCGGTTGATGCAGTGGATAGTCGCTTCCTGGTTGATATGGGAATTGGCTACCGGTTCCCTGATCGCGATCTAAGGCTTGACTTGAAAGTGACCAATGTTTTTGACCAAAGATATCTGAACTATTCCTACATTCAGCCCATGGTCGGCTCCGACAAATACGGCAAGGCAAACAGCTTGGCTGCACGTTTGCAAGGCTTGGCAAGCCTGGATCCGGGTTTGCCCCAAGACCTGCTGGCTCTCCCGAGCACAGGGACTGGAATTGTTTCACCCGGTGATGGTCGTGCCGTCAGCGTCACCTTGACAGCCCGATTCTAGGACAACACCGGGCACGGTTCGTCTCTGCTCTTCCCATACGTCCATCCTGCTCTCCCCTTCCCCCATTCGTCATTCCCGCTTGCGCGGGAATCGATCCATTATTTGCCCGGTCTGGCGGTTGGATCCACCGCGGCAACGGCGACACCTGCAAGTATCAGGCAGATTCCGCCCAGTTGGGCCGTGGTCACCGGCTCAGCCAGCACCACCGTGGCCAGGGTGGCGGCCACTGCCGGCTCCAACAGCCCCACCACCACCACCGTTCCCAGGCGGAGGCGCTTGAGGCCAGCACCAAACAGCGTATGGCCCAAAGTCAGCGTCACCAGACCCAGATACGCCACGGTGGCCACCGCCGCCGCTGATCCCATGGCGCTCCCCGCCTCCATGAGCGCCGTCGGGAACAGCACCACCGCGCCCCCGGCCACCACTGTGGCCATGGCCGCCAGAGGCGGCCGGTCCATCATCAATTTCTGGGCGGCAAATCCCTGGCAGGGAATGCCACAGCCCGCCAGCGCCGCCAAGGCCACACCACTGCCCACCACCTGCATCGCCCCCCCTGACAGCAGAATCACCCCCGCCGTGGCCAGGGCCACCCCACTCAGCCAGTGGCGGCTGGGGCCCTGGCCGGTCGCCGTCCAGTCCAGCAACCCGGCCGCCAGGGGGGCGACGCCGATGGCCACCAGTGTGGCTACGGCAACGCCGGTACGATCCGCCGCCACAAGGAACGCCAGTTGGCTCACGGCTGAACCAAGCCCCCCCAGCGCCACCCAACGGACGGGCAGTCCGTAGCGCCATGGAGCTTGCCGCCGCAGGGTGGACACCGTCAGCAACCCGACGGCGCCCAACAGAGACCGCCATGATGCCGCCGCCGTGGGGCTGAGTTCATCGGGTCCCAGTTGGGCCGCGATGCCAATGGTCCCCGCCAGCACGGCCGCCAACGCCATTGCCGCCACGCCGCCCATGGTCAAGTTTCGTGCCTGCAACCACCTGAACACCGCCAATGCCAGGTCCCAGATTTGAACTGGGGACACGGCGATTTTCAGTCGCCTGCTCTACCAACTGAGCTAACCCGGCAGGTCCTGGCCCGATGCTAATCAGACGGAGACCGTGCTGTCAATGCTAACCCACTGTGGGGCACCGTGGGCCTTTGGGGGGTGTGCGGGCCAGACAGAGGAGTCCCGCCACGGGGATATGGGCCGCCTCCAGGGGGGCGGCCGCGGCCAGGGCGGTGCTGCCGGTGGTCAGGATGTCGTCCACCAGGAATACCAGCCGCCCCGGCTGGCTGTGGCGGGCAACGGGGAGCACCCGGAAGGCATCCTGCAGGTTGCGGCGGCGGCCGCTGGCCCCCAGATGATGCTGACCCGGGCGGGGTTGCTTTTTGAGCCACTGAACCTGGGGCCAGCCGGAGCACTGGCTCAGGCTTTGGCTGAAGGCTTCCGGCAGGGGATTGCCCCGGCGTTTCCAGCCGGGAATGGGCATCAATACGGGCGGCTCCCCCTCCCAGGACAGGCCCGTCAGCAGGTGTTCCGCAGCGCAGTGAAGCACGCCGGGCAGGGGATTCTGACGGCAGGCAAGGAGTTGGCTGCGCCAGCTTTGCCGATACAAACCCACCGCCCAGAACCGCATGGGTTCCCTGCCGTGGAGCAGGGTTTCCGGCCAGGCCCACCGTTTCAGGCAGTCTCCGCAGGGGCGGTGGCGATCCGTGGCGCCGCCGCCACAACAGGGACACGTGGGCAGGGTGATCAGATCCTGACCCAGCCGCAAAAGCTGGGCCAGGGGCCAACGGGAACCCGTTGACGAGGGATTGCCGGCCATGACGGGAGGAAGGATGGGCATGGGGAACGTGGTTTCAGTGTTCCCTCAGCCCCGCCTCAATCATCAGGGGCTCACCCGGGAATGGCCCGGAGCATGGCCACCAGGGTGCGATGGGCGTCCTCGCTGTCCTGCAAGGGGTGGTCAAAGGCGATCCTCAGGGGCTGCCCATCCACCTCCAGATCCATCCACCCGGTGGTGACGGCCACCAGCCGCGCTATGGAGACCCGCGGGCAATGGCCGTAGTGGCGCGCATAGGCGGCCACTGCGCTGCCGTGGTCCTCGTTCATGTGGCGGCAGATGCGGTCACTGACGGCAGTTGTGAGGGGATCGGCAGCCATGGCGCTGGATAGGGGTCGTTCCCCATCCTGCACCAGTTCAGCCCTGCCACCGGGTCCAGAGCAAGCTCAGCAGCCTGAAGCCGCTGAAGCTCACATACCCCGCCAGGACCAGAAACAGGCCGATGGACACGATGGCTTGCAGGCGCTTCATGGGATCTCCTCGGACAGTGAGCTGAGACTGCCGCCGATTGTGGCGAATCAGGGTCCGGGTTTGGTGGGTGCGTTGCCATTGGCCGCTGCCAGACCCCAACCCGCCAACCGGGCAGCCCCACAAGCGGTGGAGGCGTGGGGCCGGTTCAGAACGGGGCGCCCCAAGGCCTGTTGGCGCAGTTGCCGCCACGTGGGATTCCGGGCGCCGCCCCCCACCGTCAGCACCCGCCGCACGGCCGGGGCGCCCAGGGCCTGTAGCTGCGCCCAACCCCGGGCCTCGATGGCGGCGATCCCCTCCAGCAACCCCTGCAGAAACAGGGCGTCACTCACGGGCCGCGGCTCCAGACAGGGCATCAGTCGGGGGTCGTCCACCGGGAACCGCTCACCCGGAGCGGGCAGGGGCAGGTACCGGAGACCCGTGGGATGGCGGGGGTCAAGCTGACGGCTGAGGGTGGTAATGGTGGCGTCGTCAAAGAACTGGCGCAACACCCCGCCGCCGCTGTTGGATGCTCCACCAACCAGCCATTGGTCGCCGATGGGATGGCTGTAGACGCCGGCGCCCTGTAACGGTTCAGGGCACAACTGCTTCAGGGCCATGGTGGTCCCCAGGACGGTGACCCCGTCTCCAGGCTGGGGATCCACCGCCAGCACGGCGGCGTTGCCGTCCGTGGTGCCCGCCGTCACCCGGACTGTGGCGGGCAGGCCCAGCTTGTTGGCCACGGGCGGATGGAGAGACCCCAGCAGGTGGCCGGGGCGCGCCACCCGGGGCAACAACCCGGACCAGGGTTGATTGCCAATGGCGCCGCTCCAGTCCCCCCGCACCGGATCCCAGCCCAGCTTGAGGCTGTTGTGCAGATCCCCCCAACGCCACTGGCCCAGCAACCACCCCGTCAGCCACTCCGCCTGATGCCGCAGGCCGTGGGCATGGGGGTAGCGGTGTTTCAACTCCAGCGCTCTGGCCATGGCGCCGTTGGCCGATGCGGCGGGATGGCCCGGCGCCGCCAACTGTCGACACCGGCTTGCCCATCGGGGCTGGGCTGCGTTGTAGGGCAGGGCGTCTCCCAGGGGATGCCCTGCGGCATCCATGGCCAGCAGCGTGCCGGAGGTGCCGGCCACCGCCAGAACCGCCACCTGGCGCCGCAGGGGCAACGGGATGGCGCTGCAAAGCTGGATCAATCCCTGTTGCCATGTGGGGGGCTGCACAAACGGTCCGGGGTAGGCGCAGCCGGCTTGATGGCGCAGGTCTCCGGCGGGATCCATGAGGGCCAACCGCAGGCCGCTGGTCCCCAGATCCACCCCCAGGGCAAGCTGTGGCGCTTGATGTTCTCCCCGTTCTGAAGGGCGGGGACTCCTTCTCGGACCTGGCAACTGCCTCCTCCTTCAGGCGGGTTCCCGCTTCATAGCCCAACCTGGCGCATCCGTAGCCCCTGATACTGTCGCACATCTGGCGGACACAGGATCATCAAGAAAGTTTGACGAGCTCCTCTTTCCATGACGAACCCCTTGGTTTGCGGAGAGCAAGACAGTTCAAGCCCTTGGCAGAGAAAGGATCTTAGGCAGAGAAAGGATCTTAAAAAAATGGGGGGATTAGCAACACCCGGCAACAGCATGGCTATGATCGGGACGCCGGGACGCCGGGACGCCGGGACGCCGGGACGCCGGGACGCCGGGACGCCGGGCTGATGTCGGTTTTTCGCTCGCCTGGACGCGCTGCCGCCGCTCTGGCCTGCCTATCGCTGTTTGCGGGCTTGGGAGGAATCTCACTCAATAGCCCGGCGCAGCGCTTTGTACTGGCGCGTGCCGCAAGCTTCCTGGGACCACCGCTGCCAAGCCATGCCCAGACGAGACCAACGGTGACTATTGTAAGTAACTCTAGCCAGATCACGGAGGGTGGCGCCATTACCTTCACTATACGTTTATCCGATCCTGCTCCTGCTGAAGGACTCACGGTTCGATACAATATTGGCGGAGCCACTCGCTTTTTTAGTCATGGCAATCCGGCTATCGGACAAAATAGCGTTACAATAATCAATGGCGCTCGTACTCAAGACATAAGTTTATCCACTGAGGACGACAATATAGACGAGGAAAACGGGGCAATTGTTATCCGGATATTGAGCAGCGCAAGTTACACTGCGACACAGTCACAAAGTTCAGTTTCTATAACAGTATTGGATAACGATGAGACGAGAGTAGTATCACAGTCAAACAACGTATCCTTCAATCTGAGGGGCGCCGGGGTACTAGAGGGCAGTGGTATTGATAAGATTCAACTATCCCTGCACATCGAACCTCCATTCAACACAGACACCAGTATAGCCTATACTGTAGAAGGCACCGCTTCGGAGAGCAGCGATTTCACCATCAGCAAATCCAGTCCGATAGTTATTCCCGCCAATGCTACTCGGGTCAACATGCCTATAACAATAATCGATGACGCCGTTAGCGAGTCCGACGAGACGTTGATTATTACCATTCCCGAGGAAAATGCCAAGATTCTGGTTGATCGCTACACCAATCCCTTCAACCCTCGTTCCTATTATGGGAATCAATTCAAACTGACCATTCGAGATGACGACGGGCTGCCCGAGGTGAGCGTCGGGCGCAGTGGCGCTGCGTTCAGCGGCGACCTCGTCGAGGGTGGTGACGCCACGTTCGACATCTTTGCCTACCCGCCCCCAGCGGCAGACTTGCCGGTGAGCGTGACCGTCTCGGCAGTCGGGGATTACGGCGTCACCACAGGGACCCGAACAGTGACTGTTCCCGCCGGCAGCACCTCCGTCAACCTGTCGTTGTCCACCACGAACGATACGGTGGACGAGCCGGACGGCTCGGTGACGGTCGCCGTGACTTCCGATAGTAGCTACAAGGTTGGTCCGGTCTCGTCGAATAAAGCCTTCATCAAGGATAACGATTCCCGCTCCGGGCGTGGAGACCTTTCGCTGGCGGCCAGGATCAAGGAGGAGCGAAAAAGATATGGCAAAGATGTAAAATACCATACGACACTCACAAGGGCGTTGATTGCGATGAAAGTAGAACCACTGCCTTCTTTTACAAATCCAGGGATTATAGATGGTCCGGGGCATTGGGTGCAGGCGCCACTGACGGTAACCGAGGCGCAGACTTACGCGGACCAGGGTTGGAGCCTCTGGGACGAGATCGTTGAGGAGTTGAAGCGTTTGAGGATTGGGGGCAGCAACAGCCCGGTACCGAAAGCAGCAAGTTCACCACCACAAGCCCAGGTGAACACCACACCCCGGGTGAACGTCACGGCTGCTGGCGGCGGCGGCGAGGGTGCTGACGTCACGTTTGTGATCACGGCCAATCCTGCCCCGACAGCAGCGTTACCGGTGAGCGTAACGGTAACGGCGGCGGGAGACTACGGCATCAGCACCGGCGCCCGCACGGTGAGCATTCCCACCGGCGGCAGTTTTACCCTGAGGTTACCCACCACGGACGACACGGTGGACGAAGAGGACGGGTCGGTGACGCTCACCGTGAATGCGGGAGAGGGCTACACCGTAGGCGCGCTCTCTTCCCAGACTGCATCCATCACGGATGACGACGTGGCCACGCAACAGCAGCAGCAGGCGGATAACACCACCCCCAACCCCTATGCGGCCTATGCCGCTCTGATTGCCACCGTGCGTGGCTATGTGGGGGAGACGGTGAACGGGGAGGAGCACGTAAAGCGCTGGCAGCGGGTATTGAAGGCATTGGGGGAGGATGATGCGGCGTTTGCCGGTCTCACCCCCATGACCGCCAGCGAGGCGCAGACCTATGCGGATAGGGGTTGGTCGCGGTGGGAGCCGGTGGTAACGGCATTGACGGCGTTGGAAGCTGCTGCCCAGCCGCCAGTGCAACCGACGATCAGCATTGCGGGTGGCTCTGCTGTGACGGAAGGGGGAGACGTGACCTTCACCCTGACGGCTGATCCTGTCCCGGCTGCCAGTTTGCCGGTGACGGTGAGCGTATCGGAGAATGGCAATTTTGCCGCCTCGGGACAGACCGGCGCCCGGACGGTGACCATCGGGACGGGTGGGACGGTGACCTTCACCGTGGCAACGGAAGATGATGATGTGGACGAGGCGGACGGATCGATTGCGGCGACGGTCACTGCCGGGACGGGTTATACGGTGGGCAGTGTTGCTACTGCCAGTGTGGCAGTGGCGGATAACGATCCAGTGTCAACCACGCCCATGCTGTCGGTGGGTGATGCCAGCGCCGAGGAGGGAAAGGTGGTGGAGTTCCCCATCCGTCTGTCCCGGTCCCATAACGACAGGGTGTATCTGTTGGTGCGCACCAGGGAGAGCAGCCCGGTATCGGCCCGTCAAGGCCAGGACTTCCGTCTCCATTCGGCCTATGCCATAGTGACCTTCAACCCTGGGGAGACGGAGAAGACTGTATCGGTGAGCGCCTTGGAGGATGCCCATGACGATGACGGCGAGACCTTCGAGGTGTACATCGATCAGGTGTATTTCTCGAGTGTGGGCATCGCGGACGGCGTGGGGGTAGGCACGATTCGCAACAGCGACCCCATCCCTGCTGCGTGGCTGGGGCGTTTTGGCCGCACGGTGTCTCAACAGGTGGTGGATGCGGTGCGGGGACGGTTCAACGCCGCCGTTCCCAATGGGGGACTGGACCTCACTAGTTGCCGGGGAGCATCTGAGCAGTGTGCCGTTGGAGGAGAACGAAGGGGCATTGAGGAAGCTGTTGGGGTTCGAGAGCGTGGGCGGCGAGCAGTTGGTGGCGGCTTCCTCCTTCAACTTCTCCCCCGGTTCTGTTGCAGCAGGGACAGGGGGAGCAGGAGAAGATGGGGCAGGGCAGTGGGCCTTCTGGGGCCAGGGCGCCGTCGCCTCCTTTAGCGGCAGGGAGGAAGAGCTCTCCCTGAGTGGGGACGTGAGCACGGTGCTGTTGGGAGCGGATTGGAGCACGGGGCGGTGGCAGGCCGGGGCGGCCCTGTCCCACTCCTGGGGCAGCGGCGGCTATGCAGGGGAGGGGGATAACGATGTCGACGGCAGCATCAGCGCCGCCATGCTGGGGTTGTTCCCCTATGGCCGCTATGCCCTCACCCCCCGGTTGGGCATCTGGGCTCTAGGCGGCTACGGCTGGGGCAACCTCACCCTGAAGCCACAGGGGGATGACGGGGAGGAATTGAACACAACCACCAACCTGGTGATGGGGGCGGTGGGCCTGGAGGGTGTGGTGCTGGACGGGGGCGCTGCCGGGTTGAGCCTCACCACCACGGCCGATGCCTTGGTGGTGGAGACCGCCTCGGCGGAGACCACCGGTCTCAAGGGCAGCGCCGCCACCGTCTCGCGGTTGCGGTTGGGATTGGAAGCCACAAGGCCGGCGCCCTTGGCCAACGGCGCCTCCCTGCTCCCCTCGTTGGAGGTGGGCATCAGGCAGGACGGTGGCGATGCGGAGACCGGCTACGGGGTGGAAGTGGGCGCCGGGCTTGTCTGGAAGGATCCCCAACGGGGCATCAGGGGCGAGGTGCAGGGGCGCAGCCTGGTGACCCACACGGAGGAGGAGTTCCGCCAGCAGGGCCTGGCCCTCTCCTTCGCCTGGGAGCCCTCCCCGGACAAGCGGGGACCGTCCCTGTCCATGGGTCACACCATGGGCGCCAGTGCTTCAGGGGGGATGGATGCCCTGTTGCAACCCGTTGTCCTGGAGGGGTTGGCTGCGCCCGGCGGCAACGGGCAGCAGTTCGAGGCGGAGCTTGCCTATGGCTTCCCCTTCTACGACGACCGTCTCACCATAACCCCAGGGATGACACTGGCCCTCTCGCCGGACAGCAGGACGTATGGCCTGTTGTGGTCCCTGGCGCCATACTCCCAACAGGAGCAGGAGCAGGAGCAACCGTGGGAAGTCTCCCTGGAGGCCCAACGGCGGGAAAGCGCCCTACCGGACACTCCCGTGGATCATTCCGTCGGGCTCAACTTCTCCCTGGCCGGCGGAGCCGTCGACGTGGTGAAGGCCTCTGTTCTGGGGATCGCTCTGGCGGTGGTGTCCTCCTTCCTCTTCTGACGGGAAGGGGCATTACCCCTGTATGCCGATCCGCTGCAACCGCAGGAAGTCCGAAGGGCGGAGTTTGGATCCCTGGACGCCGTGGTCCCACCCATGACGGCTTGAGCCCTGGCTGTCAGGAGGATGGGGCCATCTGCCGCAGGGTGTCGGCCAGGGCGGTCACGTCTTCCCAGGGGGCCTGAAGGTCTCTGCGGCCGAAGTGGCCATAGGCGGCGGTGTCCTGGTAAAAACGACCGCCCCGTTCCGCGCAGATGGTGGACAGCCCGAAATTCTGAATAATGGCCGCCGGACGCAGGTCAACGTGCTGCTGAACCAGGTGGATCAACTGCTCGTTGCCCAGCCGGCCGGTGCCGAAGGTGTCCACCAGGATGGACACGGGGCGGGCCCGGCCAATGGCGTAGCTGAGCTGCACCTCCACCCGTCTGGCCAGATCCGCCGCGACGATGGACTTGGCCACAAAACGGGCGGCATAGGCTGCGGAGCGATCCACCTTGGTGGGGTCTTTGCCGGAGAAGGCGCCCCCCCCGTGGCGGGCATAGCCTCCGTAGGTATCAACGATGATCTTGCGGCCGGTGAGGCCGGCATCCCCCTGGGGTCCCCCCACCACAAACTGACCGGTGGGATTCACCAGGAACTGGGTGGCGCTCCGCTCCGGCTTGAGCGCCAGGTCGGCGGTGGCCGGCACAACCACATGGCGCCAGAGATCTTCGCGGATGTGGTCACGAACGGCTTGGGCCTGGCGGAGACCGGCTACCTGGGCGGTGTGCTGGGCGGAGATGAGGATGGTGTCAATGGCCACCGGCTGGTCGTTGTCGTAGACCACGCTCACCTGGGTTTTACCGTCGGGCAGAAGATAGTCCAGGGTGCCGGTTTTGCGAACCTGGGCCAGTTGCAACGCCAGACGATGGGCCAGGCTGATGGGCAAGGGCATCAACTCCGGGGTTTCGTTGCAGGCGTAGCCGAACATGATGCCCTGGTCACCGGCCCCCACCAAGTCCAGGGGATCTCCGTCGTGGTCAACCGCTTCATCCACCCCCTGGGCAATATCGGGGGACTGTTGATCCAGGGCCACCAGCACGGCGCAGCTATGGGCGTCAAAACCACCGGCCCGGGCGCCGGTGTAGCCGATGTCGGCGATGACCCGCCGCACAATGGCGGGGATATCAACGTGAGCCTTGGTTCTCACCTCACCCGTGACCAGGCAAAGGCCCGTGTTCACCACCGTCTCGCAGGCCACCCGACTGTCGGGATCGGCGCTGAGCAGGGCATCAAGCACAGCGTCACTCACCTGGTCGCAGATCTTGTCGGGATGGCCCTCCGTGACCGATTCCGAGGTGAACACGTAGCGGGCCATGGGGGATCCGGGCTAAGGGCGGTGACACACCATCACGGCAACAGTGGGGATGGGGCCAGGGCAATTTTACGTGCTGCCCGTGAGCGTCACGGCGCCCCAGTCTGCCACCAGGGCGTCAAAGCCGTGAAGCTGGGGCGGGTTCCGCCAGCCGCCGGTGTACCCCACCACCACGCCAATCCCTGCGGCGCGGGCCATGGCCAGATCCTGGCCCGAATCACCACAGAGGAGACAGTGCTCCGGGGCGACGCCAAGATCACGGCAGAGGTGAAGGGCCGCCTGGGCGGCCGGTTTGGCAGGCAACTGGTCCGAGCCGCGGAAGCCTGTGATGGCGTCGAACAAGTCCCAGTGCCGCAGAAAATCTTCAATGCCCTGTCGGCAATCCCCGCTGATGATGCCGCAGGGCAAGCCCAGATCTTGGGCGCGACCCAGCAACTGCCCCACACCGGGCAACGGTGGGGTGAGTTCTGCCCGGGAAAGATGATCCCCCCAGGGCTGCCCATGGATGGTCTGGGCCTTGGCCAGGGCCTCACTCCAGCTCAGGCCCACCTGGGCCAGACAGGTGGCCGTGCTGACGAGGTTATGGCCGGCGCTGGCTACGGCCGTAGCCCCGCCAGGATCCAAGCCCGGCTTCCCCTGCTCCGTCGAGAGTCCGTAGGCCCGCTGCAGCAGGCCCGCAAGCTGGGGACGCAGCCCCGCAGGAACCTGTTGCAAAGCTGTGGCAAGGCGGGCCTCGGCCAGGGCCATGAGAAAGGCTTCGCTGTTGGCCAGGGTGCCGTCCTTGTCAAAAAGAACGGCCCGCAGCGGGCCGAAGCGGCGAGGACCAATCTGCAGCCAGGCCATGGTGGGGATGTGAACGACTTGCTCCAGCCCTCAGCTTTCGTAGACCGTCTCGGTACCCATGGCCACGGCTTCCCCTTCCACCTGCTCTTCCAGCATCTGCTTGTAGAGCGCAGCCATTTCCTCGGCTCGGTCAAACACCTTCTGGGGATTGGTCAGCATGTCCCCCGGCTCCGGCTCCAACGCTTTGGTGGACAGGGAAATGCGGCCACGCTCCGCATCCAGGTCAATGATCATCACCTTCAGTTGGTCACCCACGTTGAGGACGGCGTGGGACGTCTCGATGTGCTCGTGGCTGATCTCGGAGATGTGCAGCAGTCCGCTCACGCCACCGATATCGATAAAGGCGCCGTAGGGTTTGATGCCCCGCACGTTGCCCACCACCACTTCGCCCACTTCCAGGCGATTCATCTTCCGCTCCACCAGGGCACGGCGGTGGCTGAGCACCAAGCGGTTGCGTTCTTCATCCACCTCAAGGAATTTGAGGGGTAGCACCTCCTCCACCAGTTCCTCCTTGGGTTTGCGGGTGCTGATGTGGCTGCCGGGGATAAAGCCCCGCAGGCCCTCCACTCGCACCAGGGCGCCCCCGCGGTTGGTGGCAAAGACTTCGCTGTAGATGGTGGCGTCTTCCTTCTGGAGTTGCCGGACCCGCTCCCAGGCCATCTGGTATTCAATCCGCCGGATGGACAGCATCAACTGGCCGTCTTCGTTCTCCTCGGAAAGGATGAAGAACTCCCGCACGTCCCCCGGCTGGAGCACGTCCTCCAGATCTTCCACCCGGTTGATGGAGGCTTCCTGGAGGGGCATGAACGCCGCGGTCTTGGCGCCAATATCAATCAGGCTCCCCTTGGGCTCCAGATTGAAGACGGTGCCACTCACCACGTCACCGGGATTGAAGTGGTAGTCGTATTGACTCAGCAGCGCCGTGAACTCCTCCATGGTGAAGCCCACGTCGTCCAGATCTCCGCCGCCACCTCCGGACGACCGGGGCCTCTCTTCGGCAGTGATAACGACACCGTCCTCCTGCCCCTCAAGGAGGGCAGCATCAATCTCGTCGGGTTCCGATTCCTCCTCGGCAGGATTCGGGGTGTTTGCTGGCTGATCAGCGGATGGGGCGCCGCTCACTGTGTGGTCGTGGGCGTGGTCGTCAGGAGTGGACGTTTCAGTGCTGGACGTGGGTGTGGAAACCATTGACTGGGCGGCAGCCTGCCGGAAGCAGGGTGAAATCGTGAAGATCCCCGGCGACTGCCGCACCGCCATGGGAAACACTCACCTTAGCAAGTCATGGTCCTGGCGTTGATATGTTGGAACGCAGCCGCAACGGTTGCTCACCGCGTTTCTCCAGAAGCCGGAGGATGGCCGAGAAATCGTCAACGCTGGCAAATTGACCGTAGACCGAAGCGAAGCGAATGTAGGCCACCTCACTAAGCTGGCCCAGCCGGTCCAGTACAAGTTCCCCCAGTTCCTTGCTGGTAATTTCCCTGTAGCTGCGCTGCTGAAGAAAGCTTTCCACCTCCTCGACAATGAGCCGCACCTGCTCCGGCGCGACCGTTGTTTTTTCGCAGGCATGGCTCAAGCCACGGAACATTTTGCCTTGACTGAACGACTCCCGTCGGCCATCCCGCTTGACCACAGTCAGGGGAATGACTTCCACCCGCTCGTAAGTGGTAAATCGCTCGTGACAGCGGAGGCACTCACGGCGGCGGCGCACACTGCGGCCGAGATCAGCAGGACGTGACTCCAGCACGTGACTTTCTGAATGCCGACAGGTTGGACACTGCATCAGGGCTGGTTAAGCCATGGGCAAAGTCTAGGACACCAGTTACACCGTCCACTTGCCCTTGTAATGGAAACCCCATCCAAACCCCGACCGCAACGGCTGGGGCTTGAACATGGGTCCGGGCAAAGGGACTGCTGCGTTCAGCAGTTCATTCACTTGCCGATCTTTGGTGGATCCCGGAAGGCAATGGCAAAGAACAGGGTGGAGAGGGCCAGGAAGAGAATGAGAATGTAGGAGAGAGATTCCATGTTGAGCTCCTGGGGTTCAGCGAGTGGGGGTTCCAGCTTGGGACGCAGCCGCCTGTGTGGGGAGACGGCGGGTGGATTCGTCACCAAGCTTGCGGAACAGGCCGAATTCCACCTGATCGCCGAGGTCGGGATCAATGCCGGCAAACACGTCCCGATAGAGGGTGCGGGCCCCGTGCCAGATGTGGCCGAAGAAGAAGAGCAGGGCAAAGCAGGCATGGCCAAAGGTGAACCAAGCCCGGGTGGAACTGTGGAAGGTGCCGTCGGAGTTGTAACGCTCCAGGTCAAACGCAAAGGGCTCGCCCAGTTGAGCCGCTCGCGCCAGTTTCCTCACCTGGGCCGGGTCCGTAACGGTTTGCCCATTGAGTTCACCGCCATAGACGCTGGCTGTAACACCGGTCTGCTCGAAGGAATAGCGCGCCTCGGCCCGGCGAAAGGGAATATCAGCCCGAACCATGCCGTCCCCGTCTTCCAGAACCACGGGGAAGTTCTCGAAGAAGTTGGGCAGGCGCCGCACGGACAACTCCCGACCCTCCCCATCGGTAAAGACCGGGTGGCCCAGCCAACTGGTGGGCAGGCCATCCCCGTTCACCATGGGACCCACGCGGAAGAGCCCCCCCTTGGCAGGGCTGTTGCCCACGTAGTCATAGAAAGCCAGCTTCTCGGGAATGGTGGACCAGGCTTCTGCCCGGGTTGCCCCGTTGGCTTGCGCCACGTCCACCCTGCGGTTGATCTCCTGCTGGAAGTAGTTCTGATCCCATTGGTAGCGGCTGGGGCCGAACAACTCGATGGGGTTGGCGGCGCTGCCGTACCACATGGTCCCGGCCACCACGAAGGCGGCGAAGAACACTGCGGCGATGGCGCTGGCCAGCACCGTCTCGATGTTGCCCATGCGCAGAGCCCGATAGAGGCGCTGGGGTGGGCGGCTGGTGATATGGAAGACGCCGGCGATGATGCCGACAATGCCGGCGGCAATGTGGTGGGCCACGATGCCACCGGGATTGAAGGGGTTAAACCCGCCTGGTCCCCAATCCGGCTGCACGGGCTCCACGTGTCCGGTGAGCCCGTAGGAATCGGAGATCCACATCCCCGGACCAAAAACGCCGGTCAGGTGGAAGGCGCCAAAGGAAAAGCAGCCCAGGCCTGCCAGCAGCAGGTGGATGCCGAAAATCTTGGGTAGATCAAGGGCCGGTTCACCGGTTCTGGGGTCGTACCAGATCTCCAGATCCCAGAAGGTCCAGTGCCAGATGGCGGCCAGGAACATCAAGCCGCTGAACACGATGTGGGCCGTAGCCACGCCTTCAAAACTCCAGAAGCCCGGATCCACAGCCGTGGCGCCGGTAACGTCCCAGCCACTCCAGCTTCCCGTGACGCCAAGCCGGGACATGAAAGGCAAAACAAACATGCCCTGACGCCACATGGGGTTCAGGACCGGATCAGAAGGATCAAAGACCGCCAGTTCGTACAGGGCCATCGAGCCCGCCCAGCCGGCGACGAGAGCGGTGTGCATAATGTGGACGGCTAACAGCCGCCCCGGGTCGTTGATAACAACCGTATGCACCCGATACCAGGGCAATCCCATTGTTTGGTTCCAGGGGTGATCTGCGAGAAGTGGAGAACCGGATGGCTCCGGCTCAAGGGAGAGCGACCGATGGCCGATCAGGCCACCAATGCTAAGAGCAGGACTGTGGCCATGGGCCGCCCCCGTCGCGAACTGCAACCTGGCCCGTAACACAGGCCCGCCCCACACTGTCCCGGCGTTTCCGTTCAGAATCGGTGTTCCTCTTCCGAGACCATGCCCACCATCCACTTCTTGCGAGAACAGTTGGACGTTGATTGCCCGGCAGGCGCCATCCTCAGGGACGTAGCCCTGGACGCCGGCGTGGAGCTCTACGGCCTCAAGGGGAAGCTGGGCAACTGCGGGGGCTGCGGTCAGTGCAGCACCTGCTTTGTGGCCGTGGCCGGCCAGGACGAAGACGCCTTTCTCACCCCGCAGACGGCGCCGGAACAACGCTTCCTCAAGAGACGTCCTCTGAATTGGCGCCTCGCCTGTCAAGCGGTAATTCGGGATTCCCTGGTGGTGGTGACCCGCCCCCAGGCCGGTTGGCCTGGAGGTGACCAGGCCCTGGCTGCTGCCGTGAACGCCATGCCCGTGAGCGCCATGGCGAGCCCCCAGGCGGCTCCCTACCAGGACAGTGGGTCAGATGACGGTGGCGACGGCGTTGAGACTGGCGATGGCAGTGGGGAGGCCTGATTGGGAGCCTGCCTGGTCACCGGCTCTCCCAGGATGGACGTCAAAAACTGCAACGCCCACGGCCGCCGTCTCTCTGTCCATGGGCAGGAATGGTAAGCTCAATCTGCTCTGTTCTGCCGTTCCCGGATGGAAACGAACCCCCTGGGTTTCATCACCAGCCTTTTATTCGTCTTGGTGCCGGCCCTGTTTCTTGTCATTCTTTACATCCAGACCAACAAGCCGCAGACTTGACGTGGACTGGGCCGCCCCAATCGGTTCAGCCAGAGGAGCGAAGTCCACGATCCAAAGTTCATGGCCTGGGCGCTGGCCATGATGTGCCGGTGTTGAGTGCCTTCATGGCCGGCGTTGCTCAATCAGCTCACCCTCAGGCGGGAGACGCCATGACGCCATATTCGCAGCACGGCCCGGCCAATGATGTCCTGCCGTACTGCATCCCCCAGGTGGCGGCTGTCCGTGGATAGCATGGAAATTCCCCGCAGCCTGAACCGGCCCGGCCCGATTTCCTGATCCAGCAGTTTGATGATGGTCCCCAGGCGCCGATGGCGGACGACGACAATCATTCCAGGGGAGGGGCTCTCTCCTGGCGCAAACCGACGAAACAGAACGAAGTCCCCGTCCTCCAGAACTGGCGCCATGCTGAGCCCGGACACGCGAACGATCCCGCACCCGGCAGTGGGACAATGCCTTGAATCAGGCGGATCAAAGCACCGGATAGACCACCGCAAGGCTGGGGGGGTAGGGGCAGGCTTTCCTGGTGGTCTTGATGCCCTTGGTGGCCCAGAACATCTCGGCAAACTGGTTCACTGCCTCCACCAGGGCTTCCCCGTCAGCGCGGTTGACGCCCTGCTTGCAGGCCCCGCCCAGCAGCATGATTTTATGCACCACGCTACTAGCGTCCGGGAAGGCTTCAAACTGCGGCGTCTTGAAATAGTCGCCCCAGATGATCCGCACCTCGTGCTTCACCTTCTCCGCTTCCTCTTCCTTGCGCACGACGCACCGGGCGATGCTGCTCTGGGTCGCCAGGGATGCCATGTCGCCGCCCTCTGACTTCTCGTTCATGATGTCCATCAGGCGCACGACCGACAGGGCTGCGATCAAGGCCGTGGAAGGATCATAGATTTTGCAAGGGATGTCGCAATGGGCTTCAGCCCGTGGGAACGGATGGATGGCGTCCAGAGACTGGAGAAGACGGTGAAGCATGGGTTCCTTCCTGGCCTGGTTCATTCTGGTGGTATTGGATCGTTGCTGGCGAAGCAAACGTGACGACCTGGAAAGAGATGCTATCAGGTCTCGGGTCTGAAGCGTCTCGGTTCAGGGCATCCTCCGTGTGTCACCCTACGCCATTAACAGGGTCGCTTCCCCTGGGTCAGGCTATGAAGCAGGAACCCACCTGAGGAAGGAAGCACGTGTCAAACAAGGAAGGAACCCCGGGCCTTCAGAACTAGTAGGAAGTCAAACCCGAATTCCGGGGAAGCGACGCAGGAGGAAAATAGCGTCTTCCCGTGCGCACCGTTGCGCTCCCCTCCTGCATCCCATGGCCTCTCATCAGAAGGGGAGAGAGAAGCGGAGCGTGAGG
>JAPOTR010000030.1 GCA_026709085.1 Cyanobacteria bacterium MAG CAR3_bin_5 | reverse complement strand
ATAACCACGCACACGGGCAATCAGAGCTGTATAGGGGTTGGTGTCGTCGTTATCCACCTGCGGCTGTGTGGTCACGTCGTCATCCGTGATGGAGACTGTCTGCGATGAGTATGGGCCAACGGCGTAGCCCACACCGGTTTCCAAGGTGAGGGTCACCGACCCGTCCTCTTCGTTCACTGTGTCGTCCGTGGTGGATAACGTCAGGGTGAAGCTGCCGATGGTGGGGATGCTCACCGTTTGTGGTCCGGTGCTGACGCCGTAATCACCCGACGCCGTCACCGTCACCCGCACCGGCAACTCCGCTGAGGGAGCAGGTATGGCCGTGATGGTAAAGGTGACGTCATCACCCTCGGCGCCGCCAGCCTCCGACGAGATGTTCACCTCCAGCGGCGCTACATCGTTATCCGCCACTGCCACACTGGCGGTGGCGACACTACCCACCGTGTAGCCCGCACCGGCGGTTGTCAGGGTTGCCTCAATGGAACCGTCCGCCTCGTCGATGGCATCATCCTCCGTTGACACCGTGAAGTCCACCGTGCCACTGGCGCCAACAGTCACTGTGCGGGCGCCGGTCTCTCCCAAGGCGGCGAAGCTGCCGGTCTCGGAGACCGTCACCGTCACCTGAATGTCGGTGGCCGGGACCGGATCAGCCGTCAACGTGAAGGTCACGTCCCCTCCCTCCGTGATAGCAGAACCACCCGCAATGCTGATCGTTGGCGCTTCGTCATCCCTCACCACCACACTGGCAGTAGCAGCACTGCCCACCGTATAACCCGTCCCGGCAGTGACCGTGGCGGCAATGGCGCCGTCCGTCTCGTCCACATCGTCGTCTTCCGTTGACACGGTGAAGTCCACCGTGCCACCCGTGCCAATGGTCACCGTCCTGGCGCCGGTCTGTCCCGATGCGGCAACGTTACCGCTCTCCGATACACTCACCGTCACCGCCAAGTTGGCAGCCGGGGCAGGATCAGCCGTCAACGTGAAGGTCACGTCACCACCCTCTGTCACGGCAGAACCACCCGCAATGCTCACCGCAACTGGACGACATAACGGGAGGGCCTTGCTACTGCCCAACACCTCCGCCCCTGGCGGAATCTTTGGCAAACAGGTTAAGTCGGTGTCATATATAAATAATGTTAGATTAGGGAGTCCCTCGAAAATATCCCACGGTAAGGTATCTAATTTAAAATTTGTATAGTAACGAATGTTTCCTAGGTAAATATACTTTAGGCTTGAGAGTCCATCAAATAAACCGCTCGGCAGAGTAGTTAGCTTGGTTTCACTTAGGCTGATGTCTCTTAAACTGGAGAGCCCATCAAACAAGCCTGCCGGCACACTGGTTAAAGGATTACCCCATAAACGGATGAAGAGTACTTTGGAGAGCCCGTCGAACAAGTCTTCCGGTAGAGTGGTCAGCGAACCGGATCCTAGATTGATTGTTCTCAGCTCGGAGAGCCCGTCGAACAAGTTTTCCGGCAGAGTAGTTAATCTAGTGTAATACATATTGACGTATTTCAGCTTGGTGAGCCCGTCGAATATGCCTTCCGGCAGGGTGGTTAGCTTAGGCAAACTTAGATCGACTCTTCTCAGTTCGGAGAGCCCGTCGAACAAGTTTTCCGGTAGGCTGGTGAGCGGATTTTTCGGTAGACTTAATGTCCTAAGGTCATAGGCGCCTATTCTAAGCTCTTTCAAGCTGGAGAGCCCGTCGAATATGCCTTCCGGTAGGCTGGTGAGGGCATTCTTATCCAGAAAGAGGCTGACCAGGTTGGGGAGCCCATCGAAGTCACCCAGTCTTAAGGAGGTGATGCCTTTATTCCTGAGATTGCAAACTTGTCCATAATACCATGCATGTTCTTGTCCACTCTGCCGTCCCCAGGACGAGTTCGAACCCAATGCCTCATAGCGCTCACAGATGTTCTTGCTCTGGTCCGACAGATCCACCAGGGTCACCTGACCGTCACCCGTTCGGCTACCTGTTGCCCCACCAGCCAGACCTGTTGCGCTCAGGATGGGGGCAGCACCGGTGGAGGAGGAAGGAATGCTCACCGTTACCGTCGTGTTGGTCGGGTTGTTGTTCGCAGAAGCGGTGAGCAGAACGGTGGCACTGGCCGCACTCCATCCGGAAGCCGGACCGGTGAACGTGATCACACTGCCGGACAGGGAAATCCCACGGGGGGCGCCTTGCAGCGACAGGGTGAAGTCCGTCCCCACCGTCCCGCCGGCAAAGGCCAGCGGAATACTTAGCGCTTCACCGGACCCCAAGCCACGGTTCAGCTTCAGGACCATGCTCGCCGTACTCCCCGCCAGACCCTTCGTTGCCGCCGTATCCGGTATCGTCAGCACCACGGTGGTAGCGTCGTCGTCAATCACCGTTACTGTTGCCGTGGGGGACGTGGCCAAGAGGTAGCCCGTCCCGTCAGTAGCCGTTACCCTGATCATGTCCCTGGGCTCGTCACGTTGGTCGTCGGTAATCCCTACGGTGTAGACCGCCGAGGCGGCGCCGGCGGGAATGGTCACGGTCTGACTGCCTTCGCTGCCCGATGCCACAAAGTCCGATGCGCTGCCGTCCGCCACGGTCAGGTTCACGGTCAGAGGCGAATCGGGCGGTGGGCTCGCACTCACCGTGAAACCGGCCGTTGCCGTCGGACCCTCTGTTACCGTCGAGACGTTCGGCGTAACGGTGACCACCGGGGTCATGGCGAAGTTCAGATCGACGATGTTGAAGTCCGCCAGGTTATCGGTTCCCGTGGCGCCGCCCGAGAGTCTGGCGTCCAGCGGGCCGAGACCAATGGACACCAACAGTTTGTCGACGCCTATATCCGGCGTTGCCGTCAGGGTGAGTGTCGCCACCTTCGCCGTCCTTCCCGATTCGGGTCCGGTGAAGGTAACCGTGGCGCCGGCGCTGTTCAAATTCTGATAGCTCACCCCCTTTGCCGCTGTACCGGTAATCGTGTAGTCCGCGCCGTGGGTCGCAGCGCCGCCAAAGGTCAGAGGGACCGCCAGCGACTCGCCGCCGACCAGCTCACGGCCCAGGGTCACCGTGAAGGATGTATTTGTTCCTTCGACCAGGTACCGTCCTGGCGTCAGGTTGTTCACGGCGCCGGCCAGCGTGACGCTGGTGGCGTCGTTATCCGCCACGGCCACTGTGGCGGACCTTATGCTGCGCGCTGAATAATACCCCGTTCCGTCGTCCACGTAAGCATGAATAGCGCCGTCCGCCTCGTCCACTTCATCATCGTCCGTCACCACGGTGAAGTCCACCGTGCCGCTCGTGCCGATGGTCACCGGGTACGCGCTCGTGCCGATGGGCAGCGGGCCGCCGCGCCAATTGGAGGCGATGACGGGTGGATGGAGGCCGAAGCTGCCGGTCTCGGTTACCTTCACATACGTCTGAAGATCCGATGTCGGAGCGGGATTCGCCGTCACCGTGAAGACCACGTCACCGCCCTCGGTGACGGGCGAGCCGCCAGTAATGCTCACCGCAACTGAACATAGCGGCAGGGGCTTGCTCCCGAGACCAAGTGACACCTCTACCCCTGGCGGAGCCTTTGGCAAACAGGTTAAGGCGTTGTCATATATGGCTATATATAGATTAGATAGTCCCTCGAAAATATCCCACGGCAAAGTATCTAAAAATCTATAATAACGAATACTTCCTAAGTCGATATGCTTTAGACTTGAGAGTCCATCAAATAAACCACTCGGCAGAGTAGTTAGCTTGGTGTTATTTAGACTTATATATTCTACACTGGAGAGCCCATCAAACAAGCCTGCCGGCACACTGGTTAAAGGATTACCCCATAACCTGATGTCCCATAGTTTAGAGAGCCCGTCGAACAAGTCTTCCGGCAGGGTGGTTAGCGAACCGTATCCTAGATAGATTTCTCTTAGCTCGGAGAGTCCGTCGAACAAGTCTTCCGGCAGGGTAGTTAATCTAGTGTGATGCATACTGATTATTCTTAGCTTGGAGAGCCCGTCAAATATGTTTTCCGGTAGGGTAGTTAGCCTAGGCAAACTTAGATCGACTTTTCTCAGCTCGGAGAGCCCGTCGAATATGCCTTCCGGCAGGGTTGTGAGGGGATTTTCCGGTAGACGTGAGCCGCTAAAATTTTCATAGCCACCTATTCTAAGCTCTTTCAAGCTGGAGAGCCCGTCGAATATGTCTTCCGGCAGACTGGTGAGGGCATTCTTATCCAGAAAGAGGCTGACCAGGTTGGGGAGACCATCGAAGTCACCTGATTTTAAGGACGTGATACCTTTATTCCTGAGATTGCAAATTTGTCCATAATACCGTGCAGGTACTTGTCTATGCTGCCGCACGGACGACCAACTATTACCCAATGCCCCATAGCGCTCACAGATGTTCTGAGTCTGATCTTCTGAGTCTGAAGCATGAGCGCTGGGCGAGAGGAGAAGGAGAGCCGCCAGTCCACCCGCCACTGAGACGGGGAGCGGCAAGCCGGCGCAGAAACCAGGCTGCCGTCCCAAACCGTGGGTCCGCCCCTGCTTCGTTTTCATTGCTCTAACCTCCCTGACCGAGTAACAGTGTTTTAATCATAAGCAGAATCACAATGGCTGCAACCAAGGTTTTCCCTTCCTCACGGTCGACTGCCTGACATCCCGGCGATCCTGCCCCGAAGCCCCAAAGTCTCTCCCCACTTTACGGCTCCCGACCCTAGCGTCACAGACAATGCAACGGTCCCATGGACGGCCAGTTTCGTGTGGTGGTGGTAGGGGGTGGTTTTGCGGGCCTCACCACTGCCCTGTCCCTTGCCCACAAGGGCAGCAGCGTGTCGGTTGTGCTGGTGGAGCCCCAGGAGCATTTCCTCTTCACCCCCCTGCTGTATGAACTCCTCAGCGGTGAACTGAAGGCCTGGCAGGCGGCGCCGAAGCTGGAGCGCCTGCTGGCAGGCCACGGAGTGGCCTGGCTGCAAGACCGGGTCACCAGCATCAACCGCCAGACCCGTTGTCTCACCACCGGCAGTGGCCGTGAACTGAGCTTTGATCGTCTTGTGCTGGCCTGTGGCGGGGTCCTCCAGTCCTTCGGCGTTGCCGGCGTCACGGATCATGCCGTCGGCTTCCGCACCATGGCGGACCTGGGGCGCCTGCAAAACCTGGTGCAACGTCTGCAAACCCAAACCCACCCCCTGCAACGTCTGGCCGTTGTGGGGGCGGGCGCCAGCGGGGTGGAACTGGCCTGCAAACTGGCGGATCTGCTGGCGGGTCAGGCCCTGATCGAGCTCATTGAGCAGGGGGACGGCATTCTGGCGGGAAGCCGTGAATTCAACCGCCAGCAAGCTCTGGCGGCGTTACAGAAGCGGGGTGTGCTGGTGCGCTGCCAGAGCCGGGTCCAGACGGTGGCGGCGGATCACCTCACCCTGCTTGTCCAGGGGCAGACGGAGACCCTGCCCTGCGCCGGCGTGCTCTGGACCGCGGGCTTGGCGGTGGCGCCGCCGCTGCTGCTGCCGGCGGCGCCGACGGATCCCCAGGGGCGGCTCATCTGTCAGGCAAACCTGCTACTGGCGGAGGAGGAGGGGATTTTTGCCGCCGGTGACGTGGCGGCAGTGCCCGACAAGAAGGGGCAGCAGCAGTCCCTGCCGGCCACGGCCCAGGTGGCCATGCAGCAGGCGCCGGTGCTGGCCCACAACATTCTGGCCTCCCGTGATGGGGAGCCCCTACGGGACTTTCAATGGAACGACCTGGGGGAGATGCTGAGCCTTGGTCGCGGCCAGGCCGCCATCACCGCCAAGGGCTTCACCATGGCGGGACCGGCAGCGGCCAAACTTCGGGAAGCCGCCTATCTGGCGCGGATGCCCGGGGCGGCCCATCGCCTGACCGCGACAGTGGGCTGGCTGGGGGAACACTTGAAGCCATGACCACCTTGTCCCGCCCCCGCGGCCTGCTCATCGACGCCATGGGCACCCTCCTGGAGCCCGCCGCCCCTGTGGCCGTCACCTATGCCCGGAAGGCCGCCGCCGCGGGCATCACGGTGTCCCCCGAGCAGATCGGCCCCGCCTTCCACGCCGCCTATCGGGCAGCGCCCCCCATGGCGTTCCCGGACCGGTCGGTGAAATCCCTTGATCAGCAGGAAAAGGAATGGTGGCTGGCCTGCGTGGGGGACGCCTTCCAACGGGCAGGCCAGCCCCTGGAGGCAACCGTGCTGCGCCGGCTCACCGGGCAACTCTTCTACCACTACGCCAGTCCCGATGCCTGGGTGGTGCCGGAGGACGTGCCCCGCTGTCTCCAGCGTTGGCATGGCGCCGGCCTCAAGCTGGCCGTGGTGAGCAACTTTGACAGACGTCTGGATTCCCTGCTGGAGAGGTTGTGGCTGCGCCACTGGTTCACGGCCGTGGTGATCTCAAGCCGCTGCGGTGTGGCCAAGCCCGATCCCCGGTTGTTTCACCTGGCCCTGGAGCGGCTGGGGCTGTCACCCGGTGAGGTGTGGCATCTGGGGGATGCAAAGGCGGACGCGCAGGGGGCCCGGGCGGCTGGCATACGCTGCATGCTGGTGCAACGCGCACAATCCTTCCCAGCCAACACGACAACGGGCATGATGGAAGCATGAGTGAAGGGCTGCCGAGCCTCCCATGGATGCCCTCGTCACCCTGTTGATCCTGGTGCTGGCCATTGCCCTGTTCGCCATGCAGGCGTTGCCGCCGGAGGTGGTGGGTCTGCTGGCCATGGGGCTGCTCATGGCCAGCGGCGTGCTCTCCCCGGCCGAGGCTCTGGCCGGCTTTGCCAGCCCTGCGGTGATTACCCTGCTGGCCATGTTTGCCCTCTCGGCCGGGTTGTTCCGCAGCGGCGCCCTGGATCGCTTGCGGGAGTTGATGGGGGGCAACCGCATGAAGCAGCCCCGCCAGTTGATCCAGTTGTTTGTGGTGGCCATCGGTCCCCTGGCGGGCATCCTGGCCAACACCCCCATCGTCGCCACCTTGATTCCGGTGGTGGAGGCCTGGTGTCAGCGCCGCGGCCTGCCGCCATCGCGCGTGTTGCTGCCTCTCTCCACCGCCACCATCCTGGGGGGCGCCCTCACTCTGATCGGCACCTCCACCAACCTGCTGGCCGACGATCTGAGCCGCAGTGTGGGCGAGGAGATGGGATTCAACGGCGGCCTCCAACTCCTGACGTTGACCCCCATTGCCTTGCCCCTCTATGTGCTGGGCGGCGCCTACCTGATCTGGGTGGCGCCCCATCTTTTGCCGGAGCGGAACCGGGACGGGCTGGAACTGCTGGCCAGCCTCAGCCGCGACGGCTACCTGACGGAAGTGGAGGTGCCTGCCGACTCCATCCTGGTGGGCCAGACCCTGCACAACAGCCGGCTGCAGCGCCGCTTTGACGTGGACGTTCTGGAGTTGCAACGGGGGGGTCAGCGGTTCTCGCCCCCCTTTGCGGATCGGGTGCTCAGCGGTGGGGATCGCCTGTTGCTGCGTTGCAGCCGGGCGGATCTGCTGCGGTTGCAGCAGGAGCACACCGTGAGCCTGGCGGCCCCGGCATCATCGGGGAGGCAAGGTGTGGAGGGAACGGCCACCCAGCGGATGGTGGAGGCGCTACTGCCGGCCGGCTCCTTCCTGGCCGGGGCCTCGCTGCGGGAACTGCGGTTCCGGCAGCGCTTCAATGCCACCGTCATTGCCCTGCGCCGTGGTCAGGACCTGGTGCGGGAACGGTTGGGCCAGGTGGTGTTGCGGGCCGGGGACGTGCTGTTGCTCCAGGCGCCCCTGGACAGTCTGCGGGGGCTCCAGGCCAGCAGTGATCTGGTGGTGATGGACAAGATTGAGCACGAACTGCCCGCCACCGCCAAAAAGTACCCCACCATCTTCATTGGTCTGTCCGTCCTGGTGGTGAGCGGCCTGGGGATCATGCCCCTGGTGGCGGCGGCCTGCCTGGGGGTGGTGGCCATGGTGGTGGTGGGCAGCCTTCGCCCTGGCGACCTGCAACAGGCGGTGCAGTGGGAGTTGATCCTGCTGGTGGGCTCTCTGTACGGCTTCAGTGCGGCGTTGGTGAAAACCGGCCTGGCGGAGGAGATGGCCACCCGCCTGGTGAACCTGACCGGGGACTGGCCGGCCTACGGGGTGCTGGTCACCATTTATCTGATCACCACCTTCACCACGGAAGTGCTGAGCAACGCTGCCGCGGTGGTGCTCTGGCTACCGGTGGCGGCCCGCATCGGTCTGGATCTGCAGATTGATCCCATGGCCTGTGTGGTGTGCATTGTCTTTGCCGCAAGCTGGAGCTTCATCACACCCTTCGGGTATCCGACCAACTTGATGGTGTTTGGCCCAGGAGGCTACCGCATCAAGGACATGGTGTGCTACGGCGCTCCCCTGAGCATCCTGGCCACCCTGCTGGTGCCCCTGCTGACGGTCTGGCGGTTCGGCCTTTAGGATCCCTGGCCATGTCCCTGCATCCGGCCATGGCTTCATCCAGCACCGCCACCGGCAACGAGAAAGAGGTGGTGCGCGACTATTTTAACGGGACCGGTTTCGAGCGCTGGCGCCGTATCTACAGCGACAACCAGGCCGTGAACAGGGTGCAGGAGCACATCCGCCGCGGCCACAACAAAACCGTCACTGCCGTACTGAACTGGCTGCAGGAGGACGGCGACGTCAAGACCCGTAACTTCTGTGATGCCGGCTGTGGCGTGGGCTCCCTCACCCTTCCCCTGGCGGCCATGGGGGCCCAGGGGATTACCGCCAGCGACCTGTCCGAAGCCATGTTGGCCGAGGCCCAACAGCGCGCCGTTGCCGCTGGCGTCACGGCTGAACAAGTGAGGTTCCACGTGGCTGATCTGGAGGCCCTGGGGGGTGAGTTCCACACCGTCGTCTGCCTGGACGTGTTCATCCACTACCCCCAGAAAGCAGCGGAGGCCATGGTGCGCCATCTGGCCGGCTTGAGCCGGGATCGTCTGATTGTGAGTTTTGCCCCCTACAGCCTGCCGTTGGTCCTGCTGAAAGCCGTCGGGAGCATCTTCCCCGGCGCCAGCAAAGCGACCCGGGCCTACGCCCTGAAGGAATCCGGCATTGTGGCCGCCGCCGCCGCCGCCGGATTCCAGCCCACCGGTCGTCAGTTGTTCTGCAGTGCGCCGTTCTACTTTTCACGGCTGCTGGAGTTTCGGCGGCGTGGGTGATGCTGGCTGTTCACCGGGCAGATCAGCAGTTCTTTAACAACTCCGGCCCTGGCGCCGGACGCTCCCTTACACTTGGAGCAAGTTTGAGCGTTAGCCTCCGTGACTCCATCTCTTTCAGCGTTTCTGAGCAGTCTGGTCTGGGGCGCCGTAATTGTCGTGATCCCCATCACGGCGGCGTTGCTCTTTGTGAGCCAAGCGGATAAGGTGACCCGCAACTGACGCCTTGCCCCTTCAACGGTTGTCAGTTGCGCAGCCCAGTCGCCCCCCTGGGTGCTTAACCTGGAGAACGGCTCCTCACCTGGGTTGAGGTCTTCATGGTCAACACTTCCCTCAACTGGGTCAGCATCGTCGGCATCGTTCTGATGGTTGGTGGCTCCCTGTTGTACTCCCTGCGGTTCTATAAGCCCGCTCTGTCACGGGACACAGATGTTTTCT
Source organism: Cyanobacteria bacterium MAG CAR3_bin_5 (assembly GCA_026709085.1). Lineage (GTDB taxonomy): Bacteria > Cyanobacteriota > Cyanobacteriia > PCC-6307 > Cyanobiaceae > Synechococcus_B. The sequence goes on along the minus strand of JAPOTR010000030.1, from coordinate 21,050 downwards.
TTGCCGCCGTGGGTCTGCTCTGCGGAGGGATTCTGTTTTTCCAGGGCTGGCGCCTGGATCCGATTTTGCAGTTCAGCCAGTTCCTTCTGGCCACCACAACGGGGTTCTTTGTGTACGAGAGCCTGCGTCTACGAGGGGTGACGGCGGAGCAGGCGCGACGCAGGGAGTTCATGGACGACTCCGAAGGCAATGAAACCCTGCCCCGGGCTGCGGTTCAGCCCATCGGCTCCAGACTGGACGAGTGGGATAGCCTGGAGCAGCGCCCCCCCATGCGTCGCCCTGCGTTGGCGGCTGGGGGCTGGGATACCCCCCCCTCCCGTCGTCCGATCCGCCGCGCTTCTGAAGAGGAGCCGCCGTGGCGAGACGCGCCCCCCTTGCCCCCAAGACAGGATTGGGACCGTGAGGTTCCGCAATCACCCCGTGCAAGTAGAGGACGGCCCAGCCGCCGCGGACTCTCGCCCCGGAGGTCCCAGCTTGAGCCCTCCCGGGAGCAGTTCCCCTCTCGTTCCGAGCGCTCCACAGGCCGGGGGATCGATTCTGTCGAGCGCCGCCTTGTGGGCCGGCGCCAGCGGCGGCCGGCAATGGGTCCCGAGCCCTTTGATCAGGATCCCAATCTGAAGCTGGCCCGATCAGCGCCGCGCACCGCTCCACCACCCCAGGGCGCCCCCCTCAAACGGAATCAGAACCCAAGACCCCGCTGGGAGGACCAGCAGGACAACTCCGGTCGCTTTGACAAGTAATTGACGATGACGCCGGATCATGCCCCAGGGGCGCCGGGCCGGGGCAAGCGAGGGCAGGCAGCCACCAGTTGCCGTGTTGCCCTGGTCCGGGGATCGGCAAGGAGAGCATCTCCAGGACCTTCCTCCACCACATGGCCGCCGTCCAGCACCAGGACCCGGTGACAGAAGGACGCGGCAATGCCCAGGTCGTGAGTGACGAAAATCAAACCCAAGCCAAGTCTCTGCCGTAAATCCTGGAGCAACTCCAGCATGTCTTTCTGGGTCACGGCGTCCAGCATGGCCAGGGGTTCATCGCAGAGCAGGACCAAGGGACTGAGGATGAGGGCGCGGGCAATGGCCAGCCGCTGTTGCTGCCCGCCGCTGAGTTGGCGGGGCAGGCGATCCAGAAAATCCTCCGGCGGCGTCAGGCCCACCGCTGCAAGAGCCTCCAGAATCTGTGTCCGACCGCCTCTGCGGTGGGCCAGGCCATGGATCAGCAGGGGATCCAGCAGGGCATCCTCCACCGTCATGGCGGGATTCAGGCAGGCCAGGGGATCTTGAAACACCATCTGCAAGCGTCGTCGCAGTTGGCGGTGGCGCCGTCCGCTATACCCCTGGAGCACGGCCTGGCCATTCAGGACCACCTGGCCGCCCCGCAACGGCAGCAGACCGGCAAGGCCATGGCAAAGGGTGCTTTTTCCGCAGCCGGAGGCGCCGACAATGCCAATGGTTTCTCCCGCTTCCAGGTTCAGGTCGATGCCGTCCACAGCCCGCAGCCAACGGGATCGCCAAGGCCATGGGCCGGGCAGGGCATGCCAGCAGCGCAGGCCCGTCACCTGAAGGAGGGGGCGGGTGGAGTCGCGTCTGGGGCTGGCTTGGCCTTCCTTGAGGCGCGCAGCGGCCACCAGGGCACGGGTCAAGGGGGTTCGGGGTGTGGCCAGCAGTTGCTGAACGGGTCCGGCCTCCACAAGCTGCCCTTCCCACAGCACAGCCATCCGCAAACACCAACTGCCGGCAAGAGCCAGATCATGGGTGATCAACAGCAGCGCCGCCCCCTGCTGCTTGCACAGGTTGGACAGGGCAGCCATCACCTGGGCGGCCACCACCACGTCCAGGGAGGTGGTGGGCTCATCGGCGATCACCAGGGCCGGCTCCAAGGCCATGGTCAAGGCAATGCCCAGCCGCTGTCGCATCCCGCCACTGAGTTGGTGGGGATACTGATCCAGACAGCGGCTGGGCATGTCCACCTGCTCCAGCAGGTCACGGGCTTTTTGCCGGTACTGGCGCCGGGACCAACGGGGCCGATGGGCAGCCAGCAGGTCAAGCAGATGATCCCGGGTGGTGAGCAGTGGATTGAGGCGGGTCATGGGATCTTGAAACACCAAGCCCACGGTGGCGCCGCGAAGCTGGCGCAGGTGTGGAGGCTGCAGGTAGCGGGGATCCCTGCCCGCCACCTGCAACACGCCGTCCCCGGTGCTGCCTTGGGGCAGCAACCCCAGAACGGCCCTGGCCAGGGTGCTTTTGCCACAGCCGGACGGCCCCACCAGGGCAAGGCGATCCCCCGATTCCAACGCCAGAGACACCTTCAACAAGGCCGGCTGACGTTGGCGCGGGTAGCGAATGGTCAACTTGTCCAGAAGGAGAAGAGCCATCGGTTGCACGGAGGGATGGGGCGGTTCCGGACAGTTGTCGCCTGAGGCTGCTGGGCGCTGCAGCCTCAGCGCACATTCTGACTGGCGTGAAGGCAGGCCGGCAGGAACAGGTAGTAGGAGAGGGCGGAGGTGCGCTGCCGGGACGAGATGTCCATCTGCCGGGCGCAGATGGACAAACCGCCAGAGACCGAAAAGTCCACAGGCAGGGCCTCCATGATGCCCAGGGCGCTAATGGAGCCGTCGGAGGCGTCCTTGGTGATGGCAGCCCGCAGGGCTGTGGATGGATTCACGTTGGGAGAGCGGGGCGCATAGCCACTTGTGACGAAGTCGAGGAATCGTTCACCGGCGCTGGAGTGCAAAAAGCCGTAAATGGACCTGAGGCTCACCCGATAGGACTTTTGCAAGCCGGCCCGCAACTCGGCACGGGTCCATCCGGAACTGTCGATCAACGGCTCCAGGGTGCGGTCGGCCTGACCGGTCTTGACAAAGCGGGAAATATCCTCCGCGGAAACTTTCTCGAAAGGATCGCCGGCCCGCACTTCTCCCGGAAGACCCCAGGCCGTCAGGCCGAGCAGGAGCAGACAGACGACAGGCCGAGACCAGAACCGGCGGCAAGGGACGAGGGCACCGGCTGGAAAGACCATGTTGACTGGACTGGTTGAGCCGGTAGCCTAGCCAACACCACCGCTTCAAGCCGCCCTGCTTCGGGCTCAGCCATGGCCTTGGCCGCACCGTTGCTGCTCATTCCCTTGCTGATGGCTGTGCTGGCCTTTTGTCTGGCGGGAGAACTGGCCCTGCTGCGCCTGCGACCCACGCAGGTTCAGGAACTCACCCCCATCAATCCCTCTGCGGCCACCACGGTGGAACGGCTGCAGCGCCGCCCACTCCGTGCGCTGATCCTGACCCAGTTTGGCAGTTGCTTTGCCTTGCTGACCATGGGTTGGTTGGCGCAGGACCTTGTTACCCAACTCCCGAGCAGCCTGAAAGGCTGGTGTCTGGCGGTCGTTTCCCTGCTCGGCTTGACGCTTCCGGTTGCCCTGGGCGCGAGTCTGCTGTCCAAAGCCATGGTGCTGCACCAGCCGGAGCGGGCTGCTCTGGCCCTCGGTCCCCCGCTTCAGATGGCCATCACCCTCCTGGGTATTCCACTGCGGCTGCTGGAGCGTTGCAGCCTGAGTCTTCTCCAACTGTTCCGGCTGCCCCGCAATTGGCATGATCTGGCGCCACCCTTGTCCGCAGGCGAACTGGAAACCCTGATTGAAACCGACAACGTCACCGGACTTCAACCGGATGAGCGCCTCATTCTCGAAGGGGCGTTTTCCCTGAGGGACACCCTGGTTCGGGAAGTGATGATTCCCCGCTCACAGATGGTCACACTGCCTGTGGACGTGACGTTCCGTCAACTCATGGCTGCAGTGCAGAACACCCGCCATGCCCGCTTCCCCGTCCTTGGCCAGTCCCTTGATGATGTGAAGGGACTGTTGGACATTCGCAGCCTGGCCGGACCGTTGGGGCAAGGGAAGATCCAGGTCGACACCGCCATGCAGCCCTACCTGGCCCCGTTGCAGCTCATTGCGGAGACCGCGTCCCTGGCGGAGTTGCTGGCCGTGATTCGTGACGATACCCCCATGCTGCTGGTGGTGGATTCCCATGGCGGCACGGAAGGGCTGGTCACCATTGCCGATCTGACCAGTGAAATCGTTGGTGAGGACGAGGATGCCGTCAATAGCCAACCTGTTGCCGTGAGAACCATGGCCCCAGGCCATTGGTGTGTGGCAGCCGATCTGGAAATTGACGAGCTCAACCGCCATCTCAACATCTCCCTGCCCCAGTCGGAGAAACATCACACCCTGGCGGGATTTCTTCTGGAGCAGTTTCAGCGCATCCCCGCTGTGGGGGAGAGCCTCCATTGGCATGAACTGCACTTTGTGGTTCAACGTCTCAAGGGTCCGCGCATTACCCACGTGGAGTTGCGCATGCCGCCAGGCAATTCCGGCCACTCCGGCCAGAGCGCCCGATCCGATGCTTCTGGTGGCCCATAATGGGCACAACCGAGGGGGCTGAACTCTGGTTGCACCTCCCATTGTTCCTGCGTCCGCCATGGAGCCCGTCAGAGTTGGCGTGATTGGGATCGGAAACATGGGCTGGCACCATGCCCGGGTCCTGAGTCTGTTGCGGGATGCGGAGTTGGTGGCGGTGGCGGACACGGATCCCCAACGGCTGGCCATGGCAACGGACCAGTTTGGTTGCCGGGTGGTTCACGATTACCGGGAGTTGCTCCACCAGGTGGAGGCGGTTTGCATTGCCGTACCCACACTGCTCCACCACCAGGTGGGCATGGATTGTCTTCGCGCCAAGCTCCATGTCCTGATGGAAAAACCCATCGCCGCCACCCAGGAAGAGGCCCACGACTTGAATGCAGCGGCGGAAGAGCATCGGCAACTCCTGCACGTGGGTCACATCGAACGCTTTAATCCAGCCTTTCGGGAACTGGTCAAGGTGGTGGCCAACGAGGATGTGGTGGTGTTGGAGAGCCGTCGCCATAGCCCCCATGGAGACCGGGCCAACGATGTGTCCGTGGTGCTGGATTTGATGATCCACGACATTGATCTGGTGTTGGATCTGGCCGGCGCCAAAGTGACGCGCCTGGCCGCTGCCGGTGGGCGCAGCGGCACGGGTCCCATCGACTATGTCAACGCCACTCTGGGCTTCAGCAATGGGGTGGTGGCCAGCCTGACGGCCAGCAAGATGGCCCATCGCAAAATTCGCAGTCTCAGCGCCCACTGCCGGAACACCTTGGTGGAGACGGACTTTCTCAACCACACCCTCTGCGTCCACCGCCGCGCTCACCAGTGGTATTCCGCTGATCACGGGGAACTGATTTACCGCAACGACGGTTTTGTCGAGGAGGTGTCCGCCACCTCCATCGAACCCCTCTACACCGAGCTGGAGAATTTTCTCCGCTGTGTGCGTGGCCTGGAGGCTTCCGCGGTGGACGGTCAGCAGGCCTCCCGCGCCCTGCAGTTGGCCCATTGGATCGAGCGCAGCGTGGACAATCCCACCATGCACCCGGATGAACCCATCTGATGGCGCCAAGGGAACGCCTGAAGGGGGAGGTGCTGGGTCTGCCTGTCCACCTGACCCCTCATCTTCTCACTGCAGCGGAATCCCTGGTCCCCTCCGGCGGCCATGTGGTGACCCTCAATGCCGAGATGACCATGGCCGCCCGCGCCAATGTCCCGCTCCGCAGGGTAATCCAGGGGGCGGAACTGGTGATTCCCGACGGCGCCGGGGTGGTGTGGGCGTTACGGCTCCAGGGCCATCGGCTGCGGCGCCAACCGGGCATTGAACTGGCGGAGATGCTGCTGGGCCATGCCGCCGCCCGGGGGTGGCGGGTGGCCTGGGTGGGGGCACGGGAGGACCGTCTTCAAGCTGCGGCCCGGTTCTGGAAACGGCGCCACCCGCAGCTTCGCCTGCAGCGCCTCGTCCACGGCTACCAGTCGGCAGACCACTGGCCCATGGTGGAAGCGGATCTGCGGCAACATCAGCCGGAACTGGTGTTTGTAGGTCTTGGGGCGCCGCGCCAGGAGCTGTGGATCGACAAGGTGCGGCCCCGGAGCCATGGCCTCTGGCTGGGGGTGGGGGGCAGCTTTGACGTGTGGAGCGGCTCTGTAGGGCGAGCGCCAGCCTTCATGCAGACGCTCCAGTTGGAATGGTTCTATCGCCTGCTGCAGGAGCCGGGGCGCTGGCCCCGTATCCTGCAATTGCCTGTCTTCTCAGGCCACGTGCTGATGGCGTGGGCCGCGGCCCGCTTCAGCGGAAGCCGACGGAGGCCTGCCAGACAAAAGCCAGCAGCAGGAAGAACAGGGGAATCAGGGGCAGAATGTCCACCAGGGGAGCGAAGGGCTGATAAGCCTCCGGCAGTTGGGCCAGGATAAGGGCGGGCTGGACCATGACGTTCGGATTCCGGGATGAGCAGCGCAATCTGCAAGCTACCACGTGTTGGCCGCCGGCGAGGCCGAATCCCAGGGGGTGAAATGCTCTGAAAACGTTCCCTCAACAATGGCCCGGCCCATGGCGTTGCAGAAGCGTTGCAGGTGGGTGAGGTTATGGAGGCTCAGAAGACTGGCGGCCAGTAGTTCCCGACTGTGGATCAGATGGTGGAGATAGGCGCGGGAGTGGCGGCGACAGGTCCAGCAGGGGCAACCGGCGTCCAGGGGGCGGTGATCGCTGCGGAAGCAGGCCCGTTTCAACGACCAGGCGTCACCCTGCACCAGGGCGGCGCCATGGCGGCCCAGGCGGGTGGGCAGAACACAATCGAACAGATCCACCCCCTGGGCTACAGCCTGGGCCATCTCCGCCAGAGAACCCACACCCATGAGGTAACGAGGTTTGTGCTCAGGCAGGAGGGGCGCCACCAGTTTGACCACCCGATGAATGTCCGCCGTGGATTCCCCCACACTGACCCCGCCAATGGCGAAGCCGGGCAGGTCATGGCTGCAAACAGTGGCCGCCGACCAGCGGCGCAACTCCCCATGGCGTCCCCCCTGAACAATGCCGAACAGGGCTTGATCCCGGTTGTCGTGGGCAGCGATGCAGCGCTCCAGCCATTGGTGGGTGCGGTTCGTGGCGGCCTCCACCTCCGGGCAACCAGCCTGGGCTGACGGACAATGATCGAAGGCCATGATCACGTCCGCCCCGAGGCGGTTCTGGATGGCCATGCTGCGCTCCGGCGTCATCCGGATGGTGCGACCGTCCCGGGGGGACCGAAAGGTGACTCCATGATCCTCCACCCGATTGCAGCCCGCAAGGCTGAACACCTGATAGCCGCCCGAGTCCGTCAGGATCGGTCCGTCCCAGCCCATGAAACGGTGCAGCCCCCCTGCCGCGGCAACCTGATCTTCCCCCGGCTGCAGGTGGAGGTGGTAGGCGTTGGCCAACACCATCTGCGCCTGGGTCTGGCCCAGTTGTTCCGTGGTCAGACCCTTCACGGTGGCCCTGGTGCCCACGGGCATGAAGCGGGGCGTGTCCACCGGACCATGGGGTGTCTGCAGGTGACCCAGGCGCGCCTGGGTCACGGAGCAGCGGTGGCGGATCAGAAAACGAAAACCCATGGGTGGCACCCTAGACTGGCGGCAAATGCCGGCCCGGATTTGGTTCCATCAGCCCGTGCCTGATCCATGCCCCGGCCACTGGTGGAACGACTTGGCGGGAAGCTGGATGTTCTATTCCCGCTTCCCGCCCTTGCCGTGGGTGCGGCCCCGCTTTGGCCGCATTGCCCGCTTCGCCCCGTTGGTGGGTGGGGCCGTTGCCCTGATCCAGGGACTGCTCTGGCAGTTGGTGGAGCCGCTACATCTACCCATCGCCAGCGGCATCAGCCTGCTGATGGTTGCGGAGATGGGGCTTACGGGGGGCCTGCATCTGGATGGGGTCATGGATACGGCTGACGGCCTGAGCGCCGGCGCTGCCCAGCACAAAGCCATGGCCGACAGCCGGGTGGGGGCCATGGGGGTGACGGCGATAGCGGCGTTGTTGCTGTTGCGGTTCGGGGGATGGCTCTGGCTGGCGGCGGCTGATGGATCCATGGTGGCCGCCCTGGCGGGCGTGGCGGTGTGGGCCCGCACAGCGCCGCTGCTGGCGCTGGCCTGGTGGACTCCCTTGCGGCAGGAGGGCAGCGGCGCCCACCATGCTGCTCAACAGCAGGCCCTGGTTTGGGAACTTTTGCCTGCCGGTCTGCTTCTGGCGTGTCTCACCCTGGGCTTCGGTCTCTGGATCCTTCCGGGAGGCATGGCGAGCATCGGGGTGACCCTGCTCCTGGGCCGTCTGCTGGGGGGCCAGAGCGGTGACAGTCTGGGGGCAACGCTGGAGTGGAGCGCCACCGCCTGCGTCTGGCTCTATGGCCTGGTGTTGGTTGCGCCTATGAGGGGTGTCTGAGGGGAAGTCGGCAGGGTGAGCAGGAAGCCGTTGCCTGCGGGTGTGGCCTCGGAACACAGCAGTTGTGGTTGAGTGATCAGCGTCAAGGCGCCCCCCAGGCTCAGAGCCAGTTGGCGGCCCAGGCTGAGGCCGTAGCCCGTGCCCTGATGACCAGCGCCGGTGGCGCCCCGCTGGCCTTGGCGAAAAATTCGCTCCCGTTCCGGTTCGGGAATGGGGCAGCCCCCGTCCCACAACAGCAGTTGCACGGCCTCAGCGCTGGTGGCCCAGCAAAACCCGATGGGGGCCTGGGGCGGCGCATAGCGGAGGGCGTTTTCAATGAGATTGGCAAGGATCTCCGCTACAGCATCCACGTCCCCCTGCCACTGGGGCAGGTCGCTGGGCTGATGCCACGGGTGTCCTGAGGCTTCACAACTGGACCGGGCACGGCGCAGCAGGGGGAGGAGACGATCCCGCAACTGGCCATCCACCTGGCTGGAGCGGAAGGGGGGCAGCAGGCGGGGCTGCTCCAGTTCCGTGCTCAGGCGCTGACGGGGCAATTGTTCCAGCGCCTTGAGGTAATGCTCCAACTGCTGGCCCTCGTCCAGCAGGCTGGTGACCAGGTGTTGCTGTTGAGAATCCTGATCCAGCCGCCGGCGCAGCAACTGGGAAATGGTGCGCAGCGCCGCCAGGGGATTCCGCATCTGGTGGATCAGAGCCGCCAACTGGTGCTCCTGCTGGGCCTGCCGTTTCTGCAGGTGGTCCAGGTCCAGCGCCATGTTTTCACAGCGCAGGTCCAGGGTGCGGGCCGTAGCCAGGGCGGTGGCCAGGCGGCCGAGCCGTTGGGAGAAGGCGTCCGGCCAGGATGAGGCTGCGGTTTCCACCAACAGTGCCCCCAGCAGATGGTTGCCGTTGCGCAAGGGCAGCCAACGGCGCCCCTGTTCCGGGATCTGCAGAGCGGGGTCGCTCAGGGACTCCGGCAGACGCTGCAGACCGGCCGGCCAGCAGGCCACCGCCTCCAACTGCAGCAGGCCGGAGGCATCGCTGAGAGCCATGTAGACCGCCAGGCAGCGCAACTCACCGCCACTGGCAAAGGATTCCAGCAGGTTCTGGGTCAGGGAGCGGTAGTCAGCAGAGACGCCAAGGGCCACCAGGAGTGATGCGGAGAGTTTCCCTGCAGGTTAGGAAAAGCGGACCTGGGTCGCCGTCCCCTCAAGCTGCACCGGCGCCCCGGCGATGCACCGGGGAACCCTTGTTAAAACCACGAAAATGGCTTAGCCTGTTCATTGTCGTTCATGGGCAAGGGAACCTCGGATTCCGGCCATTTTTCCATGTCAAAAAAAAGAAAGCGGGTGAGCCGCCGCCGCCTGGCTGGCCAGCGGGTCCTCTCTTACGTGCCCTCGTTTCACCTGGATACCGGAGAGTTCAAGCCTGTAACAGCGGCCCGCCATTACATTGTCGAGCAAGAGCTGAAGCCCCCTGCACTGATCAACGTACGCCGCAACGAGCATACAACAGATCGTTTCTTCCTGGCTGAGAAGGGGGTGTTCAGCGCCCACTATGCCGCGGAAAACCATTTTCTTTTCCCTTCTCTGAAGACAATTGTAGAAAGCGTTGGTGAAGAAACCATTTACGCCGGTCTTGAGAACATCTCCGACGACTGGGATGAAATGGAAGACTATGACTATGCTTTTGTCTGAGAAACCTTAGCCGGTGGCCCTACTGGGCAGCCGACCGTGGCGGCCATCAGCTTTGCCAGGCATGCCAGAACATCCAGCGCCGCCCCGGCTGCGACACGGGGCGGATAGGGCCGGGCCTGCTCACCCACCTGCCGGCACAGACCGTAAAACAGGTCATACGGCGATGGGACAATTCTGATGGAAACGGGTCCGAAGGATGGCGCCACCGGTCACCGCGAGGGCAATGGTCGGATCACCATCACGGATGATGGTGCGGCTGGGGTGACGGTACAGTTGGCGGCAGTGGTCATACAGGGATGACGGAGGGCAGCAATGTCACGTTCACCATTGTGGTGATTGGGATGGTGTTCATCACCATCTCGACCTTCTCGGCAGGGAATAAGGCCCGGCTGCAAATCCGCAAGCTACGGGAGGCGATGGCATCGGACATGGTTCTCTCGCCCGCCCAAGCCGGTGAGGCGCCAGCGACCCACAGACCCCAAGACTCTGGCTATCCCCGTCACCTCCTCCAACGAGGCTTGGACCATCTTCTGGCTGCGCTCCAGGCCTCCGACCAGGCCCTGGCGGGAGATACAAGCCATTGGCTGAGCCATCAAGCCCGAGCCCACTGGCTTGGCAAGTCTGTGGGGCTGCGCCAGTTGATGGACTGGACCCAGAAAGCCCCTGCCTTCCTGATCTCCCTCGGCTTGCTGGGAACGTTCGTTGGCCTCAGCTTTGCTCTAGGGGATATTGGCCGGATTCTACAGCCAGGCCTTCCCCCTGCACAGATCAGCAGTGCCTTGGCGAACATGTTAAATCCTATGGGAACAGCCTTTCGGAGCAGTTTGTTTGGTCTTTCTTTCAGTCTTTTGATTATACTCAACAATCAGATTCGTGGGTGGTACACGGCCATTGAACAGTTGGAACTGGAACTGTCTCACTTCTTCGATAATCAACTTGTCAAGCTACAACAAAGAGATCCAACCCAGGGACTTTCACCAGTACGTAAGGGAATGGCCGGTGTTGTTCAGGGTTTGGATGCGTTCCAAAAGAAAATCGAGACCACGGCCGAGAGTTTTGGCGACCGGCTGATCCACACTGTTGATCAAGCGGTGGAGCGCACCATGGGAGCACACCTGGACCAGATCCATAATCAGAGCCTGGTGCTGGCCGAAGAAGGCCGTCACGCAGTGGAGCGCATGGGAGAGATGGCCAATCGCCTCAGTGAAGCAGGTCAGGACTTTATGGGGGCCGCTGCTGCATTTCGAGATACGGATTTCGCCACTACGTTACAGGACAGTGTGCAGCGCATGTTCGAGAATCAGGAGTCTCTGGCGAGGACAACGGAAAGCCTGTGTGAGCGCATGGGGCTCCTCAGGGAAAGCCTGACGCGCACCCAACTGGACTGGCAGACCTTGGCTGTCACCGCTGAACAGGAACTCAAAAGCGTCTCCATGGCCAGTGCCGCATCAAGGGGAGCAACCTCGGCGTTGGTGGAAGCGTCCGCCCAGTTCAGGCAGGGCAGGGATCAATTCATGGTCGTGCAGAAGGACCTCCGGGCAGCCAGTGAAGCAATCTGCGCCATGAGCGGAGAAGCTGCCCAGTTGGCCAAGGCCCTGACCGGCACACTGGACGTGGACCAGGCCATGGGCAGCAGCGTGGCCGCCACATGCGCCACCCTGGGGGCCGCCATGCAGTCCTGGAGCGCCAGCGTTGAGCGAACGGACCAACTGGCAGCCAATTACGTGGAGCGGCTGCAGGCGGCAACCGGTAACTCCCTCAAGGATTTGGAGCAAAAGGAACAGGAGTTGCGATCAAGCATCAGCCGCTCCCGGGATGATCTGGTCCAGCTTGCCAATGGTGAAGTCCAATCTCTGCTCCAGCAGCGACTGGCCTCCTTGCAGCAGATTGACCAGCATGCCAACCAAGCCGCTGCCATGCTGAACCATCTCATTGCCGGGCTTCAGGATTTACAGCAGACAGTGGTGGACATCACTTGGAGCAACGAGACGAACAGACGGACTCCTGACAACGGTCAAACCAGTCTTAAAGATGGGTCTGATGCACAAGGGGACGGCAGCTAATGGCCAACGCACGACGGGCCCGCGGGAAGGACGGTGACAACGGCATCAATCCCTGGCTGGGATACACTGACGTACTCAGCAGCATGCTGCTGATCGTTCTTCTTGCCATGGGCTTGGTCACCCTGGCCAAGGCGCTGAATGAAAAGCCTCCCCTCATTTCCCTGACGGAAACCGGCTCGTTCCGATTTGACACCGGCAGCTACGGGCTCTCCCAAGATTTTCTCGACGCTTTGGAGGACAAGTACGCCAACGAGATCAAACCCACGCTTGAAGTCTATGACGTGGACGTGATCGAGGTCATTGGCCACACCGATGGCCAGCCCAATCCAAGACGGGCCAGCAATCTGGACCGCCAGCTACACACAGTGGCGCCACAGGGGGAATTCACAGGTTTCCAATCCGGCTCCAACGCGGATCTGGGCCTGCTGAGGGCCATGGTCGTGGCCGCATACCTCCAGGACCGTCTGGCGAAAGACGAACTGGCTGTACGCATCCGCCCCTATTCTGCATCCAGCCTTCTGGATCCCCAGGGCAACTTCAATCCTGCTCCCACCGTCAGCGATCCCAGCCGTCGCCGCATCGACCTCCGCTTCACCCGCAGCCACTGAGATGGATCACCCCACCCCCTTGCAACGCCTCGCGACCCTGGAAGGCAACGTGGCGCGGCTGGAACAGCAGCAGACCACACCACCCCCTGCCCCATCTCAGACAGGTCCATCCAGACAGCGCCTCCCCCGGTGGACGGGCGGCAGTTTGTTGCTGGCCCAGTTGCAGCGGCGCCATCCCGAGGTGTTGCAGGCCTATGAGCAACCGGCAGCCCTGGCCACGGACAGAAACGGGCGGGTGAGCCTGGCCGTTGACGAGGCGGCGGCGCCGTTTGTTTTTGTTGTCACGCCTCCCGATGGGGACGCCCTGCTCTACCCGGCCGCGGATGCGCCGGATTGGCTGGTGGAGACAGCGTTAATCCGTGGACTGTTTGCATTGCCCGGCGATGCCGACGGCCTCCCGGTGAAGCTTGAGCGCCCAGCCCGATTCATCGCGGCCCGGCCGGGGGAGGAGTGGGTGTTTCACAGCCAGGGAGAGATGGTCCCCACCATTGCTTCCCGCAGACAGGCGGAAGAAAACCGGCGGCAACGAAGGCTTTGGGAAGATTTGATCCGACAGCAGCGGCAACAGGCCAGCGACCTGCAGGCCCTCAAGGAGCAGGTTGCCAACCTGGAGCGTGCTCTGCAACGACTCTGCCAACTCCAGAACGCCGTGGCCCAGGCCACTCCGCACGAGCCATGATGCTTCAGTACGCTTCCCTGCGGCGGTGGGCTGCCCGGCTTGTGGCCCTGATGGGCATGGCCGCCTTGCTGGCCGGTTGCCAACCTGGACCGCAACAGCCGCAATGCTGGACGGCCCCATCACCTGACACCGCCGGCGGCAACACTGCGGACGAGGCGGACGCTGACCCCCCGTCCCACCAGCAGGACGACCCAAGGGGAACCACAGAGCTTTCCCGCATCGTGATCGGGCTGGATGGCAGTGGGTCCTTGCTGGGTCACCTGCAAGCCGACGGCAATGTCTGGATTCGCACCCTGCAGGCGCTCCAACTGCTCACCGCCACCCAACCGGTGAAGACGATGGTGACCCGGGTTGGGGGGCCGGTCCCTGAAACGGTTACCAGCCTGCAGATCTCGGCCAATCCGTGCTTCTTCACGGGCTGTGCCCCCTTCGCCCCGGTGAGTTCCAACCTGCCTGCCCTGTGGCGGCAAGCCCAACCCGGGCAACTCACCATTCTGGTTTCGGATCTGGAAACCGACGCCAGCCTCACTGGAGCATTGGTGCGGGCCGTTACCCGGAGCGAACCGGAGGCCGTGGGTGTGCTGGCTGTTCAGGCCCCCTTCAACGGTCAGGTATTCGACCCGTTCACAGGCAAGACAGCAGGCGTCATGAACGGCAACCGGCCCCTCTATCTTTTGGTGACAGGGCCACGGGAGCCGGTGGAGACGATCCTTCACAACGGAGCCGGGGCTTTTGGTCAGGTCCATTTGCAGCCCGTGTACAGCAGTCTGTTGCCGGTGGAAACCGGGTCGGAGGGGCCAATCCATGCACAGCAGTTGCAGTTGCTGGATGACAACGGTGAACCTGATCCCCAGCAGGGCATCGTGGGCGGAAGGATCCCCGTGGGCTCTCTCGGCATCGTTCCCATCGACAACGTTCTCACGGTCCAGGTGGAGCCAGGGCAAGCACGGACACTGGCCCTGAGCGTGCAGGGTGTTCTGGAGGAGACCCGGGGTGTTTCCTATCCACCGGGTCAGTTGATCCTGGAGCAGTACAATTCAGAAGAGGACCGCTGGCAGACCGCCCAGGGGGTGACGGTGCAGGACCTGCGTCTGCAGAACAGCAACCTCAGCGCCACAGTCTCCCTGGCGGCGGGACTGCCCGCCAGCTTGGTGCGGGCCAAGCTGCCCGCCCACCGTGGTGTGGAAGACTGGTGGCTTGCACTGAACGCCCATGGCCATGCCGCCCATGACCCAACCGAAGGCCGCACCAGGGGTCTGTACGGCTTGCTGACCAGCCTGCAAGCTTCCCGGCAGAACCCCAACGCGCCCCCGGCGGCGGCCTTCTGCTTTGCCCACTCCCCCACCTGATATGCGCAATCTGGTCACTGTGGTTGTCTTCCTGGTTTTAGGGCCGATGTGGACCTTCTTTGCTTTGCCCTGGTTGATGGAGACCGTCTTCCTTGGTGTTTTTGCAGCGCCGGGCCTGCAGTTGCAGCAGTTCATCGATGAGGTGGCAGGGAAGCTGTTTGTGGTGTTCTGGTTATGCAACGTGAGTGTTGTGCTGCTCTGGGTCATCCGGACGATGCAGCGGCGTGCCCCCAGTGCCGCCAAAGTGGCGGCCATGCGTGACCGGTGGTGGACTGCTGCCAGCCTGCTCCTGTTTGCAGGATTGGTTCTCAGCTCTGTCATGATCCTGCTTCGTTTCCCACAGCTTTCCCCAGGGGGCATCATCCTCTTGTTGGCGCTGTTGCTGACGAGTGAGGTGTTGCTCTTCTGGCTGCCCACCGTGTTCGCCTCACGCCGCAGCTACCGCCTTGCGGTTCCCGGAGCTCAACTCTTCCCCAAAAGCCTGATGGGAGGTTAATACGATGAAGCTGTTTGCCATTGGTGTGGGTGGATCCGGAGCCAAGTGTCTGGAGGCGGCCATTCACTTGCACACCATGGGTCTCTTGGATCGAGAAGGAAGCCCGCCTACGGAGTTGGGGGTGCTTTTCGTGGAGCCGGATCGTCAAAGCGCCTTGCTGCAGAGGGCCCAGACGGCCCTGGGTCGTACCCAGTCCCTGCGGAAGGTCCTGGACGGGTTGACCCAACACTTCTGCCACGGCGGCGAGCTGAAAGACTACGGCGTTTGGAATCCAGTGGAAAGCGTGGCCGGTCAAGGGTCGCTGACCATGGCTCAGATTTACACAAAACAGACCCTTCAGCACAAATCACCGGCCCTTGGGGGCCTCATGGATTGCCTGTTCACCCAGGAGGAGCAAACGCTGGATCTGAGGGAGGGATTTCGTGGGAGGCCTCCCATTGGTTCTGCGCTGATGAGCGCCGTAGCACTGGATGATGCTACCCATGCCAAAACGTGGGGACAATTCCTGGGGGATGTGCGCCAGGCAGCCAAGGAGGGAGAAGACGTGCGCATCCACCTGTTCGGGAGTGTATTCGGGGGGACAGGGGCGTCGGGGGTGCCCACTGTGGGGTGCTTGCTGCGCAGCTGGCTTCAGAAGCAGGGCATCCAAAGGGCGCCGTTAAACGCCTCCCTGTTGCTGCCCTACTTCAACTTCAAGGACCACGGCGCCAAAGACACTGGTCTGTACGCGGAAGCCAGCAATTTTCAACTCAATACCGGCGCCGCTTTGCAGTACCTCTCCCAGGAGGGCAACCAGGACTTTGACCGAGTGTACCTCCTGGGGAGCGACGCAAAGGTGGCCTACGGCTTTTCCATTGGTGGCGCCAGTCAGGCCAATGGAGCCCATCTGGTGGAACTGCTTGCCGTCCTGGGGTTGCGGAACAGCCTCGGCGAGACGGGACAGGCGGATGCTGCCTACACCCTGAGCCGGCACAACCAGAGCAGTGTAAATTGGAGTGATCTGCCCGATAGCGCGCTCACCCAAAGAGCGCTGGGCCGTGGCGCCAGGCTGGCTGTGGTGTGGCGCAACAACATCTCCCTGGACTTGGAGGCCGCGAACGGCCAATCCCTGAAGCGTTTCTGTGTGGGGGCCCCATGGGCAACGCGCTTTTACACTTCCAGCAGCGAGGAGGCCAGGACTCTGGGCAGCCGCAAAGACAAAGACGCTAGACTTGCAGCGGATCAGTGGTCCGAGGCTTTGCTCACCTGGCTGAAACAACTCTGCTCCAGCACCGGCGGCGCCCTGGATCAGAAACTGCTAAATCCTGTCAAACTTGATGTCCAACCGACGCACCTGGAAAGTCTTGGTGATCTTGTCTACAGCAACGACAGTGGGCCAGCCCACAAATGGGAAACAGATGTGGAATATCTGAAGATTCAACTGGACAAACGCCGTGCCGGAGGGTTTAATTCCCAAGGAACAGCCGGTTTACTGGACACCCTCTGGGAGCTTTGCGACCAACCATGACTCACCTTTGGTTTCCTGCCGCCCAAGACACTCTCAGCCAGGGCGCCAAGCCCGGCCATTGGCAAGGCCACAGCGCCCAAGCAGTGGGTGAATTGGCATCCAATCTCAGCTACGACGGCATCATCACGCGGATTAACTCCCTGCCAACCCCCTGGTCGCGGGTGATCCAGATGGAGCAGGCAATTACCAATCGCGATTATCCTACCCGAGATCAGCTCTTGGACGAGTTGTTTGGGTGTCTGGCGGTTGTGGGGCTCTCGGATCTCTACAACTTGAAGCTGCAAGCAAAGATCCTCCAACTTGAGGATCTCTGCAACGATCCGGAGACAGCCGTGCGCCGCTTTGCCACCAGCCTGCGGGAGAACAAGCCGAAAGCATCTCAGTCGGTGCTAAGGAAACCACCCAAGGATATCTCTCCCTGGGATCGACTGATGATTTTCATGATCGAGGATGCCAGGACTCATCAGAGCCAGCCCATCGGTTTTGCGTCTCCCAGTAGCATCCTCTGCCCCGCTGCCCAACTGCGCTGGCCGATTGCAGGCGTGCCTTGGGTCAGCGAAGGCCGCTTTAGCGATCCCACTCCTCATCTCTCTCTTCAACAACATAAACAGCCCCTGGCAAACTGGCTCAATCAACTGTCCAAGACTATACTCAATTCTCAACCAAAAGTCAACTCTAGCCTGGCGGAAAATCTCTGTGGACTCCTGGGAGAATTTATTGATCGTCTCAAAGTTCAGCTATCTATAAGGCCAGAGAAGGGAGAGCCAATCCCCAATGCCAGCAACATCATGGATGGCCTTTTGGCTCATTCGGCAGCACCGGTGAAGTCGGAAGATAGTCTCTGCCGGGTTATCCTGAAAGACAAGCAGGACGAGAACATCAAGCCGGTCATCCTTGTGGATCCGTTGATGCCGGGGCAGCTACAAAAGGCGGAAAGCGAGATCCAGCTTTACGAACATGACACCTTGACAACCATCTGTGGAGATGCGGAACGGCTCCGCGAGCGCCACAAGACCATCAAGGTGGTGACCCCCGATGATCTGTTTCTGCCCAACCTCACCCTACTGCCAGGAGGCCATGCCCTCTGCCACAGTTGGCTCCCGGGGAAGCTGACCGCTCGCCTTGAGGTGGGCAATCAGGAAGACACCACGCCTTTGCTCCCCTTCAGTGTTTGTCTGCAGGAGTTGTTCAGCAGCAGGGAATTAAAGGAGATGGTGAGCCTGGCTGTGGATCATGGCCAGGGATGTCTGGTGGTGGGGCTGGTGCTGAAGTTGGAAGGCTTCGGCGAGTATCGCCTTGAGCGCAGCTACCCTCTAAAAGAGGCCGCCCTGCTGGGGAGCATCCCTGTGATGGCCATCTGGCCATCCATTCCTGCCGGGTACTGGCGCAAATACTGGATCTTCAGCCAGATGGTTGATGGTTTAAGCGTCGATAAAACTGCAGATTGGGAAGGTCCTCACCTAGTGGAGTTCGGTAGTGATCAGGTACGTTATTTTTGCAGCACAAGCTTCCCCGATCTTCTTAATGTCAGCGTGGACGGAAAACCAGGCGGGGTAATCCCGCTGGAGTCACCAGAGCGAATCAAGGATACCGTCGAAAGTTGGGACGTTGGCCTTGATTTCGGCACCTCATTTACAAACTGGGCCATTTGGGACCACCACGAAAAGCCGTGTAAACTGCCATTACAATCAGCATTATGGCCGGTCACGGCAGCAAATGACCAGTTACAGCGGGAATTTCTAAATCGATATTTCCTGCCGCAAGAAATGCACCCAGAAGATGACAATCCACCAACCAGCACAAGTCTGAGCGTGGTGGGCTGTAAGAAAGAGAAGCTTGATTCTAAAAACCCTCCAGAGCTCTTTCATGAAACTCGCCTCCATATTCCTCAAGAAGATGAGGCATTCAAGTCTCACTTGCGTACTGGATTCAAATGGGAGCATCCAGAGCTACAGCAGCCCTTTTTGAGGCAACTTGCCCTCATGATTAGTACCCATGCCGTACGCTGTGGAGCCGGAGGAATAACATGGAGACTCTCTTACCCCACAGCTTTTCCCAACAATACCAAACGTAACTATGAGAGATTCTGGAGGGAGCTAACAGAGGAACTGAAGCTCATTAGCGGACTTGATCACAAGTTGAACAGCCATCCTTTGCTGAGCGAAGCAGTAGCTTTTGCATGTTGCTTGGCTGACGATAGCAAAATATTTCAGCATACCGCATGTATGGACATTGGCGGACGGACTACCGACATTTCTCTTTGGCAAGGGAGCCGCCTAATTCACCAGGTTTCCGTTCCGTTTGCTGGACAACACATTTGTACAAAGATCCTTGATTATCGTCGAGAGTTTGCGTCCGATCTTCTCGACAAGAGCCTGACATCCATGCAGAGAAGCAGTGGTCAGACAATGGAATCAAATCGCCTCAGTCTAATCGACACTCATATACGCTTTAAGAGTGAAATCTTACTGAAAAAAGAACTGCCGAACCGACGATCTCCGAGATTAAGTGAAAGAGATAGAACTCTAGAGCAATTTATTAGTTTGATGGCCTTGGCTACAGGTGGATTGTATTATTACCTTGGATTCATTATTAGATGTCTCCATAAGCAAAGAATCTTAAGTAAGTTATCTTGTATGTCAGTCTACGTGGGTGGCAATGGTGGTAAACTTTTACGCTGGCTTGACCCTATCTGTCAATTTGATGAAGATTCCCAGATTAATATATGGTTAAGTCGTATTCAATCTGCAGCAATCAATTTAAGTAGTGGTAAATCTAATGAGAGAGAAGGGACTACTTACCTTTCGGAACAATTCAAGAATGAAGTAGCTATTGGCTTGGTCGTGGATAAACCTCATCTCCGTGGATTCAATAGTTTAGAATCCAATCCATTTAGCGGTGAGTCTTTATGCATCAATGGCTATGAATTTGCTGCTGAACAACCCATTGATTTATCCAAAATCGGCCATGATGAACCTGTAACGGCCATGAAGCTCCTTAACCTGAAGGAACTTCAGCGCTATGTACAGAGTATGGTTCAAGCTATGGATGGCATAAAGAATGATCTTCAAATGGATCCGTTGGTGAAAGCCTCGGATTTGGAAGGCTCCTTTGGAGAAAAGGTGTTGGCCCACGCCCAAAACCTATGTGATCAGCACCTGGGTGATCCCAAAAATCCCAGAAAATTGGGGGACTTCTTGGTGGAGCCAGGCTTCTGCCTGGGGTTGCGGGCCTTGGTGGAAGTGCTTGCCAAGGAATGGGCGGAAGACAGACTGTAGAGGGGCATGGCAATGACACTCACGGCACAAGCACCGACCACTCCAGAGTTTGCTTCCCCTGCTTCTCCTCAGCTCGGGGATTCAGCAATCACCAATGGATACTGGCCCACAGCAGGTTTATCCCAATCCACTGCGCCTGTGGAAACCACTACGGGAACGCCACAGCCTGCCCCAGGGGCTATTATCACAGCCAACCTTTTAACCCTGGTCCTGCTGGCCTTCGTGATCCTGAGTAATGTTCTTTTACTGCTGATCCTCTTGCGGAAGCCAGGGAAACGGTACCTAAGAAGTCTGATACAATCAAAATCAGAGAAACCTGCACAGGAAACCAATTTGCTAAATACGATTCAAAATCAAATGGAAAAACAGCAAGACCTACTCCAGTTTGTAACCCGGAACCAGCAAATTTTACTGAGGAAAATGGAAGAGATGGAACAAAGCCTAAAGAATACAGGACGGTTGCAAACAGTGTCCACTGCCCCACCGCCAAAGGTGATGGACAACCCTCAACCGACTCCCAGGCTGAGCCCAGCCGACCATCTCGTTCAAGTTTTGGAACAAGGTGGCGACCAAGCCGCTCTGGCCCAGTGGTCTGCGGTGAAGGTGAAAATCACTGCGGCCAGTCAAAGCCGCACCTATCGTGGTGACGTTGCCGGAGTTGAGCTGGAGCCCGCCCAAGCGGGAGCCAGTTTTCTCGTCTTCCAGATCCGTGGTGAGAACCTGCTTGTCCCCAACCAGGAAACTCTGGGGGTATTCCAGCGCTACCAGAGAGGGCATACTGGGCTGTTTGTGCTCAGCCGGCAATCGTCGCAACCAACGCCACAGGTGAGTAAGCCTGCTCGGGTCCAGATGCAAGGAAAGCTCTGGCGGGTGGTGGAGCAGGGGGAAGTTCTGGTTCGGCCCTAGGCTCAGGACTCAATAACCAAGAGATGACGGTTGCGGCGGGGTGGGATAAAACCAGGGTGAGACGTCCTTCTCCCAGGGCTTGTGGATACTCCCCACTGTGGGTCCAAGGGTCAGCAACAGGCCGCAGCGGCGCTGCTCCTTGAGGCCTGCCAGATGCTGCTCCCGATAGGGGAGCCGTTTGGTGAG
>JAPOTR010000001.1 GCA_026709085.1 Cyanobacteria bacterium MAG CAR3_bin_5 | reverse complement strand
CCTCTCCTTCCTTCCATGACACACACAATCGCAAACTGACTCTATCCTAGCACAACTGCCTTGAAAGCAATAAAAAACAAGGGGCACAAGAGTCGTATTCACTCCTTCGGCATAAGCTTGAACTCGCTCAACAAACCCCCAAAGTTGGATTTGCCATTTTTGTTTTTTGGAGAGGGGTAGGTGGCTCTGCTGGCATGAAAGCAACAAATGCGGTTCTCTTCTAGCTAGAACAGTCCTTCAATGCAATCTGGAGAAAACAATGTTTTCGCGTTTTGGCGCCCTGCTGGCCTGTTGCTTGGCCGGATTGTTGGTCTTGCTTCCATGGCCGGTCGCTGCGACGCCGTCCACACCGGCTGCTGATCGACCCACAGCACAAGCGCCGATCACTGTGGAAATGCTGCGCTTGGCGGTCCCTGCCATCCTTCGCGATGCCTGGTTAAGCGCCGAAGCCAAAGTATGGAAGCCATGGTTGGAGCAGCAGCCAGCTTATTTGGGACGCGATCTCTATTGGGATCCTCAACGGGAAGAAGGCCATGTGTTCATTCGCTGGCGCTCCCGGCAGGAATGGCAGGCCATCTCCGATGCAGAGGTGGCGCCTGTACAGGCCCGCTTTGTGGCGGCGATCAACCAGGCGACCGGTGGCAATGATGAAGATCCCATTCCTCTGATGTTTGCCGGTCAGGGGCTGCTTCTCGCCAGAGATCTGCCCGGGGATGCCTGAAGGCCAAGCCGTCCGATTTCACAGCCACAAAAAAGCCCTCGCAAAGCGAGGGCCAACATCTCAGGGAAGAAAGGCCTTGGGACACAAACCACCCTTAGGTTGGGTCGCGGGGTTCAGGTTACCCTCTTAGCCAAACCTACTCGATGTAGAGGCGATGAGGAAGGCCGCGTAGGTGAGGAAGAACCCAACGGTGAAGTGGGTTAGACCGACAAGACGCGCCTGCACAATGGACAGAGCTACGGGCTTGTCGCGCCAGCCAATCAGGTTGGCGAGTGGAGTGCGCTGGTGGGCCCAAACGATGGTCTCGATCAATTCCTGCCAGTAGCCACGCCAGGAGATGAGGAACATGAATCCAACGGCCCAGGCCAAATGAGCCAGCAGGAAGATCCAGGCCCAAATGGATAGGTTGTTGACCCCAAACGGGTTATAGCCGTTAATCAACTGGGAACTGTTCAGCCACAGGTAATCCCGGAACCAGCCCATGAGGTAGGTGCTGGACTCGTTGAACTGCGCCACGTTGCCCTGCCAGATGGCCAAATGCTTCCAGTGCCAGTAGAAGGTGGCCCAGGCAACGGTGTTCAGTGCCCAGAAGAGCGCCAGATAGAAGGCATCCCAGGCGGAGATGTCGCAGGTGCCACCCCGTCCGGGGCCATCACAGGGGAACGAGTAGCCGAAGTCCTTTTTGTCGGGCATCAGCTTGGAGCCACGGGCATCCAGAGCCCCCTTCACCAGGATGAGCGTGGTAGTGTGCAGACCCAGGGCAATGGCATGGTGAACCAGAAAATCACCAGGGCCAATGGGCAGAAACACATCGGTGCTGCCGTTGATGGCATCCAGCCAGTAGTGGGGACCGGGGATGTTCTGGCTAGCCATGGTTGCGGCACTGTTGGCATTTGCCAAGAGCACGTCAAACCCGTACATGACCTTGCCATGGGAAGCCTGGATAAACTGGGCGAAGACAGGTTCCACCAGGATTTGTTTTTCCGGTGTTCCAAAAGCCACCACCACGTCGTTGTGGACGTACAGACCCAGAGTGTGGAAGCCCAGGAAGAGAGATGCCCAACTCAAGTGGCTGATTAGAGCCTCCTTGTGCTCCAGCATCCGTGCCAGAACATTGTTCCTGTTGGCAGCCGGATCGTAGTCTCGTACGAAGAAGATGGCGCCATGGGCAAAGGCGCCGCACATCAGGAAGATGGCAATGTACTGATGGTGCGTATAGAGAGCAGCCTGTGTTGTGTAGTCCTTGGCAATGAAGGCATAGGACGGCATGGCATACATATGCTGTGCCACCAGACTTGTGATAACCCCCAAGCCAGCCAGGGCAAGGCCCAACTCCATGTGCAGAGAGTTGTTCAAGGTCTCGAAAATGCCCTTGTGACCTGCACCCAGGTCTCCCGGTGTGCCCGAAGGAGGATTGTGAGCCTCCAGGATGTCCTTGATGGAGTGGCCGATCCCGAAGTTGGTGCGGTACATGTGGCCGGCGATCACGAAGATCACCCCAATGGCCAGATGGTGATGGGCAATGTCCGTCAGCCAGAGGGATTCTGTCTGGGGATGGAATCCGCCAAGGAAGGTGAGGATGGCGGTGCCGGCCCCTTCAGAGGTGCCGAAGACCTGACCCAAGGTATCGGGATTCTGGGCATAGACGCCCCAGTTGCCGGTGAAGAATGGTCCCAGACCGGCCGGGTGAGGCAAGGTGGAAAGGAAGTTATTCCATCCAACGTGTTGCCCCCTGGCCTCGGGAATGGCCACATGCACCAGGTGACCGGTCCAGGCGATGGAACTAAAGCCGAAGAGAACCGCCAAGTGGTGATTCAGCCGGGCCTCGGCGTTCTTGAACCAAGCCAGTGAAGGCCGGAACTTGGGCTGCAGATGGAGCCAACCTGCGAACAGGGCCCAGGCCGAGAGGATCAGCATGAACAGGGAACCCTGGTAGAGCTCCAGATTGGTGCGCATGCCGATGGTGTACCACCAGTGATAGACACCTGAATAGGCGATGTTCACTGGAGAGGAAGCACCGGCCTGGGTAAAGGCGTCGATGGCTCCCTGGCCGAATTGAGGATCCCAGATCGCGTGGGCGATGGGACGCACGTGCAGTGGATCAGCGACCCACTGCTCGAAGTTGCCTTGCCAGGCGACATGGAACAGGTTGCCCGAAACCCAGAGGCCAATGATGGCCAAGTGACCGAAATGGGTGGCGAAGAGCTTCTCGTAGAGACGCTCTTCCGTCATTCCGTCGTGGCTCTCGAAATCGTGAGCCGTGGCGATCCCGTACCAGATGCGACGGGTCGTCGGGTCCTGAGCCAGACCCTGGCTAAACGAAGGGAATTTCGTTGCCATTGGTAAGGTCGAGGAAGAAGGTCAGCCGACCGCAAGACTGCGGGCGAGGAAGAAGGCCCAGGTGGTGCCAATGCCACCCAGAAGATAGTGGGCAACACCCACGGCACGGCCTTGGGTGATGCTCAAGGCACGGGGCTGGATGGACGGAGCCACCTTGAGCTTGTTGTGGGCCCAGACAATGGACTCGATCAGTTCTTGCCAGTAGCCGCGGCCACTGAACAGGAACATCAAGCTGAAGGCCCAGACAAAGTGAGAGGCCAGGAACATCAAGCCGTAGGCGCTGCTGGCGGAGCCATAGCTGTTAAGCACCTGAGTGGCCTGCGCCCAGAGGAAGTCACGCAACCAGCCGTTGATGGTGATGGCGCTTTGGGCAAAGTTGCCAAAGGTGATGTGCTGCACAGTGCCGTCGGGAAGCACAGAGCCCCATACGTCACTCTGCATCTTCCAACTGAAGTGGAAGATCACGATGGAGATGGAGTTGTACATCCAGAACAGGCCCAGAAACACGTGGTCCCAGGCGGACACCTGACAGGTGCCTCCACGGCCGGGGCCGTCACAGGGGAAGGCGAAGCCCAGGTTGGCCTTGTCGGGAATCAAGCGGGAGCTGCGGGCAAAAAGAACGCCTTTCAGCAGGATCAATACCGTCACGTGGATGGTGAAGGCATGGATGTGGTGGACCAGGAAATCCGCCGTCCCCAAGGGAATGGGAGCCACGGCCACCTTGCCGCCAACAGCCACCATGGAGCCGTTGAACACCTCGCTGACGCCGGAGAGGGCGTTGGGAGCGGTAGACGCCACGCTGAGAGAGGAATTAACCTGCTGCACCCACTGGGCAAAGATGGGCTGCAACTGGATGCCTGTATCGCTGAACATGTCCTGGGGACGACCCCAGGCGCGCATGGTGTCGTTGTGGACGTAGAGCCCGAAGCTGTGGAAGCCCAGCCAGATGCACACCCAGTTCAGATGGCTGATCAAGGCGTCCCTCGCCTTCAGCACGCGATCCAGAACGTTGTCCAGGTTTTGCGCCGGATCGTAGTCCCGCACCATGGCAATTGCGGCATGGGCGCCCGCGCCCACCACCAGGAAGCCGCCGATCCACATGTGGTGCGTGAACAGGGACAACTGCGTCGGGTAGTCCGTTGCAAGGTACGGATACGGCGGCATGGAATACATGTGGTGCGCCACCACGATGCTGATGGAGCCCGTCAGAGCCAGGTTGACCGCCAACTGAGCGTGCCAGGACTTGGTCATGAACTCATACAGCCCATCATGACCGCGGGAGGCGGGGAAAAGCAGGGGGTCACCTTTATGACCTTCCAGGATTTCCTTGATGGAGTGACCAATGCCGAAATTGGTCCGGTACATGTGACCGGCGATGATGAACATCACGGCAAGGGCCAGGTGGTGATGGGCAATATCTGTCATCCACAGGCCGCCGGTCACTGGGTTTACCCCTCCCTTGAAAGTGAGGAAGTCGCTGTAGGCAGCCCAGTTGCCACTAAAGAACGCCGCCAATCCAGCATTGAACCCGGGGAACATTTGGGCCATCACGCCTTGGTCGATAAAGACCTGGGCCGGAGGCATGTCAGCCACTGTGGCAATGGTCTGGCCACTGATGGTGAGGGGCTCGCCCGCGTCAATGGCATCCAGAAGCTGATTGACCGGCAGGGAGACATGGATCACGTGCCCAGCCCAGCCCAGGGAGCCAAGGCCGATGAGACCGGCCAAGTGGTGGTTGAGCATGGACTCCACGTTCTGGAACCATTCCAGCTTCGGCGCTGCCTTGTGGTAGTGGAACGCGCCAGCGGTGAGCATCAAGCCAGCCGCCACCAAACCGCCAACGGCTGTCACCAGGAGTTCATATTCGTGGGTGAAGCCCTCGGCCCGCCACATTTGGAACAGGCCAGAGGTGATCTGGATGCCGTGGAAACCTGCGCCGACATCGCCATTGAGGATTTCCTGGCCAAAGATGGGCCAGACCACCTGGGCCGAAGGCTTGACGTGGGTGGGATCGGCAAGCCAGCCAGAGTAGTTGGAGAAGCGGGCGCCGTGATAGAAGGCGCCGCTCAGCCAAATGAAAACAACGGCCAAATGGCCGAAATGAGCGCTGAAGATCTTGCGGGAGATGTCTTCCAGGTCGCTCGTGTGACTGTCGAAGTCGTGGGCACGAGAATGAAGGTTCCAGACCCAGGTTGTGGTCCGGGGGCCTTTTTTCAAGGCGCGGTCAAAGTGACCAGGTTGGCCGAGCACATCGAAATTGATGGGCACGGTGTCTCTGTCAACACTGACCTTGCGTTTTGTGCCACGCTCCGGTGGGCTGATGGTCATTGAGACGTTCCCTGAGATGGGGTTCGCGGGAGAGGCCGACGGATGCCGACCAGACCACTCCTGTATGGGGGAATGGTGACGGCCACCACCACGGTTAAGAAGCAGACCAGGCAATTCACGGTCAAGAGAACTGAAGAGTCTGCTTCACCACCATTGGTAGGTCACGCCCTGCAAGGGGACCGATTGGGATTGACTATAGGCTTTTAGGCTCAGTTCGATCCCCATGGCAGTTACAAAGTTTCAATTCTTCGATGCTGCGGAAACGCCGCCTCTGCCGGATCCGCACAAACCCGCTGACCTGCCCTGTTCTCCATGCCGTCTTCCAGGCTGACCCGGATGCGTCTCGGGGTGACGATTCACCGCCAGGGCCTGGGGCCTCTGCTGGAGTTCCAGGCTGGGGGGTTTCTGGATGAGGTGGCTGCCCCCACTGCCCTTGCTGGTGCCGCAACAGGGCTTGGAGTTACCGGGTTTTCCCAGGGTCTGGCCCGTTTTCTGGAAACCCGCTGGCCCCGGTTGCAACTCCTGGTGGCCGCCATGGCCAGCGGCGCCTTGATCCGCACCATTGCCCCCCTGCTCCAGGACAAATCTCGGGATCCGGCCGTGGTTCTTCTGGACGGCAGCGGCTGTCGTCTGATCCCGCTTCTAGGAAGCCATGGGCGGCAAGGAGACCGGTTGGCAACGGCCATGGCAGCGTTCCGCGGTGGCCAGGTGTGGCACAACGGCTACAGCAGTGGTTCGAGGCAGTTGGCGCTGGATTGCTTCGGGTCCGCCCTGGGCTGGCAACGGGGTCCGGGGGACTGGGACAGCTTGGTGAAAGCCTTTGCCCAGCAACAACACATGGTTGTGGTGCAGGAGAGCGGCTCCACCTCCTGGGGCGCCACCGCTGCAGCGGCACGGTTGCAGCCGGCAAAAGACCCTTTACTCCCTGGCGAGACCTGGCTGTACGTTGGCCACCGCTCCGCCACCGGGGCAACAGCCCACTGGCATCCACCCGTACTCTGGCTGGGGCTGGGTTGTGAGCGCCACACCCATCAAGCGGTTCTGGAGGCTGTTGTGGAGAAGAGTCTGGCGTCAGCCGGTCTCGCCGCCGCCGCTGTGGCTGGAGTGGCCAGCCTGGACCGCAAGAGTGACGAGCCTGGCTTGGTGGGGCTGTGCCAACAGCGGAAGTGGCCCTTGAAGGTGTTCACCGCCGCCCGGTTGGCGGCCGTTCCCGTGCCCAACGGATCCCCGATGGTGGCCAGGCAGGTGGGAACTCCCAGTGTAGCGGAGGCCGCCGCCCTCGCCGCCGCCGGTGATGCTGCCGAAACCGGCGCCCGGCTGTTGGCGCCCAAGACTGTCGTCCATGGAGAACGAGGATCCGGCGCCGCCACCTGTGCCGTGGCCTTGGCAACCACCTCCTGGGCCCCCGGTCGGGGTGGGCTGGATCTGGTGGGCAGCGGTCCGGGCGCACTGGCTCAACTGACACCTGCCGCTCGATCCGCATTGGCCGCAGCCACTACATGGGTGGGCTATGGCCCCTATCTGAACCGTCTGGAGCCCCTGCGCGCTCCCCACCAACTGCGGCTTGACGGGATCCTGGGGAAGGAGCAGGAGCGTTGCGCAACCGCGTTGGCCCTGGCCTGTCAGGGGCAGCGGGTGGCCCTCGTCTCCTCCGGCGACAGCGGCATTTACGGCTTGGCCGGCCTGGCCTTGGCCTGCTGGCTGGACCTGCCCGAACAGGAGCGGCCCGACTTTGCGGTGCATCCCGGCATTTCCGCCTTCCAAATGGCAGCCGCCCGGCTGGGTGGGCCGTTGATGAATGATTTTTGCGTCATCAGCCTGAGTGACAAGCTCACCCCCTGGACCACCATTCAGCAGCGCCTCCATGCCGCCGCTCTGGGGGATTTCGTGGCGGCTCTCTACAATCCCCGCTCCCGGGAGCGGGTCTGGCAGTTGCAGGAAGCCCGGAGAATCCTGTTGACAGGCCGCTCTGCCAGCACACCGGTGGCCCTCTGCCGCCAACTTGCCAGACCGGAGGAGCACATCACCCTCACCAGCCTTGGGGCGCTGGAGAGCAGCATGGTGGACATGCTCACCCTGGTGTTGGTGGGCAACAGCCAAACCCGATGCCGGGGATCCTGGCTCACGACCCCCAGGGGTTATGCCATGGACAGAACTGTGGAGTCGGGATGACAGGATTCGAACCTGCGGCCCCGTCGTCCCGAACGACGTGCGCTACCAAACTGCGCCACATCCCGATCCAGTCCAAACCTTAGCAGATCACCATGGCGAGCCTTTCTCCCTTGTCCACAGCAGCCGGCGCCTCAACATCCGCCAAGCCCCCATGGCTCCGGGTCAAGGCGCCCGTACAGGAACGGGTTGGCCCGGTCAGCCATCTGCTGGCGGACTTACGGCTCAACACAGTCTGCCAGGAGGCCAGTTGCCCCAACATCGGCGAGTGTTTTGCGGCAGGGACGGCCACCTTCCTGATCATGGGCCCCCACTGCACCCGGGCCTGTCCCTATTGCGATATTGACGTTGCCCGTCCTCCCCGTCCCCTTGACCCCAGCGAACCCCAACGCCTGGCGGAGGCGGTGCAACGACTGGAACTCAAGCACGTGGTGATCACCTCCGTGAATCGCGACGACCTGGCGGATGGAGGAGCCGCACAGTTCGCCGCCTGTGTCACAGCAGTGCGGCAGCATTGCCCTGGCGCCACCGTTGAGCTGCTGGTGCCGGACTTCTGTGGGGACCACAAGGCCCTGGCCCTGACCATGGCCACAGCCCCGGAGGTGCTGAATCACAACGTGGAAACCGTGCCCCGACTGTATCGCCGGGTCCGTCCGCAGGGGCGCTATGGGCGCTCTCTGCATCTACTGGAACAGGTGCGTCATCGTTGGCCATGCACCTACACCAAATCCGGTCTGATGGTGGGGCTGGGGGAGGAGGATGAGGAGGTGCTGACGGTGCTGGAGGATCTGCGCCAGCGGCAGGTGGACATTGTCACCATCGGCCAGTACCTGTCACCCGGCCCCAAGCACCTGCCTGTGGCCCGCTTTGTCACGCCGGCAGCCTTTGACCGCTTCCGTGAATACGGCGAAGCCCTGGGGTTTCTCCAAGTGGTCAGCACGCCTCTGACCCGCAGCAGCTACCACGCTGAGCAGGTGCAGAGGCTCATGGTTGAGCACCCCCGTCAGTCAGCCCAGATGTAGCGTTTGAGATGGGACGGGGAAGGCTCCGGGGCGGCAAGCGCAAATTCCACGGCATCCACCACTCGCGCTTCCTCTTCCTTGTTGATGGCGGCCAGATCCTCGGGGGTGGCCAGATTATGGAGGGTGAGATGGGCCGCCAGGGCAGCAATGGGATCCCGTTGGGCCCAGAAGACCTTCTCCTGCTCATCCCGCAATTCATCCGGATCAGCCAGGGAGTGGCCACGGTAGCGATAGGTGAGACATTCCAGCAACGTGGGCCCCTCACCGCAGCGGGCCCGATCAATGGCCCCCTGGGCCGCTGCCCGCACAGCCAGCACATCCATGCCGTCCACTTCCTCGCCCGCCATGCCAAAAGCTGCGGCCTTGCGGTAGATCTCCGGATCACTGGTGGCCCGGTCATGGGCCATGCCAATGGCCCACTTATTGTTTTCCACAACGAAGAGAATGGGCAGCTTCCAGAGCTGGGCCATATTGAGGCACTCGAAGAACTGCCCGTTGTTACAGGCGCCGTCGCCAAAGAAGGCAGCGGTCACGGCATCGCTGCCGGTATTGCCCAGCACATCGCGACCATAACGGCTGGACAGGGCGGCGCCCAGAGCCACGGGGATTCCCTCGCCGATAAAGGCGTAGCCCCCCAGCAGGTGGTGTTCTCTGGAAAACAAGTGCATGGAGCCGCCGCGGCCCTTGCTGCATCCGGCTTCCTTGCCAAACAACTCCGCCATCACCTGCCGGGCAGGCACCCCCATGCTCAAGGCATGCACATGGTCACGGTAGGTGCTGCAGACCCAGTCATGCTTGGGCTGCAGAGCCTGAATCACACCTGTAGACACAGCCTCCTGGCCATTGTAAAGGTGGACAAAGCCAAACATTTTGCCCCGGTAGTACATCTCTGCGCACTTGTCCTCGAAGCAGCGTCCCAGCACCATGTCTCGGTAGAGGACAAGCCCCATATCCTGTGAGAGGTTGTAGACGTGGGGCTGCCGACCAGCCTCCCGCTGCGGGCCGTCTGCTGTTTCCGCCAGTCGCTGAACCATTTCAGTTGCCTGCTTCTGCACAATTGAAAGACACCGTGAATCCCGAGCCTAGCTTCACAGGCAGGAATCAAGGGAAGCGCCAGAGCACAACAACTCTTGCCCCATAATGCCCGTGAAGCCAGACCTTGCAACATAACGCTCCAAACAGGCATCCATGGAAATGTTCGAATGAAACTTCCGCTTGACCACTTTCGCTTGCTTGGGGTCAAGCCTGGCGCCACCAGGTCGGAGATTGAGCGGGCGCTCATGGAGCGTCTGAGAAACCCGCCCCCGGAAGGCCATTCTCTGGACACACTGGATGCCCGCGCCGAAATTCTGCGGGCCAGTGGCGCTTTTCTGATGGATGAGCAGCGCTGCCAAGCTCATAAACGGCTGTTGGAGGCCCCCCCTGATGAAAGCGGGTTTTCGGGGATCGAGCTTGAACCCGGCCAGGAGATGGCTGCCCCTCTGCTGCTGCTGGAAGCCCAGGAAGG
This sequence comes from Cyanobacteria bacterium MAG CAR3_bin_5, assembly GCA_026709085.1. GTDB lineage: Bacteria > Cyanobacteriota > Cyanobacteriia > PCC-6307 > Cyanobiaceae > Synechococcus_B. Next base: position 20,660 of record JAPOTR010000001.1, on the reverse strand, counting down.
CCCCAAGGCTTTGGAGTTGGCTTTGGAGTTGTTGTCCCGGCAGGAAGAGACGGCGCCATTCCACGGCCATCAGCAGGAAGAGCTATTGCTGGTGGCCGCCCTGGCAGCACGGCGGACTTCACAGCAGATGTGGACAAAGCGCCTCTATGACCAGTCCGCACAAGTGCTGGAGCGCGCCATCCAAGTGCTGGGGCGCCATGCTTCACAGGCCAGGCGCAAAGCAATATTGGAGGATGATCTGAACAAAATGGCCCCGTTCCGCATCCTGGATCTCCTTGGCAAGGAGTCCTGCGCCGCAAGGGAACGGCAGCGGGGCCTCAGCAGCCTCAAGGCATTGATTGAGCAGCGGGGGGGTCTGGATGCAAACGATGACGAGCAAAGCTCCCCCATTCTGTTCCAGGATTTTTTCAAACAGATCCGGCCCCTCCTCACCATTGATGAGCAGTTGGAGCTTTTTGAGGGCTACAGCAGTCAAAAGGCATCAACCGCCACGTTTCTGCTGGCCTACACCAGAACCGCGGCTGGCTTTCAGCGCCGCCAACCCGCCCACGTTGATGCGGCCCTCACCGCCATGGAGGCTGTGGATGCAGAAGGCCTGGAGCCGGAGAAGGCCTGTTTGCTGTTGCTGCTGGGTCAACCGGATGCAGCCCAGGACATGGTCAAGTCCTGCCAGGATCCCCGCCTTTGCCAGTGGCTTGCGTCCTATCAATCCACGTCCGACAGTCTCCTCGGCCTGTGCAGCTTCTGCAGCCAGTGGCTTCAGAAGCACGTCCTGCCCTGTTATCGGGACGTGGACCCTCGCGTCAAGGTTGATCTGGACGCCTATTTCCTGGATCCCGAAGTTCAGCGCTACATCAACGGCAGGGATTCTCTCCCGGCGCCCCGTCATGGGCCGACGGAGCCCAGGTCCCATGGGGAGACGAAAGCAAAACAGACGAAGGATCTTGACTTGTTCACCCCCAGCAAATCCGCCACCCAGGATCCCTCCTCCTCGTCTCGGCAAACACGAGAGCGCGAGCCCCTGCCGGCGCCACCGGCCAGCCCCTGGTCGGCAGAGACCCAAGCATCCGGGTTCCCGGAGGTGATTCCCTCTTCACAATTTCCAGACGAGTTCTCCAGCGCCTTCCCATCTTCCGCAAGCGGTGGCAAGGCAATGGATCCCGCTCCCTCCAGGCCCCAACGCCGCAGGCTGTGGCCCCTTGCCGCCAAAAGCGCCCTGGTGGTGGGCGCCGCCATGGTTCTCGTGGCCCTGCGTCCCTGGTCCAGGCTGACCACAGGCAGGGCGCCGGATTCCCCACCACGGCACACGCCATCGTCTCCCCCGGATACGGCAGTCGGCAACAATCCACCGGCCCTGCCACTCCTGGCAAACGCCCCGATCCCTTTTGATCGTCCACAGATTCAGGCGATACAAGAGGCGGAAACGCTGGATCTTGTGAGCGTGGAAACTCTTCTGAGGGCCTGGCTCGACGTCAAGTCCGCCGTACTCGACAGCAACCCTGCCACCCCGCCCGGGGAAGGCACATTGGACGCACTGGCGCTGTTGGCTGTGCCCGGGCTGGTGCAGGACGTGCTGAACCAGCACCAGAACTTGCGGGAGCGCGGCGAGCAGTTACAAGTGCGCAGCACGGTGGGTAACGTGTCTCTACTCAGCCAGAATCCCAGCCAAGCGAGCGCCCGTGTCGTCGTCAACTACAGCGAAAGCACACGCAACGCTGAGGGGGCCACCACGAACACGTTTGGGCCGGCAATCATAAGGAACGATTATACCTTCATTCGCGGGCAACAGGGTTGGCAACTGTTGCGGTTTTCCCCGTCCCCACCCTGAAGCTTGGCGTCGAATGGTTGGCGCCGCATCAGGTGATCCTCACCAGCAACGCAAGCACGGACACCGACTCCGATAGACTCTAGGCTGGGATTCCAGCCCCAACCTGCTCCATGTTTGAAGAACTCAGCCAGCGCTTCGAGGCCGCCGCCAAGGGCCTGCGGGGCCAGGCCAAGATCAGCGAAACCAATATCGATACGGCCCTCAAGGACGTGCGCCGGGCCTTGCTGGCGGCGGATGTGAGCCTGTCTGTGGTGAAGCCCTTTCTGGCCACGGTGCGGGAGCAGGCCCTTGGGGCGGAAGTGGTTCGCGGGGTGAGCCCTGACCAGCAATTCATCAAGCTGGTCCATGAAGCGTTGGTGGAGGTGATGGGTGGGGCAAATGCCCCCCTCAACCAGGCATCCTCCGGTCCCAACATCATTCTTCTGGCAGGCCTGCAAGGGGCCGGAAAGACCACGGCGGCTGCAAAGCTGGGACTTCACCTCAAAGAGAAGAACCTACGGCCTTTACTGGTGGCTGCCGATGTGTACCGCCCCGCGGCCATTGACCAACTGCATACCCTGGGCAGCCAGATTGGCGTGGAGGTGTTCAGCCTTGGCTCCGATGAACAGCCGGAGGCCATTGCCGCAGCAGGTGTGGGCAAGGGGAGGGAGGAAGGCTTTGACACGGTTCTGGTGGACACCGCCGGTCGCCTGCAAATCGATGAGGAGATGATGGCTGAAATGGTGCGCATCCGCACCGCCACCAATCCCCACGAAGTGTTGCTGGTGGTGGACGCCATGATTGGCCAGGAGGCGGCTGTGCTGACCCGGGCCTTTCATGAGCAGGTGGGCATCACCGGTGCGGTCCTCACCAAGCTGGACGGGGATTCCCGGGGCGGCGCCGCCTTGTCCATCCGTCAGGTGAGCGGGGCGCCCATCAAGTTCGTTGGCACCGGCGAGAAGGTGGAAGCGCTGCAACCTTTCCACCCTGAACGCATGGCCAGCCGCATCCTGGGCATGGGAGACGTGCTGACACTGGTGGAGAAGGCCGCCAAGGAAGTGGAGGTGGCGGATATGGAAAAGATGCAGAAAAAGCTCATCGAGGCCCGCTTTGATTTTGCGGATTTCCTGCAGCAGATGCGCCTGATCAAGCGCATGGGGTCGTTGGGGTCCTTGATGAAGATGATCCCCGGGATGGCCAGAATTGATGACAACCTCCTGCGCCAGGGGGAAGCTCAGATCAAACGTGTTGAGGCCATGATCGGCTCCATGACCCAGGCAGAGCGGAAGGATCCCGACCTGTTGGCCGCCAGTCCCGGCCGACGTCGCCGCATTGCCAGCGGCAGTGGCCACAGTGCGCCACAGGTGGACAAGATGTTGGCGGATTTCCAGCGCATGCGCAGTTTGATGCAGAAGATGAGCCGCGGCGGTGGCTTTCCAGGGGGGCCTGGCGGCGGGTTTCCCGGCCTGCCGCCGCAATCGGGCCTGGGAGCCGGCCCTGGCCTGCCGCAGTCATCCAGGCCCGGCGCCCACGGCAAAGGGAATGTGGCTGTGCGCTCTCGCCCCAAGGCAGGCCGCAAACGCAAGGGATTTGCCGATCTCTGAGCCACTGGCCTGGGCGAACCACTGGTGCTCGCCCAGGTTGTCCTTCACCACGATCCATGGCACGCTAGGATCGAGTCTTCATTGGGGAAACACCCTCCCTGTCCAGTTACCGTCACCGTCCATGATCAAACTCCGCCTGAAGCGCTTTGGCAAAAAGCAGGAAGCCAGTTTTCGTCTGGTGGCCATGGAGGCTTCGGTGCGTCGTGAAGGCCGTCCCCTGGAGGTGCTGGGTTTCTACAATCCCCGCAACAAGGAGACACGCCTGGAAACGGAAGCCATTCGGCGACGGTTGGAACAGGGGGCCCAGCCCACGGAAACGGTGCGCCACCTGCTGCAGCGTGGCGGTCTGCTGCCCAACTCCAAACGGCCCATCCAGCCCCGGTCCAGCGGGGCTTGAGGCGTTCCATGCAGGGGTCCGGAGCTGAACGCTTCCTCCTGCAGCTTCCCTCGCCGGATGCCGCCATCGCCCTGGCTGGGGAAGCCGAATGCAACCTTAAACGGCTGGGGGATTCCACGGGTTCCCACCTTGTTCTCCATGGCCTGGCCTTGCAGATTCAGGGAAGGCCGTCCCAGGTGCAGCGGGCTGCCCGATTGGTGGAGTTGCTCAAGCCCCTGTGGAGCACCGGAGAACCCATCACCGCAATTGACCTCACCACAGCCCTGACAGCACTGGATACCGGTCGGGACCAGGAGCATCAAAACCTGGGCAATGCCGTGCTGGCCCGCTCCCAGACGGGTCGCCTCCTCCGCCCCCGCACCCTGCGGCAGAAGACCTATGTGGAGGCCATTGAGCGTCACGCCCTTACCTTCGGCCTCGGACCCGCCGGCACGGGCAAAACCTTCCTGGCCACCATTCTGGCGGTGCAGATGCTGAACGCCCGCAAGGTGGAGCGCCTGATCCTCACCCGTCCGGCCGTGGAGGCGGGGGAGCGGCTGGGATTCCTGCCGGGGGACCTGCAACGGAAGGTGGATCCCTACCTCCGTCCCCTCTATGACGCTCTGCACATGCTCCTGGGACAGGAGCGCACCGGGACGTTGCTGGAGAAAGGAACCATCGAGGTGGCGCCCCTGGCCTACATGCGGGGCCGCACCCTCTCGGATGCCTTCATCATTCTGGATGAGGCACAAAACACCAGCCCTGCCCAGATGCGTATGGTGCTCACGCGCCTGGGGGACAACTCCCGCATGGTGGTGACAGGGGATCCCTCCCAGGCGGACCTGCCCCGGCATCAGCGCAGTGGGATTGACGAGGCCAAAGCCGTCCTCAAAGGAGTGGAGGGGGTGGCCATGGTTGAACTCACCGGCGCCGACGTGGTCCGCCATCCCCTGGTGCAGCGCATCGTGGAAGCCTATGGGCGCTTTGACCAGAAAAATCGCCAAGCGCTGGTTACGGCAGGCCGCTTCCCGGAACGGCGCCGTCGTTGAGTGGACATGCCGAACCCTACTGGAGGGAAAACCCCCATCCTCCCCTCCCCACAATCTCTGGCAAGATTGGGAAAGGCTTTCTAGACATCCCATGCCTGCGCAAAGCAATTTTCAAGACGCCATCCGCGAGGCGCAAGCCAGCGCCCTTGTGGGACCCAATGTTGTGAACAAGGCCCTGCCCTACGTGGGCGGCGGCATGATTCTTACGGCTGTGGGCGCGTTCGGGGGATTGTCCATGGTGGTGGTGGACTCCCCAGCCTTCATGCCCCTGTTCTGGGTTGCCTTGATCGGTAACCTGGCGCTCTTCTTCGTAGCCCAGGGCGTAGCCAGCCGTGGCGACAACAACACAGCCCTGCCCCTGCTGGCCCTTTACAGCCTGGTCACCGGCTTCACCCTCAGTGGACTGGTGGCCTGGGCCAAACTCACCGCAGGGATTGGCGGGATTGGCGCCGCCGCCCTGGCCACCGGCGCCACCTTTCTGATTGCCTCGGTCTACGGGCGCCGCATGAGCGACAGCGTGGGCCAAGCCCTGGGACAGGTGGTGGGCCTGGGCATCATCGGGCTCCTCATTGCCATAGTGATCCAACTGGTTCTTGGCGGGGGTGGTTTTGGATTGATGATTGCCGGCTTCGGCACGGTCCTCTTTACCGGTGCGGCCTTTCTGGACTTCTACACCATGCCGCGCACCTATCGGGACGATCAGTATCTGGCCGGTGCGCTGAGCATGTATCTCACCTACATCAACCTGTTCATCTTCATTCTGCGGCTGGTGATCGCGCTGAGCGGCAGCAGCAGGGATTGACGTTGAGGCTCCTCATGCTACTCAGACTCATCCTGCTCATGGCGGGGGGAACTCTGGCTTTGGTCAAGGCAACGGCCCTCTGGCCAGCTTTGGCCGCCCCTCCCCCAAGCTCTGCCTCTCAACCGGACTGCACCTACAACGGAGTTGTCCAGTCCTGCGTTGTGGTGCTGGAGGATTCCTCCGAGATGACCGACAACACGGTCCTGGTTCATTGGCTGGACGGGGACGTAACCAGTGTGTGGTTTCTCAGCGACGGCTCCACCCAGGAGGGGGCCAAGGTGATCCTGAACTACAACAAGCGGGGGCGCATTACCAAGGTTGTCCCCCTGGAGGACGGCCGCCTGCAGCTCCATGTGAAATCGGAAACCGGAAACCGGCTCAGCTTCATCCTGCCGACCCCCGCCGACCTGCCCCTGCCTGGCCCTGACCCTGGCGCTGTTCTCCCTCAGCCTTAGGCGCTTGGTGAAGGCGCTTACCCCAACAGGGTGTTTTGCTGGCCAATGCTGCACCGGGAGAGTCAGATCTCCCTAGCGCCAGAGTCCTCGGGGTCATTGGCAGAGGAGTCCACGGCAATGCTCCAATTGAAGTTGGAGGTCACCGCCCCGCCGGAGCAGATGTAGGTCCCTTGCACAGCGGCAGCCTTGGCGGGGTCCGACGGGGTTGAAATAGCGATGTACTGCTGGTCGATTTCACCGTTGCCACTGGGATCAAATCCTCGCCAGCCTGCTCCCGGCAGATACACCTCGGCCCAGGCATGCAACTCGTAGGTGTGTGGTGGCGGCTCGGTCAGATGATAGCCGCTCACAAACCGGGCCGGCAGCCCGATGCAGCGACAGGACTCAATGAACACCATGGCCAGGTCTCGGCAGGAGCCGATGCCTTCACGAATTGTGCGGCCGGCCGGCCAGGCCGGGCCCGTGTGACGCAGGCTGTAGCTGATGCGCTCTTTAATGACGGCCACCAGTTGTGACAGGAAACCGAGGGGCTGGTGGTCACTCATCATCAGCGCTTCCTGGGCCAACTGCACCGCGGCATAGTCGTGTTGCCCATTGGGCAGCCAACCCAATGTGTAACCCTCCAAGGAACGATCCCGATCACTGAGGGCATAGGGAAGGGGCTTGTCCCCGGGGGCGATGCACTCCGCAATGGGGGGGTAGGGGCATGTGAACACCTGGGACGTGGCTTCAATGGTGAGGCGATCCGTGCATCCACTGAACCAGGCGCGAATCACCTCGTCGTTGCTGGCCGAGAGCAGGGTGAACTGTTTGCTGGGGTGGGGACTGATCCTCAGCGTGAAGGATTCCAGACGCTGGTGGCCATCGCTACGGGGCCTGAGACAAAAGCGATGAGAACCCAGCTCAACCGGTCGGCTATAGGTGTAATGAAAGCTGTGGGTGATGATGGCTTTCATGGTGTCCTCTGGGTAGAAGAGCGTGGGGAGGGAACAGACTGGGGAGCCTGGAAGTAGACTTGTTCCAACTGGTTATGGAGGTTGTTCAGATCCTGTTGTAAACGATCAATGCTTTCATGCAATCCATACTTGATAATCTCTGCAATGTCCGTATAGGTCCAGCGGGCCTGCATCATGCCCACATGGCGACCCAGGGGCCGTTCACTGGCGCCCTGTAGCGGATCGATTTTAATCAGAGACTGGTGGATGCCATCCAGACAGAACCGCACGGAACGGGGAAAGTTCGGATCCAGAAGGAGAAATTGAGCCACTCCTTTCGGGGTGATGGAAAGCTGGCGGGACTGGCGGAACATCTGGTAGCCACCCGCTGTTTTGAGCACGGCAATCCATTGCAGTTGGTCAATCACACCACCAACTGTTTCCCCATGGGGCAGCAGGAGGAAATATTTCACGTCGAGAATACGCGCTGTTTTGTCGGCCCGCTCCACCAGCCGCCCCAACTGGCAGAATTGCCAACCCAGGCCACGGCTGAAGCAGACATCGGCAATTCCATAAAACAACTGGCAGTCCTGACGAACCTTGAGCAACCACTCCTGGCTGGGCAGCCCTGTCATGGGTCGTTCATTCTTGAGTCGCCAATACATGGTGTTAAGATGCTCCCACATTTCATTGCTGAGCACATCGCGAATCTGTCGGGCATTTTCCCGAGCCAGATTGAGACAACTTCGAATGGAACTGGGGTTATTTCGGCTTTGCACCAGGAAATCAACGATTTCTTCGGCGCTGAAGCTACCCTTGACCGCTTGAAACAACTCCCTGTCACCACAAGCATCAATGAGGGGCGTCCATGGTTCAACGGCTATGCCGGAGTCCAGATCCATGGCGCTGCTCACCTCCAGAAAGCGCGATAGATTCTCAATCCGCTCAATGTTGCGGAACATCCAATACAAAGATTCGGCAACACGACCTAGCATGGGACTGCCACGGAAGAAACGTCATCCTGGATAACCCAGGTATCTTTGCAACCACCACCCTGGGATGAGTTGACCACAAGGGAATTACGCCTCAGGGCAACACGAGTCAGGCCGCCAGGACTGATCCACTGCTGGCGACCCCGTAGACAGTAGGGACGAAGATCCACGTGACAGGGGTAGATCTCTCCACGGCTGATGGAAGGAACCGTTGATAGATAAAGAGTTGGTTGGGCAATAAAGTTGCGGGGGTTGACTTGAATGCGGTGGGAGAATTCCTCCTGCTCCTTCGTGGTGGCATGGGGACCGATCAGCATCCCGTAACCACCTGCTTCCGAGACGGACTTGATCACCAGCTTATCCAGATTGGCCAGGACATAATCCAAATCCTCAGGTCGGGAGCAACGGTAGGTAGTCACATTCTTGAGTTTGGGCTTTTCCTTAAGATAGAAATCAATGATTTCAGGAATGTAAGTATAGATCAACTTGTCATCCGCTACGCCGGTTCCTGGGGCATTGGCAATGGACACCCGTCCTTGACGGTACACATCCATGAGCCCCCTGATCCCCAACAGGGAATCTGGTCGGAAACAATCCGGATCCAGAAAGTCATCATCAATGCGACGATAAATCACATCAACAATCTGACTTCCGTTGGTGCTGTTGAGCCAGACATGGCCGTTTTCGCAGAAGAGATCACGCCCCTCCACCAACTCAACACCCATTTGCTGTGCCAGGTAGCTGTGCTCGAAATACGCACTATTGAATGAACCTGGCGTCAACACCACCACCTTGGGGATTTCAGTCCAGGGGGCAAGATCCTGTAGTGTTTGAAGCAAATAAGACGGGTAGTCATCAATGGCTTGAACAGTATGGCTATGGAACAAACTGGGAAACATCCGCTTCATCACCCGCCGATTCTCCAGGTAATAGGCTACGCCAGAGGGACAGCGCAGATTGTCTTCCAACACTTTCCAGGCGCCTGCTTCGTCGCGAATCAGGTCCAGCCCCGCAACGTGACACCAGCGCCCCAGAGGTGGGGTTATCCCCACCATGGCAGGACGCCAACCCTGGGAGGTCTCCACATACTCCCGCGGGATGACACCGTCGTTAATAATGCGCTGATCCCCGTAGATGTCACCCAGGAAAAGATCAATGGCTTGCAGGCGCTGAATCAGTCCCGCCTCCAGCCAGGCCCAGTCTCCTGCTGTAATCAGCCTTGGCAAGGGATCGAAGGGGAGGATGCGCTCGTCACTGTCGGTGTCCCCGCCATAAAGCTGAAAGGTGGCGCCGACTTGCTGCAGTAGCGTCTCGGCGGCACGGTGGCTGCGGCTGATTTCCTCCAGACCGAGATGTCCCAGGGAGGAGATGAGGGGTTCAAAGCAGGATCTCGGTCGGTTGGGTGCGGCAAAGTACTCATCAAAGCCTCCTTGGGGCTTGTAGCTAGAGAACATCGGCACAGGCCTTCTTCCTGTTGATCCTAGCAGGTGGGCCATCGGGGCTGGTCCATAGCCGGTGCCGGGGTATTGAACGGTTCAGAGAAGACAACGTCCTGGCTAAATCCGCTACATTGCCGTTCCGACGCTGGCAGGAGGGCGGGTGTAGGCTGAGTGGAAACGATTCAGACAAAATGACCACGGAAGCCGGTACCCAGGGGTGTCTTGCCCTCATTGCCTGCAAGCACCACCTGGAAGAGGCCATGGCTGCTCTGCAAGGATTGGAGGGCGGCGGCGATCTGCAGGACCAACTCCTCACCCTCCATGCCCAGGTGGAGCATATGCATGACCAATTGCGCCGTCAGGCCGCCAAACGCCGGGCCACCGCCCAGGGTGAGCCCCGTCTGATGTCCGCGTCGGGCTGAATCGGCTTCAGCACGGGGAACCGAGAAGGCCCGGTCAGGGATCGGGGGAACGCTGAGTGTCCATGCCCCAATCACCCATGCCGTGCCTGCCTTGCGGCAGTTCCCCCGATCCCGTTCACCTGACCCAGCGCCAGCGGGATGTTCTGGCCCATCTCCGGAAAGGCCTCAGCAACCGGGCCATTGCCGAGGCGCTGGCCATTGACGTGCGCACCGTGGAAACCCATGTGGCCCACCTGTTGACCAAAACCGGCCGCTGCAACCGCACCCAACTGGCCATCTGGGCACTCACCACAGGGAATCCTTCAGATCCCATGGAGGGCCGTCCGTAGGTTCAGGAAACGTTTGATGTCCACAGCGACACTGCGCACGGCTCGCCCCCGGCTGCCGAATTTCAGTTTCTGACTGGTGGGGAGTTCCCCATAAGTACACCCTGCCGCCCGGATCCAGAAGATGTCCCCATAGCCCGTAGCCGTGCCCCTGGGGTATTCCAGGATTTCGCCGCGACACTCGCCCTCGGCTTCCAGAAGGATCTCCCCCAGGGGATTGGCCAGCGCCAAGGCGCTCACCAGGGAGGCGGCACGGTAGAGGCTGCCCTTCAGTTCCGCCAGAAGCCGTGCTTGACGGCTTGCCGCATCCGGGCCGTAGCGGGCTGAATAGACGCCGGGAGCGCCGTTGAGGGCATCCACCACCAGCCCCGAGTCATCCGCCAGGCTCCACGCCCCGGTGGCCCGGGCCACGATTGCGGCCTTCAGGCGCGCATTTTCCGCGAAGCTGGAGCCGGTTTCCTCCACCGCCAGATCCTCCGGCTGGGTCCCGAGCCGAATGTCCATGGGGCTGAGCATGGCCGTGATTTCCTCCACCTTGCCGGCATTGCTGCTGGCGATGACCAATAGCGGCGGAGAGGATGTCGACACCCGGAGCCCGTAACACACTCCCCATTGTTGGGGATGATCGCCATGGAAGCCGTTAAAATCGCTGAAGATTAGGCTTGAGTCCCGGGTTGGTTGACACCGCGCTGGCGTTACAGAACATCCTGACCCCACCTGTCCTCTTTTTTTTTCTGGGGATGCTGGCCGTGCTGCTGGGATCCGATCTGGAGATCCCCGCACCACTGCCCAAGCTTTTCTCCCTGTACCTCCTGTTGGCCATCGGGTTCACCGGGGGGGTGCAGTTGGAACGCAGCGGCCTGTCCCTCACGGTACTCCTGAGCGTGGGAGCCGCGGTGCTCATGGCCTCGGTGATTCCCCTCTACAGCTTTCTTATCCTGCGCACCCGCCTGGACGTCTACAACTCCGCGGCCATTGCCGCAGCCTATGGCTCCACCAGCGCAGTGACCTACATCACGGCGGAATCCTTTCTGCGGGTGCTGGGTCTGCCCTACGACGGCTTCATGGTGGCGGCCTTGGCCCTGATGGAGTCGCCGGCCATCATCGTTGGCCTTCTCCTGGTGCGCCTCCTGGGCCGCTCATCCCGGAAGCCGGGTCAGGAGAGGGTGGGCCTGGGGGCCGTGCTCCATGAGGCGTTCCTCAACAGTTCCGTGTTCCTCCTGATCGGTAGCCTGCTGGTGGGGTTTCTGGTGGCCCAGCAGGGTCCCGCAGGGGTGCAGAAGCTGGAGCCCTTCACCGACAAGCTTTTCTACGGCGTGCTCACCTTTTTCCTCCTGGACATGGGGCTGGTGGCGGCCCGTCGTCTCAATGAACTGCGTCGCGCCGGACCCTTTCTCATCGGGTTTGCCGTGCTGATGCCCTTGATCAACGCCGCCCTGGCCATTGGCCTGGCGTCCGTGCTGGGGATGAGCCAGGGCACGGCGCTGCTGTTTGCCGTGCTCTGCGCCGGCTCCTCCTACATCGCCGTACCGGCCGCCATGCGGATGACCGTTCCGGAAGCCAGTCCCAGCCTGTACATCTCCACAGGTCTGGGGCTCACCTTCCCTTTCAACATCATTGTCGGCATCCCCTTGTACCTGCAAGTCATCAAGACCGTGATCCCTGCCGGCTAGACCATGAACCGTGTTGATGTGATTCTCAGCGAGCGTGAGCTTGAGCGGCTGATCAACGTGATTGACAGCTCCGGCGCCCCTGGCTATTCCGTGGCGCGACATATCACGGGGCGAGGCGCCCATGGGCTTGTGGCCAGTGAGGCCCTTGAAATCACCGGGTTGGGAGCCAACGTCCATGTGGTCATTTTCTGTGAGGAGCCCGTTACCGAAGCCCTGCGCACGGCGCTGAGGCCACTGCTGGCCTATTACGGTGGCGTGGCCTTCGTCTCCACCTGTGAGCCCATCTGAGCCAAGGCCGGTGGTCATGGGGGAGGATCCGGGGTCTCCTTCCCGGACCGTGACCCTGGTGGTTCCCCACAGGGCTCCTTCCCCATCACCCAGACCCTTGCGGTTGGGTGTGCTGGCGTCCGGCCATGGCTCGAATTTCGAGGCACTGGTCCGAGCCTCACGCCATGGCGGGCTCCATGCAGAGGTGGTGGGACTGGTGGTGAACACCCCCCATTGCAAGGCGCTGGCCAGAGCCAGGCGTCTGGATATTGCGGCGGCGGTGATGGATCATCGCCGTTACCCCAGCCGGGAAGCCCTGGACCATGCCCTGGTGGACCATTTCCGCGCTCTTCAGGTGGACGTGCTGGTGATGGCGGGATGGATGCGTATTGTCTCCCCTGTGCTCTGCCGGGCCTACGACAAGCGATTGGTGAACATTCACCCTTCGTTGCTGCCCGCCTTCCGGGGGCTGAACGCCATGGAGCGGGCTTTGGCTGCCGGTGTTTGCATCACCGGTTGCACGGCCCATCTGGTGGTGCCGGAGGTGGATGCAGGCCCCATTCTGATCCAGGCGGCCGTGCCCGTTTACGCCGACGACACCATGGCCACCATGGCCACCAGGATCCACGCCGAGGAGCACCGCATTCTACCCATTGCCGTGGCCATGGCCGGCCAGCACCTGTTTGAGCGCCCCTGCCCGGGTCAGGGATAGAAAGGCGTGAGGGGCAGGCCCGTGGACTCGGGCAATTCCAGCATGATGTTGAGGCATTGCACGGCCTGGCCGGCCTGGCCCTTGAGCAGGTTATCCAATGCCGCCATGACAATCACCTGGCCTGTGTGGGGATTGGTGGCCACCGAGAGGAGGGCGCGGTTGGTCTGACGCGCCCACTTGGTGGAGGGATACACTCCCACGGGCAACACCTCCACACAGGGCTGATGGCGATACGTGTCAAGAAAGTGGCTGGTGATCTGCGCCGCGGAGCAGCCTGGCGGGGCCAGTTGTCCATACACCGTTGCCAGGAGCCCCCGCACCATGGGCAGCAGATGGGGGGTGAACTGGAGGCGCAGGGGACGGGTTCTCCCCAGGGTCGCGGCCTGAATTTCCATCTCCCTGGTGTGGCGATGGCCCTCAACCCCGTAGGGAGCAACGGCTTCCCCGGCCTCAGCCAGCAGAAGGTGCTGTCGCGCCTCCCGGCCGCCGCCGGACGTGCCGGTCTTGGCATCGATGATAATGCCCTCCGGCAGAATCAAACCCGCTTGCAGCAGGGGCAGCAGCGCCAGGAGGCTGGTGGTGGGGAAGCAGCCGGGGCAGGCCACCAGGCGGGCGGTGGCGATGGCCTGGCGGTTGAATTCGGGCAAACCGTAGACCGCTTCCCCACAGAAGCGGGCATCAGCGCGCTCCGCCCCCCCATAGACTTGGCGCCAGTCCTCCAGACGGGGAAAACGATAGTCCGCCGAAAGATCCACCACCCGCAGGCCACGCTCCAGCAGGGCAGGCGCCAGGGTGCTGGCCCGTCCGTTGGGCAGGCTCAGCACCACCAGGTCGGCTGCGGCGGCAATGGCGTCGGGATCCGGCTGGGCCACACGGAGATCCGGCCCGGGATCAAGGAAAGGGGCCAGTTCCCGCCAATGGCGACCCACCGAGCCATGCCCCCCCAGAAACGTGACCTGAAGCCGGGGATGAGACTGGAGCAGGCGAACGGTTTGCAGGCCTCCATAGCCAGAAGCGCCAATCACGGCAACACGATGAAGGAGCAAAGCAGACACCATTCAGGGGGAAATGGCGCGAAAACGCCACGGAATCAGCCTAGAACAGCTATTTACCTTCCTTGCCGTCCGTGACCTTCAGCACCATTCCTGCGGCCCTCGATGCACTGCGCAATGGGGATTGCATCGTGGTGGTGGACGACGAAAACCGAGAGAACGAGGGGGATCTGATCTGTGCCGCCCAATTCACCACCCCCAGACAGGTGAATTTCATGGCCAGCGAAGCCCGGGGGCTCATCTGTCTGGCCATGGAAGGCGAGCAACTGAATACGCTGGATTTACCCCTGATGGTGGATCGCAACACCGACAGCAACCAGACCGCCTTCACGGTGAGCATTGATGCGGCGCCGGAGCACGGGGTCTCCACCGGCATTTCCGCGGAGGATCGCGCCCGCACCATTCAGGTGGCCATCGGACCCAGAACCCGCCCCCAGGACCTCCGCCGTCCCGGCCATGTTTTCCCGCTGCGGGCCCGGGAAGGGGGCGTCCTGAAGCGCGCCGGTCATACGGAAGCCGCCGTGGACATGGCCCGCCTGGCCGGTCTCTATCCCGCCGGGGTGATCTGTGAAATCCAGAATCCGGACGGCTCCATGGCCCGCCTGGTGGAATTGCAGGCCTATGCCCGCCGTCATGGGCTCTGCCTGGTGAGCATTGCCGACCTCATTCGCTATCGGCTCCACAACGAACGCTTTGTCACCCGGGTGACCACAGCCCGGCTGCCCAGCCGTTTCGGCACGTTCCAGGCCATCGGGTTCCGCAATCAGTTGGACGGCCGTGAACATCTGGCCATTGTGCGCGGGCCGGTGGAGCGGTTGGGAGACGGCCCCGTACTGACGCGAATCCATTCGGAATGCCTCACCGGCGATGCCCTGGGATCCCTGCGTTGTGACTGCCGGGAGCAGTTGCAAGCCGCCCTGAGAATGATCGAGGCGGAGGGGCGTGGTCTGGTGGTCTATCTTCGCCAGGAAGGCCGCGGCATCGGCCTCATCAACAAGTTACGCGCCTACAGCCTGCAGGATCTGGGACTGGATACGGTGGAGGCCAACGAACGGCTCGGCTTTGAAGCAGACCTGCGGGACTACGGCATCGGCGCCCAGATTCTCTATGACCTGGGCATCCATCAACTGCGGTTGATCACCAACAATCCTCGCAAGGTGGCAGGGTTGGGGGGCTATGGCCTGGAAATCAGCGAACGGGTTCCCCTGGTGATGGAGCCCGGCCGGCACAACCTCCGCTACCTGACCACGAAAGCCCGGAAGCTGGGCCACCTGCTCCAGGGTGTGCATGCTGTGCTGGCGCTGGATTGCGGGCAGCAGAGCTCCACCCGGGAGCGGGGCAAGCTGCTGGAGCAGGTTCAGGCCATTGTCCAGTCGTCCGGTGCGGTGGCCACCGACGATGTACAGACCCGCACCATGGCCCTGCTCTGTCACCCTGATCTGGCGGTCCGCATTGCCCCTCGAATCCCCACAGGCGACCTGGGACCGTTGCTGCAAACCGTGGTGTCCCAACTGGCGGCCCGGTTCCCATGGCGGCGGCTACAACTCCTGGTGAGTCCCGATCAGCAGCACAGTGGCCACCCCCAGGCCGACATGCCGGTGCTGGATCAGCCCTGGGGAGAGTGGTCGGTCTTGGCGAAGCTGGACAAGCATGGCCACTGCCTCTTCTGCTGGGGGCAGCCCAGACCCAATGCGCCGGATCCGATGCAGGCCATGAACGTGAAGTAGCGTTGGATCGGCCTTGTGCGGAGATGGGCATGACAGCAGCGGATCCCTGTGGGGAATTGAGCGTTGCCGTGATTGGGGGCAGTGGCCTGTATGCCATGGAAGGGTTGGAAGCGATTCGTGAGCATCGGATTCAGACCCCGTTTGGCCCCCCTTCGGACCTGTTGATGGAAGGGCGTCTGAACGGGACGCCGGTGGTGTTCATGGCCCGCCATGGCCGTCACCACCATCTCCTGCCCAGCGAGGTGCCTTACCGGGCCAACATCTGGGCTTTACGCTCCCTGGGGGTGCGCTACCTGGTTGGTTGTTGTGCGGTGGGGTCTCTGCAAGAGTCCATCGGCGTCCTGGACGCAGTGGTGCCCGATCAGTTCATCGACCGCACGGTGAAGCGTCAAGCCAGTTTCTTCGGGGAAGGCTGTGTTGCCCACATCAGCTTTGCCGACCCCTGCTGCCCGGTGCTCTCCCAGCGGCTCCACCAAGCAGCCGCCCGGACCATGACATCCGGCCCCACGGCCCATGGCCATGGAACCTATGTCTGCATCGAAGGTCCGGCCTTTTCCACCCGTGCGGAATCTCAACTCTACCGTCGCTGGCAGGGGGACGTGGTCGGCATGACCAGCCTCACGGAAGCCAGGCTGGCCCGGGAAGCGGAAATCGCCTATGCCTGCCTGGCCATGGTGACGGACTATGACTGCTGGCATGAGGGCCATGACAATGTGAGCGTCGAGATGGTTATTGCCAACCTTCGGAGCAACGCCACAACCATGCAGGCCATCCTGCAACGCTGCTTGCCGCTCCTGGCAGCCGAGCAGCCGGAGAGCCCTGCCCACAATGCCCTGGCCACGGCATTGCTCACCGCTCCGGATGCGGTGCCTGCCCCCACGCGCCAGCGGCTGGATTTGTTCACTCAGCCCTACTGGGGACGTTTTTCCCGTGGATGACTGGCGCCATTTCACCCCAAGAACTATTGCAACAAACTGTCCGTGGCAGCAGGACAATGGCGCCGTCTGATGCTTGGGGAAGGGTGGAGAATATCAATAGTTGCCCCAGTCGGGTCAGGTCCTCCCGTAGCGGCTGGATACCGGTGGCGCCGCCGGTTGACGGAAGCCTTTAGGGATTCTGGCGGCTTCTGGCCATGGCCCGCATCATGGCTAGCGTTGACGTGATCCCTCGTTTTTCTTTTTCCCATGGCCTCTCTGCTGGAGCAGTTGTCTGCCATGACCACCGTGGTGGCAGATACCGGCGACCTGGAGGCAATTCGCCGCCTCACCCCCCAGGAAGCCACCACCAACCCTTCCCTCATTCTGGCCGCTGCCCAGCTTCCGGACTATCAGGAGTTGATTGACGCCACCCTGCAACAATCGCGGCAGGTCAGTGGCGCAGCGGCCCCTGCAGAAGACGTGATCAGCGAAGCCATTGACGAGCTCGGCGTTCGCTTTGGGGAGGAAATCCTCAAGGTGGTGCCTGGCCGGGTGTCCACCGAGGTGGATGCCCGTCTCAGTTACGACACGGAGGCCACCATCGCCAAGGCCCGGGAGATCATTGGCCGTTATGAAGCAGCGGGCCTCAACCGGGAGCGGATCCTGATCAAAATCGCCTCCACGTGGGAGGGCATCAAGGCGGCGGAGGCGCTGGAGAAGGAAGGCATTCACTGCAACCTCACCTTGCTGTTCAGCCTGGTGCAGGCCGTGGCCTGTGCTGAAGCCGGGGTGACCCTGATTTCCCCCTTTGTGGGCCGCATCCTGGACTGGTACAAAAAGCGGACCGGTCGGCAGAGTTACCCCGGCCCTGAAGATCCGGGCGTGCTCTCCGTAGCCAGGATCTTCGCCTACTTCAAAACCTTCGGCCACCGAACCCAGGTGATGGGCGCCAGCTTCCGCAACGTGGAGGAAATCATTGAGCTGGCTGGCTGCGACCTGCTCACCATTGCGCCCAAGTTCCTGGATCAACTGGGGCGCACCGAGGGGCTGTTGCTCCGCAAGCTGGATCCGGACAATCTGACGGATGCCCCAGGCGCCAGGCTCCGGGTGAACGAACACAGCTTCGCGGACCTGATGGCCGAGGATGCCATGGCGTCCGAGAAGCTGGACGAGGGGATCCGCGGGTTCAGCAAGGCCATTGAAGCCCTGGAAGCCCAGTTGGGTCACCGGCTGGCCGTGTTGGAGGGGGAGGCGGCCTTTACCCATGCGGCGCAGGAGATTTTCCTGCTCAACGATCTGGATGGGGACGGCACCATCACCCGCGAGGAGTGGCTGGGCACCGATGCAGTGTTTGACGCCCTGGATACGGACCATGACGGCTGCCTCAAGCCGGAGGAAATCCGTTCCGCCCTCGGCGCCCCCCTGGCCCTCTCAGTCCGTTGAGGCGGGGCGATCAAACCGAGAGGATGTCCTTCTCCTTCTCCCTCTGCATGGTGTTGAGGCGCTGGATGAAGCGGTCCGTCAGCTTCTGCGCGTCCTCCTGTGCATCGTGGGATTGATCCTCGGACAAGTCGCCGGCTTTTTCCTGCTTCTTGATGCGGTCGATCCGCTCCCGACGCAGGTTGCGGAGGGCCACCTTGCCTTCTTCGATGTAGCCGGCCGCCAGCTTCACCAGTTCCTTGCGGCGTTCTTCCGTGAGGGGAGGAATGCCGATGCGGATGAGCTTGCCGTCTTCCGTGTTGGGGGTCAGGCCAAGGCTTGAACTGAGGATCGCCTTTTCAATGGCGCGGATGGCGCTGATGTCGAAGGGCTGAATCTGGATGGTCTGAGCATCGGGGACGGTGATGCCCGCCAGGGAGCGCAGGGGGGTGTCACAGCCGTAGTATTCCACCATCACCTTGTCCAGCAGGTTGGGGTTGGCCCGGCCTGTGCGGATGGTGTTGAGGTTCCGCTGGGTGGCCTCCAGCGACTTTTCCATGTGGGATTCCAGATCCATGACGACGTTGATGTGATCAGGCACCGGTGAACCATAGGTCCGCTCAGCGGGGCGTCAATTCAGGATGAACGGTGGTGCCCACCGGCTCACCGGCAATGGCGCGGGCAATGTTGCCCGCCTCGAACAGGTTGAAGACCACAATGGGGATGCCGTTGTCCTTGCACAGGGCAATGGCGGTACTGTCCATCACCGCCAACTCCCCCCGCAGCACCTCTTGAAAACTTAGCGTCTCGTAGCGAACCGCATCGCTGAAGCAGGCGGGATCCTTGTTGTAGACCCCATCCACCTTGGTGGCCTTGAACACCACCTGGGCGCCAATCTCCGCCGCCCGTAGCGCCGCCGTGGTGTCCGTGGTGAAGAAGGGGTTGCCGCAGCCGCCGCCAAAGATCACCACCCGGCCGTTCTCCAGGTGACGCATGGCCCGACGGCGGATGTACGGCTCCGCCACCTCCTGCATGGCAATGGCTGTCTGCACCCGACAGGGGGCCTGCTGACGCTCCAGGGCATCCTGCAGGGTCATGGCGTTCATCACCGTGGCCAACATGCCCACGTAATCCGCCGTGGCCCGATCCATGCCCGCGGCGGCCCCCTTCAATCCCCGGAAGATATTGCCCCCTCCCACCACAACAGCCATCTCCGTGCCCTGGGCCACCACCCCGGCGATCTCCGCCGCAATACGCTGGATCACGGAGGGATCGATGCCGTAACTCTGCTCTCCCATGAGAGCCTCGCCACTGAGTTTCAGCAGGACGCGCCTGTAGGGCATGGCTCGCATCCGCTGGCAAACGCTCCCAACCCTAGCAAGCCATGGGCGGGATGGCTGAAGTCTTCCACCGGGCCATGCGCCTCTACATCGCGGTAAAAAACCGGCAACCGGATCAAGAGGGCAGAGATCCCGAATCCCCTCTCCGGGTGTTTCTGGAAGACGTGCATGGCAAGACCGAGGTCACCGGTCTTGAGCGATCCAGCACCGGAGCCATGACGCCAGGGCATCGCGAGAATCGGACAACTTCCCCATGGAATGTCCTCTCAGCATGAGAAATTCAGTTCTGAAGGAGTTTTGCATGGAGCCACCAAGCTTTCCAGGCGGTGAGGCAGCGCCTCTTCTTAGTGGTCCAAAGAATCCTTCATGAAGTCTACCGTTTTGCTGGGGCTTTTGTCTTCTATGCTGAAGCTGTGCTGGCTCCATAGGAGGCTGTCTATATTGATTTTAAGTAGTTAATTTTGAGAACATCAATAACCACTACCCCTCTGCATCTCCATGGGCTGTCCATCTGACCATGACCGTCTGCGAAAATCTGATTCGCAACCAGGAATTCTTAGACTAGAAGAGCTTGAAACCCCAAAGGCAAAGATCAAGAATTTGTGGTTTGATCCGGACACAAAAATCCCTGTCTCCTCGCAGGAGGGGGATGGGAGGGCAGCATGGCAAGAAGCTCGCCAAGATCGTGATCAAGCCCATGGACACAAATGGTTCTGGGCTGAATTCTGGACACGGACTTGTTTCCTGATCTCCCTGGCTGGAGGAGGACTTCTTGTTGCCGTCATGAACGAGGATCCCATTCTTCGTACCGGTGGCATGAGCGTATTCTATGGTGTGGCGGGCACCGTCATTCAGCGGGAAGCGAGCCAGCGCAAACAGGGCTGACATCCGCATCGATATACTCATCGCCAGCCACAAGAGGAGTGTTCAGGTCCAAATCAACAGCCCCACAAGGTCGTCCAGATGAGTTACCAGATCCGTAGTGATGGTGTGAAGCTGCTCAGAGCGTGCTGCGGTATGGCCATCCAGCATCTGAAGGAATAAAGCCAGGGGCGGATTCTCCGCCTGCTTGGTGAGATGAACCTGTTCGCCAGAAGCATTTGTGCAGCCTAAATGGGTTTCTCGAACCGTCCTGTCATCGGCCATAACACAACCCCAGTGAGAAATGTAAGTTTAACCGAACCCGATAAGAGAGCCAGGGGAAGAGCCTGCTGTACAGGAGTCAGAACAGGAGGGAGAAGCGAAGTCCGAGGGAATGGTCTACGGGAGTGTCTGCGGAGTTGCTTTCTTCCCGCTCCCCCTCCAGGGCGATTTCCCAAGGTTCCCCTTGTCCGGGCTGCTCCGAG
>JAPOTR010000040.1 GCA_026709085.1 Cyanobacteria bacterium MAG CAR3_bin_5 | reverse complement strand
GACCTCCGCGAGGAAATCAAGGCCAACGAAGCCCGGCAGCGGGACGAGATGAAGGAGTTCCGCGAGGCGATGAAGGCCAGCGAGGACAGACAGCGGGAAGAAATGAAGCAGTTCCGCGAGGCGATGAAGGCCAACGAGGCCCGGCATCAACAAGAAATGAAGGCCAACGAGGCCAGGTACCAGCAGGAAATGAAGGAGATCCGGGCCGACATGAAGGCCAACGAGGCCCGGCATCAGCAGGAAATGAAGGCCAACGAGGCCCGGCAGCGGCAGGAGATGAGGGAGTTCCGCGAAGAGATGAAGGAGATCCGGGGCGAACTCGCTGAAATCAAGGCGGACAACAGAGTGATCAACGAGAAGCTGGATCGCCTGACCGAGGCCGCCATGGCGGTCAGGTAGCCCCGAGGAGAACGCCCGGTAGCTACGGCTCCTTACTCTCCCTGTCCCATGGAGAAGCCGGGTACCCCTTCAGCCCAGGCCCCGCCGCCTGCCGGGTGTTATGATTGTGGGCAAGAACAGTTGGTTGGCCATGCCCGCTTTCCCCTCGGAACTGGTTGCCTGGCTGCAACCCGGCGCCATAGGGGCGGGTCTTGCCGTTGTCTGGGCCGACGTAAGAGGCCAGAGCAGGCGCATTGACGACCTCCGCGAGGAAATCAAGGCCAACGAAGCACGGCAGCGGGACGAGATGAAGGAGTTCCGCGAGGCGATGAAGGCCAGCGAGGACAGACAGCGGGAAGAAATGAAGCAGTTCCGCGAGGCGATGAAGGCCAACGAGGCCCGGCATCAACAAGAAATGAAGGCCAACGAGGCCAGGTACCAGCAGGAAATGAAGGAGATCCGGGCCGACATGAAGGCCAACGAGGCCCGGCATCAGCAGGAAATGAAGGCCAACGAGGCCCGGCAGCGGCAGGAGATGAGGGAGTTCCGCGAAGAAATGAAGGAGATCCGGGGCGAACTCGCTGAAATCAAGGCGGACAACAGAGTGATCAACGAGAAGCTGGATCGCCTGACCGAGGCCGCCATGGCGGTCAGGTAGCCCCGAGGAGAACGCACGGGAGCTATGGCTCCTTACTCTCCCCCTCCCATGGAGAAGGGGAGCCCCGTTGAGCGCCGGACCTGCCACCTGCTACAGGTGTTGCAATTGTTGGCAATGGTCCGCGTCGCCCTGCAGGCCGTCCGCCCTGTCCCCCTGCCCAACGGGGCGTCCCTCCTCCCCTCCCTGGAGGTGGGCGTCCGGCATGACGGCGGTGATGCGGAGACCGGCTTCGGTCTGGAGGTGGGCGCAGGGCTCTCCTGGAACGATCCCCAACGGGGCATCACCGCTGAGGTGAAGGGGCGCTCCCTCCTCACTCACGTGGACGAGGAATTCCGGGAACAGGGCCTCGCCCTCGCCTTCGCCTGGGACCCCGCCCCCTCCAATCGCGGCCCCGCCCTCGCCCTGAGTCATGCCATGGGCAGCGCCGCAGAAGGGGGCATGGCTGCCCTCCTTGCTCCCACTGTCCTGGAGGGGGTGGATGGCCCCGCCGGCAACGGGCAGCGGTTCAATGCGGAACTGGCCTACGGCTTCCCCGTTGCCAACGACCGCCTCACCCTGACCCCCGCCCTGGCAGTGGCCCTCTCCCCGGATAGCAGCGCCTACTCCCTCCGCTGGTCCCTGGCCCCCTACTCCCCCCACGGACACGCAGCACCCTGGCAACTCTCCGTCGAGGCCCGGAGGCAGGAACACAACACCCCGACTCCCCCGGAGCATTCCCTCAAGCTCTCCCTCTCCCTCCTCTTCTGATGAGCGGCCATGGGCGCATGGCGCCAATGGTTCGCACGGGAAGATGCTCTCACCCCCTGCGTCCCTTATCCAGAACCGGCTTCACCCCAGAGATTGGGACCAGGAGGTCTCCAACTCCTGGCGCCGCCAAAGCTGTTGATAGGGTCCGCTCTGGTGGAGCAGTGTCTGATGCCGGCCGGCCTGGACAATGCGCCCCGCCTCCATCACCAGCACCCGATCACAGGAGGCGGCAGCCGCCAGTTGATGGCTGATGAACAACACGGTGCTCCGGCGGTGCTGGCGCAGATTCTCCAGAATGCCCGAGGCGGTGGCGTTGTCCACGCTGGCCAGGGCATCATCCAGCACCAGCAGGGGCGCCTGCTGAAGCAGGGCCCTGGCCAGGGCGCTGCGCTGCCGCTGGCCCCCGCTGAGGGTGATGCCCCGTTCCCCCACCATGGTGTCCAGCCCCGCGGGGAAGGCGTCAATGTCCTGGCTGAGTTGGGCGCTGGCAGCGTAGTGGACCACCTGTTGCCGTTCCGTATCCGGTTGCCCGTAGCGCAGGTTGTCCTCCAGGGTGGCGGTGAACAGATAGGCCTCCTGGGGAACCAGGGCAATACGACCTCGCAAATCATCCAATCGCAGTTGGCGGATGTCCTGACCATCCAGAAAAACGCTCTGCTCCGGTGGATCGATCATGCGGCCCAACAGGCGGGCAATGGTGGACTTCCCACAGCCCACTGCCCCCACAAGCGCCACCATTTCCCCCGGTTCCAGGGTAAAGCTCACCCCCGCCAGCGCCTCTCTTCTGCTGTCGGGATACCGGTAGTGAAGGTTCCGCACCCGCAGTTGTCCGGCCGGCTGGGGCGTCAAGGGCTCCGCTGCGGCCGGATCGGTGATCCGCGGCTGGCGCATCAGCACCTCCTCCACCCGCTCCAGGCTCACCTGACCCACTTGAAAGGTGTTGATGGTGAACCCGAACAACGCCGTGGGAAACACCAGCCGCTCGGCATAGAGGAGCAGGGCCACAAAACCGCCAATGGTGAGGCCCTGGGGATCTCCGAGGGTGGCGGCTTCCAGCCGTCCTGCCCCCAGCGCCAGCAGCAACAGCAGGCTGAGGTTGCTGATCTTCTCCAGGGCGGGGAAGAGCAACGACCGCACCTTGGCCAGAGCCAGGGCCGCGTTCCGGTAGTTGCGATTCAGGACGCTGAACGCCTCATGCTCGTTGGCCTGCTGACCGTAGATCTTGATGGCGCTGATCCCGGCCAGATCCTCCTGAATCAAGTCGCTCAACTCGGAGAGGTGCTCCTGTTGGCGCCGCTGGAGCCTCGCCATGCGCTTGCCGAACAGATGCACCAGCAGCAGCATGGCCGGGTGAAGCACCAATGCGGCCACGCTGAGACCCGGGTCAATGGACACCATGGCGGGTATCTGCAGGCCATAGACCATGACCACGTTGACCATGTTCAAAACCGCAAAACCCAGCATCCGACGGATGTTGTTCACGTCGTAGGTGGCGCGGGTGATGAGTTCTCCGGTGCGCATCCGGGCCAGCCAGTCCGGCTCCTGCCCCAGCAGGTGATCGAAGAGTTGTTGCCGCAAATCCATTTCCACGGAAATGCCCACCCCGAACACCAGCAGGCGGGAGGCCATACGCACCGCCGCCATGATTGTGGCCAGGCCCAGCAGCACGGCGGCCCCACCGGCCAACGACCCCATGGTGAATCCTGGCGCCAAGCGGTCAATGGTGTCCTGCACCAGCAGGGGGAGCACCGCACCGATGATGTTCAGCGCCATCAGCGCCACGGCCCCTGCCGCCAACCGCTTCCCATGGGGAGCAAGCTGACGCCGCAGACGTCCGAACTGCACACTCGCTGAGGCCATGGCGCCGTTCCGCTACGGGCAAGCCTAGGAGAAGGAAGGGAGGCTATCCTGCCCCCAGGTGACTCCCCGCAGCCGGGCAATGGCCAATCAGCAACAGCAGCACCCTCTCCACAGCAGGGACCGTCCGGTGGTGGATCGTCTGCTCCAACTCCGGTCGCCCCGGGATCAGGATCTGGTGGACTTGGCCCGGCTCCTCCAGCGCTATCACAACTTTCCCGGGGCGGAGGATATCCAGAACGATCTGAGAAAAACCGTCAAGAAATGGGGCCTGGACCAGACATCCCTTTACCAGCGCAGTCGCGCCGTCTGGGCCAAGGGGTTTCGGCCCAACCTGGCGGCGGACGACGGGCTTGTGGGCAGTGGCTTCGATAGCGCCAGCGAGGCCCCCACGCCTTCATGAGCCGCTCCTCCTTATCCGGTCGGCCAAGGCGGGCGCTACACTCAGCAGCAATGCTTGACGAGAAGGGGCGAGAAGGAAGGAATCCCAAGTCCTCTCGGGTCGGGGAGGATGTAAACTGAACGTTACGCCCTGCGCCACCGGACCCAATGCCAACGCTACCCCCCGGCTTGAGTGAATGGTTGCCATCGGGCTTCTTCACTGCCTTCTTGGGCCTGATCCTGTATGAGCTCAAGGCCAGTGAGGCCAGGGGGAACCGGCGGATGGACGATCTACGGGATTCCATGAACAGGCGGATTGACGAATTGAAAGACGATATGAAGGAGATACGGCAAGACGTGAAAACGCTGTTGCTACAACAGGCTGCTAAGCAGCCCGTACCATCGGATCGGTAAATTGCCCCTCACACAAGCCCTGTGGTGAGGCGTTCCGACCCCATGCATCCCCTTGACGAGATTCTCCAAAGCTGGCGTCAGGAGGCGGCCCGGGCATCCTTCAGCCGCCGCCGGGACATGGGGACGGCGTTTGAGGAGCTTTGCATGGCGTTTCTCCGCCATGACCCTGTGCAGGCGGCCCAGTTCGGCAGGGTGCAGCCCTATGGGGAGTGGGCGCGCCAGCGGGGGTTACCCGCCGATGATGCCGGCATCGACCTGGTGGCGGAACTGAAGGAGGAGCCGGGGGCATACGTGGCGATCCAGTGCAAATTACGGGAGAGCCAAGGCAGCATCGCCAAGGGGGAGATGGACTCCTTCCTGGCGGCATCGGGGCGGCCGGAGTTTCGGCGTCGCATCTGGATGGACACCACGGGGCGGCCGTGGTCCGCCAAGGCGGAGGAGACCCTGCGCCAGCAGGAGAAGCCGGTGCAACGCATGGGGCTGCACAATCTGAAGGCCAGCCCCGTGCGCTGGGCGGAATTTGTGGGATCCGGCAGCGTCAGCGGGCGGGAACCCCCCAAGACGCCCCGACCTCATCAGCAGGCAGCCATCAACAGCGCCCTGAACCATCTCCAGGCGCCGGGTAGTCGGGGCAAACTGCTGATGGCCTGCGGCGCCGGCAAGACCCTGGTGGGGTTGAGGGTGGCCGAAGAGCTTGCCGGCGCCGGCGGGCGGGTGTTGGTATTGGTGCCCAGCCTGGCGTTGTTGTCCCAAACGCTGCGGGCCTGGCTGGATGATGCCCGCCTGCCCATCCGCGCCTTTGCGGTGTGCTCCGACAACCAAACGGGCCGCCCCCGCCGCACCAACACCGACACTGCCGATATGGACGTGCTGGATCTGGCCTGGCCCGCCACCACGGATGCCGCCGCCCTGGCTCGTCAGGCCACCCCGGCGGCCCCCGCCGACATGACCGTGGTGTTCGCCACCTATCAATCCTCCCCCATGGTTGGCGCGGCCCAGCAGGAGCACGGGCTACCGGACTTTGACCTGGCGGTGGCGGACGAGGCCCACCGCACCGCCGGCGCCCTCATCCCCGGGGAAGACCCCTCCCCCTTCGTGCTCATCCACGACAACGGCCGCCTCCGTGCGGAGCGCCGGCTCTACATGACCGCCACCCCGAAGGTGTATGCCCGGAGCGCCCGCAACCGGGCGGGGGAGTTTGCCGCCGCGTTGTGCTCCATGGACGACGAGGAGCGCTACGGTCCCATGCTCCACGAGACCCGCTTCGGCGATGCGGTGGAGCGGGGCCTGCTCTCCGATTACCGAGTGATCGTGCTCACGGTGCCCGAATCCCTGGCGGCCGGCATCCGCATTCGCAACCTGGCGGAGGGGAAGACCCTCACCGTAGACGAGCAGGGGAAGATGATCGGCTGCCTGCGGGCCCTGGCCAAGATGGACGCCCAGCAGTTTCCCGAGGGCGACCGGGCGCCCATGGGCCGGGCCATTGCCTTCTGCAATCTGGTGAAGTCTTCCAAGGCATTGGAGGAGAGCATCGGGGCAGTGGCGGATGCCTATGGCCGGCAGGTGTGCGGCAACGGCGAGGCGCTCCCCACCGTCAGCGCCCGCCATGTGGACGGCGCCTGCAACGCCACGGCCCGGGCCGATGCCCTGGCCTTCCTGGAGGAGACCCCACCGGGGGAGATCCGCATCCTCACCAACGCCCGTTGCCTCACCGAAGGTGTGGACGTGCCCGCCCTGGACGGCATCCTGTTCATGCACCCCCGCAAGAGCCAGATTGAAGTGGTGCAGGCGGTGGGGCGGGTCATGCGCAAGGCGCCGGGCAAGAAGCTGGGCTACGTGATCCTACCGGTGGTGGTGCCGTCCCTGATTTCCCCCCAGCAGTTTCTTGCCGACGACAAGCGCTGGCAAACGGTGTGGCAGATGTTGAACGCCATCCGCAGCCACGACGAGCGCTTCGAGGGGATGCTCAACCGGCTGGAGATGGGGGAGGCCGGGCAGCACATCTCCATCATCACCCTGGCGGACTGGCAACCGTCCATGGCAACGGACGGTACGGAAGCACCCGCGGCCGATCCCGATGCCCCCCGCAGTTCCATGGCTTACCACAACCTGACCATCTTCGAGGGTCTACCGGAGGCCATCCGCACCCGCATTGTGGAAAAGTGCGGCAACAAGCGCTATTGGGAAGACTGGGCCACGGACGTGGCCCGCATCGCCCAGGCCCACATTGCCCGCATCCGCGCTCTGGTGGAGGCCGGCCAGGCGGAGCGGGAAGTGTTCGGGGAGTTCCTGAAGGAGTTGCGGGACGACATCAACCCCGACGTGTCCGAAGAGGACGCCATCGAGATGCTGGCCCAGCACATGGTGACCCAACCGGTGTTCGACGCCCTCTTTGGCGAGGCGGCAGCGGCCCGGCGCAATCCTGTGGGCCAGGGGATGCAAACGGTGCTGGAGGTGCTCAAGCCCTCCGGCATTGCCGCAGAAGCGGAAAGCCTGGACCCCTTCTACGATTCCGTCCGCCGCCGGGTGCAGGGGGCGGCCAGCGCCCAGGCGCGGCAAGCCATCGTGGTGGAGCTGTACGACAAGTTTTTCCGCAAGGCCTTCCCCAGGGTGAGCGAGCGGTTGGGCATCGTCTACACGCCGGTGGAAATCGTGGACTTCATCCTGCACTCCGTGCAGCACGTGCTGGGGCAGGAATTCGGCAGCGCCCTGGGTGAGGCGGGCGTCCATATCCTGGACCCCTTCACCGGCACCGGCACCTTCATCACCCGGATGCTGCAATCCGGCCTCCTCTCCCCGGAGCAGATTCTCCGCAAATACGGCGGCAACGGCCGGCCCCCCGAACTGCACGCCAACGAAATCGTGCTGCTGGCCTACTACATCGCCTCGGTGAACATCGAAGTGGCCTTCCAGGACGCCACCGGCAGCCCTTACCGCCCCTTTGCCGGCATCTGCCTGACGGACACCTTCGCCCTCAACGAGAACGACGACAAGCTGCAAGCCCTCTTCCCCGATAACTCCCAGCGCCGCCAACGGCAAAAAGCGCTGGATATTCGCGTGATCGTGGGCAATCCCCCCTGGTCCGCCGGCCAGCGCAGTTCTGCCGACAACAACCCCAACGTCAGCTATCCCCAGCTTGAAGCGCGGGTGGCCCAGACTTTCGCGGCCCGCTCCAGCGCCACCAACAAGAACAGTCTGTACGACAGCTACAAAATGGCCATCCGCTGGGCCGCGGATCGCATCAACCAGCAGGGGGTGGTGGCCTTTGTCACCAACGGCTCCTGGATTGACGGCAACGTGGATGCCGGCGTCCGGGCTTGCCTGGCGGAGGAGTTCTCTTCCGTTTATGTGCTCAATCTGCGGGGTAATCAGCGGACGCAAGGGGAGCGGTCACGGCAGGAAGGGGGCAAGATCTTCGGCCAGGGTTCACGCGCTCCTGTAACCATTTCCGTCCTGGTGCGCAATCCCAAGGCAAGCCATCAGGGCTGCCGCATCCTCTACCGTGATATTGGCGACCATCTCAGGCGTGAGCAGAAATTGGGCAAGCTGCAGGAGTGGGGAGCAATTAACGGCATTGACGATTGGCAGCAGATCCAGCCCGATAAGCACCATGACTGGATTGGTCAGCGGGATGAGGCGTTTGAATCCTTTTATCCTATGGGTTCAAAGGAGGCCAAGGCTGGCAATGCAGACAATGCCATCTTTGGGCTGTTTAGCAATGGCTACAAGACTAAGCGTGATACATACCTGTACAATTTCTCTCACGATATCTGCGCTGACAATTCCCAAAGGGCAATAAGTGATTATCTGAGTGCTTCAGCAATGCTAGTTGAACATCCCGAATACGATTTGCAGCAGGTGATTCAGCAATGGTCACGTAATATTCGGTGGGACCCAGAGCTGGTAGAGAAAATGCGTCGTAATCAGAAGATAGCCTATTCAGTAAATTTCATTCGACCTGTCGCTTATCGTCCATTCGTAAAACAATTTCTTTATGCAGAACCGATCCTGGCTCAGAGACCAGGAATTATGGCTGCCATGTTCCCTGCTACTGATACCGACAACCTTGCCATCTGCGTACCCGGCGTCGGCTCCACCAAACCCTTCTCAGCCCTGATGGTTGCTTGTATGCCGGACCTTGAACTCATTTCCAAAGGCCAATGCTTCCCCCGCTATCGCTTCATCCATAGTAAAGCATCTTCTCTCATGGACGAAGCCCCTGCCCTGGAGCGCGTTGACAACATCTCCGACACAGCCCTTGCCGCTTTCCGTTCCCATTACCAAGATCCCGGCATCACCAAGGACGCCGTCTTTGATTATGTCTATGGCGTATTGCACGCACCGGATTTCCGCGCCCGCTTCACCAATGATCTAGCCAAATCCCTGCCCCGCATTCCTTTCGCCCCCGATTTCCAGGCCTTCGCCCAAGCCGGCCAAGCCCTGGCCACCCTCCACCTCAATGATGAATCCGGCCCCCAATATCCCCTCACGCCCCAAACCACCGGCACTGGCCCCCTCTTCACCCCCCGCGCCATGAAGCTGGTTGGGGAGAATCAGGATGTGTTGGTGGTGAACGATCACCTGCGCCTCAAAGGCATTCCGCCAGAAGCCCATCGTTACCAGGTCAACGGCCGCACGCCCCTGGGCTGGTTCATGGATCGCTATCGCATCACCACCGATAAGCACAGTGGCATCCGCAACGATCCCAACGCCTGGTTCCCTGATGAGGCCGCCTTTATTGCCGCTGTGGGGCGTATTGTTCACCTCTCCGTTGAGACTGTGGGGATTGTGGAGGGGTTGCCGGGGGCTTTGGAGGGGATGGATGGGTGTTGAGGGGTTCGGTTTTCCGCAAGTCCATGCCCCGCAGATCGGCTAGGCTCAAAGTTCAGGTGGGTTCTTGAGATGGGCACAGTTGGTCCAGACAATTCCAGCCACCACAGGGCAAACGGCAGCGGCAGCAACACTGACGATGAGGCCTTGTCGCCAAAGGGCATGAGTCCTTATGCCACAGGTGGGGGTGGCGTAACCTTTGAACGGAAAGTGGCGGTCCAGTACCTTGCGCATCTGCTTGTCGGTGACAATGCCCCTGAACTCGGAGATAGCCGCCGTATTGTGAGCGTTGCGTTTCAGCAGGCTCCAAGTCATCCGGTTGACGATCTCCTCGTACAAGCAGCACGCCCTAATGAATCTCAACCATCGTTGAAACTGGCACTTGGTGTCCGGCGTTCCATAAATCTTGTGAAAAGTGATGGGTCAACTCAGAAACTCATTGGTCAGTTTATCCACGCTGCAATCAATGACAATGAGCCAGCAGATGGGACCGAACACCATCTGGGGCTCGTGGTGTCGCAGCCACAACCGCACGCTCAAGAACTTGCCAAGCTAGCTGACATGGCTAAGAAGCAGTCTAATCCAGAGGGTTTTTTCAATCTGGCTCGGACACCACGAAAGTTTCCTGCTAAAGTAAGAGACAGACTGGATCACCTAGAAGATATTGTAAAAGATATATTAGCTAATTCCAATACAAGTGAAACCAGTCAAGGATTAGTAGAAAAATGTACTTGGCAAATGCTTTCTAAGCTCACTGTATCTATGCCACGGTTGGAGTCACCGGATGAGGCCGACTGGTGCAGTGTCGTCAATAGCCTTCAGTCTATTGTGAGAGATGCTGACCGCACAGAAGCGTCACGGCTTCGAGATCGGTTGTTGACACTTGCAAGCGAGTATTCACCGCGTGCTGCAAACGTAGACCTCACAACGTTACGACGTGACACACACGAGCTGCTTGATTGTACACGACGACTTCACCGACGTGGCTGGCAGAGACTCAACAGCCTCAATCAACAAGCACGTCAGGCCGTGCGGGCTGAGATTACCGAAAGTGATGGTAATCGTCATCTTCGCCTCAATCAAAATGATAAAGTGAAGGAGTTAATTGAGAAAATATCAAATATTCAAGCACTAATTGTAACCAGTGAATCAGGTATAGGCAAGAGTGCGCTTGCTGTGCTAGAGCTTATTTCCACTGCTGATGCTAATCCGAAAAGAATGCAAATCTTGTGTGTTAATCTACATCACATCCCAAAGCTTGTAATAGAAATGGAAAGGATTCTTGAGTCTCCGCTCCATACACTTTTGAATGAGCTCAGCGCACCACAGCGCTTCCTCGTGATTGATGGAGCAGATGCGGTCACTGCAGAGAGACATGATGCGTTCCGTTATCTTGTTAATTCTGCTAAGGATAGCTGCGTAAAAGTAGTTGCTGTGACATCAACTGACAGCAAACAGGTTGTGTCCGATATTATGAGAGAATGCTTTGATATCTGTATTCAAGAGTATGCTATGTCTCATCTAGACAATTCGGAAATTGATAAACTGGTTGAGGTCTTTCCAGAATTGACGCGCCTCAGTTCCAATCCACGGTCGCGCAAGCTTCTTCGTCGGCTAGTTGTAGTTGATTTACTTGTCCGTGGGAAAATCTCCGGCACTCCCCTAACTGACGCAGATGCAATGAATGAAGTATGGACTGGTCTTGTTCGTCGTCATGGAAAGTCAGACAGGGGATTTCCAAATTCACGCGAGACGACACTCTTGAAGATTGCGGAGTTAGAACTTGGTAAAGGAGAGCGTCTTGATGTCATCAATAGTGTAGATCCTTCTGCTCTGGATGGACTGTGTCGCGACGGATTGCTGCGAAACTCCCCTGCAGATTCATTGAGAATTGGTCCCGAATTTGCGCACGATGAAGTGCGCCGCTACGCAGTTGCCCGTTTTCTTCTAGCCAGTGACAACAATCCAGGTTATGAACTGCTCAAGGTCAACCCACCGCGTTGGTCTCTTGCAGCAGCACGACTTGCATGTCAAGCATGGTTAGGGAAAGCTCATACCTCCAGGCTACCATTGAGCGGTCGATTTGCCGAACTCCAGGAATCACTTGAGGCACTAGTCAAGAAAGGCCACGGAAGCCGCTGGGGGGATGTACCTACTGAGGCATTGCTGACGCTTACCAATCCTGAATCCCTCCTCCGGGACGCATGGCCACATCTTACAGCTAACGAGGGAACTGGTCTTCAAAGGCTTTTTCGCCTGGTCAACCAACGACTCCGCGATAAAGCCGGTGTCATTGATATTATCGCTGTGGAGCCGATTATCAAAATTCTGCTTAAAGAGACGACCTCATGGCAATTCGGAAGGCAATTCAGAGAACTTGTAGGGGACCCATTGGTGTCCTGGTTACGCGGTCACGTCATTGCCAATACTCCTGGAGGACACCCATTACGTCTTTTGCTTCGCCAGCGTCTCGTTGATGCCTGTGCAGAGGCAGATCGACGGTTTGAAGAAGAACGTCAGGGCAAAGCTGCTGAACACACACCAGAAGCTGCGGAACATGAGCGCCAGACCCAAGAAGAAAGGGGCTTTTTCTCAGACACTGATCCCAGTAGCCACTATTCACGGCACCGGCAGGAAAAGATTCCCAGAGAGATAAAAGACGAGTTGGTTCTTCAGCTCTTGGCGCTGCTGGGTCCAGACTTGGGAGAAGAGGGCAAGGCAATTCTGATGAGGGTTGCAAAAGACGCCCAACATTATCTCGGGCCTGCTGTAGATGATTTCTGGGCAGGCCGAGCACTTGCTAAAGACCGGTCTGGACTTTTGGCCGAGCTGACTGAGGCCTACTATCTGGATGAAGAGGTAGAGACCATTAGATTTAGCAGTCTCCACACGGAAGGTGTACGACCCCATCGCGGACAATTCTTCCATGGTCAGCGTGGCGCTTGGCACCGTGGTCCTTTTATCCCACTATTCCAAATCGACTTTTGCAATGGCGTTCAAGTACTCAACAGATTGCTCAATCACGCAGCGCGTATTCGTGTAATCGATCTTGTCCATCATGGTTATGGCTATCTTCCTCAGTCAATAAAATTTGAAAATCTTAAATTATATGAGAATAAATTTAAGATAACTGGAAATTGCAAATCTTACATTGGAGATGAACATGTCTGGCGTTGGTACCGAGGTACAGGAGTAGGTCCAGATCCATGCTCTAGTGCGTTACAGGCACTAGAGATTGTTTGTGATCAGATGCTTAAAGAATCTAATATTTCACTTGAAACTTTGATCACCATAATGTTAAATGGTTGTGAAAATCTTGCTATGCTTGGACTAATAGTAGGATTACTTATGCGACACCTTGAACAAGCAGATAATCTTCTAGATCCCTATCTAGTCGAACCACTTATTTGGCATTATGAATTCGCCCGAGTTGTTGGAGAGAGTAGTGGGCTTGCAGCCAGTTCTGATAATCTTGTCGCGCCAGAGCGCCGAAAGTGGTCGCTTCGGGAAGCAGCTTTCTTTATGGTTACCAATGCTAATAACGAGCGTGATATAAAGCTACGTAATCTCGGTCATATTCTCATTTCGAATGCAGAGAAATTAGTAACACTAGCGCCAGATCATAAAATCTGTCAGAGAGAAAGTAAGTGGCTAGTTTCAGAGGCTCATGTTTGGGCTAGCAGCTTAGATCGCGATACATATCAAGTAAGAAAAGGAGAAGGAGGTACCTGGGTCGAGACTAAAGCACCTGATGATGTTGTACAAGCACTTCAAGAAAGAACAGAAACCGCAGACCTCACAATAAAGGCGTTAGGACTGTTACCTCGTTATTCTATTGGAAATAAAGAAATGATATCGAGATCAATTAATACTGATGATTTAATCAGCGATATTGCTTTTGTACAGAATTTGCTTAATAAGCAAGTGTCTTTAGGAAGCAGCCCTTGGGACATTTCTGCTTTGATTGCAGCGGCAGCACTCAAAGCGCACCTTGTGGATAGCGTTAGTCTTCCAAACGATGTGCTGTTATTTTCTGTAGAGATTTTGCTTCGCATTGGTGAAAGCGCAGGGGAAGCAAGAGAAGCTGAAACTGAATACGAATTTTCTGAAGATAAAGACGGCGCTGACCGTAGTGCAGCACGAATTCTTCCGTTGTTGCTTTTGCCTAATCACGCACAACTTCGTGCCTTAGTTGACGAGGAGAATGGATCAAATACCTTTGAGCGGACTGTTCAGTCTTGCTTTAATCTTGCGCGAGTTATGACAGATGAAGTTCGCCTTTACCTTGCCCATGGCTTAGATTACCTCTGGGAGACGCCTTATGAGAAGAATGAATGCTGCCATCATGAACTGGGATGGAAAATCGTGATTGAAATGATGCGCTGCTGTGTTTTTGATTCCTGGAAACGACTCCGTATCCTTGCACTTGAGGAGCCCATCATTGAGTCACTTGCCAGCACCGCTGATACTTTAATTCGAGTCTCTCAACTTGATGCAGCCATTCGAGCACTGGCACCGGCAGCGATGGCTCATATCTGTATTTCTTGTCAGGCCAAGGACCTGCTGTTGGTTCTCCTTGCCGCACAGCAGCGGGCTTTGCTAGTAGATAAGAGGTATACTGATCCACATGGTTTACAGGTTCTTGTGAGCGCACGGGCTTTACTGACCCTGGCTAGAGATAATGATGATGTGGCTATCAAGGCTATCTACGATCATGTCAATGGCTATGGTGATAACTTGGCATTACTTGAAAATTTTCTCCGCGCTTTATCAGCAGCAGCAGAGGAAACGTCAGACCGGGCAGAAGTTGCATGGAGACTCTGGCCTAATCTCATTCACTACGTACTTCGACTCATGCGATCTAAACATATAACTTGGGAAGAAGATAGATATAGTGAGATGGTCTTTGCATCTCTCATACCCAATCACATAGGCGAAAATACATATCGCTATCGCGAGCTTAATGGAGATCCGATTCAATGGTGGAAACCGCTTGAGTTAAAAACTGAGATTGAAGCATGGCTGGTACCTGCAGCAGGCCATCCTAGATGTGTTGACTATCTGATCACTTTTATTGATCATATTGAACCTGAGCAACGAGCTCTTGTGGGACTGCCATGGATAGAGAAGCTCATGGAGCCAGATCCCACGTATATCGCTCAATGTTCATCTCTGCTGCCGTATTGGCTACCTGAAATAAAAGAACTCGCTGCTATTAGTGACGAAACTTTGGCTATTTGGCAACGAATTGTTGACCACTTAGTTGTGGCAGGAAATGCAAGACTTGCAGAGTATTCGGATTAATTTACTTATAAAAGTGTCAGAGATCCGAAAGACGCAACCCCTCATGCCCGACGGTTCTTCTGCTTCTCGTCATACTTCCGGCGCGCCCAGTCCTCAATGATGGGCTCCAATTCCACCCCATGCTGGTGCAACGCCTCTTCCCAGTCAATCCAGTCGCTGTCACCAGCAAAAGCAATCAGGCAAGAGCCATGGGTGACCAGTGCCGCCAGGCAAGCGGCCACCATCTTGCGGTCCTCCCTGTCATGGATGGTGGGAGCCAGAGTATCCGGCAAGCAGCCATGGCCATTGGCGTCGTACTCAACGCTGACGTTATCGATAGCGGAGGTGCTCCACTTGTGGATCACCAACTGGATGCCAAAATCTTGCTCATCCAACTTATTTCTGTACTCTTTGAGAATCTTGCCCACTTCATCGAGGACCAGATGAGATGGCGATGCCCTGAACTCGTCCAGCCAACAAAAAACTTGCAAGCGTAAGGATAGATCCTCCGGGGTTGCATCAATGTCCTTGGGATCCTGCGGGTCTCCTGTACTGGCGGCAATGAGCACGTTGGTATCCACAACGTAGCGCTCTTTCATTGGCCCTCCTCCATGCGCCGCTCAAACATCAGGCGAGCCTGTTCTGCAGTTTCTCCCAAAGCGTCACCAAAAAACTGATCAGGCCAGTTCTTGACCCTTCCGTAGTCATCCAGCGCCAGTTCACGAAGGTTGGATCCCTCTTGATCCCTCCCCACAAAATACATGGCGCAGTGGTCAGGTTCGATGGTCCGCCGAGCGATCAAGGTTTGCATCCGCCGAAACAGATGCTCCGAATGGGTTTCCACAATGAATTGAATCCGCCGCTCACGGCTCACCTCAGCGAACAGCTCCGCCAGCAGGGATTGGGCCAGGGGATGAAGGTGGATCTCCGGCTCCTCCAGCACCACCGTGGAGCCGGGCGGGGCAAAGAAGGCAACGGTGAGCACGGGCAACACCTGGGAGACGCCGATGCCCACGTCCCGAAGGTTTGTGGAAATCCCATGAGAACTAACAACAACTTCATAACGGTTCGAGCGTCCAACCTGGCAAACTTCAAGCTGCTCAGCCAGGTTCATTTTCCGGAGCCACTTGGAGACGCCGTTGAGGATGCGGTTATGCCCTGGATTGTTGGGTTTATCGGGGAAGGCACTGGCCAGCAAGGCATCAATGGCGCGACGGCCATCGATGCCGATTTCGCCCGGTTGGGCTTTGTTCCACAGATAGTCCCGCTCCGGCTGGCGGCGCAGTGGCCCCAGATACGTCAAGGCTCTCAGTTTCCTGTCAATGGCCAGGCTGACGTCTTCAGCGAGATTGCCGTTGTCTTCCAGCAGACTAATGGCTGGCCGGGAGAAGGCAATGGAGCGCTCAGGGGCGTAGTCCTTGCTTTTTCCCAGTGGCTTCTTGTCCGGGTCCATAAAGATGGAGAACGCCCCTTTTTCCTGCCGTTCAATACGGAAACCGTGGCTACCCTCGGAATCTTTCAGACGAAGTTCCTGAATGACTGTTGCACCTGCCGAGGTTTGGCGGTAACAAGCCGAAAAGTGTCCACCGTTGACCCGCTCCTTGCGTTGTCTGGTGCTAATCCCTTTGAAGGAGAAGCTGATGGAGAAACGATCATCCGTTGCCCCCTGTTTATGGATGCTCTTGAAGTCTCCAAAGTTGAAAAGGTCCGTGGCATCATCCCCGCCCAGATTGAGGTGGATGGTGCGATCCGATGATTCCACCGTCTGCTTGAGGAGCAACAGGCTCTGGATGAGGGACGATTTTCCCGAAGAGTTGGCGCCCAACACAAGCGTGACCGGCGCCAAGGTGACGGGGCCGGTATCCGTCCAGGACTTGAACTGTTTCAGGTGCAGGGAGGTGAACATTGCTATGGGGATGCTACGATGGCTTGGGAAGACGGAAGTCAAGAATATGAAAGATGCTACAGCACCATCACTTGCGCTCTGTGAAGGGGAATCTCCCTTCACCACCATTGCCATCTTTTGGCCATATGGCTCTTGAGCCTGCCCCCTCCGCTCCTGGCGGATCTGGAGTTGTCCAGGCGGAGAAGGACGACGTGCCTCTGGTGGCCCTGCCCGAACTCATCAGCCAACTGGAGGACCAGATGAAAACCTGTGCCCAGGACTTGAAGTTCGAGGAGGCCGCCAAGCTGCGGGGTCGTATCCGGGTGCTAAGGCAAAAGCTGGTGGGGTCCTCTTAAATTGCCCCAAGACAAGATCCGCTGCCTGCCTGGCCCATGCATCCCCTTGACGAGATTCTCCAAGGCTGGCGTCAGGAGGCGGCCCAGGCATCCTTCAGCCGCCGCCGGGACATGGGGACGGCGTTTGAGGCGCTTTGCATGGCGTTTCTCACCCATGACCCTGTGCAGGCGGCCCAGTTCGGCAGGGTGCAGCCCTATGGGGAGTGGGCGCGCCAGCGGGGGTTACCCGCCGATGATGCCGGCATCGACCTGGTGGCGGAACTGAAGGAGGAGCCGGGGGCATACGTGGCGATCCAGTGCAAATTCCGGGAGAGCCAAGGCAGCATCGCCAAGGTGGAGATGGACTCCTTCCTGGCGGCATCGGGGCGGCCCGAGTTTCGCCGTCGCATCTGGATGGACACC
Organism: Cyanobacteria bacterium MAG CAR3_bin_5; assembly: GCA_026709085.1. GTDB lineage: Bacteria > Cyanobacteriota > Cyanobacteriia > PCC-6307 > Cyanobiaceae > Synechococcus_B. Next base: position 13,671 of record JAPOTR010000040.1, on the reverse strand, counting down.
ACGGAGCGGCCTTCGTAAAACAATTTCTTTATGCAGAACCGATCCCGGCCCAGAGACCAGGAATTATGGCTGCCATGTTCCCTGCTACTGATACCGACAACCTTGCCATCTGCGTACCCGGCGTCGGCTCCACCAAACCCTTCTCAGCCCTGATGGTTGCTTGTATGCCGGACCTTGAACTCATTTCCAAAGGCCAATGCTTCCCCCGCTATCGCTTCATCCATAGTAAAGCATCTTCTCTCATGGACGAAGCCCCTGCCCTGGAGCGCGTTGACAACATCTCCGACACAGCCCTTGCCGCTTTCCGTTCCCATTACCAAGATCCCGGCATCACCAAGGACGCCGTCTTTGATTATGTCTATGGCGTATTGCACGCACCGGATTTCCGCGCCCGCTTCACCAATGATCTAGCCAAATCCCTGCCCCGCATTCCTTTCGCCCCCGATTTCCAGGCCTTCGCCCAAGCCGGCCAAGCCCTGGCCACCCTCCACCTCAATGATGAATCCGGCCCCCAATATCCCCTCACGCCCCAAACCACCGGCACTGGCCCCCTCTTCACCCCCCGCGCCATGAAGCTGGTTGGGGAGAATCAGGATGTGTTGGTGGTGAACGATCACCTGCGCCTCAAAGGCATTCCGCCAGAAGCCCATCGTTACCAGGTCAACGGCCGCACGCCCCTGGGCTGGTTCATGGATCGCTATCGCATCACCACCGATAAGCACAGTGGCATCCGCAACGATCCCAACGCCTGGTTCCCTGATGAGGCCGCCTTTATTGCCGCTGTGGGGCGTATTGTTCACCTCTCCGTTGAGACTGTGGGGATTGTGGAGGGGTTGCCGTGGGCGTTGGAGGGATGTGGATGGGTGTTGAGGGGTTCGGTTTTCTGGGCAAAGGCAATGGATTCCCGCTTTCGCGGGAATGGCAAGACGGATCCTGATTGACCCCAGTTCAAGCCTTGGCTGCCAGCAGCACTTCCAAGACCCGTCCCAGCCGCTCGTTCATGGCGTCCAGCCGCTCGTTCATGGCCCTGATGTCCGTTTTGAGCTCATCAGTGCGCTTGTTCTGCCTGGCTTCGCTGGCCTGAATTTCTTGACGCAGCCTGGTCTCACTAGCGTGAATTTCTTCACGGAGCTTGGCTTCGCCGGTTTGAATCTCCTGACGCAGTCTGGCTTCACTGGTCTGAATCTCCTCATGAAGCCTGGCTTCGCTGGTTTGAATGTCAGTCTTGACGGACCGGAACTCCGCCATGACGCCAGTGGCCAAGGTGGTGGCCAAGGCAATGATGATGGTCACCACCACAATCGGCTCCAGCCAGCGCCGCCGCCACGCCGTCCAAGGGGTCGCCTTGGCGGCGGGCTGATCCTTGGGGTCGGAGGGGTTGGAGGCGGGACTGGTGGAGGTCATCGGTCACTGCATGGGGCACATGGTCCACACCCCCGGCTCCCCAAGCCTAGGGGCAATCCCCCTCTGAACAACGGTTGACTTAACGGGAGAGGCTGGCGGCGACCGTGTCCGCCACTGCGGCAATCTGCTCCACCCCGGTGAAGGGATTGCCCAGCACGGCTTTCAGGTGGTGCTGCCCACGATAGCGGGGGCGGGAGAGCATCAGTCCTTGATCCAGCAGCAGTTCCCGGGTGTGGCGGCTCCAGGCCTCGCTATTGCCGGCTGTGCGGGGCCGGAAGCAGACGATGTGCAAATCCCCGGACGGCATGATCAGGGGCAGGGGGGCCAGGGCCTGCCGCAGGGTTCGAGCCCGTTGCAAGGCCCCGTCCAGCAGTTCCTCAATGCCATGCTGCCCCAGGTGCCGCAGCCCCAGCCAAAGCTTCAACACCTCCGCCGGGCGGGTTCCCTGGAGGCCGCAATCGCCACCGTGGACCACCCGGGCGGGCTCCATGTAGGCCAGGGGCGCAGCAAAGGCGTCTGCCAATCCCTGGGGCTGACGCAGCAACACCATGGCGGAAGTCTTGGCGATGCCCAGCCATTTCTGGGGATTCATGGTGAGGGAGTCGGCACGGCCCATATGGGCAACCCGCTCTTGATGGCGCCGGCCGCCCAGTCCACAGACGGCGCCAACGGCGCCATCCACATGGAGCCAGAGGCCCCGGCGGCGGCAGATGTCCGCCATGGGACCGATGGGGTCAACGGCGCCGCGGACGGTGGTGCCGGCCGTGGCCACCACCGCCAGGATCGGGTCCGTTTCCGTCTCCAGGGCCTGATCCAGCAGGTGGGGATCCAGGCGCCCGGCATCGTCGGTGGGCGCCAGACGCAAGGCCGTAGCAGGCAGACCCATCACCCGCAGGGCTTTGGCCAGGGAGTTGTGGCAATCGGCGCTGGCATAGAGGCAGACCTGTTGCCCATCCAGCCCCCGCTGATGGCGGGCCGTAACCAGGGCCGTGATGGTGCAGATGGTGCCCCCGCTGGCCATGACGCCACCGGCATTGTCCCCCAGCCCCAGCCGTTGGGCAATCCAGCCCAGCAGGCGCCGCTCCAACCGGCTGAGCAGCGGGGAAAGCTCTTCCGCCAGCATGTTGTTGTTGAGCCAGCCACAGACCAGGTCCCCCGCCACCGAGGCCGGGTTGGGTGGGGGATCCAGGTGGGCCATGGCCCCGGGATGCCACGGGTTGTAGGACCCACGCACCACCAGGTCCAGGTCCGCCATGAGACGAGCGGCATCCAGCCCCCATGGCGCCGGCGCCACCGGCGGCATGGCCATGGAGCGGGGCAGTGGCAACCGCTGCGGAGCGTCTTCATGCCACCGCTCCAACTGCGTCACCGCCTGACGGATCAGGGCCACCATGATGTGGCGTTGCTGACCAGGGGGCAAACTGCAGGGGAAGGCATCCAGGTCTGTTGATTGCACGGAATGATGAAATCAGGCTGGGATCACGGCCTCGCCGCCATGTGGATGGGGCGCCTGCTGCGCTGGGCCGCGGTGGTGGGTAGAGAGGGAGAGGTTCCCGTGACCGCAGTCATTCTTGACCGTCGCGGACGCAGCATTGGTTGGGGAGCCAACCGACGGGAGCGGGACGGGGATCCCCTCGGTCACGGGGAACTGGTGGCCCTGCGTCAGGCTGCCGCCTTGCGGGGAGACTGGCGGTTTAACGACTGCACTCTGCTGGTCACCCTGGAGCCCTGCATCATGTGTGCCGCGGCCCTGCTGCAGGCGCGGATGGGGGGGGTGGTTTTCGGGGCGGCTGATGGGAAGCGGGGGGGATTGGGGGGGGTGGTGGACCTGAGCAAAAGCCCCGCCGCCCACCACCACATGGCTTGCCGAGGGGGAATCCTGGCCGAGGAATGCGCTGCCCTGTTGCGGGACTGGTTCAGACAGCGGCGGCAAGGCGCTGGCGCAGCAGGTCCATCAGCCGCTCCACGTTCTCCGCGGCGCTGTTCTGACCCATGAGCCCGATGCGCCACACCTTGCCAGCGAAATCACCCAGCCCACAACCGATCTCCACACCTTCTTCGTCCAGCAAGGCCCGGGCAAACGCCTTGCCGTCCACCCCTTCGGGAATGCAAACCGTGGTGAGGGTGGGGAGGCGCAGATCCTCTTCCACCGCCAGCTTCAGGCCAAGGGATTGCAGCCCTTCCCACAGCAGTTCGGCATTGCGGCGGTGGCGCTGCCAGGCGGCTTCCAGCCCCTCCTCCGCCAGCAGCCGCAGGGCTTCCCGCAGGCCGTAATTCATGTTCACCGGCGCCGTGTGGTGATAAATCCGGTCACTGCCCCAGTATTGGCTCAGGAGGGAAACATCCAGATACCAGTTGGGAACCTTGTCGCTGCGGGACTTGAGGCGCTCCTCCGCCCGTGGACCGATGGTCACCGGCCCCAGGCCCGGCGGGCAGCTCAGGCACTTCTGGCTGCAACTGTAGGACATGTCCACATCCCAGCGATCCAGGAACAGAGGCACGCCCCCCAGGGACGTGACCGTATCCAGCAGGAGCAGGGTGTCGTGCCGGCGACAGGCCTCCCCCACCCCGTCCATGGGTTGCAGGACGCCGGCGGAGGTTTCCGCGTGGACGAGGCCCAGCAGCCTGGGCTTGTGCTCCACCAGGGCCGCTTCGATTTCCGCCAGGCTGAAAGCCTGCCCCATGGGCTTTTCGATGGTGACCACGTTGGACCCGTAGCGGCTGGCCATATCCGCCATTCGATGCCCGAAATACCCGTTGATGGCCACCAGGAAAGTGTCGCCCCGCTCCACGGTGTTGGCAATGCAGGTTTCCCATGCGGCGCTGCCGGTGGCGCTCACGGGGATGGTGAGCCGGTTGTCCGTCTGCCAAGCGTAACGCAGCAACTCCTGCACTTCTCCCATCAGATGGAGAAAGGTGTGGTCCAGATGCCCCACAGGGGGACGGGCCAGGGCCGCCAACACGTCAGGGTGGGCATTGGAAGGACCGGGGCCGAGGAGCAGACGCTCCGGCATGGCGAGGGGAGCCAGGGACAGACGATGGGCCTGATCCACTGCGGATGCTGTGGGAGGGGGCAGAGTCTGGGTCACGAAGAGCCAATACCGGAGGGGACTGGGAAAAGGCTAAATCGCTGCGGGACCAACCACAGCGCAGGGGTTACGGCAGGGCAACGGCAAGGCGCCGCTCAGCGGTTGCGCACGTTCGCCTCCGCCAGGCCCCGGGCCAGATGCTGGAAGGGGGCGCGGACCAGGGGCCCAACCGGGATGCCGGCATCCACCAGCATCTCCTCCACCACGTCAGCCATCAACGTGATGCTGCGGGCCGTGGGGCCTGTGGGCACACCCAGGGATTTATAGGTTTCGTTCAGCCCGCCGAGGACCCGCTCATCAAGGATCCGGTTGTCGCCGGCCACCAGGGCATAGCTGGCGTAGCGCAGGAAGTAGTCCATGTCCCGCAGGCAGGCGGAGAGGCGCCGGGTGGTGTAGGCGTTGCCGCCGGGATTCAGCAGATCAGGCTCGGCGCGAAACAAGCGGGCGCTGGCTTCGCGGACGATGCTCCCGGCGGCGGCGCTGATCCGCTCTGCCGCCGCCAGGCGTTGCGCTGCCGCACTGAAATAATCACCAATCTGATCCACGGCGTCACGGTCCAGATAGCGGCCGCGGAGGTCGTACCGGCCGATCAGAGCAGCAAGCGCATCTGCCATGGAACTCAATTGATGGGCCGTCCCAGAGTATCACCGGCATTCGACAAGAAGCCCCGGAGGATCCTGGAGCCGTGGAGAACTTGACAGAAATGGTTACGGTTCCTCCCCCTGCTTCAGGCAAAACCGTTGTCTTTGATACAAAAAATCCCTTGCCGGTTCCTAACGTGGTCCACTTGGGGTGCTCCCCCTTGTTTTCTAGCCTGATCTATGGCCAAAACTCCTCAGGACATTCTGGATCTGATCCGCAAGGAAAGCATTGAGCTGGTGGATCTGAAATTCGTCGATCTGCCAGGAATGTGGCAGCACCTCACGGTCCATGCGTCCCAGATTAATGAAGACGCCTTCCACGACGGCCTCGCCTTTGACGGGTCGTCCATCCGGGGCTGGAAGTCCATCAACGAGTCCGATATGGCCATGGTGCCCGACCCGGAGACGGCATGGATCGATCCGTTCTACCGGGACAACACCCTCAGCCTCATCTGCTCCATCAAGGAGCCCCGGTCGGGACAACCCTATGAGCGCTGTCCCCGCAGCCTGGCCCAGAAGACGGTGAAGTACCTGCGGGAGACCGGCATTGCGGACCAGGCGTTTTTCGGTCCCGAGCCGGAATTCTTCATCTTTGACGACGTGCGCTACCAATCCGCCGAAAGCGGTTGCTTCTACAAGGTGGATTCCATTGAAGGGCAGTGGAATACAGGCCGGGAAGAAGAAGGGGGCAACCTGGGCTACAAGCCCCGCTATAAGGAAGGCTATTTCCCGGTGTCCCCCAGCGACAGCTTCCAGGACATCCGCAGCGAGATGTTGCTGACCATGTGCCAACTGGGCTTGTCCATGGAGAAGCACCACCACGAGGTGGCCACCGCTGGGCAGAATGAAATCAACTTCAAGTTCGATGAGTTGTTGGCCACTGCCGACAACGTGATGATTTATAAGTACGTTATTCGCAATGTGGCGCGGAAGTATGGCAAGACCGTGACCTTCATGCCGAAGCCGGTGTTTAACGACAACGGCACAGGGATGCACGTGCATCAAAGTCTCTGGCAAGACGGCGCCCCCCTGTTCTTCAGCGAAGCGGGCTATGCCAACCTCTCCCAGACAGCCCGCTGGTACATCGGGGGAATTCTCAAGCATGCCCCTGCTTTCCTGGCCTTCACCAACCCCACCACCAACAGCTACAAGCGCCTGGTGCCAGGCTTCGAGGCGCCGGTGAACCTGGTCTATTCCCAGGGCAACCGTTCCGCGGCGGTTCGGATTCCCCTCACCGGCCCCGATCCCAAAGCCAAACGCCTGGAGTTCCGCCCCGGCGATGCCCTGGCCAATCCCTATCTGGCCTTTAGCGCCATGGTGCTGGCGGGGTTGGACGGCATCAAGAACCAGATCGACCCCGGCGAGGGCACGGAGATCGACCTGTTCGAGGCCTCCGCTGAGGAGTTGTCACGGATTCCCACAGTGCCCGCTTCCCTCAACGAAGCCCTGGAAGCCCTGGAAAACGACAAGGATTTCCTCAAGCAGGGGGATGTCTTCACCGACGACTTCATCGAGAACTGGATTGCCTACAAGTACGAAGAGGTGCAGCAGTTGCGCCAACGGCCCCACCCCTACGAGTTCACCATGTACTACGACGGCTGAAGGCTAGGACGGCCGAAGCTCGGCAGCGGCCAGGGCGACCAATCGGTGGGACCAGTCTTGCACCATGCTTGCTTCCCTGGCTTCCACCATCACCCGCAGCAGCGGCTCCGTGCCGCTGGCGCGAACCAGAACCCTGCCGTCCCGGCCCATGGCGGCTTCCGCTGCTGCAATCCCGTCTTGCAGGCGGGAATTACATTTCCATGTCTCTCTTGTCTGGGAATCTGTTATTCTTACATTGGTTAATTTCTGAGGATAGGAGGAGAAACTTTCCTCAACCAAGGCCGCCAGGGAATGGCCACTTCCGGCGGTCAGTTGTGTGAGTTGCAGGGCTGTCATCAAGCCATCGCCGATGAAATGGTGCCGGCTCCACAGCACATGGCCCGACTGCTCACCCCCCAGCGCCGCGCCAGTGCGCTCCATGGCGGCATAGACATGCTGGTCCCCCACGGGGGTTTCTTCCAGCACCCCACCCCGCTCCGTCCAGGCCCGCCGGAAGCCCAGGTTGGCCATCTGGGTGATCACCAGACAACGGTCCGGCAGCGCGCCACGGTGATCCAGCGCTCCACCCCAGAGATACAAAATATGGTCCCCGTTGACAGGCCGACCACGGTGATCCACGGCCAGGCAGCGGTCCGCATCCCCGTCAAACGCAATGCCCAGATCCGCTCCCTGGTCCACCACGGCCTGCTGCAGAGGACCCAGGTTGGTGCTTCCACAGCCCACGTTGATCCGGTGACCGTCCGGCTGACCGTGGAGGGTGGTCACCGCCGCGCCAAGCTGCTCGAACATGCTGACCGCACAGGAGGTGGCCGCCCCCCAGCACAGATCCAGAACCACCCGCAGTCGACGGCCCTGGCCAGGCTCCAACTGTTGCAGCAGTCCCTGTTCATAGACCTTGAGCAGGTCATGACGTTGGCGGCTGCTGCCCCCCCCATGGCATCCCAGGGGCGCCGGGCCTTGCAGCCATTGCTCCAGATCCTTCTGCTGGTGGAGGGGCAGCTTGCACCCGTCCCTGGCAAATACCTTGATGCCGTTATCCGCCGGAGGGTTATGGCTGGCGGAAATCATCAGCCCCCCCGCTGCCCGCTGGTGGCGGGTCAACCAGGCCACTGCCGGGGTGGGACAGAGGCCCAGATCCCACACCTCCCGCCCCGCCGCCAGCAGGCCGGCCTGAAGAGCCTCCACCAGCATGGGGCTACTCTTGCGGGAGTCTCGGCCCAACAACACAGGCCGGCCCTGCTCCAGCACATGGCCACAGCCATAGCCCAACCGGAGGGCTAAAATTGGGGTCAGTTCTACCCCCACCCGCCCACGGATGCCGTCAGTCCCGAAGACCGGTGCGGGAGGTTCCACAGCCAGTCCAGGTTCAGGGAAAAGCAGGTCACTCATAGAAGAATCCCCGTGGCAGGACCTTAACGGACAACACCAGGAGTCTGCCAGCGCATTCCAGCCTCGATCACCGGTCCCCCCATCAGTATTGCGGTGCAGGCCATGGCTGAGGGGGTTGGTATTCCGCGGCAAGCCTGAACGCCCCCGTTTCCCCCCACGTCTCCATGGCCGCCGCTCCCGGCTCCGCCGGCGCCGGCTCGGCTTGCTGTCGGGTGTGGCGCTGCTGGGGGGCGTCAGCCTGCTGAGCTGGGGCCTGCTGGTGGCGGGGCGCAACGCTTTGGCCCAACGTCAACGCCCCCTCAATCGCTGGAGTTCCCCGGCGCTGCTGCGCCGCACGGCCCGCTACAGTCCTGATCCGTCCCAACGGCGTCAGGCCCGCCTGGTGCTGGCTGCCGCATCGGAAGGCCCCAACGAGCATTTGTACTGGTTGGCGGGGCAAGCCTGGGGAGAATACCGTGGTTTGCGCACAGAGCCTTCCGTGGCGCTGGCCCTGCTGGCCATGGCAGAGCAGCGCCGTGGGCGGAAGGAGGCGTCAGAGGGCCATTGGCGCAGCCTGTTGCTGCGCTTCCCGGACACTCCGGCCAGCGCCGATGCCCGCTACTGGCTGGGGGATCCCGGCGATGCTCTCCATCAGGAACTGCTGGAGCGGTTCCCGGCTCATCCGTCCAGCCTGGCCTCGGCCCTCACCACAGCCCGAACCGCCGGCCCTCGCCAGTTGGACGGAGCCCTTCACTTGGCCCGCTGGGGACCACGACAGGTGGGGAGTGAATACCTGTTGGCTACCCTCTGCTTCCAGCAGGGGAGCCAACTTCCCCCCGCTGCCGCCGCCACCCTGGCCGAGGCCCTGTTGCAGGTGGATAACCCCCCCGCGGCAGAGGCCTGTCAGCCCGGAATTGCCGCCCCCGAAACCGCCCCCGAGGAGCCCTGGACCGGCATCCGCCAACTGCTGCTGCAACGGTCCTGGTCCCAGGCCCAAACCGCCTTGGCCACTGCCGCCAATGCCCCCCGCCTTACCCTGGCCGAGGCCGTCCGCCTTGACTTCTGGCATGGCTTTGTGAAGCAGCAACTGGGGCGGCACGGGGAGGCGGAACGCCTCTGGCGCCAAGTGGCCCAGCGGGCCCCGTGGAGCTATTACGGCTGGCTCAGCCAGGTGCGGCTTGGGTATGGGCAGGTGATCTGGCCCTCTCCCCTGCAGCGGGTCCCCCCCCGTTCCCCCACAGCCCCGTTGGGGCGCACCAGCGGAGACGATGCCGTCACCTGGTTATGGAACACGGGCCTGGACGTGCTGGCCTGGGAACACTGGCGCCATTGGCGCGGCGCCACGGTTCCCCGGAACCCTGACGCCCTCTGGGTCGAAGGGCAACTCCGCCTAGCCGTCATGGATCCCTGGATGGGGCTGGAGCAACTGGATGCCGCAAGCTGGAACCGTCCCGCCACTGAAGGGCAACTCCTGGACCTGGAGCAGGTCCGCCACCCAATCTTCTATGGCCGGATTCTGGCGGATGCGGCCCAGGAGCACGGACTGGATCCGGCCCTGTTGCTGGCCATTGCACGCCAGGAAAGCCGCTTCCGTCCCGCCCAGCGCTCCGTTGTTGGCGCCCTGGGCCTGCTCCAGCTCATGCCGGCCACAGCAGCGCAACTCATGGCCAGCACGTCTGTCTCCCCGGAGTGGGCAGACCGGGATCTGGAGACCCAACTCCTGGATGCGGAGATCAATGCGGATCTGGGGGCCCGCTATCTGGCTGAGCAGTTGCAGCACTGGGGCCAACAGCCCATCCTCGCCATTGCCAGTTACAACGCCGGGCCGACGGCAGTGGCCGGTTGGAGCATGGACGGACTGGAAAAACAGCCGGAACTCTGGATCGAGGCGATCCCCTACCCCGAGACGCGCCTTTATGTCAAAACGGTTCTGGAATCCTGGTGGGCCTATAGCTGTCTCCACGGCACACCCTGCCTTAACCCGGCAGAGCAGGGGGATGGGGCCAGGGAAGACGAGAACCCAGACCGGCGCCCAGGCTGACCATGAGCAGGGAGAGCAGGTTGGTGATCAGCCAGGCCCGGGCCGGCGCCGGATACAGATCCGCCTCCGTCAGGTCAAGGCGAGCCAGCAACAGGGCTGCCGCCAGGATGAGCCCATGGCCGAGGGCCTGAAGGTGGATCAACCCCGCCACCCCCAGCAACCCCACGGGGAACACCACCAGGAAACTCACAAAACGGCTGGTGGTGATGGGCATGGTCAACCGCCTGAGCACCAGGCCGGGCATGGTGCAGAGCAGCACGAGATATTGCAACTGAGCCATGATGAACAGCCAGTACAACCGGGCGCTGTTGCTGGCATTGAGGGGGAGAAGCGGTGTATTGGCGGCGCGCAGTGTCCAGAGGTGGCCAAAGTAGAACAGCAGCGCCAGCACCAGCAGCACCGTCGGAGTTCGTAGACAACGGAACAGACGCTGGCAGGAACCGGTCGGTGGCATCACTCCTGGGCGCGGTTGATCCTGCTGCCCGGCGACGCGGTCAGATTCAAGCCGATGGCCCCCAGCGGGCAACTGGGAATACATTGCTCGCACACCACACAACGCTGGACTTCGAAGTGGAGCATCCAACGGGGCCGTTCCATGTGGAGGGCGCCGGTGGGACAGACCGTAGTGCAGATGCCGCAGTCCACACAGCGATCCCGGTCAATGCTGATCTGGCCCACTGCCGTGGTCACCACCAACCCCTGCTGCCGTAGCCACGCCGTCGCTGCAGCCAGATCGTCAATATCCCCTGCCAACTCCACCACCATCACTCCTTCCTGGTTGGGGCCAATCTGGGCGCGAATGATTTTCGAGGCCACGTCATAGTCGATGGCCAGCCGGTAGGTGATGGGTTGGTTCAGGGCCTCCCTCGGGAGACGCAACGTCAACCGCTGCTTCATGGGGAACCGGGCGCTAAGGAAACACTAGCCATCTGCGACCATGGGGAGACCGCCTTGCCCGCGAGCCATCACGCAATGGACAGCAAAGACCGCGTTATCGCCATGGCCTTGGCCAGCATCGCCGCGGTGTTGGCGGTGGTGGTGCTTTGGACCCGTTCCCTGAGCAATCAAGGTCTTGAGGCGCTGGCCCACGCCTCCCTCCCCTTGGACGAGGCCCTGAGCAACGGCAGGCCCACCCTGGTGGAGTTCTACGCGGACTGGTGTCAGGTGTGTCACCAGATGGAGCCCACCATGGCGCAACTCAAAAAAAACCACCGGGGCGCATTGGATCTGGTGCTGCTCAACGTGGAAAACCCCCTCTGGGAACAGGAGTTGGATCAATTCCAGGTGCGTGGCATCCCCACCTTTCTCTTCTATGACGCTGACGGAAGCGTGCAGGGACGCGCCGTTGGTCTGCTCCCGCCTGAGCAACTGGAAGCCATGGCGGCGGCCCTGCTCCATGATGCCCCGCTGCCGTTTCTGAACAACCAGGGCGCCACGAGCGCCATCGGCAAGGCCGCCCCGGACCAGGAGGGGACGGCAGTGGGTCCCCGCAGCCATGGCGAAAGGGTGGGGTAACCCGAGTTATGGATAAGAGGCTCCTCTGGACTTGGCTTATGGGTTTAGGAAGCCTGATGGGGAGAGGAAGCGGGGGGAAGGGAACCCCGCTGTGATCTGTTGCTGAGCCTTTCCAGTCTTTGCGGTGGGGAAGAGGGGGCTTCCAAGCTCAGGCAGCGCCTGACTCGTTCTTCTCCACCGGGATGCCCTCTCACTATGCAAACACCATGCAAAGCCGGTGGTGGAAGGGGTTGTCAAGCGCCGGTAGCCTTATCCAGGATTTGACGCTAACCTGAAAATCCTCTACCATGTGCCGATGGCTTTACCGGATAGAGTGAGGGAGGCAATCCCCGGCTTTGCTGTGGCGGGTGCTGCTCTGCTCCTTTTTGGCCTCACAACTGCCGCACAGGCAAACAGCCAAAACGAACTACCGTGGGGGGACGACACCGGGGTTGCCACCTTTTCGCTCTCAGGAAATCCCTGGGTGGGCGAGACGTTGACGATCACCAAGACTAGCGACGACCCGGATGGGAACCCGGCGCCGCGCCCGGGTGTACTCCTGGAAGAAGAACTTCCCTCCGACAGGGAATTCAGATATGCGTGGCAGTTTCGGATTCCGGGAAAAAGCAGTTACAACTTGCGAAACTGGAATATGGTTCTGGGTCCGAATATTTGTAATCCTGGCGACAACGGCGCTAACACAAGCAACACCTGTACCGTATTGTATAAACCGATACGTTGGAACGAGCCGATAACTTCGCTTGGTGGCGAGATCAGGGGTTACGTGGAGTATCGGGACGGCAACGGAAATTGGGCGGGTGTCTACACCAACGCTGTCGGGCCGATCATGTCGGCGGGAATTTCCTTTTCTCAGGAAAGCGACAGCGTTGAAGAGGATGTGGGAACACACAACGTGGGGGTAACGCTGAACCCGGCCCCGGCTGCAAATACCACTTTTACCTATACGGTGAACGGCACTGCTACGGCAGGCAGTGATTTCACCATCGCCAATTCCGGCGTGGTGACAGTCCCTGCAGGCGCGACAACGGCGACCATTCCGGTGACGATCATTGACGACAGCATAGAGGATAGCGGCGAAACCGTCGTTCTGACGTTATCTCCCAATGGCGACTATGTGGTGGGTGTGATCGGTACGTACACGTTGACCATCCATAACCAGGAATCAACGGAGCAGCAGAAGAACATCTGTGAACGCCATGATGCATTTGAGTCTCTGCCTGTAGTCATACGTAAGTTAGTCTTGAGCAATCATAAGAACAGAGATAGATATCCTAAGTATTCCTGGGGGAATACAGGCTCTTTTGGTTATAAGGTTTGCAATCTTAGCAATAAAGGAATTACTTCATTGGTTGCGAGTGATTTCAATGGACTCTCCGATCTCGGCGTTCTCCTTCTGGATAGCAACGCTCTCACCAGTCTGTCACAAGGCGTGTTCAACAAGCTTCCTAATCTATTCTATCTTGATTTACGTGATACCAGTCTCAATAGCTTGCCGTCAGATATGTTCAATAGACTCCATAAACTCCAGTCTCTCGATCTGAGTGAAAATAATTTAACCACTTTACCGGAAGATATGTTCAATGGACTCTATAAACTTCAGCGTCTCAATCTGAGTTATAATAGTTTAACCACCTTGCCAGAAGGCATACTCGGCCGAGGGCGGTCAGGAAGTCTTTTTTATCTTCATCTACAAAACAACCAATTAACTAGTTTGCCGGAAAATATGTTCAAGAGCAGGATAAATGGAAATAGACATGTCCCATTGTTTGATCTCGAGCTGCAAAACAATCAATTAACCAGTTTGCCGGAAAACATATTCGATAGCTTATGGCTAATGATAAAACCATCTGCTGTGCAGCGTGGAGGCATCAATTTTTCTAACAATCCGCTACAATGTCTGCCAAAGAAAATAATTACAAATTATAAACATGTATTAAAGGCAACTGTCCCGATCATCGCATGTAATACGGTAAACCTTGCCGGTGGTTCTGCTGTGACGGAGGGAGGGGAC
>JAPOTR010000058.1 GCA_026709085.1 Cyanobacteria bacterium MAG CAR3_bin_5 | reverse complement strand
AAGGAGAAGGCGGAGCCGGTCACCAGGTGGGGGCTGCTGACGGTCTCGAAGCCCAACAACTTGCTCCATGCCCCTCGTTCTCCGCCAATGGTGTGGTGGTGGAGAGTTCTTCCCCGCCACCGTGACCTGTAGCTCTGACAAGGGCAACGGGGACGACACGCTCACAAGCCCAGTCCGCCAACGCCAGGGGGCCTCTTGTCCGGAATTAGGGTACTCCTAACCCGGAAAGGCGGCCACGGCCTCAGGCCATGGTTGGGGATCGATGGCCCCTGCCCCTGTGCAGACCATGGCGCCACAGGCGCTGGCAAAGACCATGGCCTGGGCAACGTCATCCCCCGAGGGCTGATCCAGCAGCCGGGGCTGGCGCACCAACTGGTGCAACAACCCCGCCAGGAAGGCATCTCCCGCACCGGTGCTGTCCACCACGGATACCGGATAGGCGGGCTGCCGCCCACCACAGCCCCCCATCCACCAGGTCACCCCGTCCCCGCCGGCGGTCACCACCACCGCAGGCCGCTGGGGCAACGCCAGAGCAATGGCCCGGGGATCCCGTTGCCCGAACAGCCATTCCGCCTCCTCTACCGCCAGCTTCAGCAGGCATACCCGCTCCAGCAAGGGAGCAATCCGTTGCCGGGCCATGGCTTCACTACAGCGCCAGAAGGTGGGCCGCCAGTTCACGTCCAGAACCAACCGCACCTGCCGGGCCTCGGCCAATGCCGTGGCCTGCTCCAGGGCCGCCGCTGCGGTGGGGCTGGCCAGGGGGATGGTGCCGAACAGCAACCAGTGGGCAGACCGGAACAGGGAGGGTGGAATCTTGTCCTTGGCGAAGGCCGTATCGGCAAAGCCTGGGCCGGTATCCCCCAGGAAGCCCCCGAAGCTGCGTTCGCCGTTGTGCTGCCGTTGCACCAGCACAATCCGGGAGGGGCGTCCCTCATCCCATTGCAAGCCTTGCTGGTCCACCCCCCGCTCCTGAAACAGTCGGGCAAAGGCGGCGCCAATGCCATCCCGCCCCAGCCGCCCCAGAAAGCCGGTTGACGTGCCCAACCGGGCCAGTCCGCAACACACGTTGGCAGGGGCGCCCCCCAGGTAATCCTCTCCTCCCTGGGCCGGATCTCCCCCTGGTGGACCCAGGCGATCCACCAGCGCCTCCCCACAGCAAATCACCTCAGGCATTCTTCCCTTGCTCAACTGGATTCAGCCTGCAACAGCCGTGGTGGATCCGGCAATCCGACCAGGCAAGCCGATGCATCCATCAACAGGCTTTCCTCAGTCGCTATGGAGACGTCACCTCCCACCCCCATGGCCGGCAATTTTCATCATGGACTCCCGGAACCACCAGCCCATACCGGAGCCAATCGTTGCAACGACGACGGCGGACTACCTTGAGGCAAGGAGTATGCTGCGGGAGTATGGGGCCGGCATTGCAGGGACCGTCTGCGCTGAAGGATTTGCGGAGGAATGCAGGACCATGGAACTTGTCTACGGGCCACCACAGGGACGCTTCCTTCTCCTGCGTCTCGGTTGTAACAGTGCAGACTGCGTGGGTCTTCGGAATTGTGGAGACGGGGTTATTGAAATGAAGCGTCTGTACGTTGGCCCGGTAAACAGAAAACATGGGTTGGGGAAAAGGCTGGTGGAAGCAGCCGTCTCCATGGCGCGGGAGACGGGCAGTTCCGCCATCCGCCTGCATACGCTTCCCACCATGGTAGCCGCCAGGCATCTTTATCGCTCCATGGGGTTTGTGTCCATGGCCTCAATTACCGGCAATCCTTGCCGTGGGGATCTGTTGATGGAACTGCAACTGGAATGAGGAGCGCCGTTGGGCGCCGGATCCATTGTTGAGTTTGATCCTCTTGATATCACCAGAAACTTCTCAACAACATTTCCAGGAAAATTATTGCCAACAGGACACCCTCACCTCCGAATCGTCAAATTCGGACATGGCCCGTGATCCATTTTGTCCTGACCTGGGCGGCGCACCTGCTAGCGTTTGAGACCTTCAGCGTCTCGCCATGGCGGAAACCAACCCCTACAGCCAGTATTCCCCCGCCCAGAAGGTGAGAGCCCTGGTGAAAGGCATCCAGGGCCATAAGCGCTGGAACGAAGCCCTCGCCAAGGCGCCGGACCAGGAGGCCATGCTTGATCTGCTCCAACAGGCGTCGGACAAAATCGGCCTGGACCTGAGCCGGCGGGAGTTGGCCGAGACGCCGCCATTGCGGGATTGGCTCTGGTTCAAGAAAAACAGCCCCCTCTTCACCATTGGCAACCAGGAGTTTGGCCCCTACTGAATAACCCACGGAATCAATACCTGTGGAGAATGTTTGCTCCTGGATAACTGGATGGAAAATCTGTGATCTTGAAATCTGACCATGAAGATATTTTGAAGGATCAGGTAACCCGGCTTAACATTGATATTTCCAGCAGGATCCATGGTGCGTGCCACTGCTGTGGTTGGGTTGGGACGCTCCGGCATCAGCGCTGCCCGACTCCTTCACGCCCAGGGGCACACGGTGTGGCTCCTGGAACAGCATCGGACTCCTCAACTGCACAGCACAGCCGCGGCATTGCGTCAGGAGGGCTTGCACGTGCAACTGGATTGCGCTTTGCCGTTCCTGGAGCAACTGAATCCCCGGGCTGTGGTGCTCAGCCCCGGTGTGGACTGGTCAGAGCCCGTCCTGGTTCAATTGCGCCGCCGGGGCGTGCCGGTCTATGGGGAAACGGAACTGGCCTGGCAAACCGTGGCCAGCACCCCCTGGATTGGCGTCACCGGCACCAACGGCAAGACCACCGTCACCGCCATGGTGAGCCATCTGCTGCAGCAGGCCGGCCGGGAGGCCCCCATCTGCGGCAACAGTGGCGCCACCGCCACCGAACTGGCCCTGGAATGCCACAGGGGGCGCCACCGCCCCGACTGGGTGGTGGCGGAACTGAGCAGCTTCCAGATTGAGGCCTCCCCCACCCTTGCCCCCCACATCGGCATCTGGAGCACCCTCACCCCTGACCATCTGGACCGCCACGGCAGTTTTGCCGCCTACGGCGCCGTCAAGGCGGCCCTGATAACCCGCAGCGCCATCCCCGTGCTCAACGGCGACGATCCCGAAATCTGGCGCCGCCGCCACTGCTGGCCCACAGCCCGCTGGATCACCTGTCGCAGCGGGGCGGCATTGCAGCCCCACCGGCAGGCGGCCCTGTCCATCGAGGAGGACATGGTCACCACCCCCTCCGGCCCCCTCTTCAGGGCGAACGTCCTGTCCCTGCCCGGTCAACACAACCGCGTCAACATGCTGCTGGCCACGGCGGCCGCCCTGGAAGCCGGCCTGGAGCCCGGTGGGATCGCTGCCGGACTGCGCTCGTTTCCCGGGGTACCCCACCGCCTGGAAACCATCGCCCGCCACCAGGGGGTGGCCTACATCAACGACAGCAAGGCCACCAACTACGATGCGGCCCGCATCGCCATGGCGGCCCTGGATGGTCCCCTGGTGCTGTTGGCGGGGGGACGGGCCAAACAGGGGGAAGCCCATGGCTGGCTGGAGGGCATTGCCGCCAAGGCCGCTGCCGTGATTTGCTACGGGGAAGCGGGAGACGCCTTCGCCGCCCAGGTGCGGCAGACATGTCCCCAGGTTGTGTGCCAACGGCTGCAGGGCCTGGAGGAGGCGGTTGCCCGCAGCCATGCCCTGGCCCTGGAGCAGGGGGCCCCAACGGTGCTCCTCTCTCCAGCCTGCGCCAGCTTCGATCAATACTCCGACTTCGAGGCCCGGGGGGAACATTTTCGTGCTCTGGTACAGGCCTTGGGTGAACCAACGCCCCGGGCAAATCCCGAACACCCCCAGGGGTATCCTTGAAGAACTGCAAAAGCCCCGCCCCTGAACGGGGGATTTGTTCGTTCCATCTGTCAGGCTGCTGGGGGCCTTGAAGAGGGCCACTCCCCGATGATCCATGGCACGATTCCGATGAAGCGTTTTGGTACTTGGCTGTTGGCGGCAGTGATGGCCGTCGGGCTGCTCGGCGCCATGGCGCCGAAGGCCGCCGTGGCTATTGAGTTGCGCAATGCCGCTGATGCCAAATTGGCAGAGCAGAAAAAGGGTCTGGTGGACTTGAACAACGCTTCTGTGCGGCGCTTCCAGCAGTTCCCCGGCATGTATCCCACCCTGGCGGGCAAAATCGTTGTTGGCGGCCCCTATGAAAACGTTGACGACGTGCTCAACCTGGACCTGACCCAGCGTCAGCAGGAGTTGTTCGAGAAGTACAAGGGCAATTTCACTGTGACAGACCCTGAACTGGCGCTGAACGTGGGCTTTGACCGCATCAACGATGGTCAATACCGCTAGGGGCGGCAACAGGCTTTGCCGGTAGGGGCCGGCCCGGTCCTGCGGGCCGATGAAGCCTGATTTCCCCATCTTTGACCAAGCGTGGGACGTGGTGGTGGTGGGCAGCGGCGCTGCCGGCCTCATGGCCTGCCTGGAGTTGCCGGCCGAACTCGACATCCTGCTGCTCACCAAGGATTCCCGCGCCCGCTCCGCCAGCCGCTGGGCCCAGGGGGGCATTGCCGCGGCCCTGGGTCCGGATGATTCCACGGAGGCCCACTTTCACGACACCCTGGCGGCCGGTGCCGGTCTCTGTGAGCCCCCCGCCGTGCGACTGCTGGTGGAACAGGCGTCCCGCTGTGTGGAGCGGCTCCTGTCTCTGGGGGTGCGGTTTGACCGCCAGGGGGGGCAGTTGAGCCGCACCATCGAAGCGGCCCACAGCCAGCGACGGGTGCTCCACGCGGCGGATCAAACCGGACGGGCCATCGTGGAGGTGCTCCAGGCCAGGGTGCGGGAACGGCCCCGTCTGCATCAGCACAACGAGGCCGTGGTGTTGCAGCTTTGGCGGGATGGCCGGCGCTGTTGTGGCTTGCAGCTTATGGCGGCCGGGATGATCGGCTGGCTGCGGGCCGGGGCCGTGGTGCTGGCCAGTGGCGGCGGCTGCCGCCTGTTCGCCCAGACCACCAACCCCCCTCTTGCCAGCGGGGACGGGGTGGTGATGGCCTACCGCGCCGGCGCCGTGGTGCGGGATCTGGAGTTTGTGCAGTTTCACCCCACGGCCCTGATGATTCCGGGAGCGCCCCACTTCCTCATCAGTGAGGCGGCCCGGGGGGAAGGGGCTGTCCTCAACAGTCTGGACGGCAGTGATCCGGTGGCTGCGGTGGGGGGAGGCAACCTGGCCAGCCGCGATGAGGTGAGCCGGGCCGTGGCCGGACACATGGTGCGTCGCGGCGACACCCATGTGTGGCTTGATCTGCGTCCCATCGGCCAGGAGCGCCTGCTGCGGCAATTCCCCTCGATCCTGAAGCGCTGCCGCGCCTGGGGAATTGACCCCCTCGCCATGCCGGTCCCCGTGGCCCCCGCTGCCCACTACTGGATGGGCGGGGTGGAGACCGATCTCCAGACCCGCACCACGGTGCCGGGGCTTTACGCCCTGGGGGAGGTGGCCAGCAGCGGGGTACACGGCGCCAATCGCCTGGCCAGCAATTCCCTGATGGAATGCCTGGTCTGGGCCCACCAGTTGGGGCGGGGCGCTCTGGATCTGGACCCTGGATCCAAAGCTGTTCCTGCCCGCTGTCCAGGGGCGCCGGTTGCCGTGACCAGCCGGTCCATGGTGACGGCACAGGAGATGGGCCGCCGGATTCGGCATCTCTGCTGGACCATGGCCGGGGTCAATCGCCAGGAGGGGGCCATGGCCATGGCCCAACAGCAATTACAGATACTGGCCCATGGGTTGGACCACAGGCCGGAACTGGCTTGGCTCAAAACCAGCGCCCCCGGTGATCGTCATCCCGTCCAGCCCCAGGCCATGGGACTGCTGCGCCGTTGGGTCGAGCTGGAGCACCTGTGCTCCCTGGGGCTGTTGCTGTTGGAGGCGGCCCGCTTCCGCCGGGAAAGCCGGGGTGGTCATCACCGCCTGGATCATCCGGCTCAACAGCCCTTCTGGCGCCGCCACAGCCGCCAGCAACAGGGCCAAGCCATCAGCAGCGCTCCTGTGGATTGCGGGCCTTGAAGACTGACCGTTGAGAGCGCTTGTTGGTTAGAGCGCCTTGGCGCACCCACCGCTCACCGGGCCGCCAGCAGGTTTTCCAACACCCGATCCAGCTTGTCGCTCAAGGCCGTCACGTCTTCCCTCAAGGCCGTCACGTCTTCCCGTTGCCGGGCTTCACCGGCTCTGATCTCTTCCCGTTGCCGGGCTTCACCGGCCCTGATCTCTTCCCGGAGTGTGGCCTCAACGGTGATGAGCCTGGTTTCAACGGCCCTGATATCGGCTTTCAGGGCTTGAAAAGCCACTGCGCCAATGCTGACCAGGGAAATCACCAGGGCGGTGATGATGGGACTGGCAACTGCAGGCTCTCCCCACCGCCGCCACCGCTCCACTGGGGAAACACCTGCTGTTGGCGGGGGCGGGACCTGAGATTTGGTTGTCGGCGTACCGGAGGTCACTGCATGCACCGGAACCTATGGACTACAGGTTAACCCCTCAGATGGTCATGGCCGAGGGGAACTGCCGGATGGAGATGAGTAGGGTTCGGAGGGCAGGGTGGGGAACAGACGCTCCCCGGCGTAACCGGAAACATCCGCCAACTCTTCCGGGTTCTTGATCCCCGGCGTGAGCAGGGCATCATCGAATTCCCAGGTGGGATAGGACTCAATGCCCTTCTCCCCGCAGAGTTGGGGCTGTGCCTTGTAACCGTCCCGGGCACACTCCACAATGGCCAGTTCCTTGGCGGCCTGCTTACCGAACAATTCCTTCTGCACACGGCAGGCGGGACACCAGTAGGCGGTGTAGACGACGGCGCCGGTGGCGTTGAGGTGCCGGGCCAGGGCAATCTGGGCTTCGTTGCTGGGGGTGGTGATAGCGGGGGGATGGCGGCCGTCGCGGTTGGCCACCTGGCGATCAGGGTGACTGGCCTGAATCCAGGCAAAGGAGACCACCGCCACCACCAGGGTAATAATCAACGCCCGAAACACCTGGGCGCCCACGTCATCCCAACTGTGGCCCAACAGGGCAATGAGAAACAACAGCACCGAGAGGACGGCCGAGAGCAGGCAGAAGAAGCAGAAGGCCTGAATCACCGCCACCATCAACACCACCAGGCTGAGGCTGAACACGGCCATGGCCAGGCACAGGGGCATGAGCAACGGCCAGGTGGCGCGGTTGAGTTGCCAGCGGCTTTGCCGCGGCGCCAACAGGGGCGCCGCGGCCACCGCCAGCACCGTGGCATAGGCCAGAAAGCCGAACAGGGCCAAGGGTTGCCCCAGAACCGTGGCCCAGGGGCTATTGAGTACGATGTCGCATCCGTCTCCCGTGACGGGGCAGGCCAACTCCGGCACAATCTGCCAGCGCTTGAGGGTGATGAGGCCTGTATCAACCGCCCCGATTGAAGCCAGAACAGCCATCACCAGACGGGGCCACCGGTCGATAGCTTCGTTGCGATTGTATCGGCCCAGACGTGAACTGCCCATGCAAGCGCTGTCGCGTTCCACCCATCTTGACACCAGGATGGACCGGTGAATGGCACAATGGCCGGCAGGTCGCTTTTCCTCAGCCCACACCTTGATGACAACGCAATCACCCACCCGTTGCCAACGGGCAGCCCTGCTGTTCGCTGGCGTTAGCTGCAGCATCCTGGCCTTCGGCAGTTGGTCCCCCGAGGCGTCCGCCCATCCCCACGCTCCCGGCAGCACTGTCGTTCCCCACACCCATGAGGGGGCCACACCGCCTCGGTCCACGAATCCGGCTCCCCTATGGCTTGCGGGCCTGGGCTGCGCTCTGCTGGCTGTTCCCGCGTCCCGCCGTCTGCGGTCTCAAGGGTGAAACCTGCCCCGCAACTGCGCAACCCGCTGGGGATCCACCGGATTGCACAGTTGGCCGTCCCGCTTCAGCGCTGAAGCCACGATCACCCCGTCACACAGGGGACCCAGGTGGTCTGCAGTGGCTGGCCCGAAGCCGCTGCCAATGAGCACAGGCGCTCCCTGGGCGGCATGGCGGGCCTGCTGCAGGATCTCCGGTTCCACTGGAGTTCCGGTGCTGTCCCCCGACACGATCACCCCATCCGCGCCACCCCGTTTCAAGGTGTCCTGAACCGCCATGGGCGCCGGCAATGGCGCCAGGGGCAGGGCGTGCTTCACCAGCACGTCCGCCAACACAGCCACATGGTCGGCAGCCAGGAGCCGTCGCTGCCGCAGAAGCTGGGCGGCGCACCCCTGAATCAGCCCCTGGTCGGTCACCATGGCGCCGCTCAGAACGTTCACCCGGATAAACCGGGCCCCACTGGCCACGGCCACAGCCAGGGCGGCAGCGCCGTCGTTGCGCAGCACGTTGATGCCCACCGGCAGGGAAACCGCCCGCACCACGGCGGTGGCAATGCGGCCCATGGCGGCAACGGTCTCCGGTGGCGCCTGACGGGGAAAAAAGGGGTGGTCGCCAAAGTTTTCCACCAGCACTGCGGTGGCGCCGCCACTGGCATAGGCCTGGGCATCCGCCAAGGCCCAGGTTTCCACCCCGTCCATATCCCCTCCCCAGCCCGGGGCCCCCGGCAACGGGGGCAGGTGGATCACGCCAATCAACGGCCGTCGGTTCCCGAAGAGTTGGCGCCAGCGGTTCATCCTTGGGTGATCGGAATCCATCGCTAAAGCACCGGCCGGGGTGAGGGATCATGATGGCAACACCACTCTGCCAGCCCCTTGCCCACTTCCCATCCCCTCCCGCTTGCCCCCGCCGCCATGACCCGCTCCCGCGGCAAGCCCCCCACAGTGGCCTTTGCCCATCTGGGCTGCGAGAAAAACCGGGTGGACAGTGAGCACATGCTGGGGCTGCTGGATGCGGCCGGCTACGGGGTGAGCAGTGACGAGACCGCCGCTGATCTGGTGGTGGTGAACACCTGCAGCTTCATCCAGGAGGCGCGTGAGGAGTCGGTGCGCACTCTGGTGCGGCTGGCGGAGGAGGGGAAACAACTGATCATTGCCGGTTGTCTGGCGCAACACTTCCAGGCGGAGTTGCTGGAGGCCCTACCGGAGGCCCGGGCCGTGGTGGGCAGTGGCGACTATCAACACATCGTCTCCGTGCTGGAGCGGGTTGTGGCGGGGGAGCGGGTGCAGCAGGTGAGCGCTGTACCCACCTTCCTGGCGGATGAGCACCTGCCCCGCCAGCGCACCACCGCCAATGCCGTGGCCTATGTGAAGGTGGCGGAGGGCTGCGACTACCGCTGCGCCTTTTGCATCATTCCCCACCTGCGGGGCAACCAGCGCTCCCGGTCCATGGAATCCATCCGGTCCGAAGCGCAGCAGTTGGCGGAACAGGGGGTGCAGGAGTTGATCCTCATCAGCCAGATCACCACCAACTACGGCCGTGACCGCTACGGCAAGCCCATGCTGGCGGAGTTGTTGCGGATGCTGGGGACCGTGGCGATTCCCTGGATCCGGGTCCACTACGCCTATCCCACCGGCCTGACGCCCCAGGTGTTGGCGGCGTTCCGGGAGACCCCCAACGTGTTGCCCTACCTGGATCTGCCTCTGCAACACAGCCACCCGGAGATCCTCAGGGCCATGAATCGCCCCTGGCAGGCGGATGTCAACGGCGCCCTGCTGGATCGTCTGCGCCGGCAACTGCCGGATGCCACCATCCGCACCACCCTCATCGTGGGGTTCCCTGGGGAAACGGAGGCCCACTTCGCCCATCTGGAGGCGTTTGTCCAGCAACAACGGTTTGACCATGTGGGGGTGTTCGCCTTCTCCCCGGAGGAGGGCGCCGCTGCGGCAACCCTGCCCAACCCCGTGCCTCATGCCGTGGCCCAGGCGCGCCGGGACCGGCTCATGCAGCTTCAGCAACCCATTGCCCAGGAGCGGAATCAGGCCTGGGTGGGGCGCGTTGTTCCCGTGTTGGTGGAAAAGGAAGACCCCGCCACCAGGGAAAAGCGGGGCCGTTGCAGCCGCTTTGCGCCGGAGGTGGACGGGGTGGTTCACCTGCAAGGAATGGCCCGGGTGGGCAGCCTGGTCCAGGCCCGCATCACCGCCGCCCATCTCTACGATCTGGAAGCCGTCACGGTGGACCATGCCGGTTCTTGAGGGCAAGCTGCTTTTTCTCTGGCGCAAGGGCCTGGCGTCACCCTCAACTCACCGTGCCCGTGGCTCTCCGCATGCAGGTTGAGGGTTCTCCGTAAATGCCGCCGGATAGGGACTGGGGGCTTTGATGTTCGATAACAGGGCCTCGGCCCATTTTGCTGCGCCAGCGTCCGTTGGGCATCTGAACAGCCGCGTGTGTCCAGGCTCCTTCCTGTTCGTACAGGGCAACCTTCTGGTAGCCGTCTTCCATCCTGCTGTCGTTGCAGGGCTGGAAACCTAGGCCGAGGAAGACTTGTTTCAGGCTCTCCATGCTGTTGGAACGGCTCGCGTAGCCGGGCCAGTGGTGGTTTTCGCTGTGCTCCCACCATCGGCTGGTGTCACCTGCAGCGTAGGCAATGCAGTTGTATTGCTCTGTAGGATCACCTACGATTTCATAACCTTCGCTGGCAAGCTGCGGAAACGCTGAGATAAGTTGCTGCGTCCATCTAACCATATCCATTACGTTCGCCCCACTTCAGCCAGGATTCCTGCATGGCTGCAACGTTTCCGTGATCGTCAGGCGCTACCGGATTGGCGCCGGTGATTGCGGACAAGGCATGGAACCAGAGCCCCCCCTGGGAGCGTATCCTCTCCAGGATCAGGGGGACCGCCGCTTTTCCCATGGTGACAATTTCCTGATGGGCGGGATGTTGGGCTGACCGCTCCAAGTTGGACAACAGTGCTGTTTCCGCCTCCCATCGGTCAGCCAATTCCTGGAAGCTTTGGCGATCTGCGGGTTGGACTTCCACTTCGTCGGCGTACTGGTTGTAACCCATGCCACAGACATGGGGTTCCCGATGGAGCAACAGGCGCAAGCGCTCCAGTTCGGCAGGATCCCAGTCCATGGCTTTGGCAACAGCTTCATCCCACAGGCGTCGCACTTCACACTCGCCGTCTCTATACTGGGGCACTTCCATATTTTTTGTGTGCTCCCAGCAGTTGGCAAGGGTTTGGCAGATGATATTATTATCCTTAATATTGGGTATGCGAATCTTCTCAGATGCTGCTGGATTATATCTAGGAAATTCCAATGTACGTGTTGGATTTCTCATCAGTTGCAGCCTTCCTGGGGTTGAATTGATAAATACAGCAACTGCTTTAGACTCATTTATAGTAAATCCCGTTATTGGAATATATCCTATTCCTACGTATTTTCTGAGATCAGCACAAGCAGCAAGACGACCAGTTGTATTACGTTGAGCCATGACAATTAGCAAATAAGCAGCCTTATTGAGCATCTTTTCAGTTGTTAAATGGGAACTATTTTTATTTTTTCGTCGATGTTGATCTGGATTACTCTTAATGGTAAGCTGGCCGTCGGCTCCAGTAGATGCTAAAATTGGAAAACTCTCTGGTATTTCCAGTTCTGATTCTTCAAAATTTTTGTATAATGTTTGATAAGTTGAATGGATATGTACACCTGAGATTTCTTTGATTGCAATTAATTCCTTATCATTAGAAAACTTTGTCGCTGCTTTTGCCAACTTATTAGAACGCCAAATTGCTTGCGTCCAATCTCCAGCCTTGATATACTCAGCAGGCCAGTAGAATATTTCTCCCCAACCTTCTTGCATTTGTCCTTTCTGGCAGTGAATGATACATTGATGCAATTTATTTACTTCAACTTCATTTACTGGAAGCCTGTCTAGTTGAATAAATCTAGTAGGAAAATCATGACTATTATTGCGTTTCAGTACCATAATGCTTTCATTAATATTACTTTGTTGAACAAGATTATAATTGCTGGGTTCATGACAAGTAAGAATGGTATGAATATGGTATCTTTGCGTAAGAAGTTTCCTTTCTTGCTCTGCCAATACATTGCATAATGAAATTGTAGGATGAATCATAGTAATAATGCCATTATCTTGATTTACACATCGGTCTGCCAACGCAATAAATAATGGACCTATAGAATTCTTATCTACAAAGTCATTCATATTCTCATCATTATGTATCAGATTTGTCTCAATTAAGTCAATGCGTTTCCGTAATGCTTTTTGTACATAAGATTGAAACTTCTTTCCCACATTGCTTCTGCTTGAAAATGGTGGATTCATTATTATGATTTGAGCATCTTTAGATGCGCTTACTTCATTTCCTAATTCAGAATTGTCAGATTTACCCCAGACATTCTTAGACTTGAGTGCATTGTATTCGGATAAATCTAGTTCGTTATCTCTGGATACAATTGCCTTTTGCATTAATAGTTCTAAGCTACCTGCTGAGATAGTACCTGCTGAAAGATAAGTAAACTTATTGTCCTGAGACGGTCCATAGGACATCTTATACAATCCCATATTCCGGTAACGGATCTCATGGTTTCCAGCAGTCAGTTGTGATGCTGCCAGTTGCAAGGACACCGGGTTAATATCCAGTCCCTTGATGGTTTCTTCAACAGCCAGCTTTTGCAGTTCTGCTATTTCATCCTCATTAGCTCCATGATTTCTGGCGCGGCGTTTCATATCGGTAAGCATCGCTGCCAGCAGGGTGCCGCTGCCACAGGCCAGGTCCACAGTCTTATGGGCTTCCCAAACATTTCGGTCTGCCCAGTTCACATCGCCACAAACGTCCAGGGTGAGGCGGGCGGCGATGGAAGCGGCAACGGGGCGGGTGAAGAAGGCGCTGTCGCTCTCCTGGTTGCCCATAACCCGGTTGAACAGCGGTCCAGCGTGGTCGGCTCCCATATCAGCATAGGTTTCCGCAATACGTTCTGCTTCAGCGGCGATGTGCCGCAGGGCACGTTCCAACCCGGCCAGCTTGCCAGTATCTTCAATGGTTTCTATTACACTGACCGCTGGTTTCAACACAGGCCGGAAGTCGTGGCGCATGATCTGGTTCCATTCCTGACTGATCCGATGCACCACGTTGACGTCGTTCTTCACGCTGTCCAGGTGGCTGACGCCGGAGAGCCAGCGGCCGTTGGCGATGCGCTGGTGGAGCATGGCCGCGTTCATCATCAGCAGGGCGGCAATGGTGCAACCGTCGGCCTGCTTATTAAGATCTTTCTTCTTCAGGTTGCCCAATCCAAAGTGTCTGCATAGCTCTGATTGCAGGCCGTCGGCATTCAGGTGGTGGGCAGCCTCTTTGACACTGCTTTCCAGGATGTTCAAATCTCGAACCACCTTGTTATTCACCAGGCCGGACCTGGACAGCAGGTTCATCTTGATGGCGTTACCGTATTCGTCCATGCCGCTGAGCAGCAACATCTGCAGGGCGTAATGTTCCCCCATTTCCCGGCGGGTCCGGCGTTTTCTCTGCTTGCTGCTGTGGGGCAGTCTTACACCCGTCCCCTTATTGATCATGTCTTTGCCTTTGCCTTTGGATTTCCTGATATCCAGCCTTCCGGGAGTGCCGTCAGGCGCCGGGTCGGTTCTGGCGACGCTATCCATGCGCAATTCCAGGCTGCCGTCATCGTTCTTCTTGCCGGCAATGATCTGCGTGGGTTCCGCCACGTTCCCCGGGACGCTACTGGTATGGGAATCATTGAACTGTTCCTCAACGATGGGATTGAATTCATCGGCCGGGGTGCTTTTACCCCCCAGGACGCGCTCCATGGCTTTTTGCGCCTCTCCAGGCGGTCCCTGGTGTTTCCAGTAAGAGATACGTCTGTCCTCCCCTCTGGCAACGGCAACGATGGTCCCCAGAGTTTCCGGCGGCTTGGGGACGTAAAGTTGCAGCAAATCCTCCAGGTTGTCCTCAATACGGGAATCATGGGCGCGCAAGGCCAGGAGAATCTGGCCCAGTTCCTGCCAGCCTTCTTCCATGCTGCTGACGCTGAGCCACTGTTCAGGGTCGGCGCTGGCGGGAATCAGGATGGGGCAGATGATGTATCCCGTGTCTTTGTCGGGGGCAGTGCGCATGGCCCGGCCTACTGCCTGGATGACGTCGATGGGGCTCTTGCGAGGTTCGAGGAACGCTACGGCGCTCAATGAAGGCGAGTCGGTACCCTCGCCAAAGATGCCGACATTGATGATGCCGTAGGGACTGGTTTTGCTGGATTTCGCCAGCCGGCGCTTGGCGCTGTCCCGGGCGGCAACGTTGCTTGTGGCATCCAGATGTTCCAGGGTGTAGTTGGCGGCAGCCTGGTGTCCCCGGTTGTCGTGCAGCCACTTCTGAAGCCATTCTCTGACCGTATCGGTTGCCAGGTCTTGCGCCATGTTCTTGGACTTGTCCACGGTGTTCATGAAGGCAATGCAAGACTTGAGCGGCACGTCTGCGTTCCCACGCCCCTGCGTCGCCCCGCCCATGGCCAGGACAAAGGCCAAACCGCGGAGGTAGTCCGTTGTGGTCAGGGCATGGCGGCCCTTGCTCTTGGTGTTGTTGGCCAGTCGCTTGGCGGCCTGATAGGACTCTGGATCGTTGATGCCCAGGGCAATAATGCGGTAATCAGCCAGCCAGCCTTTCTCCACCGCCTCAACGTAGCTCTTGCGGTAGAGTTCCACCCCGAAAACTGTTTCGTCGTCCATGGTTCGGACGACCCAATCGCTGGCCTGGTCCCGGTTGACCTTCCGCGTATCGTAGATTCGCGGCGTGGCCGTCTGGTACACCCGGTAGGTAACTGGAAAAGCGTCATTGTCATGGCACAAGGTGAAATCCCGTATCCGTTGCGCCTCCTCTGAGAGCACGCCTTCGCTGGCTTTGCGCCTCCTCCTCCGCAGTCCGGCGGTGCGGTGGGCTTCGTCAGCGATAAGGACTTTGGCCGTGGTGCCCGTCTTTGTCAAAGCCTCGGCCACACGATGGCCGCTCTGGTAGGTTCCGAAAATTACGCTTCTCCTGCCACTTTCCCGTCCCTCGCGAATCCAGTCAGCGATTTCATCCGGGCTGGTGGTGACCTTGCCTCTCACCTCCGAAGCGCTGACGTTACTGTTGTCAACCGTGGGATCTTTGGCAGTATTGCGCGATCCTTCCTTCTTCGGATCGTAGCCCGCTGTCTCGTCGGAACACACCGCCAGGACACGAATGCTGTCTTTGGCGTTCTGCAGGTATTCCCGCCGGATCTGGGCCACCAGTGCAATGGACGGACAGAGGACAGCGGACAGTTCCCCCGGCGGCGTCAGTTCCTCCACAATGCGCAAGGAGATGCGGGTTTTGCCGGTTCCGCAGGGCAGAATGATCTTGCCCCGGGCTTGGCCGACGGGCAGTCCGCCACTCTCCGACCGCTCATGCTCTCTGAGGATGCGGACGCTTGCGGCGATGGCCTCGGCTTGCATGTCGGTTTTGGTCTGATGGCCTTCCTCGCTATCGGGGCCGGGATGGCAGTGAGAGCCTTCTTCATCGGCGAAGGCGGTCTGCTGTTGCAACAGGTCGTTGGTGATGTTGACTGTCTTGATGGGGATCTGGCCCTGGGCAACGGCCGCGTGGACGTTGTCGCTGAGGTGGTTGTCACCGTTGGTGACGATCCACCGCTCTGTCCAGTGGGGGGCTGCGGTTGCGCTGATGAACTTATCGATTTCAGCCTTGTGGATGGGGCCACCTCGGCCATCCGCGTTCAGCTTGCGGGACTTGCACTGAATGGCGACAAGCTGGTGATCGCTGCGGACCCCCACAACATCGATTCCCACATCCTGGCGGTTGGAAGCGGGATAGAGCCTTTCCCTCTCCGGCCACTGCGACCAGGGGTAGCAACAGGTGATGTCCCACTCCTTGATGTGGGGGCCAATCTGAACGGTAAGGTCTTCAAGCCAGATTCCATCCGTCTCCTGTGGGCTCATCTCGTGGATAACACGTATGGCCTTTGTGATAAGGTTCTGTGTCTCGGCGCTGGCCATAGGGGGATCACCAGGAAATTTGGATCGGGCTTGTGGCCCAACTGTACGCAGGCTCACAGTGGCCGTGAACCGTCCCCCTGGTCTGAATTGATCAGGTGTTCTTGCGCATTGGTTTGCTGGGGTTTGGCGGTGGATTGGTGATCACCCCCCTGCTGCAGGATCAGGTGGTGGGGATGGGCTGGCTTAGTGGGGCTCCAATTCCTGGAGGGAGTGTCCATTGGCCAAGTGTCTCTGGAGCCGGTGGTGCTCACCAGCACGTTTGTGGGTTACCAGGCGGGTTGGGCTGCCGGCCCCGCAATAGCCCTGCTGGGGGCATGGGTGGCCACGGCCACCGTCTTCCTGCCCAGGGTCCTGTTCATCCTGATGGCGCACCGCTGCTGCAGCACATCCGCCGAAGCCTAGGGGTCAGCGCTTTCTGGCCGGTGTTCCCAGTGCTCTGGCCGGGGCGGCGTCACTCCCCTCAACTGGACCAGCCCGCAGGTGGAAAAACCACTCATCAGCCTGGCCTTGCCGGCATTATTCTGGGCCGCCCTCCTCCTGAGCCTGGGGCTGGTGGTGACGCCTCTCCTTGACGCCCTCTGAGGCGGGAACTCAGGGATCAGATCAGCTTGATGCCCCGCAGCAGTTTGAACATGACCACGGCACCGGCCAGGCCGCCGGCCATGAAGATCAGATAAAATGCAACGCCCATGTTGTGCCCAGGGAGAATTCAGGCCCCACTCTAAGCTCATCACCCGCAAGTTGAGGGAGTGGCCCCTCTCGGTAGAGCGGGAATCCCCTTCTTCCCCACAAGGCAGGCCAGCCGGTCTTCAGGGGTACGGCAAGGGTTCCATAAGCCAGGACAGCACCACGTCCGGTGTGATCGGTTACGTCTATTCGTGATGTTAAGGGTTGTGCAATTCGAGAGTCACTGGGCTGGCCATCAAGCCGTCAGGCTCCCGGCACCCTGGCCCACCTCCAGCAACGGGTCGCTTCAGTCTTTGCCAGGGCGCCCACCCGCTCCATAGACCCGGTTCTCCCCCCTGCATCAGCGGTGGTGAAGCAGCGGCCACTGCCGCGCTCTGCCCCAACCCCCTCACGTCCCCTTCCACCCAGGAGGCCTCACCCCCCAGCGGAGCGGACAGCCTTGTGCGCCTGCCCACCCCCTCTGCCACCTCTCCCATTACTGCCCCACCACCGGTAGCTCCCTCTCCTCCTCCCGTCCTCTCCCCGGAGATGCCATGAACTCTGCCCTGCCCTCCTTGCAAGCCAAGGCATCGGCCCTGGCCTGGACGGCGGCGCCACTGGCAGCCCTGCTTACTTCTCCCCCACTGCTTATGGGCAGGCGCCTCCGCAAATCCAGAACATCTGTGAGCGCCTCAATGCATTGAACTCCAACGCCTCCGTCTGCGATCTCTCCGGGCAAACCTCTCCTCCCCAACCGCCGAGGGCTTCTCTGGCCTCTCCAACGTACCTATATCTACATAACAACCCCTCACCACTCTTTGAAGGTCTCGTAGGCGCTTCTCTCTGCTGAAGGCTCCCCCGGCTTATGGAATCCCGAGCCTAGGATCAATCATCCATGGTGGTCCACCACCAAACCCATGGGAGCGCCGTGCCTCTCCCCCTGGTGCGCACACTGCCATGGCGGGAACCCTATGCCGCCGCCCTGCTCCTGGCCCGGCGCTGGGGGCGTGACGGGCTTGTGTTGTTGGACACCCACTCCTCCGGGGAACCAGGCGCCCATCCCCACCAGGCTGGCGTCAGCCGTTGGTCCTTTCTGGGTACGGCGCCCATCCGCCAGGTCTGCTGCCAAAGCTGGCCCGCACCAGGCCATGGTTGTTCTCCCCCCCATGGAGACGATCCCTTCACCCTGCTACGGCAAGCTATGCCGGAGCGCGGGAGTTGGCGGTGCCCTGCCGCTGAAACCCCCTTCATGGGTGGGTGGATGGGTTGGCTCAGCTATGAAGCGGGCGCATGGCTGGAGCGCCACCCGCCCTGGCGGCGGCCGGATCAACCCCTCCTCTGGGCCGGACTTCACGACCCCCTGCTCTGCTTTGATCTACTGGAGCGGCGGGTGCTTGCCGTCAGCCATGGGTTCACCGGTGCGGGACGGGAGCGCAACGCCGCACTCGCCGTCCAGCGTCAGGACACGCTTGTGGAACTCTGGGCCGGATCGCCGCCCCCCGCCTTGGAGAAGGCGGAGCCAGTTCAGGGCGCCTGGGCGTGGCACACCAGTGGCGCGGAATTTGCCCGGCAGGTGGCGCAGCTTAAAGAACGGATTGAAGCAGGGGACATCTTCCAGGCCAATCTGAGTTGTTGCTGTGAGGCGCTTCTGCCCAAACCGCCTGATCCCTTGCAACTCTACGGCCGTCTTCGCCAGCGGAGTCCGGTCCCCTTTGGCGGCCTGGTGATTCGTGGTGAACATGCCTTGCTCTCGGCGTCCCCCGAGCGTTTTCTCCGGGTGTGGGGCGATGGCCGGGTGGAAACCCGACCCATCAAGGGGACCCGCGCCCGCCATCAGGACCCGGCACAAGATGCCGCCCTGGCGGTGGAGCTGATCACCAGCAGCAAGGATCGCGCTGAAAACATCATGATTGTGGACCTGCTCCGCAACGACCTGGGCCGTGTCTGTCGTCCTGGGACCATTACCGTGCCCACCCTGGTGGGGCTGGAGAGCTATCGGCAGGTTCACCATCTCACCTCCGTCGTCACCGGCCAGTTGCGGACGGACCGTGACGCCCTGGACCTGCTGCGCAATGCCTGGCCCGGTGGGTCCATCACAGGGGCGCCCAAGGTGCGGGCCTGCCAGCGGTTGGCGGAACTGGAACCCCTGCCCCGGGGACCCTATTGCGGCTCCCTGTTCTGGTTGGGGCTGGATGGCAGTCTGGATAGCAACATCGTCATCCGCAGCGTGATCCAGAAGGGTTGTCGCTTACGGGCCCATGCCGGCTGTGGCATTGTCTCCGACTCGGACCCAGCCGAAGAGACCCGGGAAATGGACCTCAAAATGGCGCCCCTGCTCCAGTTGCTGCAGCCCGCGCCATGAGTGGAGCCCCCGCAGAAAGCCTGGCCTGGTTCGAGGGGAGATGGGACCAGCCGCAGCGCTTGGCCGTGCCCCTGGATGACCGGGGTCTGAACCTGGCGGATGGCGTATTTGAAACCCTGCTGTGGCGCCCTGACGGCCCTGTATTGTGGCCGCAACATTGCCGGCGGCTACGGCGGGGATGCGCCTTGCTGGGCCTGACGCCTGAACCGGATACCGACCGGATTCAGGACTTGGCGGCGGAGGGCTTCCGGCGCCTGAATTCCGCTAGTGGCCAGGCGGCCTTGCGGATCACCGTCAGCCGTGGGCCAGGCCAGCGGGGTCTGGCGCTTCCCCAACCCCAACAGCCGCGCCTCTGGCTCCAATTCCATACCGTCACCCCCTGTTTTGCGCCGGTGGACGTGATCACCAGCCGTCTGGTGCGTCGGCACGGGGACTCCGCCAGTAGCCGTTGTAAAACCCTGAACTACACCGATGCCGTCATCGCCCGGCGCGAAGCCTGGATGGCTGCTGCCGACGACGCCTTGCTCCTCGGCAGCACCGGCCGCTACGCCTGTGCCACAGCCGCCAACCTCTGGATCCAGCGGGGGATGGACTGGCTGACGCCGGGTCTGGATCAAGGTTGCCTGCCCGGCATCATGCGGGGGCAACTCCTGCAACGACCTGGAAGCCATGAGGAAGCCGTGAGCCGCCAAGCCCTGCTGGCTGGGGGCGGCATTCTTCTCAACAGCGTCAGTTGCCGCCCCATCCGCTCCCTGGACGGTCAAGCTACCCGTCACCAACTAAGTTCCCAGGATGCGGGGCAACTTTTTGCCCGGCTATGCAGAGACGACTAACGTATCGCCTGGGAGATCTATGGAACCGGAGTTCCGGGTAAGGAGATCCGAGGGAAGCTGCTGGAAAAATCGCGACTTTCCCTGGTCCCCTTATCCAGGATTGGGGGTTACTTGGTTTCCGTGAAGTCCGCATCAATGACATCATCGCTGCCGGCGCCGGCGCCACCTGTGGCGGC
Source organism: Cyanobacteria bacterium MAG CAR3_bin_5 (assembly GCA_026709085.1). Taxonomy (GTDB): domain Bacteria; phylum Cyanobacteriota; class Cyanobacteriia; order PCC-6307; family Cyanobiaceae; genus Synechococcus_B. The sequence goes on along the minus strand of JAPOTR010000058.1, from coordinate 12,485 downwards.
TCCAGCCCCTGCAGTAGCGGTGGTGGGGTCCTGACCCGGGGACGCGGCGCCCGGGGCCTGGCCAGCGGCTTGCTGGTAGACAGACGCCCCCGCGGCATAGAGGGCCTGCTGCACCTGATCCTTCAGGGACCGGATGCGGTTCAGGTCTTCACTCTCCAGAGCCTCTTTGAGATCCTTGTTGAGAGATTCCACCTTTTCCTTCTCTGCTGCGGGCAGCTTGTCCCCCAGATCGGCCAGTTGCTTTTCTGCCTGGTAGACCAGGCTATCGGCCTCGTTGCGCAGGTCAATGCGCTCACGCTTCTGCTTATCGGCATCGGCATTGGCTTCGGCATCCTTCACCATGCGATCCACCTCCTTGTCGTTCAAGGTGGAGGATCCGGTAATGGAAATGGACTGCTCCTTGCCGCTGCCTTCATCCCGGGCGGTGACGTTCAAAATGCCGTTGGCGTCAATGTCGAAGGTCACCTTGATCTGGGGTACGCCACGGGGGGACGGGGGGATGCCTTCCAATTTGAAGGTGCCCAGGCTCTTGTTGTCCCTGGCCATCTCCCTCTCGCCCTGAAGCACCTGGATTTCCACGTTGGTCTGACCATCCACCGCCGTGGAGTACACCTGCTCCTTCTTGGTGGGAATGGTGGTGTTGCGGTCAATCATCCTGGTCATCACTCCGCCCAGGGTTTCCACCCCGAGGGATAGGGGCGTCACGTCCAGCAGGAGAATGTCTTTTACGTCGCCGGAGAGCACACCCCCTTGGATGGCGGCGCCGACGGCCACCACCTCGTCAGGGTTCACCGACTGGTTGGGATCCTTGCCGGTCACCTTCTTCACCAGATCCTTCACAGCGGGGATGCGGATGGAGCCACCCACCATCACCACCTCGTCCAGTTCGCCGGCGGAAAGCTTGGCATCGGCAAGAGCCCTCTCCACCGGGGTGCGGCAGCGGTCGATCAGATGACTGGAGAGTTCCTCGAAGCGGGCCCGGGTGATGGTCACGTTCAAGTGCTTGGGACCATCCTGGGTGGCGGTGATAAACGGCAGGTTGATCTCGCTCTGGGTGGCGCTGGAGAGTTCGATTTTCGCCTTCTCGGCCGCCTCGGTGAGTCGCTGCAGGGCCTGCTTGTCCTGACGCAGGTCAATCCCTTCTTCCGACTTGAACATATTGGCCAGGTGGTCCACGATCACCTTGTCAAAGTCGTCTCCTCCCAGATGGGTGTCTCCGCTGGTTGCCAGCACCTCGAACACTCCGTCCCCCACTTCCAGAACCGAGACGTCGAAGGTGCCGCCGCCCAGGTCAAACACCAGGATGCGCTCGTTGTTCTTCTTGTCCAGGCCGTAGGCCAGGGCCGCGGCGGTGGGTTCGTTGATGATGCGCAACACCTCCAGGCCGGCAATTTTGCCTGCGTCCTTGGTGGCTTGGCGCTGGGAGTCGTTGAAGTAGGCGGGCACCGTCACCACCGCCTGGGTCACCTTGTCCCCCAGGTAGCTGCTGGCGTCATCCGCCAGTTTGCGCAACACCTGGGCAGACACCTCTTCCGGCGCAAACTCCTTGGCCAGGACCGGGCAATCAATTTTCAGCCGGCTGCCGGCATTCTTCACCCCATAGGCCACTTCCTTGAGTTCTTCGCCCACCTCCTCGGTGCGCCGGCCAATGAAGCGCTTGGCGGAATAAAAGGTGTTGTCAGGATTCATCACCGCCTGACGCTTGGCAATCTGCCCAACAAGCTGATCCTTGTTCTTGGTGTAGGCCACCACGGACGGGGTGGTGCGGAACCCCTCGGCATTGGCGATCACCGTGGGTTTGCCGCCCTCCATCACAGCGACACAGCTATTGGTGGTGCCGAGATCAATGCCAACGACCTTGCCCATGGTTTCAATACCGGAGAACGTAACTGCTAAAAGCGTGATACATCCTCCCCGGCCATGCCCACCGGGAAGAGGTGTGGTTCCCGAACCCTGCCTACCCTCGACCCAGCGCTTTCCAAGTCACATGACCGGAATCAGGGGGTCCACAAAGCTTCTGGCGGTGTTGGGTGATCCGGTGGGCCACTCCCTCTCGCCCGTCTTGCAGAATGCCGCCATCCGCAAGCTGGGGCTGGATTGGCGCTACATGGCGCTGCCGGTGTCTGCCGCCGCCTTGCCTGTGGCCCTGGAGGGTCTGCATGCCCTCGGAGCCGTCGGACTCAACGTGACCATTCCCCACAAGCAGGCGGTGACGCCCCTGCTGCGGGAGGTGACGCCCCTGGCCCAGCGCCTTGGCGCTGTCAACACCCTGCTGCGGCAGCCCCATGGCTGGGCCGGGGACAACACCGACATGGCGGGGTTCATGGCGCCGCTGCAGCGCCAGGAGGTGGATCTGCGCAACACAACCGCTCTGGTGCTGGGTGGGGGGGGCAGCGCCCGGGCGGTGGTGGCTGGCTGCAACGCCCTGGGCTGTAGAAGGATTCTGGTGGCCGGACGTCATCCCCAACGGCTGCAGCGGTTTGTGGCGGATGCCCGGTGCCTGGCGGACCATCCGGAGGGGGTTCTCTGGTCCGGGCTGGACGCCGTTCTGGCCTCGGTGGAGCTGGTGGTCAACACCACACCCGTGGGCATGAGCCCCGCAACCACTGCCTGCCCCTTGACCCCCGCCCAGTTGGATCGCCTCAGACCCCGCGCCTGGGTCTACGACATCATCTACACTCCCCGGCCCACCACCCTGCTGCGTCAGGCCAGCGCCCGGGGATGCGCCACGGTTGACGGACTGGCCATGCTGGTGGGGCAGGGGGCCGCCGCCTTGCGCCTGTGGAGTGGTTGCCATGGGGTGGACGAGGACGCCATGCTCACGGCCGCCAGCGCCGCGCTGACGGCGCCACCGCAATCCCCCACCGAACCCCACGATGCCTCGGCTTAACCTGTGGCCCTACCTTGAAACCCTCCCATGAACTCCATTCCCCTCTGGCAGCGTGGGCTGGGGCTGGCCATGTACCTCCTGCCCTGGAGTGACGCCCTGGCTTTCGGACGTCCCTTCTTCGGCCTGGGCCTGGTGCCGCCCCCGGTGCGGATAGCTCTGATTCTCCCGGCGCTGCCCCTGGACTGGATCAATGGCCTGGCGCCCTTTGGCCTGGGAACCCTGCTGCTGTTTCTGGTGTTGTTTTTTGCGGTGGTGCGCAATCCACAAGTGCCCTATTTCCTCCGCTTCAACGCCCTGCAAGCCATTCTGGTGGATATTGTTCTGGTGGTGGCCGGCGTTGGATTGGCCGTTTTCGGGTGCCGCCCCGGCAGTATGGGTGGCTTCGCCTGCGACACCTTCAGCAACACCCTGTTTCTTGGCAGCCTGTTGCTGGTGATCTTCGCCTTCGTGGAGTGTGTCCGCGGACGAGAGCCGGAACTGCCCAGCCTCTCGGATGCGGTACGACTCCAACTCTTTTAGAGTCCCCCAGCAGTGTCGGCAGCGTAGATTGCCCCTTCCCGCCCCGCGTCCCATCACCACCTCCATGACCACCACCCCCGAAGCCCCAGCCTCAACTCAGCAGGATTCCAGCTACTACGAGACCCTGTACATCCTTCGGCCCGACATTGCCGAGGATGCCGTGGACAGCCACGTGAGCAAGTACCGGGACTGCATCCTGGGCGCCGAAGGTCAGGTGATTGACACCCAGATGCGGGGCAAGCGGCGCCTGGCCTATCCCATCGGCAAGCACACCGAAGGGATTTACGTGCAACTGCACCACTCCGGCAATGGCCAACAGGTGGCGGTGTTGGAGCAGACCATGGGTCTGAGCGATGACGTGATCCGCTACCTCACCATCAAGCTGAACTTTACTCCCGTATCCCGTGACTCCCGCGGGGAACAGGACAAGGGGGCAGCCGTTGCCGACGGTCAGCCCCAGACCCGTCAGAATCAGGGGTGACGGCTGGCCCAAAGGCGGGTGGCCAGACCCCAGACGTAGATGAAACCTGCCGCGGCCCGATGGTCGAACTGGTCCTCTCTGCCGTAGGTGGCCAGATCCATGGCGTAGAGACCGTTGCTGGCCTCGCGGCCGATCACGGTGCAACCGCCCTTGTAGACCCTGAGGCGCACCCGGCCGTTGACCTCCTTCTGGGTGGTGTCAAGGAAGGCATCCAGGGCCTGTTTGAGGGGACCGAACCAGAGCCCCTGATAGACAAGTTCTGCCCAGCGCTGCTCCAACTGGCGCTTGGTGGCTGTCACGTCGGCTGCCAGGCAAATGGATTCCAACTCCTGGTGGGCCCGGATGAGCAGCAGCATGCCCGGGGTTTCATAGATCTCCCGGGACTTGATCCCCACCACCCGATCCTCGATCATGTCAATCCGCCCATAGCCATGGGTCCCGGCAATGACGTTGACCTGGCGGATCAGGGTCACCGGGTCCAGGGACTGGCCGTTGAGGGTGACGGGGTTGCCGTGGGCAAAGCCGATCTCCACCACCACAGCCTCATCGGGGGCGGCCTCCGGCCGGCAGGTGAGATCGTACACATCCGCTGGAGGCTCCCGCCAGGGATCCTCCAGCGGACCCGCCTCGATGCTGCGCCCCAGCAGGTTGAGGTCAATGGAGTAGGGGGAACTCCTGCTCACGGGGGCCGGAATGCCATGGCGCTCGCCATAGGCAATGGTGTCCTCGCGGCTCATGCCCCACTCCCGGGCCGGGGTGAGAATGGCGAGATCCGGCGCCAGGGCGGCGATGGCAAGATCAAAGCGCACTTGGTCGTTCCCCTTGCCGGTGCAGCCATGGGCCACCCCGTCCGCCCCCAGTGTGCGGGCCACCTTCACCAGGGCGCGGGCAATCAAGGGGCGCGCCAGGGCGGTGGAGAGGGGATAGCGTCCCTGATAGAGCCCGTTGGCGCGAATGGCCGGCAAGGCGAACTCCTTCACCAGCGGCTCCACCAAGTCCTCCACCAGCGCTTGGCTGGCTCCGGCGCGGAGGGCCTTCTGACGGATGGGCTCCAGCTCGTCCCCCTGGCCCAGGTCCGCCGCAAAGGCAATAACCTCCTCCACACCCCACTCCTGCCGCAGGTAGGGAATGCAGACACTGGTGTCCACCCCTCCAGAGTAGGCCAGCACCACGCGACGCGCCCGGACCATGGGTTCACTTCATCCTGAATACTTGATTCTGACGTGCTGCCAGCCAATGGTTCAAGATGGCCGCTGCTGCCGCAACGCCAGGCCCCAGAACCACCACCAGCAACACCGGCCCCGGGGGAGGGGTGAGGGTGGTGGAGGAGCGCCCCCAGTGATGAATCAGTAACGACGGGAGCCAGGCCAGGCCCCAGATGGACAGGGTGAATTGCAGTTTGAAGAACGAACCGGAGGCCATGGGAAACCGCTACACCCTTCCAGAATGCCCTTAGGATGATGACCCACCTCCCCTTCCCGGATGAGCGGCGCCCCTGTTGACCCACTGAACCTGGACAACCCCAACCCGTCCCTCAGCTACTACCAGCGGGATGAGCCTGCGCCGGTGCTGCCCCTGCGGGAAGAGCCGGACCTGCTCAGTTGGCTGCAGACCACAGGGCGGCTGTTGCAGGAAGAAAAGTATCAGGCTCAAGACCTGAGCACCATGGAAGAGGAGGAACTCTCCGTCCTCATGGGTGAACGGGAGAACTACAGCAAAGACGATGAGCAGGACGACAACTGGGAAGACTGAACCCGGCCTTGTGATGCTCAAGGTTTAGGCTGGCGCCAGTCAGCCGCCACGGCATGGGTGCAGGACATGGCCCAGCAGCCTCCCCGCCACGACACAATCTGCCTGGCCCCGGCGCCCTGTGGGCGGTTCTCCTCATCGGTCTGGTGCTGCTGGCGGCGCTGCTGGTGGATCGTCACATGCGCCAACTCCAGCTCAGCCCGCCCCTTCTCCTTGCCGGCCTGGTGAGCGCCCTGGTCTGTGGCCTGGGGATTCCCGTCCTGCGGCGCCTGGGCATGGGCCAGGCCATTCGTGTCGATGGCCCCGGCAGCCACCAGGCAAAAAGCGGCACCCCCACCATGGCCGGGTTGCTGTTGGCGCCCTGTGGCGTGGTGCTGGGGGGATGGGTGGATGCCAGTGACAGTCGGCTGCTGCTGCTGGCCGCCACCGCCCTGGGTTTCATGACCATTGGCGGTCTGGATGACTGGCAGAGCTTGCGGCACAGGAAAAACCAGGGGCTGAGGCCCTGCACAAAGCTGCTGCTCCAGGGATTGGTGGCCATTGTCTTTCTGACCAAGGCCGGTCAGCAGGGTTGGCTGCCCACCCAGGTGTCGTTCCCCTTTGGCGGGGTACTGGAGTTGGGGCCGTTGATCTGGCCGCTGGGCCTGTGGACCTTTCTGGCGGAAAGCAACGCCACCAATCTCACCGACGGCCTGGATGGTCTGGCAGCCGGTTGCGGCGCCGTCGTCCTTCTGGGCATGGCCATTCAGTTGATGTTGCGGGGCAACGGCGGTGACCCTGCCATGGCAGGGTTTGCAGCGGCCATGGCGGGATCCTATCTGGGATTTCTGGTGCATAACCGCCGCCCTGCCAAAGCATTCATGGGGGATACGGGATCCCTGGCGCTGGGGGGGGTTCTGGCGGGTCTGGCTCTGCTGAGCGATAGCCTTTGGGCCTTGCTGATCATGGGTGCGGTACCCATGGCCGAATCCCTCTCCGTGGTGCTCCAGGTGGGTTGGTTCAAGCTGAGCCGCCGCTGGTGGGGGGAACCCCGGCGCCTGCTACGCATGGCGCCCCTGCACCACCACTTCGAGTTGAGTGGGTACAGCGAGGTGACCGTGGTGGTAGGGTTCTGGTTGGCCGCCATGGCTTCTGTTGCCTTGGGCTTGCTGTTGCTGTCAGGCTAGGGGGAGCGGATTCCGGTGCTCGCCATGCCCCACTTCACCTGGCGCAACAAAGGATTGAGTGAGGATTGCCATAGCCTGGCCGCCATGGCTACCCGTTTTGAGGAGGCCGCAACTTTAATGCGGCGCCTCGCCCATGACGGCTTCCGTCTGGAACACCAGGGTGATCAACAACACATCACCCACACGGATCCCGCCGTGTTTGCGGCATTCGGCTTCCTGGACGAGGCCGGGCCGGGGCGTCAACTGGAGTTGGCGGAGAATCCCTGAGCCAAGGAGGCGGAGCCTGAAAGGCGCAGGAATCGCTACCGGATGGGGCTGGATGGGAGAGTCCTGGTAGGCTGCATACCATGGGATCCGAAGCAACTGCCGATGTTCAGACCCACCAGACCGATGGCGAAAATTCGACGGATATCCATCAGGAATTACACAGGGAATTGAAAACCTGGAATTAGGGTTGCCAGGGACGCGCATGGAGGGCAATCCAGACGTCCTGGCCACCGGCAGGAATGGCAGTGATCCGGCAGCAGGGAGCATCAGCCAGGCTCACAAGCCGGCCATAGCCGGGATGGCAACACATCCCGGTACTCTTGTGGGAGGCCATAGCGCCAGACATGCTGCAGCCCTTGTCGGCCGAGTTGGGCAACGGCGCCGTCTGAAGAGCATCTCACCGAGGGGGAGCCGGTGGCGCCGTTCCCACTGCTCAACCAGCTTGGCGAGGGAGTCATCTGCACAAGCTGCGGCTACTGGGCCAATGCCGGTCTAAACGCAGCGCAGAACATCCTGGCCTCCGGGATTGGGGCTACTGCACGGGGAGAGGCGTTCTCGCCAGAGACCTCTATGATCCGTGAAACCGGGCCTGGCCACTCGTGTGACAGGGCACAAGCCCCCATCTATCGAGCCCATTCCCGCTCATTCCCACTCGATGGTGCCGGGCGGCTTGCTGGTAATGTCGTACACAACCCGGTTGACTCCCCTCACCTCGTTGACAATGCGATTGGAGATGCGCTCAAGCACCCCATGGGGAAGGCGAGACCAATCGGCCGTCATGCCGTCCTGGCTGGTGACACAACGCAGCACAATGGGATAGGCATAGGTACGCTGATCTCCCATCACCCCCACGGACTGCACCGGCAGCAGCACAGCCAACGCCTGCCAGATTTCATGGTAAAGACCAGCAGCCTTGATTTCCTCCCGGAGAATCATGTCCGCATCCCGCAGCATCTCCAGCTTGTCTTCCGTTACTTCTCCTAGAATGCGAATGGCCAGGCCGGGTCCTGGGAAGGGATGGCGCTTTACAATTTCTTCCGGGAGTCCGAGGCTGCGGCCCAGCTTGCGCACTTCGTCTTTGAACAAACGCCGCAGCGGCTCCACCAACTGAAAGCACAGGTCCTCCGGCAGCCCACCCACGTTGTGGTGGCTCTTGATTTTCACTGCCACCCGTTTTCCCGTTTTGGGATCCACGTTGGTGCCGGCAGATTCAATGACATCAGGATACAAAGTCCCTTGGGCGAGATAATCAAAGGGGCCAAGACGTTTGCTTTCCTGTTCAAAGACGCGAATAAACTCATCCCCAATGGCTTTGCGTTTCTCTTCCGGATCCGTTACTCCTTTCAGTCGCTTGAGAAAACGTTCCCGGGCCTGGATGTGATGCACGTCAATATGAAATCGTTCCTGGAAGAAACCCATCAGGAACTCCGTCTCCCCCTTGCGCATGAAGCCCTGATCAATGAAGACACAGGTAAGCTGCGGGCCAACGGCCTTGTGGAGCAGAAAGGCCAGGGTGGATGAATCCACTCCACCGGAGAGGGCCAGCAGCACACGGCGATCCCCCACCATGGCCCGCACGTCGGCAATGGCCTCCTCCTCAAGCGCTGCGGTGTTCCAATTGGGGCTGCACCCACAAATGTGGAAGACAAAGTTGCGAATCAACTCCATCCCGCAGATGGAATGGACCACCTCCGGGTGGAACTGGACCCCGTACAAACGGCGGCGGGAATCGGCGATGGCCGCCAAAGGCGTGTTATCCGTGTGGGCCAGACGGGTGAACCCCTCCGGCAGGCGGCTGACCCCATCCCCATGGCTCATCCACATGGTGGAGCCATGGTCCACGTTGGTGAGCAGGCCCGTGGGATCATCCACCCAAAGCCGGGCACGGCCATATTCCCGTTGCCGGGACGGCTCCACCTGACCCCCCAATTGTTGCACCATCAATTGCATCCCGTAGCAGACTCCCAACACCGGGATGCCCAGGTCCCAGAGGTCGGGATCACATTGAGGCGCCCCTTCCCCGTAGGTGGAGTTGGGACCGCCGCTGAGAATGAGCCCGCACGGCTGGAGTTGTCGCAATTCCATGGCGCTGGTTCCATGGCCCAGCACCACGGAAAACACCTCCGTCTCCCGGATGCGTCGGGCAATGAGTTCGGCGTACTGGGAGCCGAAGTCCAGGATCACGATGGTGGGATGGCGCGCCAGGTCCCGTCGTAATTCCCCGTTGGGATCCGCCACTGTGGGCGGCTGTGCCAGGGCAGGGGACGATGATGCCATGGGAGCGCAACCAGACTGCACTCAGCCTAAGAGGCTGAAGAGACAGCACCGAGAGAGGGTGTTGGGGTACAGATGGGAGGCGTTGGTGATGCCTTGAGCCCAGCCGGGCGCTCCCCCTCCTCTTCTGAGGGGAAATGGCCACATCGCTCTCGTGACGAGAAAACTCTATAACAGAAAAATGAACATCGCCTTCACTTCAAGCCGGGCATGGGCGCCGCCCCTGTCCAGAAACTGATGGGGGCCGGCGCCATGGCGCAACACCCCCAGGACCATGGCCCGTCGGAGCCGATCCGGCAAGGGATCATCTGGCCCCTCCGCCCATGGATCAAGGCTTGGCCGTGGGGGTCGTAGCGCCAGGACTTGAGGACGGGGAGCAGGGGTTGATCGAGGAGCTTGCAGAGGCTTTCCTTGGCCAGCCAGCAGTGCAGCCGTTGGCGTTGCCCCCAGCGGGGACCCCGTTCCCGTTCCAGGGCCGCCAGTATCCCTGCCTCCCGGGGCGAGAAAAATCGGCGGGCCAGGGCAGGGGCGATGGGGCGGTTGCTGGCTTCCAGATCCACCCCCAGGGGCTGGCGGGCCATGGCCGCCAGGGCAGCGCCACGGCTGTGGCTCAAGCTCAGATGCCAGCCCAGGGCGGGTTGCAGCCGGGGGGGCTGACCGGGATCGGCCCGCAGGGGCGCCGTCCAGGGTTCGCAACCCAGAATCCTGGCCGCCAATCGTCGCAGCAGCACCCGGCTCCTCAACGCCTCCAGGGCCCGTTGCGGTGACAGGTGCTCCAGGGCGGCCCGCTCGGAGGGGTGGAGCCACTCCAGGCAATGGAGCCGCTCATCCAGGGGGCTCAGCCACAGGATCAAAGGGGCGCCCATGCCGTGGCGCCAGGATTGCCTAGGGTGGCCCTGCGTTGTTTCCACCGTGATGACTCCCCAAGTTGGCGAGGCGGCTCCTCCATTCACCCTGCCAGACGCCTCTGGCCAGTCGATTTCCTTGGGTGATTTTGCCGGACAACGGGTGGTGGTCTACTTCTACCCCAAGGACGACACCCCGGGCTGCACAAAAGAGGCATCCGGCTTTCGGGATGCATGGTCCCTCTTCGAGAAGCACAACATCAAGGTGCTGGGCATCAGCAAAGACCCCGCCAGCAGCCACACCAAGTTCATCGACAAGTATCAACTGCCTTTCACCCTGCTCACGGACGCGGAACCGTGCCCCGTGGCCCAGGCCTACGGCAGCTATGGCGTCAAGGCGTTCATGGGCCGGAAATACACGGGCATGTTCCGCCACACGTTTGTGGTGGACCCCCAAGGCCGTTTGGAAAAGGTGTACACCAAGGTGAAGGCCGATGCCATGGCCAGCCAGATCCTCAGTGATCTGGACCTCAACTGAAGCCCGGCCTCAAACCCTGTCCCCCTCTGCCCTGCCCGGCAAGCGCAGCAGACCCTTCAACACCAGATCTGGGTCGTCATGGAGGGCCAGTTGCCTGGCAGGCGATTGCCCCCCACCCAGTTGCCGGCGGATGGAATCCTGAAGAAGGGGAGCATCGCCGCCGGTGAGCCAGCACTCCCGAATCACCCCAGCGGCCGCCAGCCCCGTTATGGTGCTGGCCACGGCGGCCGCCAGGCCATGGATCACCCCGTCCACCATGGCGGTGACGGTATCGGTAGCCAGAAAACCACCCTCGGCCGGATTCTTGCGGGGCGCGGTTGGCCCCGCCCCGGCCCGTGGGGAGGCCACGGACGGGAGGGAGGCGGCGCCCTGATGCAGGCTCTCAAGCTGCAACGCCACACCTGGCAGGATCCGCCCGCCGGCAAAGCTGCCGTTGGCGGTGACGGCGGTCATGGTCAAGGCGGTGCCGGCATCCACCGCCAGCACGCCGCCGCCAGCACTGCAGCCGGACGCCTGCCAGGCGCCCAAGGCCCGATCCACACCCACGTGGGCAGGGCAGTTGGCCAGGGGAACCTGACAGGTCTCAACCGGCGGTGGCCATGATCCCAGGCGGGTCTCCAGGGACGGGGGAATCAACCCCACCGCGGCCCAGCGCATCGTGGCGGACTGCACCAGCCAGGGGGGCCAGTTCCCGTGCCAATGCCGGAGCAAGGGCCCGGGACCAGAGTTCTGCGGTGTTCCCAGGCCCCAGTGCAAACGGCTGTTGCCCACCAGCAGCACCGTAACGGTCATCAACCCGGTGGGCGGCCTGTGGCGGCCGAGGCGGTTTCATCCAGATGAAGGCCGCATTCCCCGTGGGGGCGTTGCCCCCGGAAACGGGTGGACCGGCCGGCCACCTGGCCGTCAGGGGCGCTGGAATGCCAGTCCCCAACCGTGCTGTAGCCCTCCTTGAACAGTGGATGCTGCGGCAGCCCGTGCTCCTCCAGATAGTAGTAGACGTCCTTGCTGGTCCAGTCCAGCAGGGGATGGAGGGTCCAACGGCCCCGCAACCGATCCAGCACGGTCATGGAACGGCGGTGGGGGGTTTGGTTGCGGCGCACACCGCTGGCCCAGCAGACCACGTCCAGTTGATCCAAGGCTGTTTCCAGTGGCTCCACCTTGCGCATTTGCAGGTAGCGCTCCATGTCCTCGGCCTGGTCCGACTCCCAGAGGGGGCCATACAGCGCCTCCATGCGTGCGGCGCTGAGTACGGGTTGGGCCACGTGCAACTCGAACCCCAGGCGCTCTTCCAATTCCCTGGCATAGCGATAGGTTTCCGGGGGGAGATAGCCCGTATCCACCCACACCACGGGAATGGCCGGCGCCGCACGGTGGGCCATGTGCAGCAGCACGGCAGACTGGATCCCGAAACTGGTGGTGAGCACAAAGCTGCGCCCAAACTCCGCAGCACACCAGGCCAACTGGCCGGCGGGGGGAAGGGCGGACAGGCTGTTGCGCACCGTGATCAGATCCTGGCCGGTCACCACCTCCCCCACGGCAGGCCCCGTCACACCCTGATTGAGATCGGCAAAGCGTGCAGGCCCGGCTGAATCGACCATCATGGTGGCGGTGGCGCTGTGCTCCATCTTTTCACCTATCACCCCATGGCGTGGACAGCCAGGCGCAGGACTCAATAATAACCCGTGATCGAACCCCCCGCCCTCTCGGTGTGAGGAGCCGATCAGAAGAGGAGGGAGAAGCGGAGCTTGAGGGAGTG
>JAPOTR010000009.1 GCA_026709085.1 Cyanobacteria bacterium MAG CAR3_bin_5 | reverse complement strand
GCAATGGTTCACCCGGCGAAGACGCTATTCCTGATCTCTTTATCTGCAACTCGGGATTGTAAAGGGCGAGCGAGGGGATTCGAACCCCCGAATAGCGGCGCCACAAGCCGCTGCCTTAACCACTTGGCGACGCCCGCCAACCAGGGTCAAGCCAATCCTAACAGATGAAGCGCGCCGCTCCCCGGGCATCACCGGTTGGGCCTGATCCGCCGCTGCCCATGGCTGGCTGCTAGATTCGCCGGCCTGATGGGCGCCAGTGAACCGGAGGTGGGTGTGCAAGATCAGCCACTGGGCACACCCGCCTTGGCCCCCATGGGGGTGGGCACCTGGTCCTGGGGAAACCGCCTGCTCTGGGACTACCGTCCCGAGAGGGACGATCCCCTGCTGCTCCGCACCTTTCAGGAGTGCATCAAAGCGGGGCTCACCTTCTTCGACACCGCGGACTCCTACGGCACAGGCAACTTGCAGGGGCGCAGCGAAATCCTCCTGGGTCAAGGCCTGGCCCGCCTCCCGGCCCGGCAGCGTCAACGGGTGACCGTGGCTACGAAGCTGGCTCCCTATCCCTGGCGCCTGGGGCGTCACGGCTTTTGCAAGGCAGCGGCAGCATCCTGTCAACGATTGGGCCGCCCCATTGACCTGGTGCAGCTTCACTGGAGCACGGCCCGTTATGCCCCATGGCAGGAGAAACCCTTGTTACAGGGATTGATGGACCAAGTGCAGACGGGGGGCGCCAAGGCGGTGGGCCTCTCCAACATGGGTCCTCGGGGACTGCGCCGTGCTGCGGGCTGGATGGCGGATGCCGGCGTGCCGTTGCGCAGTGTGCAGGCGCAGTTCTCCCTGTTGTCCCAGCAGCCGCTCCAACCGGGTGGCGTGCTGGAGGTTTGCCGGGAACTGGGGGTCACGGTAGTTGCCTACTCTCCCCTGGCCCTGGGTCTATTGACGGGACGGTACACCGTCAGTCATGTGCCGTCCGGGCTCCGGGGCCTGCTCTTTGGCCGCCTGTTGCCACGCCTGGAGCCACTCCTTGCCTTGATGGGGGAGATCGGGGCGGACCATGGTTCCACGCCCGCTGGTGTTGCCGTCAACTGGTGCCGCGCCCATGGCGCGATTCCCATCCCCGGCCTGCGCCATCCCCACCACGTAAACGACATGGAGCAGGCCCTGGGCTGGATGCTGTCCTGCCATGAGCGCCAAGCCCTGGACCGGGCCAGCCGGGAACTGGCCACGCTGATGCCCCAAAACCCCTTTCAATCCGCCTGAAGCTTCATGTTCACCAGGATTCCCAAGCAGTGGCTCAGCCGCGCCATCCTCATTGACGTGAGCTTGGCGTTGACGGGCATTGCCCTGTGCTTGTTGTTGCCCCACCTGTTCTGGCGACTGCTCAGTGGCTTCGCGGCTCTGGCCTGTTGCCTGGATGCCCTGCTTGCGGCCCACCTGCTTGATCAACAGGAGGAGGCTGAGGCTGAGTGAGGCTTGCGCGCCCTGTTTCCCCGTTGGTGCGGAACAAGAAGATCGGTTCAGCGGACCACCTTCCTGACGCGGCGGATGGGCAGGTTGGCCACCAGAGCTGTGGAGCGCTCCTCGGTCTCCAGGCTCAGTTCACTGCCGCTGTGGTCGAGTTCCAGATACTTGGACACTACTTCCATGATTTCCAAACGCATCTGATCCAGGATGGCGGGGCTCAAATCACTGCGATCATGGGCCAGCACCATGCGCAGGCGACTGCAGGCGGAGTTGGCGCTGGTGTTCCTGGCGCCGGTGATGCGGTTCAGGAGTTCGATAATGCTCATGAAGGCACCTCTAAATGATTTTTGTGGAGAGGAAGTCACTAAGACGGTCCATGAAGCCTGCGGGTTTGGCATTGATATCGGGAATCGGTATGTCCTCCCCCTGGATGCGGCGGGCGATGTTGCCGTAGGCGACAGCAGCAGGAGAGTTGTGGTTGCCCAGGGCCAGGGGTTCCCCCAGGTTGGAAGCAACGATCACCTGCTCGTCCTCCTGGACCACCCCCAGAAGGGGGACCGCCAGAATGTCGAGGACGTCCTCGATGGAGAGCATGTCCAGCTTTTCCACCATCCTGGGCCGTACACGATTGACTACAAGCTGGATGAGGTCAAAGGCGCCCTGGGAGGAGAGAAGGCCCGCCACCCGGTCGGCATCCCGCACGGAGGAGATTTCCGGGTTCACCACGAGGATAGCCTCGTTGGCCCCGGCCACGGCATTCTTGAAACCGTCCTCCACCCCTGCAGGGGCGTCAATGAGAATGAAATCGAAGCCATCCGCCAGCATGGTGACCAGATTCCGCATGTGCTCCGGGTTAAACCAGTCGAGCATGCGGGGGTTTCCCGCCGGCATGAGCATCAGATTCGTTTCATGCTTGTGTTTTACCAGGGCCTGCCCCAGCCGGCAACTGCCGGAAATAACTTCCTGCGCCGTAAAAACAATGCGGCTTTCCAGGCCCAGCAGCAGATCCAGATTCCGCAGACCGTAGTCCGCATCCACGACGCAGGTTTTGTGCCCCAGCTTGGCCAGGGCAATGCCGAGATTGGCTGTGAGCGTCGTCTTGCCCACGCCTCCCTTTCCGGAGCACAGCACAATGGAGCGGCAGTTATGGCTCTTCAGGGCATCAATATGTGTGGCCGAGTCAGAAGAGGGCAGTTGTGCCATGTGGAGGAATTGGGGTGCAAAATGCTGATCGCTTCCACCTTGCCGTCACTGGATCATTTGGCAACAAGGGCTTGCGGCTTCCTGATGGGCATGGAGCTTCTCGTGATTTTAGCAGGTTCGATCACAATCTGACCATTGCGCTGCACGGCTTGCTCCGACTGCCCCGGCGGCCCATGTTCGCCGGGACCCAACGCCGTTGCCGAGGCAATGCGCACCTGCTGAGGTTGCAATTGCAGGGCGGCAATGCGGGCCGCTCCGTTGCCCCGGCTGCCCGCATGGGCCATCCCCCGCAGTCGTCCCCAGACAATCACGTCCCCCGCGGCGCGAATCTGGGCGCCGGGATTGACATCCCCCAGCACCACCACCGTGCCCCCATGCTCCAGGCAATCCCCGGAGCGCAGGCAACCTTCGTAGAGGATTGCCTTTTCCTGGTGGTCCCGGGGTTGTTGAGGGGGCTGCTGCTGGGCCGGAGGCGCCGGCATCTGCAGTTGCGTCGTGATCCCCAGGGCAACGCCAGCCACAATTGTGCGGGGCTCAACGGAGCGCAGTGCAGTCAGGTTCAGGTTGTGCAGCAGCAGCAGTTCTTGCAGTTGTTCCAGATCCGCGCAACTCAGCAGCCAGTCCCCACAATCCAGTTCCAGGGGGTGTTGTTGACCGAGACGCGGCAAGGCGGGTTCCACGACCCGCAGCAGAACCGCACCCCTGGAACCGACCCCTGAAAGCCGCAACTGACACAGGGACCCTGCAACCGATGCTTGCAAAAAGCTGGCACCCATGGCGCACTGCTGGCGGTGACTCCAGGCAAACGTTAACCAGTTTCCGATCTGCTACCGATGGTGCTGGACAAGGCCATGGCTCCCGCCACTGTCTTCTGTGACTTCGACGGCACCATTACCGCCGTCGACACCTTTGATCTGCTGATGCAGGACACCTATGGGGACGTTTGGCGTCAGCTCAAGGGGGACCTGCTCTGTTTCCGTCTCACCCTTCGGCAGGTCATGAACCGGTTGGGAACCGTGCTCACGGCCCAGCACCTGAGAGCCATGGAGGAGCGCATGGCCACGTTTGCCCCACGACCCGGCTTCCTCCGCTTCCTCGACGCCATGGATCGCGCCGGCATCCCCGTTGTCGTGGTGTCCGGCGGGTTTCTTCCCCTGGTGGAGGCGGTACTCCGGGAGCACGGTCATCGCTTCAAGGCCGTCATTGCCGGCCGTCCTGTCCCGTGGGATGAGCGGGGCGCCCGTCACCACATCCACAGTCCCTACAGTTCCGGGGAGGAGCTTGTGGCCAAGGCGCTGGTCATGGACAAGTATGGCCAGGGTCGCGCCATTGCCATCGGTGACGGCATTACCGACCTGCGCATGGCCGAAGCGGCTGACGTGGTCTTTGCCAGAGATCTTCTGGCCGACTTGCTGACGGAGCGGGGGACGGCTTTTCATCCCTGGCGTGATTTCGATGATGTGGCGCGGCGCCTGGTGCGGTTGGGACTGGCGGCGCCATCGTGCCTCAGGTCCGCGCCATGCGACTGACGTGCTTTTCATGGCGATGGAGTTGGTTCTGCAAGTTCACCATGGCCCGTCCCAGCCAGGGATCCTGACTTTCATCCTCCAGCACCTCCAACACCTCCCGGGTTGCGGCCACGAGCACCTGGTTGGGGGCAATGCCCGCCTTCTGGATGTCGTAGCCGTCCGGCGTTACGTAACGGGCTACGGTGACCGCCAGACCACTGCCGTCGCTCAGGGGAATCAGGGTCTGGATCAGCCCCTTTCCAAAAGTGGGGCGTCCCAGAACCTCGGCCCGCTCGTTGTCCTTGAGGGCTCCGGCCAGAATTTCACTGGCGCTGGCGGTGCTGCTGTTGATCAGCACCACCAGGGGGCCGTCGTAGAGCATCCCGTCATCAGCGGTGACGGTTTCCACGATCCCGTTGCGGTCACGGATGGTTACAAGGGGCTGGGCGTCCAGCAGGGCATCACCCACCTTCAGGCCACTGGTTACCAGACCACCGGGATTGTTGCGCAGGTCAAGAATCAGGCCTTCGATGCACTTGCTTTGCAGTTCCGCCAAGGCTGTGCTCACCAGTTCCGGCACCTCGGTGGTGAACTGGTTGATCTGCAGCAGGCCGTAGGTGTGCCCGTCTTCCCGGAGGCGGCGGATATGCACGGGACGCAAATCCACGATGCGCCGCTCAAGAGACAGGGATTGGCGGCCCCCATCCGGCGCCTCCAGATCAATGTCCACAACCGTGCCGGAGGGTCCCCGCAGTGCTTCAGCAACCCCTTTCAGGCCAAGGTTTTTTACGGAGTTCCCCTCCACAGCCAGGACAACGCTGCCAGGCCGGATCCCGGCCGCCGCCGCCGGAGAACCCTCCAGGGAGGAGAGAACCCACACAGCCGTCTCCCCGTCGTTGATGCCGAGCTGCAGGCCTACGCCACTGATGCAGCCTTTCGTGCTGTCCCTGAGGGCTTTGAGCTGCTCTGGACGCAGAAAACGGGTGAAGGGATCGCCAATGGGGGCCAGCATGGCGTCAATGGCCTCATAGGCGCCTTCCCTGGAGGAAATCGGCTGCTCCAGAGCTTTTTGCCGCAAGCGGCGCCACGGTATCCCCTCGAACGTTGGATCCACGTAGCTTTGGTTCACCAAGCTCCAGGCCTCCACCACCAGTTGCTGGTCCTCGGAGAGGGCCTGAACCGGTGGCAATCCCAGGAGAAAGCCAGCAAGAACCAGGATAAACAGACAAATCTTCAGCTTGCGCACGAACCGTTGCACCCACCACCGCTTCAATTCTGGCAAGCTGCCCTTCCATGGATTTCCCTTGTTGTCAAGACTGATAAAATCTTTTTTCTTTTTTGTTATGGTCTGCCCGTCACCCACGCCGTGACGTGGGCTTTATAGAGTCGGTCCCTGAACGTGCAGGGGTTCCCCCTGCGCTGGACGGGCAGCCGTCTCTCCTGCCCCTTTCACCCGCTGAACCCCCTTTGCCCCCATGTCGAAGGTTTACGACTGGTTCCAGGAGCGCCTGGAGATCCAGGAGATCGCAGACGACTTCTCCACCAAGTATGTTCCCCCCCACGTCAATATCTTCTATTGCCTGGGCGGCATCACCCTTGTGTGCTTCCTGATTCAGTTCGCCACGGGGTTTGCCATGACGTTTTACTACCGACCCACGGTGGCCGAGGCCTTCAACTCCGTTCAGTACCTGATGAACTCGGTGAACTTCGGCTGGCTCATCCGCTCCGTGCATCGCTGGAGCGCCTCGATGATGGTGCTGATGCTGATCCTTCACGTGTTCCGGGTCTACCTGACGGGAGGCTTCAAGCGGCCCCGGGAACTCACCTGGGTGGTGGGTGTCACCATGGCGGTCATTACCGTCAGCTTTGGGGTCACGGGGTATTCTCTGCCCTGGGATCAAGTGGGATACTGGGCTGTGAAGATCGTCTCCGGTGTGCCCGCCGCCATTCCCGTGGTTGGCGACCAACTGGTGGAGTTGCTTCGTGGCGGGGAGGGAGTCGGCCAGGCCACGCTGACCCGTTTCTACAGTCTCCACACCTTTGTGCTGCCATGGCTTCTGGCGGTGTTCATGTTGATGCACTTCCTGATGATCCGTAAGCAGGGGATTTCCGGTCCTCTCTAAGCACCCGGCTCCGGGCGTCTGCTCCCCCTTCTCTCTCCTGCGCCATCCCACCCACTGGACTGATGTCAATCCTTAAAAAACCCGACCTGAGCGATCCCAAGCTTCGGGCCAAGCTGGCCAAAGGCATGGGTCACAACTACTACGGTGAGCCCGCCTGGCCCAACGACATCCTCTACATCTTCCCGGTGGTGATCCTGGGGACCCTCGCCTGTCTGGTGGGACTGTCCGTCCTGGATCCCGCCATGCTCGGCGAGCCGGCCGACCCCTTCGCCACCCCCCTGGAGATTCTGCCGGAGTGGTACCTCTATCCGGTGTTCCAGATCTTGCGCGTTGTGCCCAACAAGCTGCTGGGCATTGTTCTCCAGGGGATGGTGCCTTTGGGACTGATGCTTGTTCCGTTTATCGAGAGCTTCAATCGTTTCCAGAATCCTTTCCGGCGGCCTGTTGCCATGACCGTTTTCCTGTTCGGCGCCCTCATGGCCCTTTACCTGGGCATCGGCGCCGCCCTGCCCATTGACAAGTCTCTGACCCTAGGACTCTTCTGACGGCTCCTGACTCAGCGCAAACGAGAAGCTGAGTTGGCAGCCGTGGCGGAGCAGTTGACGGGTGAGCAGGAAGCCCACGATGGTCCATGTCTGATAGGTTCTGGCCTGCTGGCCCACCCATGTTCCCGTGGGCCCGTCAAAGTATTCCGCCCATTGCTGGCGGGGCAGTTGGCTGAGATGAATCTGGTAGGCCCGCTCCAGAAAGGTTTTCATCTGGCCCGCCAGCAAAACATCCGCTTTGGGGTGATCCTTATCGTGGAGAGCCACTGCCATCACCAGGTACCAGAGCAGGCTGGGCCAGTGCCCTCCGTTGTGGTAGCTCCAGGGCCAGTTTTTGGGGTCGGAACCCGTCTTCATGGCCCACTCTTCCCCCTCCATGGGAGGGTGGCAGATGCGCATGGGCATCTGGGCCATCAGATGGTTGTTGTTGTGGAGCACCAGACGAAATAGGGCCCGCTGCTGCGGCGCCGTCAGGAGCCCGAAGATGCAGGCCAGGCTGTTGCCCAGCGTGAAAAACCTGTAGTCCGGCCGACCGGTGCGCACATTGCCGATGAGGTAGCCGCCGCGATTTTCCAGCCAGTCCTGCAGCCAGTCCGGGATGAATGTGGGCTGAACGTTGAACTCGTTCAGGTGCTGCACGTCTCCGTATTGCTCCGTGGGGCGTCGTCGCAGCACCTGGATGGTCTTGCTGGTGACCCAGTAATGCTTCAACAAGTAGGAACGCAGATCATGGATCCACCGGCGGGTGAGGGGGATTCTCTGGCTGAGGAGCCTGCTGGGGCTGGCGTTGTGTTCTTGGGCCAACTCCATGAGATGAACGCAACACTTCAAGCAGCCGTACAGCAGCACCTCGATTTCCAGGGGTGCTCCCCACACATCCATGGGACGGTCGATCATGAAGGAGCAGTCCGGCACAAACAGCACAGGGGTGCCGTCGAAAGAGGGCTGCATCACCAGATCCAGTAGCCGCTGGATCGCCCGCTGCACCCGTTGGTCACAGCCAAACTGCCAGTCCTGGGTATGGGAGACGTAGATCCAGCAGAGGATGGGCCACCAGAGACTGGCATCCACCGAACTGATTCGACCAATGGACCGTTGGCCGTAGTCCGCCACCAGCTCCCCCTCTTTTTCGATGAAGCTGGTGGGGAAAAGCCCCCGGGTTTGCAGGGCGTTGCTTTGCAGGTCCATGCACAGCACCAGAAAGTGGCGCACCAGAAAGTGGCGCCCTTTCAGGAGCAGATAGATCATCACCGGCACGTTGTCCCGGAGAAACACTTCCCCGTAATTGAGGGACATGCCCCTGCTGGGATGTTCAATGGCGGCCACGGCGCCGGCCAACTGGCCCCTCACTTTGATAAGGGTGCGCTCAAGATGGGCCTCTGCCGATTGGACGATCCTCTCTTCCTTCAGGCTGGCGCGGCTGCGACTGCGGGGGTGGGGTGGAATGATGGATTTGGACATGGCTACGGCGCCCAGTCATCAGCGGAGGGAATGGGCAATGAAGGATCTGCTGTTGATCACTGATCTGGACCATACCCTTGTGGGTGACGGACAGGCTCTGGCCCGTCTCAATCAAACACTGGGGACACTACGCTCCCGGATCCATCTGGTCTACGCTACAGGCCGCAGCCTGGCTGGCGCCCGTCAGTTGCAGCAGCAGGAGGACCTGCTGGAGCCCGAGGGCTGGGCCACGGGTGTGGGCTCCGCCTTGCTCTGGCGTGGCGAGCCCGATCTCGCCTGGGATAGGCGATTGCAGCACCATTGGGACCGTCCCGCCCTCAACCGCCTGTTGGCCAACCGGAGTGATTTGATCCTGCAGCCGGCATCCGAGCAAACCCCCTGCAAGCTCAGCTTTGAGTTGACCAAGCCCCGTCTGGGAACGGCAGGCCACCAGTTTGAACGGCGCCTCCGGTCCACACTGCAGCAGGCCGGCCTCCAGGCGCAGGTGGTGTTCAGCAGCGGTTGCCAACTTGACCTGCTGCCCCCTGCGGCGGGCAAGGGTGCGGTGAGTGGCTATCTCCAGCAGAGGCTGGGTCTGCGGCCGGATCAGGTGCTGTGCTGTGGCGATTCCGGCAACGACCGCTCCATGCTGGGGGGCCCCTGGTGGGGGGTGATGGTGAGCAATGCCAGGCCGGAACTGCTGGCATGGTGGCGGCAGGTCCGTCCGGATACCCTGCTGCGCTCCCACCACCACCATGCGGGGGCCATTCTCCATGCGCTGGAGACCTTGCCCCTGCTGTAGTGATCGCGCCCCTACCGTTCCTCCCGCTGGCAACGGGGACACCAGTGGCTGCTGCGTCCACCGAGAACCTGGCGCTGGATGGGGGCGCCACAGCGGCGGCAGGGTACACCTGATCGCCCATAGACCCATGCCTCCTGGCCGTAGTTGCCATTGACGCCCCGGAGGTCGCGAAAATCCCGGAAACTGGTCCCCCCCTGTTGAATGCTCCTGGCCAGCACCTGCGCCAACTGCCCACAAAGCCGGTCCAACTGCCCTCGGCTCAGGCTGTTACTGGCAACGTGGGGTGGGATGCCCGCGAGAAAAAGACACTCGTCTGCATAGATATTGCCCACTCCGGCCACCACCGACTGGTCCAGCAGCGCTGTTTTGATGGGTCGCCTGGATCCCCGCAGGCGCCTCTCCAGGTACGCTCCGTCAAAGTCTGGGGCGAAGGGTTCCGGCCCCAGCTTCTGCAGCCCGGTGATCACCTGGGATGCCTCTGTGTCGGGGGGAACCCACCACATGCGCCCAAAGCTGCGGGTGTCCACAAAACGCAACTCCTTCCCGTCCCCGAGAAATCGCACGCGAGTGTGGGGACATACGGGAGCCTCTTCCCCGTTGAGCCAGCGAAACCTGCCGGTCATGCGCAGGTGAACCCCCAACCGACCCGAAGGCCGGCCCTGGCGCACAAGCTGGCTGAGCAGGTATTTACCGCGACGCTGCCAGGAGGTCAGTTGACACCCTGCGAGAGCGGCGGCAAAGGCTGTGCCGTCACCCACGGGGAAAGCCACCGCCCGCTCCAGCCGGATCTCCACATGGCGAATCAGGAAACGGCCAACGCCACGCTGGAGCGCACGGCGAACCACTTCCACCTCAGGAAGTTCCGGCACAGAGGAGCATGGGAGGGCAAGGGTCTCAGGGGTGGCCCTGGCATGGACCTTGTGAAGCTTGCGGTGTCCGCGATGGATGTCCGCAGGCGGCCCCCTCAGGCCGCTTCCAGTTCGCTCTCGGCAAAGTTGTTCACGTTCAGGCCACCTTCCACGCCACTGTAGGAGGTGTAATTGAGGGTGTCGAAACGCACGGATACGGGGTAAATGATGCCGCTGGCGTCCACGGACGCAACGGTGCCCACTTCATTGAACCAATAGGACTCGGGACGCTTGATGCGAACTTTCTGCCCCCTCTTGATGGCCATGGCGCAAAGATGCAAAGCTGAACAGCGCCATCAACTTAACTGGGACGGCGCCCTTCCTTGTCGAGGGTGATGAAATGTGTCAGGTTGCCCATGGTTGACTCCGGCACGGCCCTCCCGCCCCTCGTGGTCAAGGTGGGCACCAGCATTCTGCGGGGCGATGCCCGCCGGGAAACGGAAACCGTCATTGCCGAGTTGGCCCGGGTGCTGAGCCACTGCTGTCGGCAGGGGCACTCCGTGGTGCTGGTGAGCAGCGGCGCTGTCGGGCTGGGCAGCCGTCGTTTGGGGGATACCCGGCGTCCACGGGAGCTGTTGCAGCAGCAGGTGGCGGCAGCCGTGGGACAAGGACTGCTCATGGCCTGCTACGACAAGGCCTTTGGCGTCCATGGTCAGTTGGTGGCCCAGGTGTTGCTGACCCGGAGCGATTTCGTATCCCGGCGCCGCTACCGCAACGCCACGGCCACCCTGCGGGGCCTGTTGGCGCGCCGGGTGCTCCCCATCGTCAATGAAAACGACGCCCTGGCCACCGATGAGTTGCGCTTCGGTGACAACGACACCCTGGCGGCACGGGTGGCGGTGGCGGTAGCGGCCGAGCGGCTCATCCTGCTCACCGACGTGGACCGTCTCTACTCCGCTGATCCGAGGCGAGATCTGCAAGCCAGCCCCATCCACGAGGTGCGCAACCGTGCGGAATTGCTGAGCCTGTCCCAGGCGGCGGAACCGGGTGGCCAGTGGGGTACAGGGGGCATGACCACCAAGCTGGCCGCTGCCCGCATTGCCACGGCCGGCGGCATCACGGTGGACCTGGCCGACGGCCGCACCATTGCCGTTCTGGAAGGGTTGTTGCAAGGCGGCAACGAAGGGACCCGCTTCCAGGCCGATGCCCTCCCCATCCCCATCCGCAAACGCTGGCTGGCCCACGGCGTGTTGCCCCAGGGCAGGTTGCACCTGGACCAGGGGGCCGTGAAGGCCATTGAACAACAGGGCGCCTCTCTCCTGTCTGCGGGCATCACGTCGGTGGAGGGCTGCTTTTCCTCCCATGAGGCCGTCTGCCTCTGCGGGCCGGACGGGGAAGAAATGGCCCGGGGCATCAGCCGCCATGGCAGCGAGGTGGTGAACAGGATTCGCGGCCTCTCCCGCAGCCAGGTCATCCCCCTGCTGGGCCAACCCAATGCCGCCTGTGTGGTTCACCGTGATTCCCTGGTCCTGACACGCTCCCCCGACGCCAACACCTGATGCGCTTCAGTACACTCCTCGCTGCTCTGGATAGTCTCCAGTCGGACGGCGCCCGCTGGTTGGCGGATGATCCCCAGTTGGATGGGGCAGCCGCTCTGGACAAGGCCCGGAAAGGGCAACTGGTCTTTCTGGAGCGGAACAACGCCATGGCAGAGGCCCTGGCCCGCTGTGGCGCCAGTGCGGTGCTGTTGCCCGCCGATGGGGAGCCACTGCATCAGCTTGCCCGGCAACGGGGCATTGCCTGGGCCGCATCCCCCCACCCCCGCCTCAGCTTTGCCGAAGCGCTGGACTGCCTCTATCCCCGCCAACGTCCCATCCCCGGCCGCCATCCCCAGGCGGTGGTGGCGCCGGATGCCCATGTGGCGGACAGTGCGTCCCTGGCGGCCGGGGTGGTGATCGGTCCCCGCTGCCGCGTGGGGGAGGAGGTGGTCCTCCATCCCGGCGTGGTGCTGTACGAGGACGCGTGGGTTGGCCAGGGCTGTGAACTCCACGGCAACGTTGTGGTGCATTCCCGCAGCCGCCTGGGGCCCAACTGTGTGGTGCAGGCCAATGCGGTGATCGGTGGAGAGGGCTTCGGCTTTGTTCCGGCCGGTGGCGGTTGGCGCAAGATGCCCCAGACAGGCCATGTGGTGCTGGAGGAGGGGGTGGAAGTGGGCTGCTGCAGCACGGTGGACCGTCCCGCCGTGGGGGAAACCCGCCTGGGGGCCGGCACCAAAATTGACAATCTGGTCCAGATTGGCCACGGGGTGGTCACCGGTCAAGGTTGCGCCTTTGCCGCCCAGGTGGGCATTGCCGGCGGCGCCGTGGTGGGGCGCGGCGTGATCCTGGCGGGCCAAGTGGGTGTGACCAACCGGGTCCGCATCGGGGACGGGGTGGTGGCCAGTTCCAAAGCCGGTATCCATACGGACGTGGCGCCCGGGGAGGTGGTGAGCGGCTTCCCTGTGATGCCCAACCGCCTCTGGCTCCGGGCCTCGGCCCTGTTTGCCCGCCTGCCGGAGTTGAGTCGTAGTCTCAAACGGTTGCAGCAGCAGGTGGAGCGTTCCCGACAACCATGAACATCACGCTTCTGCCGGGGGACGGCATTGGCCCGGAAATCACGGCGGTAACCAAAGCTCTCCTGCAGTCCGTGGCCAGCCGCCATGGGCTACGCCTCGCCATGGAGGAGGCTCCCATGGGCGGCGCCGCCATTGCCGCCTGTGGCGAGCCCCTCCCCGAGGAAACCTTGCGCCGCTGCAGCGCCGCGGACGCGGTGCTGCTGGCCGCCATTGGCGACCCCCGGTACGACCGGCTACCAAGGGGGCAGCGGCCCGAGAGCGGACTGCTGGCCCTGCGGGCCGGTCTGAGCCTTTTTGCCAATCTGCGCCCGGTGAAGGTGATTCCCTCCCTGCTGGCGGCCAGTTCCCTGAAGCCGGAGGTGGTGTCCGGGGTGGATCTGCTGGTGGTGCGGGAGTTGACCGGCGGCATCTACTTCGGCCAGCCCAAAGGGCGCATCGGCAGCGGCTCCGAAGAACGGGCCTTCAACACCATGACCTACGGCGCCATGGAGGTGGATCGCATCGCTGCCATGGCGTTCGGGCTGGCCAGCCAGCGCCGCCAGCGACTCTGCTCCGTCGACAAGGCCAACGTGCTGGACGTGTCCCAACTGTGGCGGGAGCGGGTGGAGCGTATGGCCTCCACCTATCCCGACGTGACGGTGGAACACATGTACGTGGACAATGCCGCCATGCAGCTCATCCGCCAACCGCGACGGTTTGACGTGCTGCTGACAGGAAACCTGTTTGGGGACATCCTGAGCGACGAGGCGGCCATGCTGAGCGGCAGCATCGGCCTGCTGCCCTCTGCGTCCCTGGGGGATGGTGGACCGGGACTGTTTGAACCTGTCCATGGTTCCGCACCCGATATTGCCGGTCAGGATCGAGCCAATCCCCTGGCCATGGTCCTCTCCGCCGCCATGATGTTGCGGCTGGGGCTGGGGCAGGAGGAGGCTGCCACCGCTTTGGAAGCTGCGGTGGACCAGGTGTTGAAGGCGGGCTTCCGCACCCCGGACATGATGGCCGAGGGCTGTGTCGCCGTGGGTTGCGGCGCCATGGGGAACCACCTGCTGGCGGCCCTGGAGGGGCCTGGGGAAGACGGGGCTCCACAGCCGGACGTCAACCGGGTCTAGCCAAGCGGCGCCCTGGGGCTGCACACTGGTCTCGGTGTTGTCCCCCGTCTTTACCTCACCTCCCATGTCAAAGCAGCATCCCATTGTGGCCGTCACCGGCTCTTCCGGCGCCGGAACCTCCACCGTGAAGCGAGCCTTCGAGCACATCTTCCGCCGTGAGGGCATCAACCCGGCGGTGATTGAAGGCGACAGCTATCACCGCTTTGACCGCATGACCATGAAGGTCAAGATGGCGGAAGCCACCGCTGCCAACCGCACCTTCTCCCACTTCGGCCCCGAGTCCAACATCTTCAAGAAGCTGGAGGAGACCTTCCTTTCCTATGGAGAAACGGGCATGGGGGAGCGTCGCTACTATCTCCACAGCCCGGAAGAGGCGTCCGAGCAGAACCAGCGCCTCGGCGCCACGTTGAAGCCGGGTGAGTTCACCCCCTGGGAACCCTTCCCCGCCAACACGGACTTGCTCTTCTACGAAGGATTGCACGGGGGCGTCAAGGGTGACAATTACGACGTGGCCCGGCTGGTGGATCTTCTGATCGGCGTGGTGCCCATCGTGAACCTGGAGTGGATTCAGAAGATTCACCGGGACAATGCGGAGCGGGGCTATTCGGCCCAGACCATTGTTGAAACCATCCTGCGCCGGATGCCGGATTACATCAATCATATTTGCCCTCAGTTTTCAGAAACCCATATCAACTTTCAGCGGGTGCCTACGGTAGACACCTCCAATCCCTTTATCCGCCGTGATATTCCAACACCGGACGAGAGCTTCGTGATTATCCATTTCCGCCGTGGCGTCAAGGAGCAGTTTGCCATTGAACCCACCTATCTTCTCCAGATGATTCCGGATTCGTTCATGTCCAGCCCCACAAGTCTGGTGGTGAACGGAGGCAAGATGGGGTTTGCCATGGAATTGATTCTCACCCCGATCATTCACCGCATGATTGAGGAGAAAAAGATGGCGTCTTAGGTCTCGGCCATGATCTCGGCCATGGGATCTGTGGGGGTGGCTCTGCTGGGGGCATGTGTGGGCAGCTTTCTCAGTCTGGCCGCTTGGCGTCTGCCCCGGGGGGAAAGCCTGATGGGACCGGCCAGCCATTGTCCGGCCTGCGGTCGCACCCTGGCATGGCATGAAAATCTCCCCCTGCTGGGCTGGCTGTGGCTGCGGGGGCGCTGTCGCACCTGTGGCGCCCCCATCCCCCTGCGGGACTGGCTGGTGGAAGGACTCACCGCCGGACTATGGCTGGCTGTGGCGCTGTTGACCACCCCCGCAGCCAGCGGTTTGGCCGGTGTGCTGCGCCTTCTGGCCGGTTTGGTTTTCACCAGTGGGTTGCTGTTGCTGTTGCTGTTGGATCTGGATGGCTTCTGGCTGCCGGAGCCCCTCTGTCGCTGGGGCGTAATCACCGGCTTGACAGCAACGGCGCTGCTGGCCGTGGCCGCGGGCGCGGGACCCGTCACGCCCCTGGCCCACCACAGCCTGGCGGCGGCGGTGGCTCTGGTGGGGTTTGATCTGGCCCGTGTACTGGGGACATGGTGGCTTGGGGCGCCGGCACTGGGTAGAGGAGACGGCAAGCTGGCGGCCGTGCTGGGGGCCTGGTTGGGGGGGCGGGGCCTCCTGCTGGCCCTGGCTCTGGCGGTGCTCGGTGGCGGCTTGTTCGGCCTGCTGGCACGCCTCAGCGGGCGCCTCCAACCCCGACAACCCTTCCCTTTCGGTCCCTTCCTGGCTACTGCGGGCGGGCTGGCTTGGCTCACCCCCCCGACTCTGCAGCGGCAGTTGCTGGCGGTCCTGCTGCCCTGGTTGAACGCCGTGGGCCTCACACTTGGCCCCTGAAACGGCTTGAATAAGCTTTTCCCCCAAGACAGCCAAGCGTGTCTCTCCTTGATTGGTTCGCCAGCCGCAAACGGGAAGCCCCTGCCCTGCGCAGCCTTCAGGACAGTGACGGGAGCGACGGACTCTGGAGCAAGTGCCCAAGTTGCAGTGCGGTGAGCTACACCAAAGACCTGTTGGCCAATGCCAGTGTTTGCCTGAAATGCGGCCATCATTTCCGCATTGATAGCCAACAGCGGATCCGCCTGCTGGTGGATGAGGGAAGTTTCCAGCCCCTTGACGGGCAGTTGCGCCCCACGGACCCTCTTGGTTTCCAGGACCGCAAGGCCTACGTGGATCGTCTGCGCGACTATCAGAAGTCCACCGGGCTGAGTGATGCCGTGGTCACGGGCCTGGCCCGTCTCCAGGGCCTGCCCCTGGCCCTGGGGGTGATGGACTTCCGTTTCATGGGGGGCAGCATGGGATCCGTTGTGGGAGAGAAGCTCACCCGTCTGGTGGAAACAGCCACCCGCTCCCGCTACCCTGTGGTCATTGTCTGCGCCTCGGGCGGGGCGCGGATGCAGGAAGGCCTGTTCAGTCTGATGCAGATGGCCAAGGTGGCCGGCGCCTTGCATCGCCACCGCCAGGCCCGATGCCTCTACATCCCTCTGCTGACAGACCCCACCACCGGCGGCGTCACCGCCAGCTTTGCCATGCTGGGGGATCTGAACCTGGCCGAGCCCAGGGCCATGATCGGCTTTGCCGGGCGGCGGGTGATTGAGGAAACTCTGCGGGAAAAGCTGCCCGTTGATTTTCAGACGGCCGAATATCTGCAAGAGCACGGCTTTGTGGATTGCATTGTGGAGCGAACCCGCCACCGGAGCGTGCTGGCGGATCTCTTCCGGATCCACGGGGTGCAGCCCGTAGTTGCTGCTGCCCATGACGTCCCTGCCCCTGCTCAGGAAGCGGAATCCCCCCTGTCCGCCTCGTCCTCTTTCTGATGCGGGGGACGGTCCTGTGGCGCCAGCAGGCGGGCTGGATCCACCCCCAGTTCTTGGGCAAGGGGGCTGTTGCGGGCAACGGCCTCCGCCAGGAGCGGCGCCAGGAGCGGCGCCAAGGCAAAGCCCCCCCGAAAGCCCCCGAACAGCCAGAGGTTGGCAATGCCGGGACAGCCGCCAACCCATGGCCGGCCGTCGGGGCTGTAGCTGACAGGGCAGTGTCGCACCGCCGCCCGTTGCCGCCGAGCCGTTGTCGCCAGCCCCGGGGCCAGTTCAGCCAGGGCCCGATGGAGTTGCGCCTCCGCCACCGATGGTTGCCAAGATCCCGTCAGGGCTGATGGGGTGGCGCCAGGCCGCCCGCTCCGGCGCTGAAGACTGGTGGCCTGACCGAACACCACGCCCCCACCCCACGGCGCCAGGCCGGGATCCACCACCAAGCCCGTCCGCCCCTGGCGCTCCATCCGCTCCCGCCCCCCCAACAGGGGCATCAGGATGACCTCGGGCCACGGCTGTGGTTGTTGCAGGGGCAGCACGCTGGCCCTGCTGTAGGGGAACCACCGGCCGGCCTCCGGCAGGGGCAGCAGGCTGGCCATGGCGGCGCCTGTGGCCAGCACCACCCCATCGGACTTCAGTACGTCACCGTCGGTGAGACGGACCCCCATGCACCGTCCATGGCGCACCAGCAGTTGGTCCACCGCCCCTGGCGAGCGCCTCACCCCCTGGGACTGCAACACCCTGTCCATGGCTGGCCGGTAGTGGCGGCTGTCAATGCGGCCGTAGGGAAGCTCGACGGCCCCGGCACAGGTCAATCCCAGGTCTTGCAGGTTCCCCCCGCAGAAGGCGGAACGGCACCGGCGCTCGGGCCTGGTCTCTTCAGGGAGGCTGGCTGCGAGCGCTGCCACCGCAGCCTCCACCGCAGCGTCGTCATCCGCCGCAGACCAATAGAGCAACAGTTTGCCTGGCCGCAGACCCAGATCCCCATGGCGCTCCTGCAACTGCTGCCAGCAGGCCAGCCCCTGGCCCGACAGCATCCTTCCCCCATCCCCCACACCCATCCACCAGGGAATGCCCCCATAGCTGTAGCCGGTGGCGGCGGGTATGGGCTGCGGGTGGGCTGATCCCGTCAGCAGGGTCACGCCAAGCTGGCGCTGGCTGAGGGTCAGGGCCATCAAGGTGCCGCACAGCCCGCCACCAGCTACAAGGATGTCCATGGCCCCATTGTGGCGCTGTCCGGGGGCTGAGCAATGGTGGGGAGTCCTGCCGCAACCGGGCTTTTCCTTCCTGGTGGGGAGACCCTGAAACAGGGGCTTACATACGTGAGTACCCAAGAGAGAGAAAGCAGGCCGCACCTGTCTCCTCAATCTGAGTCTCACGGGTCTTGATTGTTCTGTTAAATGATTGAAATATCCTTTGATCTCCGAGATGCTTTTGGGACTCATATACATAAGTACCCAAGCGATGAAGTCCCCAATCATCACTTGCTTCTGGCGGTGATATTATAGATCTTCTTATTGGGGGGTCTCGAAGGCAACAGGGGCGTTGGCGCCGCTCTCAAACCCAATCACCGTCGAGCAGGACGCCCGTGTCGTCATGCCAATCGCTTCACTATTTGCTCTTTAGAAAGTTTTCCTTTTCGGGATTATTATAAAATTGATCATATATGTTTTTACAATGTTGAGAGATATCCATCACATCCTTTCCCGTAAAATCGGGCCGCCGTTGCCTGGCATGATCCGCAGCACGGCATCACCGTCTCGGGGGGAGGCCGTCCTGTTGCAACCCACCACATCATGGAGGAGCTGCAGCACCCGGCAGCAATAGGCGCCAATTGGAAGGAGCACTGGCCTATCGCTTCCCCATCGCCAATGACCACCTCTCTCTCGCCCCAGGCGTTCTCCCCCGTCACTAGCACCTACAGCCTGCTCCGGCCCCTGTCACCTTTGTGGGGAGATCACGAACACACCCCCTCCACCCTCTTCCGAGGCCTTTTCTGAGGGGGTGGGAGTAGAAGCCATGACGGAGTCCTGAGCCCAGGCTGCCGCTGCCCCTTCTTGCGGGCTTTTCTCATCCGACTTCCCCGGGGGGAACTACCGGGCCGCGCAACACCGCCAACCGCCCCTGCGGGGCCATGCGCAACTGGAGATGCCATGCGCCGCCGGGCCACCGGCTCAGCCGTTCCGGCCATTCCACCGCCAGCAGCGCCCCCTGCTCGTGGGCCAACTCTTCCTCTTCCCAGAACAACTGGTCGGCAACACCGGGCTGCTCCAGCCGGTAAAGGTCCAGATGGATCAGGATCCGGGGTTGATTGCCCCATTGGCCCCGGTAGTGCTGGGCCAGGGCAAAGGTGGGGCTGGTGACGGGTTCCCCGATGGCCAGGGCCTGGCCAATGCCGCCAACGAGGCAGGTTTTGCCTGCGCCCAGGGGACCCTGCAGCAACACAACCCCCCCCCCTGCTGCGCCAGAAGCCAGCATCTCCCCGACAAGACGCCGCCCGTAGGCCCGGGTGGCCTGGGCATCGGGGAGGGGAGTGGGGTTCACGGCCGCTTGCGTCTCTTCGCCAGTCTGCAACCCGAAGGTTGCCCCTATGATCGAGCGGAGCGCGGCAGCGCCGCCTCTCCGGCTAGCGTGCGTTCCCAAGCCACTCTTCAGGGACGTGTCCCCCCATGCTTGCCTCCACCCCAGCGCCAACCCCCGCTGTAAAGACCCTATCCCCGCCCTATGTGGTGGCCGACATCAATCTGGCGGACTGGGGCCGTAAGGAGATCCGCATTGCGGAAACGGAGATGCCCGGTCTGATGGCGTTGCGCCGTCAGTACGGCGCCGAGCAGCCGCTGCGGGGCGCCCGCATCTGCGGCAGCCTGCACATGACCATCCAGACCGCCGTTCTGATTGAAACCCTGTTGGCCCTGGGGGCTGAAGTGCGGTGGGCCTCCTGCAACATCTTCTCCACCCAGGATCATGCGGCAGCGGCCATGGCCGCCCGGGGCATCCCCGTCTTTGCGTTCAAGGGAGAATCTCTGGAGGAGTACTGGGCCTTCACCCACCGGATCATGGAGTGGGGGGACGGCGGCGCCCCCAACATGATCCTTGACGACGGCGGCGATGCCACCGGCCTGATCCTCCTGGGTTGTCGGGCGCAGCAGGATCCCACGGTGCTGGATAACCCCGGCAGTGGCGAAGAGCGGGTCCTGTTTGCCGCCGTCCGTCAGCGGCTGGAGCAGGATCCCGGCTTCTACGAACGGATTGCCGGCAACATTCGCGGCGTCACCGAGGAGACCACCACCGGCGTGGCCCGTCTCTATCGCCTCCAGAAACGGGGCGCCCTCCCGTTCCCCGCCATCAACGTCAACGACTCTGTGACCAAGAGCAAGTTCGATAACCTTTACGGCTGCCGGGAATCCCTGGTGGACGGCATCAAACGAGCCACGGACGTGATGATTGCCGGCAAAGTGGCCCTGGTGGTGGGTTACGGCGACGTGGGCAAGGGATCGGCCCAATCCCTGCGGGGCCTGGGGGCAACTGTGATGATTGCCGAGGTGGATCCCATTTGCGCTCTCCAGGCCGCCATGGAAGGTTACCGGGTTGTCCGTGTAGAGGATGTCTGCGATACGGTCGATATTATTGTAACGGCAACGGGTAACGTCAACGTCCTCACCCGCTCTCACATGGAGCGGCTCAAGAACGAGACAATTATCTGCAATATCGGCCACTTTGATAACGAAATCGATGTGGCTTCCCTGGCTGATCTGCAATGGGAAAACATCAAATCCCAAGTGGATCACGTAATCTTTCCCGATGGCAAGCGCATTATTCTGCTGGCCCAGGGACGATTGGTGAATCTGGGCTGCGCCACGGGACACCCCAGTTTTGTGATGTCCAACTCCTTTACCAATCAGGTACTGGCCCAGATCGAGTTGTTCCGCAACAGCGAGCAGTACGGGAAACAGGTGCATCTGCTGCCCAGATCGCTGGACGAGACGGTGGCCCGCCTGCACCTGGAGCGCATTGGCGCCCAACTCACCCGGCTCACCCCTGAACAGGCCGAGTACATCGGCGTGCCGGTGGATGGCCCGTTCAAGCCTGAACACTACCGCTATTGAGGGTTGGAATCCATGGATCCGGCCGCTTTGCTGACCACCCTGCCCCGCCTCATTGAAGAGGCGGTGGCCGCATCTCCCCTTCTGGGTTACGGGGCCATCTTTACGGCCATGCTCCTGGAAAACATTTTCCCCCCCATCCCGTCGGAGTTGATCATGCCCCTGGGTGGGTTCTATGTGCAGCAAGGGACGCTGCAGTTGATTCCCGTGGTGCTGGCGGGGGTGCTGGGCACGGTGGCCGGAGCCCTGCCCTGGTACGGTCTGGGCCGACTGGTGAACGAGCAGCGGCTTGAGGCCTGGCTGCAGCGCCATGGCCGCTGGCTGGGCATTTCCGTCGCCGAGTTGGGCCGCACCCGCACCTGGTTTGAACGCCATGGCGGCGCTGTGGTGTTCTGGGGGCGTCTGGTGCCGGGAATTCGCACCTTGATTTCCGTCCCCGCGGGTGTGGAGATGATGCCCCTGCCCCCGTTTCTGCTGTGGACCACCCTGGGCAGCCTCCTGTGGACAGCCCTGCTGACCGGAGCCGGCATGGTCCTGGGGACGGGGTATGAGCAGGTGGAGATATGGCTGGAGCCTGTCTCCGCCGCCGCCAAGGTGATCCTGGTGGTGATTCTGCTGGGCCTGGCCGTCTTTGTGGGACTGCGGATGCTGCGTCGCGCCCGCAGCCCCCACCTCTGAGGAACGAGCCGGGGCCAGGAAGCTAAAAGGGGGCCTCCTCTTCGCTTGTGCTGGCAGGGGCGGGTTCCTCTGGCGCCATGGCTGCCGCGTTATCCCGGCGCGAACCCAGCAACTCCAGCCGATCCACGCGGATCACCGGCTTGGAGCGGTCTTCACCGCTGGCGCGGTCCTTCCAGTGGTCCAGCTTGAGGGAGCCGACGATCCCCAGAAGGGATCCCTTTTTTACGTAGTCCGCGGCGATCTGGGCCGTGCGACCCCAGATTTCAAGGTTGAACCAGTCGGGCTCCTCCTCCCGGCTGCGGCGGTTGACCGCGAGGGTGAGATTGGCCACCATTGTTCCCGATTCAAAATAGCGGACCTCGGGATCGCGGCCGGCTCGGCCGACGAGGGTGATGGAGTTGACGGTCATGGTGCAGTGATTCCTGACGAGTGGGTTGAAGGCAGGGTCAGCCATGGCTGGGCTGCCCCTCTCAGGGTTCCCCCACAGTTGGATGTGATGTGTGGCATGGCAGGCTATCCGGCTGGCCTTATGATGGGGCAGTCACAGTTCCCTGGGCCAAGATCTCTCTCCTTCCCCATCGTAACCGGGATCTTGTGACGCCCTGGCTCCGCACACATTCCTCTTTTCCTCATGATTCGCCCCTTCAGCCTCGCTCGCAACGTCGGGATCGACCTGGGCACTGCGAACACGCTGATCTACATCGCTGGGAAGGGTACGGTGCTCTCGGAACCCTCTGTTGTGGCCATTGACGTCAACACGGGAAAGCTCATTGATGCCGGCAGTGAGGCCCACCGCATGTTGGGGCGCACCCCGGGCAACATCCGCACCATTCGCCCCCTCCGGGACGGGGTGATTGCCGACTTTGACGCCACCGAGTTGATGATCAAGAGCTTTATCGAGAAAGGCAACGACGGCCGCAGGCTCATGGCGCCCCGTCTTGTGATCGGGATTCCCAGCGGTGTGACAGGCGTTGAGCGCCGGGCGTTGCGGGATGCGGCCCTGGTGAGCGCCCGGGAGGTTTATCTCATTGATGAACCGATGGCCGCGGCCATCGGCGCCGGATTGCCCGTGGTGGAGCCGGTGGGAACCATGATTGTGGATATTGGCGGCGGCACCACCGAGGTGGCGGTCATCAGTCTGCGGGGCATTGTGATCTGCGAGTCCCTGCGGGTGGCGGGAGACGAGCTGAACGGCGCCATCAGCAGGTATCTGAAGAAAGCCCACAACCTGCTGATCGGCGAGCGCACGGCGGAGGAGATCAAAATCCGCATGGGCTCTGCGCTCCCCAGCGAGGATTTCGACTCCATGGCCATGGATGTGCGTGGTCTTCACCTGGTTTCCGGTCTCCCTTGCACCGTCCCCGTTACCTGCGGCGACGTGCGGGAAGCCCTGGCGGAATCCCTGAGCATGATTGTGGACCTGATCAAGAAGACGCTGGAGCGCACCCCTCCCGAACTGGCGGCCGATGTTGCCGAGCGGGGCATCATGCTGGCGGGCGGGGGCGCCAAGTTGCGGGGCATCAGCGACCTCATTGCCCGTGAGACGGGGATTGTCACCCACGTTGCCGAGAACCCCCTTGAGTCCGTGGTGTTGGGCTGTGCCCGTGTCCTGGAGAACTACAGCCAGTTGAGCAGGGCTCTGGATACCAGCGACCAACCGAGGGGACCCCTCGGTTGATGGCCCACTGAGCCCGGGACCGGACCATGGCTCCCCGGCGCCACGAGTTTCAGCAGAGTTCAAGGCGGGCCAGGCAACAACGAATCCGGTTGTTGTCCCTGGGGGCCGTTGCCCTGACCGTTGCCCTGGCCAGCCCCTTGCGCCAAGGGGTGGGCGGGATTCTGGTGGAGGCCTATGCCCTCCTCGTTCATCCCCTGTGGCCGGGGCCAACCCAGTTCGAGTGGGTGCGGGAGGCGGAAGAGGTAGCCAATATGGAGCGGCTCATCTTTCTGGAAAAGGAAAACCGGCGCATCAAGGAGTTGATCGGCCTGCCGTCCGCCATCCCCCGGGGCAGCGGTTTGAAGGCGCCGGTCATTGGTCGCAGCCCGGCAGTGTGGTGGCGCCAGTTGACCCTGGGGCGAGGCGGTCGCCACGGCATTCGCGTTGGCCATGCGGTGCTGGCGCCAGGGGGGTTGATCGGTCGGATCACCGCCGTGACCACCAACACGGCCCAGGTCACCCTCGTTACGGATCCCACCAGCCGCATCGGCGTCCTGGTAACCCGCACCAATCACCACGGCCTGCTCAGCGGCCTCGGCACCGGCCGGCCGGTGCTGCGCTTCCTCACGGAAAATCCCCGCACCATTCCGGGAGACGTGGTGGTGACTTCGTCCGCCAGCACCCTGGTGCCCGGTGGCATTCCTGTGGGGGTGGTGCAAAATGTTGATCGCAACCGGGCCCCCTCCCCTGAAGCCGTGGTCCAGCCCAGCGCCCCCATCGACGCCATCGAATGGGCCGAGGTGTTGCTTCAAGACCTGCCGGCACCGGCCCCATGAAACCTGTTCCGGCCTGGCCCCGACAGGTGCTCGTTGCCGTTGGCGGCGCAACCGGTCTTGTGGCGTTGCTGTTGTCCTTCCTGTCCCCCGGCTGGCTCAGGCTGGCTGGGGCGAGTCCCAACTGGCTGGTCCTGTGGCTGCTGCCCTGGGCATGGTCCCAGGGGGTCATTGCCGGACTGGTGGGGGCCTGCATCCTGGGTTTTGCCCTGGAGACCATGACCATTGGCGCCGCAACACCCCTCTATGGCCTGGCGCTGCTGGCCTGGCTCTGGGGACGTCAAGCCAGGCCCAGAAAGATCAGCCTCCCCCACCCTGCCACCATGGCCGTCCAGGCCACCCTCGGTTCCCTCCTCGTTGATGCCACCGTCATGGCGCAGTTGCGACTCCTGGCCGACCCCCGCTCCGGCCATGCCCAGCCCGGCAACGGGATTCTCTCCAGTGACGTGGCGGCGGCGGGCTGGTTTGGTCGGGAGATTGCCGCCGCAGGCCTGCATGGAACCATTGCCGCCGCCCTTGTGACCGGATTCCTGGCGCCCCTTGTGGGCGCCCTGTTGCTGCGGCTGTGGTGTCGTCTGGATCAGACTCGCCATGGTTGAGCGTTCCCTGTCCTCTCCCCGCCCCGGCAACCGGCACCGCGCCCCATGGCGCCCCATGCTGCTACTGCAGTTGATCCTGGCCCTGCAGGCCTGCAGCGCCCGTCCCCCGGCTCGCCAACTGGAGGTCTGGACCCTTCAACTCTCGCCCAGGTTTGACCCCTATCTGAATGAGCGGGTGGAGCAGTGGGAGGCCAGGAATCCCGGCATTGACGTGCGCTGGACCGATATTCCCTGGGGGGCGGTGGAGCAAAAGCTGCTGGCCGCCGTGTTTGCCCGCACCGCCCCGGACGTGGTGAATCTGAACCCCAAATTTGCGGCCAGACTGGCCAGCCGGGGCGGACTGCTGAATCTGGACGAGCACGTGAGCCCGGAGGAGCGGGACCGGTACCTGGATGGGGCCTGGCAGGCCAGCACAGGTCCCAGGGGAACCTTCGGCATCCCCTGGTATCTCACCAGTCGCATTACCCTGGTGAACGGGGAGTTGCTGGCGGCCGCCGGCTACCGTCAGCCACCGACCCGGTGGCAGGATCTGCCGGCCTTTGCGGAGGCGGTCAAGCAAGCCACGGGCCGCCATGCCCTGTTTGTCTCTGTGGCGCCCGAGGATTCCACGGAGATCCTGGAATCCTTTGTGCAGATGGGGGTGAAGTTGCTGGACGAGCAGAAGCGGGCAGCCTTCGACACTCCCGCCGGTCGGCGCGCCTTCGCCTTCTGGACGGATCTTTATCGCCGTGGCCTGCTACCCCGGGAGGTGGTGAGCCAGGGCCATCGCCGCGCCATTGAACTCTATCAATCCGGTGATCTGGCCCTTCTGTCCACCAGTGCGGCGTCACTCGACTCCATTCGCACCAATGCCCCCGCTGTGGCAGCCCGCACCCAGGTGGCCCCACCCCTGACCGGACCCGACGGCAGCGCCAACGTGGCCGTCATGAACCTGGTGGTCCTGGAGCAGTCCGATCAACCGGAAGAGGCGGTGGACTTTGCCCTGTTCCTGACCAATCCCGCCAACCAGTACGACTTCGCCAAGGCTTCCGGCGTCCTCCCCTCCGCGGCTGAGGCCATGGTTGCTCTTCGGCAGGACGTGCGCCAGGCCCGGCAGCGGCTGACCCCGGAGGATGACGTCACAGCCCAGGCCCTGTCTGCCCGGGAGGCCAGTCTTGGTGCGCTGGAGAGCGCCCGTGTGCTGGTTCCCGCAGATCCGGAGATCAAGCAACTGCAAGCCGTGATCTACAACCACTTGCAGCAGGCCATGCTGGGCCAACTTTCCCCCGAAGAGGCTGTGGAGGCCGCCGCCGCCGCATGGAACCGCCATGGGCAGCAGTCCCCGTGAGCGTTGTGGACGCCATGGGCGGATTGTGGTCTGTAGGCTTTGTGAAGAGAAGAACTGCAAGTTCTGCGTTGATGGAGTCGGAGTCCCAGCCCAACACGTCTCCAGTGGCCATGGGCGTGAACAGTTGGCCAGGCCCCCGGCAGCCCCAAGGGGATGGCCCATTGCTTGAGGAGACCGGGGGGCCAGCCTCCACGCCTTGCAAACGTCTGCTGGTGGTGGATGACGAGCCTGCCGTGCGGCGCATCCTGGAAACCCGTCTGCGCATGGCCGGTTATACGGTCATCCTGGCTGCGGACGGGGAAGAGGCCCTCAGCAGGTTTTACCAGGAACAACCGGATCTGGTGGTGTTGGACGTGATGCTGCCCAAGCTGGACGGTTTTGGCGTCTGCCGCCAGATCCGGGCCGAATCCACTGTGCCCATCATCATTGTTTCAGCGCTGGACAACCCCAAGGAGAAGGTGGCCGGTCTGGAACTGGGGGCGGACGACTACCTGCCGAAACCCTTTGCGCCCCGTGAACTGGAAATGCGCATTGCCGCCGTTCTCCGCCGCCAGGATGCGGCCGTCGCGCCCCAACCTTCCGTTCAACCGAAGGCCTGCTACCAGACGGGCATCATCCGCGCCGGCCATCTGGTGATTGACACCAACCGCCGCCAGGTGACCTGCAAGGGAGAGCGCCTCGGACTCACCTATACGGAGTTCAGTTTGCTGGAACTCCTGTTCCGTGAACCGGGGACGGTGGTGCCCCGGGCCACCATCCTGGAGGAACTCTGGGGTTATCCGCCCCGCAAGGCCACCAACCTGCGGGTGGTGGATGTTTACGTAGCCCGACTTCGCAACAAGCTGGAGCCGGACCCTCGCAATCCGGAGTTGATCCTGACCGTGCGGGGAACGGGTTATGTCTCCCAAGGGGTCACCAGTGTGTCCCCCGCCAGCGATTGAGGGCAGCCGGAGCAGCAAGATGGCCAAGAGTGTCCGGGTTGCATCCTTGTCCGAGTTACGCGCCACGCGCCTGCAAAAAGCCAACGCCTTGCGCCAACTGGGCTACGAGCCCTATGGGCCGGGTTTTGCCCCCAGCCATCAGCTTCAGGATCTTCAGCGGGACCACAGCGATCTAGCCAAAGGCGAGGAGCGGGATGTTGCCGTTCAGGTGGCGGGCCGCGTGATGGCGCGGCGGGTGCTGGGCAAGCTGGCCTTCTTCCGGTTGCAGGACGAGACGGGCGCCATTCAACTCTTCATTGAGAGGTCCACCCTGACCCAGGGGATGCCGGAGGATCCGGAGGCCTTTGCCCACCTCACCGGTCTGGTGGATAGCGGGGACGTGCTGGGGGTGTGGGGCATCCTGCGGCGCACGGACCGGGGCGAGCTGTCCGTGAAGGTGCGGCGCTGGACGATGCTCAGCAAGGCTCTGCTCCCCCTGCCGGACAAATGGCGCGGCCTCACGGACGTGGAAAAGCGTTACCGCCAGCGCTATCTGGATCTGATCGTGACCCCCGGAACCCGTCAGACCTTGCGCCGCCGCGCCCGGTTGGTGGGGGCCATCCGCCGCTACCTGGACGAGAAGGACTTTCTGGAGATCGAGACGCCGGTGCTGCAGGCGGAGGCGGGCGGCGCCGATGCCCGTCCCTTTCAGACTCATCACCACAGCCTGGATCTACCCCTCTATCTGCGCATTGCCACGGAACTCCACCTCAAGCGGTTGATCGTGGGGGGCTTTGAACGGGTCTACGAATTGGGGCGCATTTTCCGCAACGAGGGCATCAGCACCCGCCATAACCCGGAGTTCACCTCGGTGGAGATTTACCAGGCCTACAGCGACTATGGGGCCATGCTGACGCTGACGGAAGATCTGATCAGCACCGTCACCCGGCAGGTATGCGGCTCCACCGTCCTGGAGGCGCAGGGCCAAACCATCGACCTGACGCCCCCATGGCGTCAAGCGACGATGCACCAGTTGGTCCGGGAGGCAACAGGTCTTGACTTCGACCGGTTCTCCGGTGTCGCCGCGGCCGGCGCCGCCATGGCCGCGGCCGGTCTGGAGGTTCCCCCCACGGCTGACAGCCTGGGCCGCCTCCTCAATGAAGCCTTTGAACAACAGGTGGAGCCCCGCTTGATCCAACCCACCTTCGTATTGGATTATCCCGTGGAGATCTCTCCTCTGGCCCGACCGCACCGGAGCCGACCGGGGCTGGTGGAGCGCTTCGAGTTGTTCATTGCCGGTCGGGAGACCGCCAATTGTTTCAGTGAACTCACGGATCCCCTGGAGCAGCGCCAGCGGCTGGAAGCCCAGCAGGAGCGCCGCATTGCCGGGGATCCGGAGGCCCAGGGGGTGGATGAGGACTTCCTCACGGCGCTGGAATACGGCATGCCCCCCACCGGTGGTCTGGGCATTGGCATCGACCGCCTGGCCATGGTGTTGACCGATTCCCCCAGCATCCGTGACGTCATTGCCTTCCCCCTGTTGCGACCCACCGCCGAGGAGGGATGACACGAGAGAAGCGGAAGATCCACGCCCGGCAAGAGATAATCTGACAATGGACATTGTGTCCCTCTTGAGCAAGCTGGAGGTTCTTCCACCATGAGCGGTGAACGCGTCGGGTTCCGTTTCAAGCACGCTGATGCGGTGATTAAGCGCAATCCCCAGGGGCGGTCCCGGCGGGGCTGGGTCATGGAGCCTGTTGAGCAGGCCACCAGCCGCGGCACCAAGATGCCCGCCTACAGGATTCGCTGGCGGGACAGTGAACGACCTGAAATCGTGCTGCAGCACATGTTGATCGCCGATCCCGACGACACCCCGCCCCCGGATGGCGTCAGCCTTGACCCCAGTGCCCCAACCCGCTGAATCTCAGCCTTTGCCGGCCTGACGTTGCAGTTCCTGCAACTCCCGCTCCACCACGAAACCGGCCCAGGCCTGCTGCAGGGAGACAGGGGCTTCCGTCACCCGCCAACCGCTCCGAGGGGTGGTGGTGTACCACTCCTCCGGGGACAAGGATCCGATCATCTCCAAACGCTCCCACATCACCTGGCCTTCCCGGCGGCAGCGGTGCTCATGGTGGGCGCATTGGCGGGCCAGGGTGGTGTCACGGCCTGTCACGGCCTCTTGCCGACGTTGGCGCCAGAGCCGAATGGCCTCCCCCTGCTGGAGAAGAACGTCCCGCAGTTTCCCCGCCTCCTGCCGAAGCCGCACCCGCTGCCCTGTCCCTGCCGACCGGGCCCCATTGCGTTCCTCCTCCTCCAGCAGCGCCCCCTGGCCGGGGTGACGGGCCAGCCATGTATCCAACCATGTATCCAGTTTGTGGTCGAGATCGTCGAACCAGTGTTGTGAAGTCATGGTTGCTCAGGGGTCCCGGGGTGGCTGGTCCTGTGGGTCATGGGTGGAAGAGGATGCCCCCTGCAGAGGGGAGAGGGCCCCATCGCGAGAGCGGAGAATCAATTGGGTGAGACGGGCCATGGCCCCTTCTCCCAGGGCCTCCCGGCTCATCCGGTCAAACACTCCCCGATACAAAGCCTCCAGTTCGGAGGAGAGTTCCTGCTGCACACGGTGGGCAATAGCCCGTTGCTCTGCTTGTCCCATGGCTGATCAGCATTGCGAGAGAGACCCATGCTCCATCAAGTGGAGGCTGAAACGGTCCTGGCTGTCACACCAGCGCCCCACACCACGCCAGCCCGCCTGTTGAGCCATGGCCTGCACCTGCTCCAGGCCCCACTTGTAGCTGTGCTCGGTGACGAGCTTCTCGCCGGCGTCCCAGTGAACCACCGTCTGCAACGGGGGAACGGACACCACCTGCTCCCGCTGGCTCACCAGGGCCATCTCGATGCATTGGGCGCCGGCGTCCCAGTGGGCCTGGTAGGCAAAGTGTCGGGGTTGAAAATCGGCCCCCAGATCCCGGTTCAGGCGCAGCAGCAGATTGCGGGCAAACCGGGCGGAGACGCCTGCGGCATCGTCATAGGCCGCCTCCATGGCCGCGACGTTCCGGGGCTGGTCCATGCCCATCAGCAACAGACTCCCGGGCCCCAGCAGGGTGGCCATGTGACGCAAGAGGGCCACTGCGCCGGCGGGGGAACAATTGCCCAGGGAACTGCCGGGGAAAAAGCCCAGCCGCTGCCCGGCCAGGAGGGGATGATCCGGCAAGGCGGGCAGGTGTCCATAGTCGCAACAGACGGCCGCCATAGGCACCTGGGGATGGAGCGCCTGGAGCCTGATGCAGGCGGTATGCACATGGGTGGCGCTGATGTCCAGGGCCACGTAGGCGGCGGGACGGAGGGCCTGCAGGAGGGGGGTCACCTTGCGGGCGCCGCCGGCGCCGAACTCCACAACCGTGACGGGCGCCCCGCCGCGATGCCCTGCGCAGCAGCGCCGAACGTGTTGCGCATGGCGTTGCAGCAGATGGTTCTCCAGACGGGTGAGGTGGTATTCCGGTTGTTGGCAGATGGCCTCAAAGAGCCGGGAGCCCTCCTGGTCGTAGAGCAGCCATGGGGGCAGTTGCCGGGGTCGCCTGGCCAGGCCCTGCGCCACGGTGGCGCACAGGTTGCCAGGGTCGGGATGCAGGTCAATCAGTTCCGGGCGCGTCAGAAGAGTAGGGCTGCTGCTCATCAAGCTCGTCACAGGGATGCTTCATCCCGGGCCAGACGGAGACCGGAGGCCATCCAGCGGCTCCGGGGCGGGAAGAAATTGCGATAGGTGGATCGATGGTGCTCAGCAGGCGTGAGGAAACTGCCGCCCCGCAACACAAACTGCGAGCTCATGAACTTGCCATTGTATTCCCCCACCGCTCCCGCTGCGGCCCGGAAGCCCGGATAGGGACGATAGGGGCTGGCCGTCCACTC
The DNA here is from genome assembly GCA_026709085.1 of Cyanobacteria bacterium MAG CAR3_bin_5. Classification (GTDB taxonomy): domain Bacteria; phylum Cyanobacteriota; class Cyanobacteriia; order PCC-6307; family Cyanobiaceae; genus Synechococcus_B. The sequence continues at coordinate 2,428 of JAPOTR010000009.1, read as the reverse complement.
CCAAAGATCCCCGAACACCTGCTGGACCACCGGGGATTCCGGCCCCGACAACACTGTGGCCTGGCGGGGCTTGAGATGGCGCCCATCCAGCCATTGGCCGGCGCCGCACGGCGCCTGCCGGGCCATGGTTTCCCACTCCGCCTCCAGAGGCAGGCGAGCACCGGCCCAGCGGGCATAGGCATCCGCTTCAAACCAGGAGAGATGGCGCACCGGCCCGTTGGGATCAAGGGGGCGGCGGCCCTCCAGGGTGAACTCCCACCGCCACTCTCCCCCATCCTTGCGCCAGTAGCGGGGCGCCGTGATCCGGTGGTCATGGCGCCAATGCCAGCCCTCATCCATCCAGTGGCGGCTGTCCTGGTAGCCCCCATCCGCCATGAATGCGGCGTATTCCCCATTGGTGACCAGGCGGTCACCGACGGCAAAAGGTTCCAGCCACACCTGATGGGCCGGCGACTCGTTGTCGAAGTGGAATCCCTCCCCCCCATGCCCCAGCCACACCAGCCCACCGGGGTGATGCCACCAGCCCAGAAGCGGCGCCGGGGGCGGAGCCGCGGGCCGGTCTTGAGGGGCCGTGGCGACAGGGGCGTAGGCGGGTTCCAGGGGACTGCGGGAAAAGCCGTCCAGCAGATCCATGAGCAACAACTCCTGGTGTTGCTGTTCATGGTTCAGTCCCAGTTCGGCGATGGCCAGCAACTGACGCTGTCTGGGGGACGGGCGCCGACCTGTCTCCGCCTCCAGTTCCGCCATGAGACGCTCCATGGACCCGTTCACCCGTTTGCGCCAGGCCAGAACGTGGCGCAGGGCCGGGCGGCTGAGCAGGCCCCGCTCCCCCCGGCGGTGGGGAGAACCGATGGTGCGGTAGTAGCTGTTGAACAGGGTGCGCCACTGGGGGGGCGCACCCTGGTGCCGGGCATCGTCTTGCAGCAGAAACTGCTCGAAAAACCAGGTGGTGTGCGCCAGGTGCCATTTGGCCGGACTGGCGTCAGCCATGCCCTGAAGCATCAGATCCTCCGGCTCCAGACCATGGATCAGATCTTCGCTGACCTGCCGGATGATCCGGAAGCGCTGAAGGAGGCCCATGGCCTGCAGACAACCGCTGGGCATGGCGTCCACTCTGCTGCCTCCACAGGCTAAGGGAACCACACTCCGTAAGAGACGCTGCGGCAAGGCGGGTGCATGGGTAGCATCAAAGCCTGGACATTGGCAGTAGCACCATGGTGGGCATGACCGAAGGTTTCGTGGAAGCCATCGGCAACACGCCACTGATTCGTCTGCGGCGTCTCAGCGAAGCAACCGGGTGCGAGATCCTCGGCAAGGCCGAGTTCATGAATCCGGGGGGATCGGTGAAGGATCGCGCCGCCCTTGGCATCGTGCAACAGGCGGAAGCATCGGGCGCCCTGGTGACCGGTGGGACTGTTGTGGAGGGGACGGCCGGCAATACGGGCATCGGCCTGGCCCATATCTGTAACGCCAAGGGCTACCGGACCCTGATCGTGATCCCGGAGACCCAGTCCGAGGAGAAAATCACCCTGCTGCGCACGCTGGGGGCCGAGGTGCGCACGGTGCCGGCCGTTCCCTACCGGGACCCCAACAACTACGTGAAGTTCTCCGGCCGCCTGGCCCGGGAACTACCGGGGGCGGTCTGGGCCAATCAGTTTGACAACACGGCGAACCGGGATGCCCATTACGCTACGACGGGTCCGGAAATCTGGAAGCAGACCGGGGGCCGGGTGGATGCCTGGGTTGCCGCTACCGGAACGGGGGGCACCTACGCCGGTGTGGCCCGCTACCTGAAGGAGCGGAATCCCGCCGTGCGTTGCGTGCTGGCGGACCCCCACGGCAGCGGTCTGCACAGTTGGTTCACCACGGGAACCGTCAGCATCAGCGGCTCCTCCGTCACCGAAGGAATCGGCAACAGCCGGGTCACCGCCAATCTGGCGGGCACCCCCGTGGACGCCGCCGTCCGCGTTGACGACCAGACAGCCTTGGACGCCATCTATGATCTGCTCCGGCACGAGGGGCTGTTCATGGGGGGATCCGTGGGCATCAACGTGGCGGCGGCGGTGCGGGTGGCCCGGGAGATGGGGGCGGGTCATTGCATTGTCACCGTGCTGTGCGACTCCGGCAGCCGTTACCAGTCCCGCCTGTTTGATGCCCAATGGCTGGCGCAGCGGGGCCTCCGGCAACCACGCCCATCAGCGGAAAGTGCCTGAAAATCAATGGCCTGATGGTCAGGAAGCGACTATGCCTGCAGCAGGCGCCGCTGCAGCAACATCTGCATGTCGCGCCGCCCGTCTGCCATGATCAGGACGATACGGTTGGTTCACCACGGGAACCGTCAGCATCAGCGATTCCTCCGTCACCGAAGGGATCGGCCGCTCATCAGAAGAGGAGGGAGAGGGAGAGCTTGAGGGAATGCTCCGGGGGA
>JAPOTR010000054.1 GCA_026709085.1 Cyanobacteria bacterium MAG CAR3_bin_5 | reverse complement strand
CGAGAAGATATGAAAGCCATGGATGCCCGCCATCGAGAAGATATGAAGGCCCTGAACGAAAAGCTGGACCGCCTGCTGGAAGCCCGCTTCTCCAACCAGCCGGTTGCTGCCCCGGATCGTTGACCCCTCCCCACGGAAACCCCGCGGCGAGGCGTTGGGCCGCCCCGGCCAGGGGATCCACCTGAGAAAGTGGCACATTGGGGGGGGCAGAGGTGGTTTTTCTCAACAAGGTGGTTACTGAACGCAGGCTCGTCCTTCGCCTCGTCGTTCCCAACCGACCGTGTGAGTTTCCCAATGAAAGCGTTTCAACGCCTTCTGATTGCAGCCCCTGCCGCAGCCCTGCTGCCTGTTGCCCTGGCCCCCATGGGCGTCCTGGCCAACGACCTGAATCTTGATCTGGATGCCGTCCAGGAGTATTCCATCTCCCAGAACGCCAGCATCCGGGACTTTTCCGATGTCTACCCCACGGACTGGGCCTATCAAGCCCTGGCTGAACTGGTGGAGACCTACGGCTGCGTAGGCGGCTACCCGGACGGCACCTTCCGCGGCGACCAGCCCATCACCCGCTACGAGATGGCCGCCGTCCTCAGCGCCTGCCTGGATTCCATGTCCGCCAAGATGGACATGATGGAGGACGACATGGACTCCATGGAAAACATGGAAATGCTGAAGGCGGAGTTCGCGGAGGAACTCATCGAACTGAAGGGTGAAGTGGACGGCCTGACCGCCAAGGTGAGCGCCCTGGAAGAAACCCAGTTCTCCACCACCACCAAAGCGGAATTCGAGATCGCCACCGACTTTGTCTTCTTCTCCACTAAGGATGAAGAGGCTCGGGGGATTCAAAACCCAGAAGTACCAGAAGTGCCAGAAGTAGAACCAACATACGAACTATTAGAAGTAAAAGGTGAGATTTGGAATCCTCTCCTTGATAGAGGGAGAGAATTAGCAGTTGAGTATTCAAGTAATGATGGCGGTACTGCTGGCAAAGGTGTCTTGATTCGGAAGTATGCTTCTGACCGTGAAGGAAACTTTAACTCTGACTCTGTTTATGATGCAACTGAAGAAGGAGCAACTCGAGGCATAAGCTTAACAATTATTCAGTCAATACCTGATGATAACGCTAATGACTACGTGTACGTAGACAAAGATGTTTTTGCCAGAGATGGTAAAGATTCAGATGGAAAAGAAATTAGGTATATTGATTTAGACCTTGATGGAGAGTATGATGCAGGCGATACACCGGCAACTTCAGAATTGCTTACTGGTGTCACTGCTACTGAACTCGCAGCCTATGTACTTGAGTTGACTGATGGCGATAGCAATGACTTACCAGAAGAACAAATTAAATCTATCCTAGAGGCAATAGATAGAGGAACAAAGATTGAAGAAGGGACACCTGCAGTGCCTGCAGTGCCAGCCACCCCCTACGGCGAAGACAACTCCGGCCTTGCCCTGAGCAGTTCCGTTGAGATTGCCTTCACCACCTCCTTCACCGGCTCCGATAAGCTCACCTTCAAGCTTGAAGGTGACGTGATGAGCATGGAGAGTCACTATAGTCACTATCTGGCCCTGGGCAATTTCTACGACGTAGCCGCCAGCGGCAACACCAACGTGGAGTTCTCCGGGTTCACCTACGAGAGAAACTTCGATCTGGGCGTTCCGGTCAAGCTGACGTTGGGCACCGACTTTGCCGACCTTGACGGCATTGAAGGCATCGTCACCTACTACGACTATGATGGCTATGATGGCTATGGCATTGGCGACTTCGGCGACACCGGCCTTGGCTTCAATGTTGCGCTCCTCGAGAGTGATGCAGGCACCGTGAACTTCTCCGCTTCCTATGCTGTTGACGGAGATCATGCCTCGGATCAGACAGGGAAAAAGGGCTTCTTAGGTGAAGATACGGACCGCTCCTTCGCATTGGGTCTGAATTGGACAGGCGCTCTGTTTGGCGGTAATGATTCCTTCTTCACCGTTGCCTACCAGAACATTTCTGAAAACGAGGCAGACTATTCCATGAAGCACGGAGACCACTATCACACGATGACCGATAGTCGGACCAAGAGCATCATCCATTTGCTGGCAGGTGCCTACTTAACGGATACAATCGCCTTCAGTGGTAACTACAGCTTCGGCACATGGGATTATGCTTCTTATGGCAATAAGAAGACTGCCCAGTGGGCGTTTTCCTTGAACATGGATGATGCTTTCTTCCCTGGCAACTCCGCCGGCATTTCCTACGGCACGCCTGAGTACGTTACAGACATGAGCGGCATGAATCCAACCAAGGTTCTGGAGCTTTACTACAGCTTCAAGGTGAACGACAACTTCACCGTGCCTGTGTACCTGGACTTCATCAACAACGCTGGCAATGCAAAAGACGGCAACGGCACCAGCGCCAATGCCTTCGCCTTCGCCATCCGTCCCACCCTCACCTTCTGAGGTCGGGTCTCCCAGGATTTCCTGGGAAACAATCCAAAAGAGGGCCAGCAATGGCCCTCTTTTTTTGTGTCTGGTCATTCCCACGCTCCCTTCGTCCCATTCCTGATCCAATCCTCTCCCCTCCCCTTCATCGTCTTCATCGTCCCTGCCTCTTCGTCATACCATTCCCCCTTCTTGTCCCGTCTCCCGCGTCTCTGTGCCAGCGCCAACACCCCCCAACGCCAGAGCGCCTTATCCTCCTGAGCACAGGCTAAGCGGGATTTTTTGCGGGGATGACGGGTTGCGGGACTCCCCGGAAGCATCCTGAAGAGGGCCAGCAATGGCCCTCTTTTTTGTGTCTGGTTTTTGTACCTCCTTCATCCCACTCTCCTGCCTGACATTCTCCCACTTCCTCCATCCCCTGCGTCCCGCCTGTCTTCCTCATCCCACGTGGATTGAACCAGTCGGTGGGCCGACGGCTCCATTGTCCCTAGCCAGTTAGCGCCAATGCCCAAAGAACATGGGAGCGGCGCGCCGCTGACAGGTTTGGTCTGAAGGAAACTGCTCCTACGGCCTGTGATCCGTGATCCTGATCGGAAAAAGGCTCTTATACCAGTCGACGAAGGCTTGTGCGGTGGCGCTGTCATGGCGGAAGAACTGCGCCTTGATGGCCGCACCGTAGGGTAGGCCAGGATCTTTCTGCCAGGCGAGCCAGGTATGCAATACGGCTTTTGCAGAGTTGGCATCGGGAAACATCGCGCCCTTGGCGCGGGCTTCCCTCGTCGAGGATTTGGCGAGTTTCAGCAGAAGATCGTCTTCGGCAACCAGATCTTCCAGGAATTGCTCCAGAGCGCCTTCCCGTTGATGGCCTGGCATCAACCACACCCCAATGCGCATATCGCATTCCGTCACATGAGTGACATACCCGCCGGGTGGCATGATTCTTGGCATATCCAGTTCAATCTCCTGGGTCGGATCCAGGTTGACTTCTTGAAGTGGACTCAGTCTAATCTCTTGAAGATGGCTGCGCACTGCACTCCATCGAGAATGTGGATCGTCGTCTGCATCCAGCACAAAACCCACCGACCGGGCATTCTTCTCTCTTCCCTCCCTTTCCTCGACAGCCGTCCGGATCGCTTCGAGCAATTCCTTCTTACCACCCATCTCCTTAATCTCAGGAGCATTCGGAGCCATATCATCATTCTGGCTACCTCTGATGAAGCATTGAATCCCATGCCGAAGCAAGAGATGCCCGACAACATGGACATCATCCGGTCCTTCCACACAAAGCTTTGACCGCAGCGTGGTCATCAGCGGACCTCAATGTCCTGTTTCATCGCAATCTTGATCTGGTCGCCTTGCAGACACACTGCCCTCGATAGAGATCGGGTCACCCTCTGAAGGGACACCTCCCCCTCCAGGTCGGGACGGTTCCGAAGCAGAGAGCCAAGCCCTTGAATGCAGTCGATGCTGTGGGTGGCGGCGAAGACCTGAACATTCAAACGTTTTGCAACTTCAATCACCAACTTCCACACTTCTTCCATGACCGTCCAGTGAAGACCCGCATCAATCTCGTCAACCAACAAAACACCGTTTTCTGCTCCAACAAACGAGAGCCTGAGGGCAAGAAGTCTTTTCGTTCCGTCACCGTAGGTGTTGATGGACAGCGGGCGTTTGCTGTTGTGAAGGCTCAGGAGAATGCCGTTGGTCTGCGTTCGGAAATCAATCGAATCGAGATCAGGTTCCAGTAGCCTCATGTCCGAGATAATTTCAGCCTTAATGCCTTTTTCCAGAACAGTATCCCATAGTCTCCCCATGGGATCTGGATCGAAAGCGTCCAACGTCAGGAAATGAACCGGGGCGCCGGATTGCCCGTTGCGGATCGACCGGGGATAGCCGTACCACGTGATCCCAACCGTCCCGTCCTCCATCACCGGCAGCAGAATCCGGCTTTCAGAAGCGCCCGCCTCAATACTCATACCGAATTCAGGGGTAACCTCTTCATCCGGGTCAAACTGCCTCCTCTGTCTCCATCTTTTCACTCCACGGTCCCAGTCGTCAGCCTCCTCGCCCACCTCCTCCAGCGAAAGGATCTTCACCCTGAGCGTGCTGTTGCCGTCATCGGACGACAGTTCAAAGCTCACACCCGGGGTGCAGGTATGACCATGGAAGACGTGGCCCACGTCGATCATGGGCGAGCGCGGCCGGCGGGTTTCCCTTGCCCCTCGTCGCGCAAGGGAATTGCAGAGCACGCGGGGGTTTCCCTCCGAAACCAGAAGCTCAACAGCCTCCAGCACCGACGTCTTGCCAGAATTGTTCTTGCCCACCAGGAGATTCACCCGGGCCAGCCCGCTCAAGCGGTACGACTCGAACCCTCGGAATCCATTCAGGCTGAGCGTGTGTAACATCCCTGTCTCCATCGGCATTGCAAGGCCAACAAATCCTACAAGGTCAGTGACGCCATCGGGTACGGATGACGTCACTTCTTGAGGGGCAGCGCCAACGCATAAAGGGCGTTCATCCTGGCGCTCAGGCCATTGATCCGAGCATTCAGCGCTGTGGCGCCCAGTCGCGAGTAAGTGAGGGATCCCGTGCAGATGGGAGGGCTGGGTCTCTAAATCTCTTTCAGCTTCTGCCCTCCGTCCAAGGTGCTGGAGTTCTACTACAGCTTCAAGGTGAACGACAACTTCACCGTGCCCATGTACCTGGACTTCATCAGCAACGCTGGCAACGCTGTAGGTGGTGTTGGCGCCAATGCCGATGCCTTCGCCTTCGGCATCCGTCCCACCCTCACCTTCTGAGGTCGGGTCTCCCGGGATTTCCTGGGAAACAATTCAAAAGAGGGCCAGCAATGGTCCTTTTTGTGCCTGGTCATTTTCGCGCTCCCTTCGCCCCATTCCTGATCCAATCCTCCCCTATCCCCTTCCATCCCATCTACATGGTGGAGCTGGCTACCGCCTTCGTCTCCTCCCCCTCCCTCCTTCCGTTCCCACACCCCCGGATTCCCCAGTAGCAGCAGCCCGTTGTGGCCGGTATGGCGGCATGGCATGACAATTTTACTAGTGGCATAGAAAGGTGACGTGGATTGGGTGGGCGGGTTAGATTGAATCTGCAACCTCATTCAGGGCCTCGACAGGCTCTAAGAAAAGCTATGGCAACTCAAACGACGCCACTGCCGAAGAATCGGCTTCAAGGATTGTTCAGAAATCAAGAAAAAGATGACGTTCTCTCCATTTCAGGTGTAGAAAAAGCCATTTTAGAGGCTATAAATACTCCAAGCTCCAAGCTACATAAAATTGAACTTACAGACGAATATCTAAGTCTTTAAAGTTATGAATGATTTCTGGAATGTTATGTATTCAAGCCAAGCAAAAAAGGATTTAGAAAAATTTAAATCTACATCATCTAAATCTATAAAGAAAAAGTTTCGAGAATTGATAGATTCTCTTTCAGAAAATCCTTATCAAACAGGAAAAACTGAAAAGTTAAAAGGATTTAATACTATCTATAAAATTAAGCTTAATAAAAAGCATAGAATTGTTTACGAAATTCGAGATAACGAAAAAATTGTCAATATAGTTAAAATACTGGGACATTATGATACAATTAGAAACCTGAAATAAGCAAGTCACAACAGACTCGCACGCTTTTGCCATTGCAGTCCGCACCCTGCCATCACGTCCTTTCATGCCACCATGGGTTGCTTCCCCACCGGGCCACGGCCGCCGTTGCGCTCGTCATGGCGCTTGTTCGCTTCAACGATGCCAGCCAGGTCTGGCGGTCATTGCAGGCTTCCCTGATCGGCTGGTGAAGGAAGGCGCTTTTCTGTGCTTTCCGATAGCATGGCCAGGGCCGTCACGCTGGAATCAGATTACGGTACGTCCATTTGCCAGTCTCCTACCATGACGTCTTCTCCCGTGCCAAAGCCGGAAAGCGCCGCCACGCCCCCCCAGGTTCGGCGTGAGGGGGCCAAGCCTGCAAGAGATCGGGATTGGCCATTGATTTTGGGGATTTTAGGGTTCGTGTTGACCCTTTTTAGCATTGTCGTTATGGGTTTCTTCCACCTGGAAGGCCGTATTGACGGACTGGAGACTTCCATGGGCGGCCGCATGGATGCCCTCACTGTCCGCATTGACGCCCTTGCTGGCCGCATGGATGCCCTGGAGGCTTCCTTAGGTGGCCGCATTGACGCCCTCACTGTCCGCATGGATGCCCTCGCTGCCCGCATGGATACCCTGGAGACTTCCTTAGGTGGCCGCATTGACGCCCTCGCTGCCCGCATGGATGCCTTGGAGACTTCCATGGGTAGCCGCATTGACGGGCTTTACGAGTTGTTGCTGTCGCTCAAGCGCTGAGGTGACCTGGTCAACTTAAGTTGTAATCCCCTTTTTCTTCCAGGTGTCTAAGATTCAGCACTTGAGCAAAGACAATGGCATCCTTGATCAATTTGCGGAAACATTGTCAGAAGCACCCCACCTCCGCCAAGGCCAAGCCGCCACCAACTTGCACCAGAGGCCCCATGGGCATTGCAAGGCCAACACATCCTACAAGGTCAGTGACGCCATCGGCTACGGATGACGTCACTTCTTGAGGGCCAGCGCCAACCCATAAAGGCCGTTCATCCGAGTTCGAGGGCTGGGACTCTTCTCTTTCCGCTTCTGCCCTCCGTGAAACCAGGTTTCAATGGACAAGACTGCGGCGCCCTGCAATCTCCCCCGACAGAGACGGGGTTGCCACCATGGCGGCGGGGGAATCCATGTTTTAGCGCCACCCCCCCACAAGGGCAGAGCGGGGCAGAGCCCACCTTGGACACTCTCCATCCAGAGGCGGCGGCGCCCACACTCCTCTGAGGGAACGGGGAAAGGGCAGCGGTGGCTGAGCCAATCAATAGACTTGGCAAAAGAATCCACCCGGTGGCGCGACTGCAACCCCTCACCCAACCCCATGACCTGCCGGGACCCTATGGTCCGCCGCTGATCGGGCACCTCTTCCAGCTCAGCAGTGAGCGGTCCCACCTGACCCTTGAACGTTGGGCGGAGCGCTACGGCCCCTTATTCCAGATTCGTCTGGGACGGTCCCGATTGGTGGTGGTATCGGACCATGGGGCGATCCAGCGCATCCTGGAGCAGCGACCACAATCCTTCCGGCGTAACCGGGTTATTGAGGACAGGTTTACCGAGATTGGGATCAATGGGCTGTTCACGGCGGAGGGAGAAGACTGGCGTCAGCAGCGGCGCACCGTGGTGGCTGCCCTGAGCCGCACACGGCTCGCCAACTTCTTCCCGAAACTCAAAGCCACAACAGCTCGTTTGCAGCGACGATGGGCAGCAGCGGCAGACGGGAATCAACCCGTGGACGTCTGCCGTGACCTGACCCGCTTCACGGTTGATGTCACCATGCAGTTGGCGTTTGGCGTTGACCCCAACACGTTGGAGACGCCGGGTCCCGTGATCCAGCAACACCTTGAGAAAATCGGCCCGGGGTTGCAGCGGCGGTTTTTCACGCTTTTCCCCTATTGGCGCCTGGTGCGTCTGCCGCCGGACCGGGCCCTTGACCATGCCGTGAAGGTGCTTGAGCGGGAAGTGGAGGCCATCGTCCGCGCCACACGGGAACACATGGCTGCTGACGCTCACCATGAGCCGACCAATTTCCTGGAAGCCATGCTGATGATCGCGGAACGTGAAGGCTCCACCCTCAGCAGCACAGAGCTATTGGCCCATACAAGCCAGTTGCTACTGGCCGGAGAAGACACAACCTCCTATACCATCAGTTGGATGATTCACTATTTCACCAAGTTTCCCGAGGCGTTCGTTCGGGTTTGCCGCGAGGTGGATGAACTGATTGCACCGGCAACGTCCCTCAACGAGTTGGAACAGGCCAACCATCTTCCCTTTCTTGACGCCTTCTGCAACGAAGTCATGCGGCTAAAGCCGGCAGCCCCCCATATGGCGCTGGAGACACTGGCGGATACTGAAATCCTGGGCTGTCTGATTCCCCAAGGGACGAAGCTGTTTGTGCTGCTGCGATATGCGGCAACCAGGGAAGAAAACTTTGTCGATGGCAACAGTTTTGATCCCGAACGCTGGCTTCCCCGACCTGGCGGCCATGGGAAACAACCGCACAACCCACAGGCATTTGTCCCTTTTGGCGCCGGACCGCGTATCTGCCCAGGCCGTAATCTGGCCATGCTGGAAATCCGGGCGGTTCTCGCCATGCTCTGCCGGAACTTCGACCTGGAGCCGGTCAACCCTGGCAGAGGGGTGGAGGAAAAGATGGCTGTGGTCATGCGACCGGACCATGTTCTCCTGCACTTGAAGCGACGGTCTCCCCATAGCGGTATTCCTGCTGACACTTCGACCCATGGGGACATCTCAGTTGGACATCAGCCATGACTTTGTACACCATGGATTCCCGCTTTTGCGGGAATGACGGGATGGGAACAGAGTTGGATCAATGGTTGGGCAAGCGGTCCCGTAGCAGGCTGGCCACATAGCGCCGCGCTTCCTGGGGGTTGCCGCCAGCCAACTGGGCCAGTTCCTCTTCCCGCTCCGCCAGGGTGGCAAGCGCCGTAACCCGGGTGCGGGTGCGCCCCCCCCGCCATGTGCTTGCTCACCCGGAAATGGTGATCGGCACGGGCGGCAATCAGGGGCTGGTGGGTGACGCAAAACACTTGATGACACCGTGCAAGACGGTGCAGAAGCTGGGCCATGGCAGCGCTGACGCGACCACTCACGCCGCTGTCAATCTCGTCGAACAACAGGGTGACAGGGAGATCCGCCCTGGCAAGACAGGTTTTCAAGGACAGGAGGAAACGGGACGTTTCACCGCCGGAGGCCACGTCCCCAAGTGGGGCCATGGTTTCACCGGGATTGGCGGAAAAGAGGAAGCACACCTCCTCGCCGCCATCCTCCGTGGGGGGCCGAGACTTCAGTTCCACAGCAAAGCGCATCTGCTCCAATCCCATGGGTCTCAGCACAGCCATGAGATCAGCCACAAGCCGATCAGCCGCCTGCTGCCGGCATTGGCGCAGTTGGTCACAGGCCTGGCAAAGCCGGTCATGGGCCGCCCGTTCCTCCTGCTCAACACCCTGTTGCCGCGCTTCCCAATCCAACTCCGTCGTGGCCCCTGCCAGTTCATCCCGGCGGCGGATCAACTCCGCCAGGCTTTGGCCGTACCGTCGCTCCAGACGTTGAAGCTGGGCGATGCGCTCCTGAAGATCCGCCAGAGCCAGGGGTTGGCTCTCCAGATGCTGGCCGTAGTCTTGCAGCGCCAGAGCCACGTCCTGCACCTGGTCTCGGGCCTGTTGAAGCCGTTCCAGGAGCGGCTGAAGGGTGGGGTCAACGGCAACCAGACCCTGTAACTCCCCCTCCGCCTGCCCCAGCAGATCCATGGCCGCCCCCTGACCGGGCAACGGCTCCTGAAGGTTCTGCACCACCGCCCAACTGCCCTGTTGCAGGCGTAAGGCATGGGCAAGCCGATCCTCCACTTGAGAGTTGCCAACTCCTGGGGGTCCTCCAGCGCCGCTTGGCGCAGATCCATGAGCATCCGGGTATTCTCCCGCCAACTCTGTTGAAGGGCCGTCCGTTCCGCCTTGAGGCGGTCCAGGGCAGCGCGATGGCGAACCCATGTTTGATAGGCCGCTGCCACCAGGCGGCGGGCCTGTTGATGGCTGCCATCCCCAAAGCCGTCCAGCCAACGGCGTTGCTGAGACGGACGCCCCAATCTCTGGGTTTGCCCCTGAACCGTCAGGTCAATGAGCAACGGCCGCAATTCCAGGAGGGTCTGGCGGTTGATGCTGATGCCGTTAATGCGGCCGCGGCTGCTGATCCGTCCGCCACGACGAAACAGGTGGCGGGTCACCACCAGGGCTGACGGTGGCGGCCCCAAGGCCCCAAGGCCCCGTTGCTCCAGCAGACGTGATGCCCCCCCATGGGGGGCAAACCGGCCTTCAATGCGGGCTTGGTCCTGGCCATGGCGCAGCAGGCGCCTGGGAACCTCGGCCCCCAGCAACACCTCCAGGGAGTCAAGAAGTAAGGATTTGCCTGCTCCGGTTTCACCGGTCAGGACGGTCAGCCCAGGAGAAAACTCAAGGTCGAGAGCATCAATCAGAGCAACGTTGTCCAGCTTCAGCGCCAGCAGCACAGGCGCTAGGGCAATGGATGCCCAAGGATAATCCCATGGCCACCGGCAACGGCTCTTTAGAGTTTCCTAGGATTGTCTCCACCACCGCGTCGACCGGGCCAGGCCGTGACCAGTTTGTCCAGATCCGCTCCAGCAAATGACAACGGCCATCCGCAAGACGTCCTTGGCGCCGCCGATCTCAATCGCTACGATCCCGAGGTGGTGGCCAGGCTCTACCGTGGTCACCCCCGGCCGTTGCTACGGCGCCTCTGGCAGACGCTGGTTCCCATCGGGGCTTTTCTTCTGGCTGTGCTCATGGACCGGCTCACCGGCAGGTTGCGCCAGGAGGACCAGGTGCGTCAGCGGGGCCGCCAGTTGTGTGAGCTTCTCACCGAACTGGGACCCGCCTTTATCAAAGCCGGCCAGGCCCTTTCCACCCGACCCGATCTGGTCTCCCCCGTGGTTCTGGAAGAGTTGTCCGCTCTCCAGGATCAACTCCCCCCCTTCAGCAACGCCATGGCCATGGCCTGCATTGCCGAAGATCTGGGGGCCCCGGTGGAGGAGCTCTTCACCCGACTGAGCCAGGAGCCCGTTTCCGCTGCATCCCTGGGTCAGGTGTACAAGGGACAGTTGACAGACGGGCGGGCAGTGGCCGTCAAAGTGCAGCGGCCAGGTTTGCGGGAGCAGATCACGTTGGATCTTTACATCGTCCGCAATATGGCCCTGTGGATCAAACGCTATACCCGCTTTGTACGCAGTGACCTGGTGGGCTTGGTGGATGAGCTGGGAACACGGATTTTTGAAGAGATGGACTATATCCATGAGGCGGAGAACGCAGAACGTTTTGCCATTTTGCACCGTCATAATCAGCGCATTGCCGTGCCGGGGATTTACCGGAATCTCACCAACCGCCGCGTCCTCACGATGGAGTGGATTGAAGGCATCAAACTCACCCAGGTCAAAGAGGTGCAAGCTCTGGGACTGGATCCGGAAGACATGATCAATGTGGGGGTGAATTGCAGCCTGGAGCAGTTACTGGAACATGGATATTTTCATGCAGACCCCCATCCTGGTAATCTCCTGGCCCTTGCGGATGGACGCATTGCCTATCTGGACTTCGGCATGATGAGTGAGGTGAAGAAAAGTGCCCGCACCGGACTGATTCAGGCTGTCGTTCATTTGGTGAATAAGGATTTTGACAAATTGTCCAAAGATTTTGTTCGGCTTGAATTCCTGACTCAAGAAGTGAACCTGAAACCCATTGTTCCCGCATTCGCAAAAGTATTTAGTCGTGCATTGGAAGGGGGTGTAAGTCGCATGGATTTCAAATCTGTCACAGATGATCTTTCAGGGGTGATGTACCGCTTCCCCTTTCAAGTTCCCCCCTACTATGCTCTCATTATCCGCTCATTGGTTACTTTAGAGGGAATTGCCCTGAGCATTAACCCGGAATTTAAGATTCTAGGCGCAGCCTATCCCTACTTTGCCACCAGGCTCTTGGTGGATCCGGATCCGGAGTTGCGCAACAGCCTCAGGGAAATGGTTCTCAGTGAGAACACTCTGCGCTGGGAACGGCTGGACGATCTGCTCAGCAGCGCTGCCCGAAGTCAGGGTTTGGACCCGGAGACCCTGGTGGACAGTACCCTGAACTTCCTGTTATCGGACGCCGGCAGCAAGGTCAGGAACCAACTGGTGGGCGCCATGGTGGATCAGTTGGACGCCATGGGTTGGCAGGCGGTCTGTCGGGTGGGTCAACGGCTCCCCCAACGTTGGCAACTCCAGGGGTTGCAAGCCTCCGCCCTGATCCCAGGCACGCCCCCTCCCATGGGTGATGTTCTCAAACTGTTCCAGAAGATTCCCTACTTTGAGCCCACCATGCTCTGGCAAAGCATTCCCCGCCTGTTGGGGGAACCTGTGGTCCATGGCATGGGGCTCCAGTTGGCCCGGAATCTGGCGGAACGGGGTGTTGTCCGGCTTGTGCGGGATATTTTGCTGCCCCAGCAGGGGCTGCTGCCGTCGGGAAGCACGCCAGCATCCTAGGCTGGCTGCCGTTGCATTCTTCATGATTGGTGGCACTGCCCTCCGCACGAGTCCTGGCCCCACTGGTGGGGGGTCTTATCATCTGGATCAGCCCTGCAGCCAGAGCCGCTGAACGGGTGGTGTTGGTTGTCGGTCCCTTCACCCGATCCGTAGAGGTGAAGGAGTTGCGCAGCTTCAGCGAGGGATCCGAGCCACAGGGCTTCCTCAAACAGGCCCTGAATCTCGCCAACATTCCCCACGACAATGCCAGATCCGTACTGAGAAAACGGGTCGAGATTCCCTTTACTCTGCTGGGCCGGCTTCTGTACACGGATCTTGGCGAGGCCTTCCTGGGCAGAATGGCGACCATGTTCTATCCCCGCCATGGGCACGCAAGCGTTAAAGCACTGCGCTCAGGGGTCATTCTCTCGGTTGCCCGTAGCGAAACAAGAAAGCTGAACCCCGTGGATTTCCTGGAAAGCTACCCCGGCAAGGAACTGGTGGTTGATGTGCCCCGCCTACTCTACTTTCTCAGTCGGTTGAACAGTATCCAGGAAGTAGTCGATTTCTTCCGGGAGCCTTTCTAACCCCAGTGATGGATAAGGTCAGGAGTTGGTGGGGCTGGTTGGGAAGTGGCCCCCGCAGGGCGAAAAATTTCAACATCAACAGGGAAAACCCTTTTCGTGCTTCTTGTCACCACACCAGGTTTCCTCCCCCTTCTTGTTCTTTGATATGGCTGTTCCCCTGATATGGCCAAGCCAGGATCAGCGGCGCTTTTCAAAAAAGTCGAAATCCGCCACGGTAAAGACGCCCTCCTGTACCTGCCCCATAAGGTCCTCCAGTTGCTTCCAGAGCCCGGCGCCAGTGGATACGGCCAGAAGCAGGGCCAGAAAAAAACTACCCCCTGCCCCGAAACCGAACACCTGCAGTCCGGCGCCGATGAACAGGATGGTCCCCACCACGATGCCGCCATAGGGGAGCACCGTGGTGAAGCGTCCCAGGGGCAGGAGAGGCAGGCGATCCTGCTTCCAACTCTCCAGCCGTTGTCTGACCTGGCGGGCAAAGGTCAACCCGCACAACAAGGCCACCGCCAGGCCGATGCCGCTGAGGGCATAGGGGGGTTGACTCTGCCAGTAGAGCTGGGCATTCAGCAACACGTCCAGTTGTTGCTCGAACGCTGGACCCACAACGTCTTCACCCACAGCATCGCTCCAGTGGGCTGCAGTGTAGGGCAACCCACTGCAGATAGGGGCGACCCTTCAGACAGCCAGGGGATTCAGACGCTTCCAGAGGGACTGGGCCAGCCCCTTGGCCACGTCGGCAGCCCCAAAGTGACGCTGCAACAGATTCAGCAGACCCACAAAATCCTGCGTCTGCAGGCGATCATCCCGCACCAGGGTTTGCAGCAGGCGCTGGCGCAGCATCCGGCCGTCGGCCGTGAACAGGAGACGCAGCCCTGAACCAGCCAGGGGCAGCACGTCCTGCCCGTCCCCACCACTGCCACGGGCCACCCTCAGCAGGCTGTCCAGCCGCTCCAGCCGCAGCCGCCCCTCCTGGTCAAACAGCACGTCCAGCAGCTTGTCCCGCAACTCCGCCGTATCCGCCGCCAGCAATCGCCGCGCCACATAGGGGTAGGCCACCCCGACAATCTGGAAACCCGGATCCAGTCGCAGGGCCACCCCCTCCTGGCTCACCAGGGCGCGAATGATCAAGGCAAACCGGGCCGGGACCCTGAAGGGGTAGTCATACATCAACTCCGAGAACCGATCCGTCACCTGCTTGAAGTTGAAGTCACGCACCGCATTGGCCAGCTTCATGGCCAGCACCTCCCGGAGGGCGGGCACAATACGTTGCCGGTCCACGTCGGGCCGGAGGAAGCCCAGGCGGATAAAATCGTCAGTCAGGCTCTCATAGTCTTTGTTGATCAGGTGAATGATGGAGTCGGTGATGATCAGGCGGTCGTCCTGGCTGATTTCGTCCATCATGCCGAAGTCCACGTAGCCTAGGTGGCCCTTATCGCCTGTACGCCCAGGCAGGGCAATCAGGTTGCCCGGGTGGGGATCCGCATGGAAGAAGCCGTGCTCCAGCAACTGTTCCAGCCCCGCGGTCACCCCCGTGCGAATCAAGGCGGTGGGATCCAGGCCATGGCGGCGCAGTTCGTCCGGATCCCGAAGCTTGGGGCCTTCCAGCCAGACGGTGGTGATAACCCGCCGGCTGCTGTGGCTGCCAACCACCGCTGGCGCCGCCACCGTCGGGTTATCATGAAACTGCTGGGCAAAGCGGCGGGCGTGGTAGGCCTCGGCCTCGTAGTCGATCTCCTCGAACAGCTTGCCGCCGAACTCATCCACAATGGCCACCAGGCCATCCCCCAGGTTGAGGGGCAGTGCCGGGCCAAACACCATGGCAAGAAGCCGTAGCAACACCAGATCCCGGCGGATCACCGTTTCCAGGCCGGGCCGCTGCACCTTCACCGCAACCCGGAGGCCATTGCCGAGTTGGGCCTTGTAGACCTGCCCCAACGAGGCCGCCGCAACGGGCTCCTGGGGAAACCTGCGGAACAGCTTGTTCACGGGCTGCCCCAGCTCTGTTTCCACGATGTCCCTTGCGGCATTCAGGGGGAAGGCCGGCAGTTGATCCTGCAGCTTGGTGAGTTCGTCCAGCCAGGCGCTGGGGATCAAGTCGGGGCGGGTGGAGAGGGCTTGGCCCACTTTGATGAAGCAGGGTCCAAGCCGGGTGAGGGTTTTCAACACCGCCTGGGCCAAGCGGGTCTGAACCGTGTGATCCGGGCTGTTTCCCTGGGTCACCAGCCGCACCGCCAGTCCGGCAAAATGCGCCAGCAGCACCAGAAGACGGCTGATCAACCGCCATGGCCGCATCAGCAGCCAGAGCAGGTCCCTGCCGGGGTTGTAACGCAGTGGCTGCTCGGTCTGAAGTACGGAAGACGCCAAGGCACGTTCACCCAACACACGCGCCACGAGCCTAAAAAATTTCCCCTGATTTTGACGGACATTCCCAGGGGCGGGTCGGGATGTGGGCAATGAAGGCCGGGCCGGTGTTGCGGGGATAGCCTGGGGGTGATTCCTCCGGGGTGTCATGTCTGCCCAATTGATTGTTGCCCTACCTACTGCGTTTTTCAAGTTGGCGGGCGGGCTGTTTGCGGTCTGGCTGCTGGGGCGCATTGGCCTCGCCACAGCCACGCGGCTCACCCGGAGAACAGCCACCACCATTGACGACTTCTTCGTCAAGACAGCCCACAAGGCCCTGGTGCCCGTGCTGTCCATGGTGGTGGTGGGTTGGGCTTGGGAAGGGATTCCCTATGAGGGCATTGGCGACCGGATCGTTACAGCCCTGACCGGCCTGGTGACCACAGTGGTGCTTGTGCAGGCCATCAACCGCATTCTGATGCGGCTGCTCACCAGTGCCTTCCAGCGAGTCGCCGGGGATGACGATGTCAGTGTGCAGATCCTCACAGCCCTGAAACCCATGCTGCGGGTCGTGATTTGGGCAGTGGGCGGGGTGGCCTATCTGCAGTCATCGTTCGGTGTCCCCCTGGGCACCCTGTGGGCGCTGCTGGGCGCCGGCGGCATTGGCGCCGGCCTGGCGCTGCAGAAACCTGTGGCGGAGTTCTTTGAATACATCTACATCCTGCTGGATAAGCCGTTCCGCAACGGAGATTTTCTCCACGTTGGCAACAGCAACACCTGGGCCAAGGTGGAGCAGGTGGGCATCTACTCCACGCGGTTGCGCAGCGTGAATGGTGAACTGGTGGTGGTGACCAACTCATCCCTGGTCAGTCAAACCCTCTCCAACTACACCGTGATGGAGCGCCGCCGCCGCATCTACCGGTTTGGCGTCACCTACAACACCCCCCCCCAGGTGCTGAAGCAGATCCCCGCCATGGCCCGGCAGATTGTGGAGGGGGTGAAGGATGCCGACTTTGACCGTTGCCACTTTGTGGAATTCGGCGCCAGCAGTCTGGATTTCGAGTTGTGCTACAACATCCCCACCAGTGATTACGTGGCGGCCCTTGATGCCCAGCAGCAGGTGAACGTGGCCCTGGTGCAGACGTTTGCGGAGGAGGGCATCGAGTTTGCCTTCCCCACGCGGACCCTTTACCTCAACCACGCAGATCAGACCGGGGAAGCCGGCTCAACCGGAGAGCCCGGACAAGGGCAATGACCCTCAGCCATGGCCAGGCATCTCGGCGCGACTCACCAGCAGGGCAAACCACAGGCACACCACCACAACGGCAAACGCCACGCCCGCACCGATCCCCAGGTGGACCATCAATCGCGGAACCACCTGGGGAACGATGACAACCCCCGCCAGGGGAAGGAACTTGAACAAGGTGTTGTTCATGGAAGATCCGGAGGCTGTCCCCATTGTGGCAACCTCCGATCCGGTTGGGTTGGTCCTAGAACCACTCCCCCACAGCATCTGCGGCGGTGTTGGTGTTGTCGCAGGGGGTTGTGCGCTGGAACGCCATGGTGACCTCGCGCTTCTGCTCCCCATCGGCGGCCACCGCCCTCATGGCGTAGCGCTGCTGACCGTCCCGGAACGGCACCTGGATGCGGAAGGTGCCTTCCGGGGTGAGCGGCACCGGCTCGTTCCCGATGGTCAGGGACGCGGAAGGATCCGTGGCCCCGTAGACAATGAGTTCCGCATCAGCCACCAGCCAGAAGGAGCGCTGGCGCGCCATACCGGCGCCGGAGTCCGTGCGGCCACTAGCCCAGACGCCGGCGGCGGAATCGGAGAAGCCGGCTTTTTCCCCTTGCAAGCCAAGCTCGCGCAGCGGTTGCTGGAACGCTTCCGATCCTTGCCGCCGCAGGGAGACGCCCGTGGCCATCTGATAGAGACGCTCGTGGATGGCGCTATCCAGGGGGGCTTCCTCAGGGGTGGGCAGGGGGATCGGGGTAGCGGTATCCAGGGAAAACGGCACAAACTGATCCAGAATCTGCTCGCTGGGCCTGGCCGCAGGAACCCGTGCCTTGGCGGAGAAGGCTACGGATAGCCAGCCGGCATCCTCAAGACGAAAACCCAGTTCGACGCGGTAATCACGATTGCTGAGGGGCATGGGCACATGCCAATCCGCCGAGTTGGCATCCACGGGCACCTCCTGCAGGGTATGGGGATGGGCAGCGCCATCATCCATCCCTGTCACGTCACTGACCCGCAGGCAAAGCTGCTGGGCTCCAGCCGCCTCGGCGGCTTTGCGGGTTTCCGGAGAGATCTCCCAGAAGACGTAACCCCACTCGGGGTCACGGGGCAGGAAGACCACCCGGTCATTGTCCCGGGAAGACGATGACCCGGACGGGGCGGAGGAAGGCTGGGGGGCAGGCCCCTCCGGGACGGCAACGGTGGCTGAAGTCCGGGGAGCAGGGGCGCTGTTGTTCTGCACGGATGCAGACTTTTGGGGTTCAGCGGCTTCGGAAACCGCTGAGGACGGCTTCATGCGTGGATGCTGGCTAATCTCCTGAACCAGAGCTTGCTTTCTCTGGCGGGCCCCGAGATTGATGCCCAGTTGGCTGGCAATGGCGCGCAGTTGCCTCAAGGTGAGACGCGCCAGGGAGGACAGAGGAGCATCAAGGTCAGCCATCTCTAAAGAAATGCTTTGGAATCAGTGTGGAGACAGCTTCCCAAAACCACAAGTCTTCATGGCCGGTCGGTGAGGCTTTCCTGACAGTGCCCCGACCCAATTCCGATCCCTTGCCTTGCAAACAGGGCCTCAATCCTGAGAAAACCTCACACCTTGCGATAGCGCACCTTGGCCATGTAGTCGAAGGATGTGTTGGTGCTACCACCGGCAACACACCGGGTGGCGCCCACGGCGCTCACCCAGGTGCGGTAGTCGTTGGGATTGCCGCCACGGCTTGCAGCGGCCCGGGAGGGCAGTTTCTTGGCAGAGGCGCCGGTGGAAAACACAGCCTTGGGGAAGCCCAGAATGCCGCGCCAGTAAGACTCGTAGCGGGGAGACTTGATGTTGAACGGCGTTTCTCCCAACTCCCGGCCCGGCAGCACCCGGCGGCGCTGGTAGGGGACCGTGTCGTAGCCGAAGTTGTCGATGTACTCCTGGGAATCCAGCAGGGCGTCCACCAGGCCCACCAAGCCCTTGTTGCAGATGACGATGGACCAGGCGATGGTTTCCGCCTGGCCATGGACGTCCCGCCCCAGAACCCGCTGCACCAGTTGGGTCACCACCTGGTAGTTGCTGTTGAAGCGGTAGAAGGAGCTTCTGAAGGTGTCCGAGAGCAGAAGGCCGCGGATGAAGTCCCGCACCGTGATCTGGTTGTTGCGCAACTGGGACTCCAGGAAGGAATCCCGGCTGTACTTGAAGGCGTGGAAAAAGATCTGCCGATAGGCCGCCTCGATGAGGGCGGTGGTGTCGGAGTCGCTGAGCACCTTCTGGGCGCTGAAGATACGCGCCTGGGCATCATCGGCCCCCCCGTGGCCTTTCACCCGGGAATTTTGGGTTTCGAGGGCGTAGTTGAGAAGGGGAAGCGCCACGGGTCACCGGCTCGGTACGGCTTGAATGGTAAGGGACAAACCACGGAGACACCCTCGGCAGAGCGCGGTGAAATCACAGTCCTTAACGTTCCTCACCAGCCCAGGGCCGCCTGTCGAAGCACCGCCTCCGGAACTGGAGCGGGTGTGGGTTCAGCCTTGCTGGGGCCTTCGATCCGGGTTTCAACGGATAAGGACGCCGTGTTGGACAGCCCTTCCACTGTGCTGGTGCGTAGACGCACCTGGGAACCGACAAACCAGAAGCGTTCCCGGCTGCGCATGGTCTCGTAGGTGGTGATCAACTCCAGGCCGTCCTCATCATCCATGCGGAACTGTCCCGCCACCGTTGCGGTCTCGGCATAGCCGCGATCCCGCAGCAACTTCCCCCGACGGCCGTGCTCATCGGTGGGAATCAGGGCAAAGACCGTCTCCCCCTGGTGATCCTCCCCCGCACGGTCCCACGCCATGGAACCCAGCCAACGCACATGGCAGCCCCCCCGGACGGCCTCGGGTGGTTCGCCGTGGAGGCGGGCAATGGTCACCAGGCGTTCATCTTCCGGGGGCACGGTGACCACTTCAATATGGCTGGCGCCTGCTTCAGTGCGACGGTGGAGAAGATGGTGACTGGTGCGTTGGGAACGCCAACGGCCCGCACTGCGGGCAAAGAAGGCCATGGCGTTGGGGATGGACTCCACAGTTGCCTCCTTACGTAACTGGGCCGCTAGGATTCGAACCTAGGAATGGCGGGACCAAAACCCGCTGCCTTACCACTTGGCGACGGCCCACTGCCGGGGTGCTGACGGCTTCTCTATTTTACACCACATCACCCCTGGCGTGAAAGCGCAACAGCAATCGCTCCAGGGCCCTTTGCAACTGGTTCGGGTTGGCGGACTTGATTACGTGGATGGGGACCCCCAGACCCTTGGCCGCCTGTCGTGCTCCCGGATCACGGCTGAGGCTGTTGCGCAGGGAGAGCACCGCATCAGCCCGATCCACCGTGCGCACCACCTGTACCGGTAGCTGCCGGTCATCAATCAGGGCGTCCAGTTGGTGCGGGGTTACGCCGGAGGGATAGATACGCAGGCGGGTGTCCCGGGCGGCGGGGAGCGCAGGCGGCGCCGTGGAGGATCCCTCCGGATCCCCCACTCCGGGAGGGCAGGGGGAGGGATTCTGCACATGGAGAACACCCCGTTCATCCAGGCGGCGCACCTGGGACTGGACGGGGCGGTCCCGTAGCAGGGCGTCCACGGTGCGGGCCACGTTCCAATGCACATGCCAGCAGTCACGGCTGTGCATTTCTACCGCCAGGGGAAAGGTGGGCGGGCCGCAACGTTCCTGCACCGTTTTCTGCGAGCCGCGGCGGCGGGCCTCCTCGTCCCCCAGAGTGACCGCCTGCAGGCCGCCAATCAGGTCACGGAGGGCGGGATTCTTGATCAGGTTGGCCAGGTGACGGCCATGGGCCGTGCCCACCAGTTGCACGCCCCGCTCGGCAATGGTGCGGGCTGCCCAGGCTTCCTGCTCACTGCCGATCTCGTCAATGACAATCACCTCGGGCATGTGGTTTTCCACCGCTTCGATCATGACCCGGTGCTGATGCTGGGGATCCGGCACCTGCATCCGTCGCGCCCGGCCGATGGCCGGGTGGGGAATGTCCCCGTCACCGGCGATTTCGTTGCTGGTGTCGATGACCACCACCCGCCGATCCATCTCGTCAGCCAGCACCCGGGCGATTTCCCGCAGCACCGTGGTCTTGCCCACGCCGGGATACCCCATGATCAGGATGGACTGGTTGGATTCCACCAGGTCCCGGACGATGGCCACGGTGCCGTACACCGCCCGCCCCACCCGACAGGTGAGACCAATCACCTCTCCCGCCCGGTTGCGCAGGGCGCTGATGCGGTGCAGGGTCCGGGCAATCCCCGCCCGGTTATCGCCACCAAAGCGTCCTACCCGGGCAAGGATCCCATCCAATGCCTCCCGGCTGAGGGGAGCGTCCTCCAGGTCCAGCCGCCGGCCGGGATAGCGGGCCTCGGGAGGGCGCCCCAAATCCAGCACCACCTCCAGCAGATCCTGGCGCCGCTCCGCTGAAGCAAGCTGCCGTTGGAGAGACTCCGGCAACACCGCCAGCAGATGGTCCAGATCATCGGTAACCCGCTGCTCGCGGATGGTGATGGGCTGGAGGAGTCCAGGCTGGCCAGGGGCACAGGGGACTGGCGCGGCCATGGCCGGGGAGTGGAAGACACCACTTTACGTCAACCCGCCTGCTTGGCCGATGGGCCGAAAGAGCCTGGGTTTGTCCAAGGGCATCACCTTCGTTTGCCATGGCTCCAGGCAGGAGCAACAGCCGATAGGCAGCCAAGTCTGTTGCTTTATTCGCGATTCGCGCCAGCGGTGTAAGTTGCCGCACCTATGGATGACTGTGGACATCCTCCAAGTCAAGCCCCCGACCCGGCAGGCAGGTTCAAGAGAGCCTGGGCCTGCTCCACGGCCATGGCCGCCAGGTCGGGGTGTTGGCGCAGGGGCTTGCCCCGCGCCTGGGCAGCCGTCAACCAGGGGCTCAGCAGTTGGCGGGCGGCGCCGCCGAAGGCCATGCCCGCCACCGCCGGGGACTTCTCTCCACCGCCAACCAGGCCATGGCGCTCCAGAAGCGCCTGGGTATGGCGGTTGACGCCCCCGGCCACCTGCAACAGTCCGGGGGGACCACGGCGAGATACGCCAAGGGCCAATGCCACCGCTGCATGGGCTGTGCCGCGGCCCAGGTCTCCACTCATGGGGCGGCCGTCCAGTTGCCAGAGATGGGGGGCCGGCTGCTTCGTCAGCAACCCGTGGAGTCGCCACAGATAAGGAATCAACTGGGCCAGGGGGCCGCCAGCACTCACCGCCAACAGCCGTAACCGGGGCAGCAGGGGCTGCAGCAAGGCCAGAAGTTGGGTGAACGGGGCGATTGCTCCAGGGCGGGTGTGAATTTCCAGGGCTTCCGGTTGGCAGGTCTCCAGGATGTCCAGAAGCCGGGAGCGCTCCAAACGCCAAGGCCGCTCCTCAATGAGGCCCAGGGGACACACCGCCAGGCAACGGCCACAGCCATAACAGCGGTCCATGACCACACCTGCAGGTGAAATGGCCGCCACGGGACAGGTGGCCTCACAGGGGCGGGGGCAATCCGCAGGACAGCGGCGGGGATCAAAATGGGCCTTGCGGAAATGGGGATCCGTGTCATCGTTGAGGCTCACCATGAGCCATGGGGGTGGTTGCCCCGGATTGAGGGCCGCGGCCATGCCCTGTCGGGCAGCGGCCACCACCGCCGGATCCGGCGCCACGTCAATGCAATGGATGCCCGCACGGGTGTAGACCCAGGCCAGATCCGTAACGGCGCCTAGGTCCTGATTGCTGGCGCCGCAGATCAATTTGCGCCAACAACCATGGCGCAAAGCGTCTTCAGGGGCATAGCCGGCGTAACCCGACACAGCCTCACGCCGCTAACGCCTCGGCCAGCGGCTGCCAGCGCAGCGTCCGGCTTCCCCCCATCTCGCAGACAACATGGAAGCCGGGGTAACGCCGGGGCAGGGCCACAAAGGTGTCCAATTCCGCCCGGCTGAGCACCTGGGCCTCCAGGAGCCACAGCAACACCGGCTTGTCCGTTTGGAGTTGGGGCATGAGTTGGGGCAGGGCCATGGAGACCGTACCCACGGCAGCCGTACCGCCAATGCTCTGATGCCCCAGGTGGGGTGGACGGACCCCATGGAGACCCAGGAGAAACGTCTCCGGATCCCCCAGGCCCCGGGCCGAGCACAGTTGGGCGGCGTAACCGGCTGCCCGGAGGCGGCGCAGCAGCCGGGTCTCGAAGCCTCCCTCCAGAGGGGCTGTGACGGCCATGGCGCCGTGGCGCTCCAGATCCTTGCGGAAACGGCGGATGCCTAGCAGCAGTGGCATGGGCGCTTGGGGGTGGGTGTAAGTCCACTGTGGCAAATCATGGTCCTACGCTGAGGATTCCTTGAAGGCGGAGAAGCCTGCCAGTACAATTTTACCAGTTTCTCCTTCTCCTTCTCCTTCTCCTTCTCCTTGCCATCGTGGGGCGCCCCACTGCTTATGCTGCTGGCAGCCTGTGGCGGGGGCAGAATGACGATGCTTGCTGCAAGGCATTTCGTGGTGATTGCCCAGTCTCAGGCTCAGACCCAATAGCTGAATGATGACGGTGGCGGCCAGACAGCCTCTTGCTGCAGTGAATATTACTGTTCTGAACGGGCCGGTTCCGACCCTGGGATAGCCCCCTATGCCTCGTTAGACTCGGAACTCGTCACCGGAAGATGACGGTCCCTCCGCCTCCATCCTTCCCATCCCTTGCGTCGGTGAAGGATCCATCCAGTGCTGCACGTCAGTGACAATGGCGCCTATGATCCGACATATTGGCAACCACACCGCTTTCAAAGAAGGTTCGGTTCTCTGGACAATCCACTCCCAGAAGCCCTGCTTTAGTCAGGCTAAAAGCCGCCTGCCGGGAATCTCGTGGCTTAGACCCCCCAAGCACCCAACCCTACCAAGCCCAGTGTAGCTGGTAGCTGCTGCTCTGGCGGGTGGGGTTGAGACGGCAAGGCAGAGCTGCAACTCGCCTATGGTTCTTCATTCTGTCGTTTTAGTTCTTCAACTTTTGATAGAATTTCCTCCATCAACAAATATACACTTGTTGATGGATTTCCCTCTGGATCACCTTCTCTCTTACGTGAATCGAGTGACTCTTTCGCTCTTCTCATAGCGTCACGATATTTATTTTTGATAGCATCATGATCTATAAAGACTTTGCCAGACTTTCTATTGTAACTTGGACATAATCTCTCAAGTTCCTTCTGGCATTGATCTCTTTCTATGGGACCTTGCCAGTCTTGATAATGATAAATTCCCCAAATCTCGAAACATGGATTAGAAATTGCCAGGTGAACTTCTTTACTTCTGGCTTTATCTTTTGCTTCCCTGAACTCTGGATGCTCATCTCGATCAAACATTGCCCACACGGAGTCTTTCCCACTGAGAGGTCCCTGCAAATCTTCTAGCTCCTGAATTGCACGATCAACAACTGTCTTTGGAACACCGATACCAGGGATTATTCTCAACTTAAAGACCGATTTTTTTATGTGTGGCAGCACATGGATTTCTTTGAATGCCTTAAGATACCCAGGTTCCGTCTTTTCCCCCTCAGTGACAACGATCATGATTGTTCCCGGCTCTTTGGCAGGAGGTTGGCGTCTAAAGCGGCTCATCACTTCTCCTCTCCTTGGTCTGCGTTAAGCTCAACCAGGAACTCCCTGGAATTGGGCACCCCGCCAAAACGTCCGAGACGGTAGGCTTGTTCAATGTCATCATGCCTTAACTGGTCAGGTAATTTGAAGTCTGTTAATGGCGTCAGGCGAGAGGCGCCATCGGGATCTTTATCCGTGAACCAGATCTCGTCCTGTTCCAGTGTGTGACTGTCCAGTAGAGCAATGTCGTGGGTTGAGAATAGAAGCTGGGCGCCATGGGGGTTTGATGCTTTCCTGTGAAAGAGGGACAGGAATGCTCGGGAAAGATCAGGGTGGAGGCTGGTATCCAACTCGTCAATCACCAGCAACGATCCCTCGGACAACGCTTCCAAGGCTGGCAGGAGAAGGGTGAGGAAAACTTGAGTGCCCCTGCTTTCCAAGTCGTAACCTAGAGCCCTGGGCTTACCATCAGCCGTGGAGTGGATAAAGCCAAGTTGTTTCACAGGCATAGATCCTGGAGAGGTCACTTTAGCCTCAAATGGAAATGAAATGTGTTTTGATATTATCTGAGGTATGATCTCAGAAAGATCACGCATTATTTTAGTTTGATCTTCTGGCAAATCTAGCTCCTTCACAACAATATCAGTAATTCCGATATCAGCTTGGTGAAGAATGTCTTTAAGTGTTTCTTGATTTTTAAGCTTGGAGAAACGATCTGCGATCAGATGTTCTCTAACAGATTCCGGATCTTTCAGGAACATCATTTTGAGAAAGTACTTATAGATCACAAGCAGTTGAGGATGATTATTCTGCGCTGCTGCTGACAAAAACAAGCTATTGGGTCGGGTTAATTTTTTAATGATTTCATTTTCTCCAGACAATTGACTGCCTATTTTCAGGTCAATCTTTTGATTAACAGTAGTGCGTCTAAATAGTAATTGATTGTCTTGATCTTCTTCGATTGCCTCCTGATAGAGCCACTCTTCACAGATTCCTTTCTGTGTATATTTGAATCCATAGGTGTAGACAGGCTGGACTTCTTCTGTGGTTTGCCCGCTGCTACTCAATTCTTTTCCATGGCTCAAGGTGAACGTGCATTCAAGCCGAGTCGGCTTTGTCGAGCTGTCGAGGTCCAGTAGAAAGGGTTGTTGCAGGATGAGGCTCACCGGTTTCATCTCTGTGTGGGAGTTGACAACCAGCCCACTCATCCAACCCAGGGCTTCAAGGACACCGGACTTCCCGGAAGCGTTGCTGCCATAGAGCGCTACGGCAGGCAGGGCAGCTTCCTGGGTCCCTGGTACCGGGAAGACCGTTCCCCTCCTGTCTTGCGGCTTGATCCGCTCGGAGGCGGTCAGGAGCAACTCTTGAGCGTCGCGGATGGAGCGGTGGTTCTCCACACCGAAGCGGAGGAGCATGGTTCAAGCCAGCAGGCGTGGTTGGTCAGGCCCCACTATGCCATAATAAGCCCTCAAAAGCATTCCGGCTGCCCAGACCCGGCTCCCATCAACGACGGCTGACGGCGTTGCCAGCCCTGACAGCAGCAACACATCGAACCAGTTCACCATGATGGGCTAGGGGAGGCGGGCCACAGAGGGGTCATGGTCACGGCAGCTTTGGGTGCAGCCTCAGTGAAGGACAAACCACCCGGCCGCTGCCAAGCCCAAGCAGCGGCCATGGCGCCTATGCTCTGAAATGTTGGCAACCAGGCCGCTACACCCAGCCTGTGCCTCCAACAAGCAGGCCATGGCGGGGTGTTGCCGTATCATGGGTAAATAGGGCATTATGGCGTTCTCAATCACAACCAACCCCAGGGCTCACAAAAAGCGCTGTTTATCAGGAGTTGGCAGCTTGACGGTAGTTGAGTGTGGCAGTTTGTTTTCTGGCACAGACAAGACCACGCATTGTCCATAATGTGTGTTTAGTATGCAAAATCTATGAGCACACTTGACGCCTCTGAACCAACGCTGACTGCTCTTGAAACCCCTCCTGACATAGGGACTGAAGTCTTGATCATTCAATAAGAAGATCAAGATTCGTTTCAATTTGAATATGCTCGACGCTTTAATGATGCCAATGCCCACAATCCCAATCCGCAGCCCTTTGGAAGAGGCTGTAGCACCAGAGCAGTTAAAGGAGCTTGAGAAAGCGACTGCACTGCTTCAAGGCGCTAAGCTTGTAGGCCCCCAAGGTGATGAGCACACAGTCTCTGTTGCGCTCTATGAGTTGATGTGCGTCCTTCTGGATCACCTGAAACGCGGGATGGCGTTCACCGTGTTTCCCAGTGACGCCCTACTGACCACGCAGCAAGCTGCCCAGGTTCTCAATGTCTCCCGTGCTTACCTCAACCAACTTTTAGCCGCTAACGAGATCCCTTACGAAATGGTGGGCAGACATCGGCGACTGCGGCTTGATAACGTCCTCAGCCTACGGCAACGGCAATTTGAACAACGCTCTGCCATACTTGATGATCTGAGTGCCCTGGGTCAGGAGATTCAGGGGGAAAGCTTGTGAGTCTCTGGTTAGAACCTGCTGTTTTTCCTGTAGTTCTGGATAGCTGTGTGCTCTACCCCCATCCGTCCGTCCCCGTCACAAACACATCCATACCAAGTTCAGGAAAACGATAGTAGCCAAAAAACCGCCTTCTCCCACCCAAAGCAGCCTGCTGGCTCATGCACCCCTTCCACAACCGACACTTTCATGGGAAGGGGATGGGTCTCACGGGGACGGTTGTCCGATTTTTCGTAGCGACTTACAAATCATTAGCTTGGAGGCATGGTGGCCATTACATGTTGCACTTTGATTACTGGCACAAGTGGGGGATTGACAGAGGTTGACTGAGTCCTAGAATAGCTGTACCATAGCTCACACCACCATCATGGCACTGTGCATCATTTGCAAAGCAGCCCCTCCTGACCCCAAAAAACCGGAGCACATTCTTCTGAATGCGCTAGGAGGGCGAGAAAAGACCACCAAAGCACTATGCAGCAGATGCAACAATGTTCTTGGCTCAGGCGCTGATAAGGATTTGGCAGATAGCGTCCAATTTCTGAGAAATATTGCCAATTTAAAGAGTGGAACAGGCAATTCTGCTCCTATGATACGATCAATCAATTCTGAAGGTATCAAATTTAATTTGGAATCAGGTGCAAAGCCGATATTAAAATCGAATGGTTCATCACTTTCTGTAGAGAAAGTCGATAGGAGAATTAAAGTTGAAATTCGTGCAAGTAATGCAGATCAATTTAGAGAACTACTTAAAGGTGCGGCTCGAAAACTTGGTATTTATGATAGCCAGGAAATCGAAAAATTTGTGTCCCATGCTCTTACAAATGGAAAAGCTGAGCGACGACTGTCTCCGTGTCCTGTAGTTAATCAAAACTTTACTTTTGGAGATGGCAAATCAAAGCAATCTATGGCCAAATCCTGTTTGGCACTTTGGAACGAGCTTGTTGATAATGAAGAAGTCTGTAGTTCAAGATATGATTTGTTGAGATCATTCATTCAGACTGACGAAGATTCTGGCTCACATAGCCATCTATCTCTATGTGAGTTAGATTATCGTGAGATTAATGATTACGATAAAATTTTTGAAAGTCATCCAAACATTATTTGGGTAGGCAGCAACGGATCAGGCCGTGTTCTTGGATACTTTAGATTATATAATATCATTGGCTGTAGATTTGAATTAGCCCAAAAAGAGGCACCTCCAAATCGTTCTATTTATTTAGTTTCTAATCCTTTTAACACCAACATAAGAAAGATTCAAGAAGGTAATTTCGGACAGATTTCCTTTGAATGGCTAGAGAAGTTAGACAGAAAACTTAAGCAAGATCCTGAAAATAGCACAAGATCACTTCAACATTTTCTATCAGTAGCGCATGATAGAACCCGAGATGATTTTGTTAAAGATATAGTCTATAAAGCTTGGAACGAAGCTGATATTCCTGAAGGAGAATGCCTGACGCATGATCATGTGAAGATTCTCTCAGAGAAAATTGCTATTCGTCTGATACCTTCTTTTATAAGAAAACCGCTTACTGTCCCGCTGAAGATCAAAGGGCTTACGCAGTGAAGCGATGACACTAAAAACCCTGCGGTTGGCGAAAGCTGAGACAATGAATTTTAGCTAATAGGCTTTGGCCAAACTGCCTGCAGCTCCCTCCAAAACTGGCCTACCTAGGACAGGGAGGCGTTTCATGGAGAAGATTGTCTGATTTTGCGTAGTAGCCCTGAAAGGTTCGGTTTTCTCGACTATCCATCCTAAACAATGCTGCTACGCTCAGCCTCAAAGCCACTTGGCGGGAACCTTCTTCAGGTTGAGGTTCCCCAAGGTATCCCAACCCCAGCAAGCTCACCCCACCCAAGCCCAGCAGCAGTGTCCCAATCCTCAACCTCCTCCCCAGGTGAGCCAAAATCAGACGGTTCAGACCAACCAGCAATGAGCATTGAATTGCCTTACCCTCTTACCTTTTCGCAACGTTATCGTTACGCACCATTGCCGGAACCTATGCGCTTAGAATATCTTTCTAAGGATCTACGTCGGGAATTGTGTGACTTAATTTATGCATTTCTCAAAACAATGACTAATATTGATCATTATAATGGTCATATTGTTTATTCCAAAGTAACTTTTGTAGATTCAGGAGAAACATATATTAAAAATATTTTAGGAAGAATTAAAAATTGTCCAAGAAATAAAGTCAGTTTATCTTTTTCTAAAAATATTGAAACTTTTCAAACTATCTTTACAACAAGAGAGTTCAATGAAATCCTTGATTATTTAGAGATTATGATAAATGAGTTTGCAAATATGCTGGCTAAAGATAAAGATTTTGTTTATGATTTGAACGAAGAAGGGTTTATTAATTTTCCGGATAGGGTCAGAAAATTATTTATCAAACATTCTTCAGCTTACTGGTTAGATATTTCTCAATATCCATATCGATTTTATCCTCGTGCAAGCAAAGAACAGGGAGAAACCACACAACAAGCTATTGAAACTGTACGTCAGGGAAGAATGGATGCTGCAGCAACGCATTTGCGGCAAGCAGCAGAGCATATCAATATAGGGCAATATGCGGATTCCGTGGCCGATAGCATTCACGCCGTGGAATCCGTCGCACGCACAATCGACCCGAACCACGGCGATTCCCTCGGGAAAGCCCTGAATTCCCTTGAGGATGAAGGCCACCTGAAACACAAGGCACTTAAGCAAGCGTTTATGAAACTCTATGGCTATACAAGCGATGAACAGGGCATACGCCATGCCTTGTTAGACCAAAACTCTGCTGATGTTGGTCTTGACGAAGCCATCTTCATGTTTGGGGCCTGTGCTTCCTTCGCTGCTTACCTTACCCGCAAGCACCAGCAGCAGACAAAGACCTAATCCCCCATGAACACTAGCTTGAGCCAGCTTTGCAACTCACTTACCTTGAGGAGACAAACGCCTTCCAACCCCAGCACCCCCCTCACCCCTCATCCCTCAACCACCACATCCGGCCGCCCCGCCGCCAAGGCAT
Source organism: Cyanobacteria bacterium MAG CAR3_bin_5 (assembly GCA_026709085.1). Lineage (GTDB taxonomy): Bacteria > Cyanobacteriota > Cyanobacteriia > PCC-6307 > Cyanobiaceae > Synechococcus_B. The sequence goes on along the minus strand of JAPOTR010000054.1, from coordinate 89,360 downwards.
TCATATAAGCCAGGCAAAGCTCAAGGGAGCGACAACACCCATAGGCATCCTGCTCTTGCCGCTCCACAATGGGAAAGGTGGAGTAAATGTAGCGCACATCATCCCGATTGGTGACGCCGTAAAGGTGGAAATAGAGAGCATCCAGCTTGGCCCGCAGGTGCAGACGGCGATCCTCATCCCAGGGGAAAGGCGGCAGCACTTCGCCCGCATCATCCACATGGCCCATATCGCGGGCGAAGGGAGCCATATCATGGGCGGTGTAGGTGAGCTCCAAGACGGCGGCTTGGACAATCTCGGCTGCGGTTTTGAGGCCGAAGCGGGTGGTGGTGTAGTGGCCTGGGGGGATCACGGGGAGTTGTTCGAGGATAAACCAGTTGAGGTGCTGGCCTTGTATCTTCTGGCGTGCGATATAGTCAAATGGAATGGCGTTGAGATTGGCAAGCAGAGCCTCCACTCCCACGGCGGTCTGTCCATCTCCCGCGCTTGTCGAGATCACCGGAAGCGTATTCCCTGCGCCAAAACCGGGCGCCAATGCCGCAATCATTGATCGCACGTTGGTTGGTGCAGTTACATCCTTGAAGGTCAGTAGATATGTTGCCTTCGGAAACGACGTTTTGTTTTCCAATATCCAGAACTGCGGGTCCGGCAACCAGCCCGGATCCTGATGCTGCTGCATGGTGGTGGGTACAGGCTGAGCCGGGCGGTGCTGGTTGTCAGGATTGACCACCACGCTGGCCGCCCGATGATCAAATGCCTGCACCATCTTCCCCTCGTACAACGGCGCCCACATCCCCTTGGGACTATCCCAACGATTCCCGCCAACGGGGAAGGCGCCTTCCCGTTCTTGCAACTCTTCTTTGGTGCGGAACAGGTGGGAGTCGTTGGTCATATCAAACATGCGAACATATTTCACGGGCCAGGCTTTCTGCTCTTTGCCTGTGGAACGATCCACCAGGACGGGAAGGCGTTGATAGATGCCCATGGTGAGTTCCGCATCCCGGCGGCTGCGGAAGATGGGGGCGGTGCCGGTGTTGGGATTCACACGGGCAAAGTCTTCAGGGGTGAGGGTAAAACAGCGCTCGGCATCGGCAAGTTCTGCCGTGCTGTGGAGGAAAAAGGCGCAACGGGCAAGGGGAGAAGAAGCTGGGGCGCTGGCGCTGGCCACGAAGACACAGAATTTGAAACGACTGTCAACATCAGGGAAGAAAGGCGGGGCGTTGTAGCGGGTGCGTCGATTCTCAAAGTCATAGAGTGCCCGCAATCGCCCTTCCGTAGCCACGCCCCTGAAAAATCCGGCTGCTGTTTTGTCCGAGGCAATGCCGGAGGGCGTCAGTAGCCCCACCATGCCTTGGGATTTCACCAACGCCATGGCCCGTTCTACGAAGAGGGAATAGAAGTTCACGTCACCCCTGGAGAGGAGGGGATAATCCCCACAGGAACGGGCCATGCGGGCGGTGGTGTTGGCCTGCTGCTCAGCCTGGGCAAAGGCGCCGGCCAGGGGATCACCGGCTTTCTTCAACATCTGGATCAGGCGCTTGCGATCTGCAGCCCGCTGGGCCTTGGCGATTTCGGGCCGCCGCGCCGCGAACCACTCCACTTGCTGCAACTTCACCCGTTCCCAGGGGGGATTGCCAATGACGGCATCAAAGCCGCCGCTGTTCTCCCCTGTCCAGTCATGCCACAGCCCGGGAAACGCTACTTGCCAGTGGAAGAACCGCTCCTCAGCCAGTAAAGCCCGCGCCTGCTCCAACAACAGGGCAAAATGTCCATCCTTGTCATTGTTTCTCTCCACCGCCTCTTTCCCCTCTGCAACGGCAACAGGATTGCCATAAAGTCCAATAAGGAAATTACTGCGAGCTTTCTTATTGTCTTTCTTGGCAGGATCCAGCCATTGGAGGGCATGGACCAGGGAGAGAAACGTTGTCAGGGGTCCGGTGGCTTCTTGTAGCCCTGCAAAAAACTTTGCCGAGGCTTCCGTTTCCTCGATCTCGGCATCGGTCAACTCCTCAATGGCGTGCATGGCATGGGCTGCCTGGGTAGCTTTCTCCAGGGGGTCGCTCAGGGCCAACCCACCGGCATCCATGCCTTGCTCAATGGCGTGCCTCACCCAACAGCCGAAGAGGCTATCACCACAGCGCAGATGATGATCCAGAAAGCTGAGCGGCGCCCCGGCGGTAAAGGTGTGGAGCCAGAGGGAGACCTTGGCCAGTTCCACCGCCATGGGATTCTTGTCCACACCGTAGACACACCGCTTTAACACCAGACGCCGCACAATGTGGCGGTCGTCCAGTTGACTTTCCTCCAACTGCCAGCCGCCCCGGCGGGCATTCTCCCGGATGGTGGCGCGAACGGCCTCGATGCGCTCCGCCACCGGCGTCCCGTTCAGCCCGGCGGCGCCATGGGATTCTGTTTCCTCCTCCGGCGCGGCGGCCAGGGCTTCGATCACCCGATCACTGAGATAATCCACCAGGCTCACCAGGAAGTGGCCGGAGCCCATGGCCGGATCGCAGACTTTGAGCGCCAGGACTTCTTCGGCGCTGCGCCCTTCCACCAGGGGTGTCAAGGTTTCCTTGATGATGAGCCGCACCAGGGCATCCGGCGTGTAGTAACTGCCCGATTTCTTGCGGGCAAACAGGTTGGGTTGCACCGTGACGACCCCGTCTCGATGCGCCAGTTCATGGTCCAGCAGCCGTTCATAAATGGAGCCAAGCTGCTCAACGCTCAAATCCCGGTAATTGATATAGTTTCCCGTCTTGCTGTCAAAGGAGAGGGCCGCCAGTACGTCCGCCATTACCCGGTCGCTGAGGCGCACGGCCGGCTGCGCCAGCAGAGGTGCTTGGGCAGCGTTGAACAGGCCGCCGTTATAGGGGGGCAGGCCAATGGAGGGGTCCCCCTTATCGATGGCCTGGCAAAGACCCTGCAAATCGCACCAGTAGCGGCAAAACTTGGTGGAGAAAGTACCATTGGCCTCTTTCCGGCATCTCACGGCATCACGCCGCCAGCGTAGACTATAGTTATAGTAGCCAGGATTCTGCACCGGCAACAGGCCGCGATCCTCCGCATAAAGGATAAAGAGCAGCCGGTAAAGCAGGGTGAGGGCCGCCTCGCGCACCTGGGCCAGGGAGGCGGGCGTGGTCAAGGGCTGGTCAGCATCTTCGGCGGCAGCGGCCAGGGCCTTGGCCAGCCGGGGAAATACCTGATGAAACACCATATCCGAGAGATTGGCGGCCACCCGTTCTTCATAACGGCGCCCCTCGTTCAGAATGAACTGATGCAAACTATGGCCGTTCACACCCGGCGCAAACGCCTGGGGACGGAACAACAGCACAAACAACTTGAGCCCCTGGCGGTCCTGATGACGCAGGATTGCCGGTAGATCCATTTCCAGAAACTCCGCCGCCACGGAGCGGGCGCCAGCGTAATAGAGGCGCCAACAGTGGCCGTTGCTGAGGATGCCCCACCGCAGGGCCCCATGGGTCAGGTCGTCGGCACGGCGCAAATAGCGCAATACCTGGCCGGCCGGCACCCGCTGCTGAGGGCTGCTGCGGTCCAACCCCACCCCCCAACGCTTGGCTTCCACCAGGACCACCCCATGGCCATAGCGGCGCCATTCCTCTTCCTGCGCCAGCGCCTTGGCCTTGGCCGCCTCATCGGCAAACAACACCCCATCGGGCACGTCCTCCCGCCCCCGGCTGCTGAGCCGTTGTTGCCGCAAGACATCCCGCCAACCCAGGCGCCTGAGCACGGGCCAGATCAACTCGTCCTCCGTGGTGGCTTCGTTGGGCTGGTGGCCCTGGGGAAAACGCTTCAGAATCTCCTGTAGCCCCGCCGCCACCGCTGCCAACTCCCCATCCTCCAGCCCTTGCCAGGCCGGAGAATTCATCAACGGCCCGCTGAGAAAGTCCTGGGCAAACAGGCTGCTGCGCCAAGGGGCTGGTGACGAGGCGGAATCCGACGCGGGGGCCATGGTCTGGCTTGACGGGGAGGTGGGTAGTAGGATAAGCTGGCGGGAACCGCAGCAGGTTGCCCATTCCCATCGGATGGCCTTACCAGGAACGTTCGGGCTACCAATCAGCATCTTTCCTCACCCTCAACATCCCTTCAAACCTATGACCAGGACCTACAACCTCTTCATCAGCTATTCTTGGAAGCATGAAGGACACTATCATGGATTAGAAAATTTACTGAAATCCTTTGGTTTTAATAATTATTCTGTTCCCAAAGACGATCCAATCCATAATGCAGGGAACGATACTCAACTCCAGCAAGCCATCAAAAATCAAATATCCCCTTGCAGTGCCGTCATCGTCTTGGCGGGAGTTTATGCTACATATAGCAAGTGGATCAATAAAGAAATTGATCTGGCTAAGGGAGGTCTGGCCAAGGGAGGATTTATCAAACCTAAGCCAGTCATTTCAGTGCGTCCCTGGAGCAATCGGAGGATTTCCCAAACGGTTAGGGATGCGGCAGATAGACTAGTTGGATGGAACACGCAAAGTGTCATCGGCGCAATCAAGAAGGTAGTCCGGTGACAGATTCAAGCAAAGACCAGCTTTTGGAGATTTACAAGCTTCACGCCGAGCTGGCCGACCGGGTGAGCCAAAGGCGTGAAGGGGCCAACCGCCTGCACGTCAGCTTGTTGTCGGGTTTTCTTGTGTTCCTTGCCGCCCTGTTGCGGTTTGGCTCAGGAGAAGTAACCACGGCCACGCTTTTGCTGTTTTCCGGGATTATCGGCATGGCCGTATCCGGATCCTGGTATATCGTAATTCGATCCTACCGACAACTCAATACAGGAAAATTTGCCGCTCTTGATGAACTTGAATAAAAACTGGCCTATCCATTCTTCAGACGTGAATGGGAATTGCTGGAGCGGGGTAGGAATCGTAACCGTTACTGGAAGTTGACGGTCGTGGAAACATTTTTGCCAAGTGTTTTCTTTGGGTTATTCTTTTCTTTTCTGGTGATCGCTCTATGTATGCTCTGAAAGCAATACATGGGTCTTCCATCACGGGGCAGCCAATCCGCTCACTTCCGGCCATGAATATCCTGTAAGGCGGCAATGGTCAACTCCCCCTGTTGCAGGGCGGCAATGGCTTCGCTCACCGCCTGGGCGGCCGCCAGGGTGGTGACGGCGGGCACGGCGTAATCAATGGCGGCGCGGCGTAGATAGCGATCATCATGGGCAGCTTGGCGGCCGATGGGTGTATTGATGATGAGCTGGATGGCGCCGGATCGAATCTGGTCCTCGATATTGGGCCGTCCCTCATGCACTTTCAAGACCGTGGTTACGGCAAGGCCGGCCTGGCGCAGGTGGGCGGCGGTGCCCCGGGTGGCCACCAGGTCCAGGCCCAGCTCCGCCAGCCGCCGGGCAATGGGCGCCAAGCCCGGCTTGTCCCGGTCGTGGGTGGAAAGGAACACCGTGCCTTGACGGGGTAGATCCTCCCCGGCCCCCAATTCCGCCTTGGCGTAAGCCATGGCAAAGTCGGGGGCGCTGCCCATGGCCTCTCCGGTGGAGCGCATCTCCGGTCCGAGGATGCTATCGCTGCCGGGGAAGCGCCGGAAGGGCAGCACCGCCTCCTTGATGGCCTGCATGGGAATGGCGGGTTCCTCCGTCAGACCCACCTGCTCCAGGGTCTCCCCCGCCATGAGTCGGGCGGCCAGCTTGGCCAGGGGACGGCCGCAGGCCTTGGCCACAAAGGGAACGGTGCGGGACGCCCGGGGATTGGCCTCCAGAATGAACACCTGCTCACCCTGAACGGCAAATTGCACGTTCGTCAGCCCCACCACCCGCAGGGCCCGGGCCAGGCTGTGGGTCCACTGGCGGATGGTGCGCAGGGCGGCTGCGCTGAGGTTGATGCTGGGCAGGCAGCAGGCGGAATCCCCCGAATGGATCCCGGCGGGCTCAATGTGTTCCAGGATGCCGGTGATCACGCTACGGCCCCGGCCGTCCGCCAGGGCATCCACGTCCACTTCAATGGCGTTGTCCAGGTATTGGTCAATCAGCACGGGGCGACCCGGCTCCACCTGCACGGCGTGTTTGACGTAGTGGCTCAGTTCGGAGCGGTTATGCACCAGTTCCATGGCCCGCCCCCCCAGCACGTAACTGGGCCGCACCACCACCGGATAGCCGATCCGCTCCGCCACCGCCAGGGCTTCCCCCTCGCTGCGGGCCAGGCCGTTGGCCGGCTGGCGGATGGCCAGTTGGCGCAGAAGCCGCTCGAATCCCTCCCGGTCCTCGGCGGCGTCAATGGATTCCGGTGACGTGCCCCAGATGACGGCGCCGGTGCGGCGTCCCTCCGGGCTCTCCAGCCACCGCAGGAGCGGCATGGCCAGTTTCAAGGGGGTCTGGCCGCCAAATTGCACGATGACCCCGGCGGGTCGCTCCGCCTCGATCACGTTGAGCAGATCCTCCAGGGTCAGCGGCTCGAAGTAGAGCCGGTCACTGGTGTCGTAATCCGTGGAGACGGTCTCCGGGTTGCTGTTGTGCATCACCGTGACCCAGCCCTGCTCCCGCAGGGAGAAGGAGGCATGGCAGCAGCAATAGTCGAATTCAATGCCCTGGCCGATGCGGTTGGGACCGCCCCCCAGGATCAATACCTTCCGCCCGGTGTCCTGCCGCACCTCCGTGGCCGGCGGCTGGCGCTCCAGATGGCCGTCCTCCCGCAACCAGGCGCCGGCGGCTTCGTAGGTGCTGTAGTGGTAGGGGGTGGTGGAAGCAAACTCCGCCGCACAGGTGTCCACGGTTTTGAACACCACGTCCACCCCCAGCTTTTGCCGCCAGCGGCGCACCGTCAGTTCTTCGGATCCGGTGGCCCAGGCAATCTGGCGGTCGCTGTAGCCGGCTTGCTTGAGGCTCAGCAGGGCGGCGCCGTCCAATTCCTGAAGCGTGCGACCCTGCAGGTGCTGACGCTCCAGGTCCAGCAGCCGGGCCAGCTTGGCCAGGAACCAGGGATCAATGCCGGTCAACTCCCGCAGGCGCTCCTGATCAAAACCCTGCTCCATGGCCTGGCGCAGTTGAAAGATCCGCTCCGGGGTGGGGGTGCGCAGTTGAACGGCCATGGCCTCCGGGTCCATGGGGGGCTGGGCGGATCCATCGCACCCCCAGCCGGCCCGGCCAATCTCCAACCCCCGCAACGCCTTTTGCAGGGACTCCTCAAAACAGCGGCCCATGGCCATCACCTCGCCCACGGACCGCATGGAGGTGGTGAGCACCGGCTGGGCGCCGGGAAACTTTTCAAAGGCGAAGCGCGGCGCCTTGGTGACCACGTAATCGATGCTGGGCTCGAAGCAGGCCGGCGTCTTGCCGGTGATGTCGTTGAGGATTTCCGGCAGGGTGTAACCCACTGCCAGGCGGGCGGCCATCTTGGCGATGGGGAAGCCTGTGGCCTTGCTGGCCAGGGCCGAACTGCGGCTCACCCGGGGGTTCATTTCAATGACCACCAGGGCGCCGTCGGCAGGATTGACGGCGAACTGCACGTTGCTGCCGCCGGTTTCCACCCCCACCTCCCGCATGATGGCCAAGGCCTGGTCCCGCAGCCGCTGGTACTCCCGATCCGTGAGGGTCTGGGCGGGGGCCACGGTGATGGAGTCGCCGGTGTGTACCCCCATGGGATCCAGATTCTCGATGCTGCACACCACCACGGCGTTATCCGCCTGATCCCGCATCACCTCCAGTTCGTATTCCTTCCACCCCAGCAGGGATTGTTCAATCAGGATCTGGCGCACAGGGCTGGCCTCCAGGCCGCTGCGGGCAATGGTGAGCAGGTCCTCGGTGTTGTAGGCGATGCCGCCGCCACTGCCCCCCAGGGTAAAGGCGGGGCGGATGATGAGGGGATAGCTGCCGATCCGCCGGGCCACGGCCTCCGCCTCCAGCAGGTTGGCGGCAATGCCGGAGGGGCACACCTCCACCCCGATGCGCCCCATGGCCTCCTTGAACAACTGCCGGTCTTCCGCCTTGCGGATGGCCTCCGGGCTGGCGCCGATCAACTCCACGCCGTAGCGCTCCAGAACACCCCGTTCCGCCAGGCTGATGGCCAGATTGAGGGCTGTCTGCCCCCCCATGGTAGGCAGCAGGGCGTCGGGTCGCTCCGCCGCAATCACCTGGGCCACCACGTCGGGGGTGAGGGGCTCGATGTAGGTGCGGTCCGCCATCTCCGGGTCGGTCATGATGGTGGCCGGATTGGAGTTCACCAGCACCACCTGAAAACCCTCGTCCCGTAAGGCTTTACAGGCTTGGGTTCCCGAGTAGTCGAACTCGCAGGCCTGACCGATGACAATCGGCCCGGAACCCAGAAGGAGAATGCGCTGTAGATCGCTGCGTCGGGGCATCCGGGGGTGCAAGGGCAACCGGACCAGCATGGCGCCCTCCGGCTCGGGAACGACGCGCCTGTCGAATCCGGGTTGGCCGGCTAGGCTGGGCCGACGCCACTGCGGCAAGCCTTCCACCCCGCTTCCCCGCTCGGAACCGTATGACTGAACTTCAGCGCCTCAAAGGTCTTCTGCCACCGGAAATGCAGAGCTGGGTGTTTGTGGAGGCCGCTGCCGCCGCCGAGCCGCCGCTGATCACCATTGAGGAAATTGGCCGCGACGAGGTGGAAATTCAGGTGGACCTGGAGGCGTGGGAAGCCTTGGCGCTGGATCAGCGCAACCTGCTCTTCTGGCATGAGGTGGGCCGTATTCAGAACGACGCCATTCCCCGGGACGGGTGGGAAATGGCCGCCCTGGCCATTGGCCTTGGCGGCGCCATTGGCGAACTCTGGGTGCAGGACGGTCTGCTGCTGTTGTTGGCCCTGGGCCTCTCCGGCTTTGCCGGCTACCGCCTCTATCTGAAAAACAACCCCGAGAAGCACCTGCAGGAAGCCGTTGCGGCTGATGAGCGGGCCGTATCCCTGGCCACCCGCTTCGGCTATTCCCTCCCCAACGCCTATCGCAGTCTGGGAAGCGCCCTGAAAATGCTGGTGGCCCAGACCCGCAAGAAGCGGAAACGCAGCTTCTATGAAAATCGCCTGGATGCCTTGCGGCGGAGCGCCGCCAAGGCTCAGGCGGAGATGGGGCGGTCCGAGGGGAGCCCGGAAGCCATGAGCAGCGAGAACGTCTATGGCTGAGGTGAGCGCTGACGCCTTGGCTGCATCCCCCAGGCAACCCCGGCAAGAACCCCCGGATTCCGCCGCCCTGGCCCAACTGGCGGCCGAGGCTTGCGATGACCGGAAGGCCGGGGAGATCGTGTTGATCCGCGTGGATAAAGTGGCCTACCTCACCGACTGGTTTGTCATCTGCTCCGGCGGCTCGCCTGTGCAGGTGCGGGCCATTGCCCGTTCCGTAGAAGAGAAGCTGAACGAGCAGGCCCGGCGCCGGCCCCTGCGGCTGGAGGGAATCTCGGAGGGGCGCTGGGTGCTCCTGGATTACGGCGAACTGATCGTCCACGTGATGGGGACCCAGGAACGTCGCTTTTACGACCTGGAAGGCTTCTGGAGCCATGGAGACCTGCACCCCTATCAGCCCACGGCGGAGACCCCCTGAATGTTGTGTTTTGTGTTGTTGTGGCTCTGATGGACAGCACCTGCCCGGTTCCCATGGAGCAGCGGCCCCTGCAGCAGTATGAAGAACTGCGCCGGTCCTGGTTTTTCCGTTGGGCTGATCCCGATGTTCTCACCTGTCTCAAGCCCTTTGCCCTCTGCTGGCTGCTGTTGACCCCCCTCACCACCGTCATTGCCGGCGGCAGCGTTCCCCTGCAGCAGGATCCCCCCCGCCTGTTGGCCGCCGGGCTGGTGGGGGCGCTGGCGCTGCCGCTGCTGCTGCTGGTGCGCCAGTGGCTGGGTTGGACGTTTGTCTTGCGCCGTCTGCTGGCGGAGTCCATCGAGTACGAGGAGTCCGGCTGGTACGACGGGCAGATCTGGGAAAAACCACTGGAGTGGCGCCAGAAGGACCGGCTGGTGGCCCAGCATCAGGTGCGCCCCCTCCTGCTGGGGTTGCAGCAACTGATGACCGTGGCCACCGTGGCGCTGCTGTTTGGCGCGGCGTTGTGTCGCCTCGTTTAAGGCCGCCATCCGGTCTCCGCCCCCCATGAGTCAACCGTCTTCCTCTTTCACCGTGGCCCGCCGAGGCGCCCCCGCCTCTCCCCTGGAAGTGTTCTTGTGCCGCAACGGGATCGTGGAATCCGTGCATCGGGTCCATGCCGCGGTTACGGACCAGCAAGGGCGGTTGCTCATGGGGGCCGGGGATCCCTTCCGGGCCAGCTTCGGCCGCTCGGCCCTCAAGCCCCTCCAGGCCAGCTTGTTGATTCTCACCGGCGCAGCAGAGCAGAACCAGCTTCAGGAGAGGCAACTGGCCATTGCCTGCGCCTCCCACCGCGGGACCGTGACCCATGCCCGCGCTGCGTTCCACATCCTCTGGAATGCGGGGCTGCGCGCCGATCTGCTGCAATGTCCTGCACCGCCCGGCGCCGCCAGCCCCCTGCAGCACAACTGCTCGGGCAAACACGCGGCATTTCTGGCCATCTGCAAGCGGATGGATTGGCCCCTGGCCACCTACATGGACCCGGACCATCCCCTGCAGCGGGAAGTCCTGCAACGCCTGGCGGAGTTGCTGCATCAGCCCGCGGCGGAGTTTCTCCTGGCCACGGACGACTGCGGCGTCCCGACGGTGCAACTGCAACTGGCCCAGTTGGCGCGGGTGTTTGCCGTGCTCAGCAGTTCCGGCGCCCCGGAACTGGAACGGCTCTGCCGGGCCATGCAGGCCCATCCCGAACTGGTGGCGGGGGACGGCTGCTTTGATACGGAAGTGATGCGTCTCGGGTTGGGAGCCCTGGTGAGCAAGGGGGGGGCGGAGGGCATCCAGTGCCTGGGCCGGGTGAACGAGGGCATCGGTATGGCCATCAAGGTGGAGGACGGAGCCAGACGGGCCAAGTATGCGGTGGCCCTGCATCTGCTGGACCAACTGGGCTGGCTCACCCCCGAGGCCATGGCCGACCTGCAACTCCGTTTCCAGCACCTTTCCCCCCATCTGCGTCTCCAGGTGTCCGGCGAACTGCGCTTTAACGGGACGGGCTAGACAACACTCCCGGGGACCAGGAATGGCGATCCCGGGGGATCGGGGGTCCCACACAGGGCGTCCATGGTGTAGGATTTTCACGTCCGGCTGATCCGGGCAGGCGGCTTTTTGTCCCGTTTCTGCCCTATGGTTCAGTGTCAGCCCGGATTCATCCCGTCGCGGGGTAGAGCAGTCTGGTAGCTCGTCGGGCTCATAACCCGAAGGTCAGGAGTTCAAATCTCCTCCCCGCCATTTCTCAATTCATGGAAGTCTCAATCCATGAAGTCCGTATTCATACGTGCTCCCATGGTCCCGTGGGATGAATGTTTCTGTTCATATTTCAGTGGGGCGGATTCAAGTAGAATAGCCATTGACTGTTTCCTCCCCCCCAATCATCCATGCTGGCCAAGTCCTTCAAGAGATTCGCCGTTGCGCCCCTTCTCCTGGCTCTCGCGAGTTGTGCGACGGCTCCCGAAGAGCAGATAAGCCTCCTGGAGCAGGTGAAATCCAGAGGAGAATTGAAGTGCGGCATCAGCGGCGGCCTGCCCGGTTTCAGTTCTCTCACCCCTGAAGGCGACTACACGGGTCTGGATGTTGATGTCTGCCGCGCCGTAGCGGCCGCCGCCCTGGGAGATGCCGACAGCGTTGCCTACACCCCGCTCACGGCGGCCCAGCGCTTCACGGCCCTCAGCAGTGGGGAGATCGACCTGCTCTCCCGCAACACCACCCAGACCCTCAGCCGTGATTCCGGCGGCGGGAACGGCCTCGCCTTCGCCCCCGTGGTGTTCTATGACGGCCAGGGGGTCATGGTGCGTAAGGACAGCGGCGTCACCACCCTGGAGGGTCTGGCCGATGCAACCTTCTGCGCAAAGACGGGCACCACCACGGAGCGCAACCTCAACGACGTGATGCAGGCCCGGGGGATCCCCTTTGACATCCGCAATTTCGATGAGGACCCGGACCGCAACGAGGCCTACAAGTCGGGAGGAGTTTGCGCTGCCATGACCGCTGATCGGTCCTCCCTTAACAGCGCCCGCTCCGGATTCGAGGCGCCCGACGATCACGTAATCCTGGACGAGGTGTTGAGCAAGGAACCACTGGCTCCCGCCACGGTGGACGGGGACGCCCGGTGGAGCGATGCGGTGCGCTGGGTGGTCTACGGCCTGATGGCCGCAGAAGAACTGGGTATTACCCAGGGCAACATTGACGCCCGGGTGGCCGCCGCCACCGACGGTGAGGACCAGGAGAATGCAGCCCTGCGCCGCTTCCTGGGCCTTGAAGGAGACCTGGGCGGCAAGCTGGGCCTCGCCAACGACTTCGTGGTGCAGGCTGTGGCCGCCGTGGGCAACTACGGGGAGATCTATGATCGCCATCTGGGTCCCGACACGCCCACCTTCATTCCCCGCGGCCTGAACGCCAGCTACACAGAGGGCGGCCTTCACTACGCACCCCCCTTTAATTGAGCCCCGAACCCCTTGCTTCCGGTGGGCCGCCGGGGCGGCGTAAGCGGCTTCTGCTGATTCTGCTCCAGGCGGCCATCGGTCTCCTGGTGCTGGGGTTCGTTGCCCTGCTGCTGACCAACCTGCAAGTCAACCTGGCGCGCCGTGGCCTGGAATTAAGCTTTGACTGGCTTGGCGAGCCGGCCCGGTTCCCCCTGCCCAGAGGTCTGCTGCCCTACAGAACCGAGGACAGCTACGCCTGGGCCTTTCTGGTGGGGCTTGTCAACAGTCTGCAAGTGGTGGCGGCGGGCTTGGTGCTGGCCACCGTCCTGGGGGTGATTGGCGGGGCCGCCAATTTCAGCAGCAACTGGCTCCTGCGGCAACTGGCCGGCCTCTACGTGGCTGTTGCCCGCAACGTCCCCCCCCTGCTCCACCTGCTGTTCTGGTACTTCGTGGTGTTTCTCGGGGCGCCAGCGGCCCGCAACGGGGTGAACGCCGTGGCGGATTTCCTGCGCCTGCCCGTTTCCGTGGAGTTCGTGGCCCTGCTCATCGGCCTCACGGTGTACACCGGCGCCTACATCTCCGAGGTGGTGCGGGGCGGCATCAACTCCGTACCCCGTGGCCAGTGGGAAGCGGCCCGTTCCCTGGGTTTCGGGGAAGGGCGCACCCTGTGGCTGATCATCCTGCCCCAGGCGTTGCGGGCCATCCTGCCCGGCCTCAACAGCCAATACATCAACCTGGCCAAAAACAGCACCCTGGCCATCGCCGTGGGCTACTCGGATCTTTTTTCCATCGTCAACACCACCTTCAACCAGACGGGGCGCTCCATTGAAGCCTTTGCCTTGCTGGTGCTGGTCTTTCTGGCGGTGGACCTGCTGATCAGCGGGGTGATGAACGTTCTCAATCGCCTGGTGCTGCGCCATGGGTAAATCTCCCCGCTCCGGCCCAGGATCCCGTCCACTGCTGCTGCGGATCCGTCGCGGCCTGTTTGCCTCCCCCCTGGACACGGTCATCACCGTTGTGCTGGCGGTGCTGTGCGGCGGCGGGTTGTGGAGCTTTTTCCACTGGGTCTTTCTGCAAGCGGACTGGGCGGTGGTGGTGGAGAACGTGCGCCTCTACGTCCACGGCAGGTTTCCGGTGGAGCAGGTGGGGCGAAGCTGGAGCTGGCTGGGCCTGCTGGGGGCCCTCTTCCTGGTGACCCTGATGCCGGCCGGGATGCTGCCCCGGCCTGTGCTGCGCCTGTTGCCCCTGCTCTGGATCCTCGTCCTGCCCATCGGCCTGCTGCTGCTGGCAGGGGGGCTGGGGCTGGAGCCGGTGAAAAGTCGTTTCTGGGGAGGGCTGCAACTCAGCCTTCTGCTCACCCTGGGCGCCGTTCTCATGGCCCTGCCCCTGGGCATCCTCCTGGCCCTGGCTCGCCGCAGCTCCCTGCCCCTGCTCCGCTGGCTCACCACCGGCTACATCGAAATCACCCGGGGCATGCCCCTCATCGCAGTGCTCTTCTTTGGCCAGTTGATGATTCCCCTCTTTTTGCCGGACGGTTGGACCTTTAACCGGGTGCTGCGGGCCGTGTTGTCCCTGGGGTTTTTCGTGGGGGCCTATATGGCGGAAGACGTGCGGGGTGGGTTGCAGTCCATTCCCAGAACCCAACTGGAAGCAGCCCGTTCCCTGGGCCTCTCCCCCCTGCAAACCATCATCCTGGTGGAGTTGCCCCAGGCCCTGCGCACGGCCCTGCCGTCTCTGGCCAACCAGTGTGTGGCGTCTCTCCAAAGCACCAGCCTGCTGGCCTACCTGGGCTTGATCGAGTTGCTGGGCATCAGCCGCAGCATCCTGGGCAATCCCGACTATCTTGGCCGCCACCTGGAGGTGTACATCTGGCTGGCCCTGCTGTATTGGGCGGTCTGCATTCTGATGACCAGTCTGGCCCGCCGCCTGGAGCGCGGTCTCAACGTGACCGGTCACCATTGACCGCCCCCTGCCGATTCCCCCTTCCCACACACCAGCCATGGCCTCCGATATTGCATCCTTTCTCGACACCACTTCGTTGGCGGTGCGGAGCCAGGGGCTGGACAAGATCTTCCCCAACGGATTTCAAGCCCTCAGCAAGGTGGATCTGTCCGTGTCGACGGGGGAGGTGGTGGTGATCATGGGTCCCTCCGGCTCCGGCAAGAGCACCCTCATTCGCACCTTCAACGGCCTGGAAACCATTCAGGGGGGCCACCTGGAGGTGCTGGGCCACCACCTGGACGCCGACAACAACCAGAAGGTGGTGAGCAAAATTCGCCGCCATGTGGGGATGGTGTTCCAGCAGTTCAACCTGTTTCCCCATCTCTCCATTCTGGAGAACGTCACCCTGGCCCCCATCCACGTGCAGAAGCGGGACCGGCTGGCGGTGAAGGAAAGGGCCCTGGCCCTGCTGGAGCACGTGGGCATCCGTGAGCAGGCCGACAAGTACCCCTCCCAACTCAGCGGCGGCCAGCAGCAGCGGGTGGCCATTGCCCGGGCCCTGGCCCTTTCTCCCCGGTTGATGCTCTTTGACGAACCCACCAGCGCCCTGGATCCGGAGAAGGTGAAGGAGGTGCTGGAAACCATCCGCGCCCTGGCGTCCGAGGGCATGACCATGGTGGTGGTGACCCATGAGGTGGGTTTTGCCCGGGAAGTGGCGGATCGGGTGGTGTTCATGGACGAGGGAACAATTGTGGAAGAGGCCAGCCCCCAAACCTTCTTCACCGACCCGAAAGAGGAGCGCAGCCAACTCTTCCTCAGCCGCATTCTCTGACCGGACCCACGGCTGTCCGGGGAGGCCAGCCCCTCACCCCAGGCTCAGGGCAGCGTCCCGCAAGGCGCCGATGTGGTGGCCGTCCACTTCCGATGACGGATGGCCCTTCGGCCCTGATCCGTCAGGCGGCGCCTTTGTAGCCGACTGCGGGGCTTTTCCGGGATCGTGTATCCGACGCTTCCATCAGCAACGAGAAGACGAATCACCCTGCTCAGTTGCCCTGATACCGTTTTCTGTCCCAAGCCTCTGGAAAGGTCCGCCTTCGACATCGGCCCGTTGGTCAGTTGACGGAGAACTCGATCTATCAGTAGCCCACCGGGTTCCAGCATCCATTGCGGCTCCCCCATGCCCGCACAGAAGAGGGCATTGACGACGGACGGGGTTGTGGGGCGCTGAAGCGTGGGCGCCCATCAGCTTGTCCAGCGTCCAGTCCAGAGGAAGGGAGCCTGGACTCCACAGGGCAATGCGGTGGTCGTGTACCCGAATCCGAACCGGTGCGGAATGGGCGTAGTTCCGGTGGGCGACTGCATTCAACACCGCTTCCCGCAGGGCCTCAGCGGGTGCGGGCGGGGTTTCGCGCCGGTAGATGCCCTCGTAGGAGAGGGCCGCCCTTGCATACTTGGTGCAGAGCAGATCCACGGTGCGGTCCACCTGGGTCAACAGGTTGCCTTCAATGACGTCCTGATAGGCGAGATCGGTTTCCGTTGAGTTTATGAACATTGCACTGTGGGGAGGGCTAGCCTGACCCTGTACCCCGTCACGGGATTCATGCCAGCGCTTCCCCCCGGCCTCACCGAATGGCTCCCATCGGGCTTTGTCACGGCCTTCTTGGGCCTTATCTGGTATGAGCAGAAGGCCGGTGAGGCCAGGCTCAATAGACGGATTGACGAATTGCGGGAAGACCAGAAGGAGCTCCGGGAAAAGGTGGATGCCCTGCCGTGGAAGCTCATGGAGTTGTTACGGGCCAACCAACCCGTCACCCCGGAGCGGTGAGTTCCCCTTGAATCATGCAGTTACGCAAAGCCCTTCCCCACCCCAACAGCAACGGCCGTCACCGGAGCGGCGTCATCCTGGCGCTGTTGACTTCTTCCCTGCTGCTGGCAGCGGGCGCCACTCTTGCCCGCCCGGATTGTGCGGCCTGGAATACCGAGGAGTTCTTCGAGAAAGCACAGGCAGCGGATGTTGGCCGCTGCATCTCCCAAGGCGCTGACCCCAAGGCACGGGATGGGGATGGCTTGACCCCCCTGCACGGGGCGGCGGTGTTTGGGGATTCCCCAGAGGTGGTGCAGGCGCTGCTGGATGCCGGGGCAGACCCCAGCGCAAGGAACAAGGATGGATGGACCCCCCTGCACGGGGCGGCGGCGTTTGGGGATTCCCCAGAGGTGGTGAAGGTGCTGCTGGATGCCGGGGCAGACCCGAGCGCAAGGGACAAGGGTGGACGGACCCCCCTGCACTGGTGGGCGGCGGCGAACAGCAAGACCCCAGAGGTGGTGAAGGTGCTGCTGGCTGCCGGGGCTGACCTGGAGGCAAGGAGTAAGAATGGATGGACCCCCCTGCACACGGCGGCGGCGTTTGGGGATTCCCCAGAGGTGGTGCAGGCGCTACTGGATGCCGGGGCTGACCTGGAGGCACGGCTTGAAAATGGATTTACCCTGCTGCACACGGCGGCGGCGAACAGCAAGACCCCGGCAGTGGTGACGGTGCTGCTGGATGCCGGGGCTGACCCCGGCGCAAGGGATAACAATGGAGTTACCCCTGTGGAAATTGTGGACGTCATAAACTCCTCAGGTCTAGGGGGCACGGATGTTTATTGGCGGCTGAACGAAGGCCGCTACCGTTGAGGGCATGCCCTCCCACCGGACCAGGCGGTAACGGGGCCACCGGGCCGTACACACCCATGACTTGTTCAGAGATGCCTTAATCAGTGAGGAGATGTTGAGTCACTAGTGCTCGCGTAATTAGCTCGCCACGGCCGCTCTTGCCGATCACCAACACACCGCCGTGGGCGTTGGCGAAACTGCAAATCCATTTCAGGTACTCGTCCCGCCAGGAGGATTTCCGTTCCAGGTTTCGGGATTCGGCCATGGGGGCATTTGTCGTTGCCGTAGCCTCGCTTTGAGGGTTTTCAGGGTTTCACTGATTGATTGACTGACTTGCCTGGCCCGTCGCCAATAACAGCGGAGATTCGCTGTGCCAGCTTATTACGCAGATCTTCAGGGTTGTCCCAAATAATACGATTATAGTGGTCCACATCAAAATGTACCTTTTGCTCTATTTCTTTTCCTTCTTTTTTGTGATTCTTGCAAGATGTATAAATCACGGGAATACTAAGGCCATAGGCAAATCCTGCTTCATAATAGACACTACCTCGAGCTCCATCCTCTCCATGTGTTAGATCTACTATGACGAATCTTGATCTCCGTATCTCTGCAATGATCTCATCATCAATTTTGTTGATGTGATGTTTTTGATCAATGATGCGTGATTCATATCCAGCATCAGCAATTGCTGAACATATATTCTCACGTGCTGGCTCCATAGAGGGATCAAACCACATTGCCACAAATCCTTGCTTAGATTCTATTTTGGTTTCTTGAATCTCTGCTAATCTGGCGTAGCCTTCAACGGTCAATAGGTAAGATATTTGATCATTTGATTGATTAGTCTTACGTTGTATCCAATCCTGTCTTTCTAGATATTTTAATAGAAACTTAAGTTCATCAAAAACAGAAGATTCGGAATAAGCAAGTAACTTGTAATATGCTTTGTATTCCCCTGTGAAAGAAATTTCATTAAAAGACTCATTGTCATAGACACATTGTTCAATCCAAGGACTACGAGAACAGTTAATATGTCTACCTAGTTCCTGCGTTTCTGATTGTAAATACTTGAGAATCATATCAGCACGATCAGGTACAGACATGTGACTTCTTTGCTTCATATCTTCAATTATATCAGAGGTAATGATTGGACATTCAATCCCATTTCGCCTTTGTTCAATGAGCCATGATGTTAGTCTTACCTTCTCGCGATCATCTAAATTCTTTATTCCAGTTTCAGTTATGAAATTATCAATGGAATACCGCCCACCACAACGAGGCGAATCATATAGACGCACTCTTCTCCGTTGTGCCTCATCCTCGGAAAATAGACAATCAGCAGGAGTCCCCCAGATCGGATCCCTTACAAGCTGACTCATTTGCCTTTCTCTCCTGCCTGCGCAACTAAAATCCCCGCAACCCCACACCCCATCTCCGCCAAGCAAGGAGCTTGCTCAACCCACGGCACTCGTCCTAGCGCCCCCCAATCCCAACAGGAGCGTTTCTCCAGCACCCAAGAGCCCCCCATCTCGTAGCGCCAGAACGGGAGCGGCACATTGCGCCAGCAGGCGCGGTCATTGACGCAGACTTCCAAGGCCAACGGCAGCAGGTGAATAGGCGTAGCATAGCGTCCCTTCTGCCAGGGTGCTGTGTGCAGGGGGTGGATTCCACCACCCGCCCCTGTCTTGCCATAACGCCACCCGCCACGATGCCCTCATCCCTGCCACCATCCCGCCCCAGCACTGCACCGCCTGGACATGAGGGGAAAAATTTTGACCGGCTTTTGATTGCGGGGCGCTCCATGGGCGGGCTGGACCGGCGATAAACCCCCATCAACCAAGCCTTGCCGCCCTCTCTGGCATGGCATGACTTTTTGACCAGGTTTTGATCAGCGCCAGCAAAGACCCAGCACCCCAAGCCCTGGCCCAGTCTCCAGATTATCAGCCCCACGCCAGCCGCCCCCGCTGCCACTCCCCCAGGACCAACGCCTGGGAAGCGACCCGCGCAAGAACAGGCCATGGGAAGCTGAATGAGTCCCTGTTCAGGAAGGCGGCGGGCGGGTAAGCTGAGAAGTGGTGACCCCATGCCCAACTCGGCAACCACCCCCAGCCCACACACCACACCCCCAGGAACAAGAACCCCGCGCCAATGCCCACACTCCACTGGCTAACCCGAGACGAGGACGTTCGCGCCGCTGCAAAGACGCCAACCCGCCTGCTGGAGGAGGCGCCGGAACTGAGCCACGGTAACCGGGATGCGGGAAATATGCTGATTCAGGGAGATAACCTTGAGGCGTTGAAAGCATTGCTGCCTTATTATGCAGGGCAAGTGAAGTGCATTTATATTGATCCGCCGTATAACACACGCTCGGCCTTTGAGCATTATGACGATAATCTTGAACACAGCAAGTGGTTGGCGATGATATGGCCACGCCTTGAGCTTTTGCGTGAACTACTCGCTAAGGATGGTTCTATATGGGTGTCCATCGATGACAATGAAGCTCACTATCTTAAAGTTGTTATGGATGAATTATTTGGACGGAGTAGCTTTGTGGCAAATGTGGTATGGCAGAAAAAATCATCCCCGCAGGCAAATTCGATTTGGCTATCCGATAGCCATGATCATATTCTGATTTTTGCAAAAAACAAAGAAATTTGGAGACCACATCTTCTGCCAAGAACAGAAGTATCTGACTCCAGATATTTAAATCCAGACAATGATCCAAGAGGTGATTGGACTTCAAGTGATTTTACCATTAGCCTTACGGGAGGCCAACGCGGCGCACAGTATGCAAAGACTGGTGAAAGTAATAATGTTTATGAGATCGTTACTCCATCTGGAAGGAGACTATGGCCATCAAAGGGAAGATGCTGGGGAACAACAGAAACAAGATTCAAAGAATTGTGTGCTGATAATCGAATTTGGTTTGGACAGAAAGGAAGCAATGTCCCACGGCAGAAAAGATTCCTATCAGAGGTTCAAGAAGGAATTGTTTGTATGACTGTTTGGCCTCGAAATGAAGTAGGAGATAATCAAGATGCCAAGCGTGAAGTTGTAAAGTTTAATTCTGACGAGATATTTGCCACTCCGAAACCAGAAACTCTGTTATTAAGGATTCTAACTCTTGCCACCAACCCCGGTGATCTTGTTCTCGACAGCTTCCTCGGCTCCGGCACCACCGCTGCTGTGGCGCAGAAGATGGGACGGCGTTATATCGGCATTGAATTGGGGGATCATGCCGTCACCCATTGTGTGCCCCGGTTGCAGAAGGTGATTGACGGTGAGCAGGGGGGCATTTCCAAGGCGCAGAACTGGCGCGGCGGCGGCGGATTCCGCTTTTACCGCCTCGGTCCCCCTGTGTTCATGGGCAACGGCGCCATCCTGCCGGATATTCGCTTCCCGGTGCTGGCGGCCCATCTCTGGTTTGCGGAAACGGGCTTGCCCTGGACCCAACCCGCCAGGGTCACCCCTTTTCTGGGGGTCCATGAGGGCCACGGTTACGCTTTGCTCTACAACGGCATTCTGAGGGAAAGATCCGCCAATGGCGGCAACGTGCTTACCCGCACGAGCCTTGCCACAATCCGCCGCGCCCAGGGGGAGTTCATGGGGCCGCTGACCGTTTACGGTGAGCGCACCACCCTCAGCCAGGCGGCCTTGACGGCGGAAGCCGTTGTGTTCAAGCAAACCCCCTATGAGGTGAAGGTGAATCCATGAACCTGAAACACTATCAGCAGGCATCCCTGGCCACCTTGCGCAGATTCCTGGAAGAGGCGCGCATCACCGGGCCACAGGCGGCCTATGAAACCGTCACCCGGGAGCCGGAGTTGGCCCGTCGTCTGGGTGGGTACCGCACGGGCTACCGGCCGATTCCGGCGTTGCCCCACGCGCCCTACGTGTGTCTGCGTCTGCCCACCGGCGGCGGCAAGACGATTCTGGCGGCCCACGCCGTCAAGGTGGCCAGGGATGCCTGGGTGGACAAGGATTTTCCCCTGGTGCTGTGGCTGACCCCCACCAACACCATTCGCACCCAGACCGCCGAGGCGTTGAAAAATCGGCGCCATCCCTATCGGCAGGCGCTGGACGAGGGGTTTGCAGGCCGGGTGGAGGTGTTGGACATTGCCGATTTTCCCCATCTCAGGTCCCATGATCTGGGCTCCAGGTTGTGTGTTGTGGTGGGCACGATCCAGACGTTGCGGGTGAGCAATACGGACGGGCGCAAGGTCTATGCCCATCACGAGATGCTGGAAAACCATTTCACCGGTGTGTCCCCCAATGCGCCGGGGTTGGAGCGCACCGATGCCGGCGGTATTCGCTTCAGCTTCGCCAATCTCATGCACCTGCACCGGCCCCTGGTGATTATGGACGAAGCCCACAAAACCGGCTCCAGACTGAGCCGGGAGATGTATGGACGGATCAACCCCACGGCGTTGATCGAGTTCACGGCTACCCCCAAGGCGTTCAACAACATCCTCTACAGCGTCAGCGCCCAGGAACTCAAGGATGAGGACATGATCAAGATGCCCGTCATGCTGGCTGAAACGGAAACCTGGCAAGGGGCGGTGAACTCCGCCATTGCCAAACGGGCCGAATTGCAGCACTGGGCAGAAAGGGACTGTGAAGGGTATATCCGGCCCATTGTGTTGTTCCAGGCACAGAAGAAGAATGAAGAAGTGACCGTTGATGTTCTGAAAGACCATCTCGTCACCAACGAAAACATTGATCCTGTCAAGATTGCGGTGGTCACCGGCCCGCAACGGGAGCTGGACGGCATCAACCTGTTTGATCCCGCTTGCCCCGTTGAATACGTCATCACCATTGAGGCGCTGAAGGAGGGCTGGGATTGCTCCTTCGCCTATGTATTCTGTTCAGTGGCCAATATCCGCAACTCCACCGATGCCGAGCAACTTCTGGGGCGGGTGTTGCGGATGCCCTACGCCACGCGCCGTAAGGCGGCGGCCCTGAACAAGTCCTATGCGCGGCTGGTGTCCAGACATTTTGCCGAAGCCGCCAAGGGTTTGCTGGATAGGCTGGTGAAGATGGGATTTGAAGAGAGGGAGGCCGAGGCCAATATCGAGCCCGAACAGTTGCAAGTGGCTGGCGGGTTATTCGGACAATCGGGGCGCTCTTGCCCGACAGTGGCCGTTGAGGTGGACGTAACCCCGCAAGAGGCCCGGAGCATTGCCCGCGTCGCCCCCGACAAGATCACGGTTGCGGAAAGCTCTTCCGAGAAGGTCACCGTTCAAATTAGCGGCTTCCTCAAGCCCCGTGAAAAAACGGAGATCTACCAACAGGCGCCCAAGCGTCTTCACGGTGATTTGCGCAACGCGATTGTGAGATGGGAAGTGGAGCACGCCCACAACGTGCCGCCTGAGCAGCGGGGTGAAACCCTTGTCGTTCCCCGCTTGATGGCCCATGTGCAGGGGGAGTTGGTGTTTGCCGACACTGATGTGCTGATGGAATATCATGATTGGTCACTGAAGAATTGCCCGGTACATCTGAAACCGTCGGAATTTGACATTGTTGAGACCAGTAACACTTTTGAAGTTGATCTTGACGGCAACCGGCTTCGGATGGCAGCAGTGAAAAAGGTTGACCAGTTCACCATGCCTGTCCATGTGGAAGACTGGACAGAAGAAAGTCTCATCCGTTGGCTGGATCGGAAGCTGCATAACCCATTCATCAGCCAGACCGATCTATTGGCCTGGCTCAACGCCGTGGTCACCCATCTCACCCGTGACCGCAACATCCCTCTATCTCAACTCATGCCCTGCAAGTTCATCCTGGCCAGGGTGCTGGGTGAAAAGATCAAGGCTTGCCATCAACGGGCGCGGAACAATGCCTATCAGGTGTACCTCCTGGGACCGGAGGCGGTGCTGGAGATGTCTTTTACTGATGGATTCAAATTCTTTGATAGAATCTATGCAGATGTGCCAAAATATAAGGGCAGCTACAGGTTCAACAAGCACTTCCTGGGGCCGGACCATGTGCCCGCCTTTGATGGGGCGCCGGGAGGTGAGGAAGAACAGTGCGCCATGGTGATTGACAGTTTCCCTAGTCTGAAATACTGGACACGCAACGTTGCCCGTCATCCCAAATCTTTCTCATTGCCAACCTCAACCGATAAATTCTATCCTGATTTTGTTGCGTTGATGAAAGATGGCCGACTTATGGTAGTTGAGTATAAAGGCAAGGACCGAGCGCCGGGCAACAGTTCCGATGCAAGAGAGAAGCAGTTGATTGGTGAAGCGTGGGCCAGGGCCTCTGGCGGCAAGGCCGTATTCGTCATGGCCACCATGACACGGAAAGACCCCACGGAAATCGCCAATGCCATCGGCAAGGCTTTGGGAAACACTGGAAAACCTCAAAGTGGGTCCCCATAGGATTCTAACTACCCTGTTATAGCAAGGGTTTTCAAAAGGCCGGGACTGGGATAGAGGGAGTTTTTCAGCGTTTCCTTTGCAGAATCCGACAGCAGTTTGACCCAAGTTGGGGCACAACTGGCTTACCCAAACAGACGTCCTCAATCCTTGTTCTGCAGGTGGGGATGAGCCATGGCCTTCTACAGCCTTTCCACCTCTCCTCTGGGCCACCGTCATCGGCTTGAACGTGGATAGAATTTTGCCCCATAGAATTCCAATGTTTTATCACTGGTAATCAACTCCATAGATTCCATCCGACTCTGAGCAATCAATAATTGATCAAAAGGATCTTTATGGTTCTTACATATCTCTAATTCTGCTAACGCCAGAAGGTGTGAATTTTGAAGTTGCAACCAATGAAATCCTCTGCGCACTATTTCTCGATCTATTTCTTCTAGTGGAACAGGAAGATTCAGCTTGTCAAGTCTCACCTTAATAGCCATCTCCAATAGCGAGATCTGACTGACAAACGCCTCTACATTTTTTGATAAAACTCGACTGACTACTGCTTCTGGTAGATAGGGGTGACCATCGATCCACCAGAGAATCAAATGGGTGTCCAGTAAGAGTTTAGCCACAATACTCAGCACATTCAATCAGAGAGTTCATCAAGAGTAAGGGGGGCATCAAAGTCTTCACTAAGATAAATCTCGCCCTTCCATGGTGGAGAACCAGGAGGTTTTATTGTGTTCACTGGTCCAGATAGGAAATCGACAGCGCCAACTTCCGCCTGGTCAATCGATGAACTCGCAAAAGCAGAGTTTGGAAAACTTTGTGGTTGGTTGGTTTTTGCCATGGTGAACCTCTAATGACTGGTTGTTTGCCCTAGTTTATAGTGAGACGATCCAAAGAGTGGGGAAAAGTTAAAAAATCTTAAGGATTGATGAAAATTGATTCCCCCATGCGGGCCCCTCACCCCCCGTAGGGATGAGCCATGACCCGGGGATTCACCACCTGATCAAACCGTTCTGCCGTGATCACCCCCAGGGTCAGGGCGGCGTCCCGCAACCTCAGTTGGTGGGCATGGGCGTGGAGCGCCACCCGGGCGGCGGCGTCGTAGCCGATTTCCGGCGCCAGGGCTGTCACCAGCATCAGGGAACGATCCCGCAGGGCGCCGATCTGCTGGCCGTCCACCTCCAGCCCCTCCACCAGGTGAACCCGCAGGGAACGGCAGCAATCCCCCAGCAGGGCCGTGGCCCCCAGCACATTGAAACCCAGCAGGGGTTTATAGACGTTCATCTGCAGGTGGCCGCCGCAGCCCGCCATGGTGACCGCATTGGTCTGGCCCAGCACCTGCACTGTGGCCATGGCCACGGCTTCGCACTGGGTGGGGTTCACCTTACCGGGCATGATGGAGCTCCCCGGTTCGTTGGCCGGGAGCCGCAATTCACCAAAACCGGCCCGGGGACCCGAAGCCAGCAGCCGCACGTCGTTGACGATTTTGTGCAGCCCCATGGCCAGTTGGCCGATGCGGTCCATCAGGTCCACCAGGGCGTCGTGACTCCCCATCACGGCAAAGCGATTGGGGGCCACATGCCAGTTGTGCCCACTACTCCACTGGCGCAGATGTTCACACACCCGTTCCCCGAAGCCCTGTGGCGCCCCCAGGCCCGTGCCCACCGCCGTGCCCCCCAGGGGCAGGGCGTGGAGATCCGTCAGGGAGTCCCGCAACCGCCGTTCGGCATCCTGCAACTGGGCTGCCCAGCCCCCCATCTCCTGGGCTACGGTGAGGGGCACCGCGTCCTGAAGGTGGGTGCGGCCGATTTTCACCACCTCCGTCCACCGGGCCGCCTTGTCCGCCAAGGCGGCGATCAATTCCCCCAGCCTGGGCAGCAACTGCTGCTGCACACTCTCTACCGCCGCCAGGTGAACGGCCGCGGGGAACACGTCGTTGGTGGACTGGGAGCGGTTCACGTGGTCGTTGGGATGGACGGGCCGCTTCCGGCCCCGTTGGCCGCCACCCAGTTCCGAAGCCCGATTGGCAATCACCTCGTTCACGTTCATGTTGGTCTGGGTGCCGCTGCCGCTCTGCCACACACTCAGGGGGAAGTGATCGTCAAACCGACCGGTCAACACCTCGTCACAGGCCGCCACGATCCAGCCGCAGCGCTGTTCATCCAGTACGCCAAGCCGGGTATTGCTGAGGGCCGCCGCCTTCTTGATGCGGGCCAGGGCATGGATAATCGCCATGGGCATCCGGTCCGGGCCGATGGCAAAGCTGCGAATGGCCCGCTGGGTCTGGGCGCCCCAGTAGCGCCGGGCCTCCACGGTGACCGGCCCCAGGCTGTCGGTTTCCAGGCGGGAGGAATCGTCAGCCATGGGGAGGGGATGCCGTTGCCGGCCACCAGCTTGCCATGCCGCTGCTGCGCCACACCCGGTCCAACACCATCGGATCCAGCTTGGGGAGGCGGGGCACATGGCCCAGCAGGCGGGTGCGACCCAACCTGGGCAGCACGGTGGTGTTATCGGCAAAGCCTTCCCCGTTGAGCACCAGCCCCAACACCGGGATGCGCCGCCGCCGCAGGGCCTCCAGACTCAGCAGGGTGTGGTTGATGGCGCCCAGGCCGGCCCGGGCCACCAGCACCACCGGCAGCGCCCATTCCCCCATCACGTCAATCTGCAACAGGTGGGGGGTGACGGGCACCATCAACCCCCCTGCCAATTCCACCACCAACGCCTCGTGCTCCTCCTCATCCGGTGGCCAGAGGCGCTGGCGTTCCAGAACGATTCCCTCCTGCTCGGCCGCCCAGTGGGGTGATGCGGGGTGTTGGAGACTGTAGGCTTCCGGCAGGATGGCGCTGCCGGGGCAACCGCTGAGGGTCCGCACCTGCCGGCTATCGCCGGGCTCGGCGCTCAGGGGCGGCAGACCGGCCTGGATGGGTTTCCAGTAGCGGGCTCCCAGGCCCCGCACCAGCAGGGCCGAGATCAAGGTTTTGCCCACCCCCGTATCCGTGCCCGCCACCACCAGACGCCGTGGCAGCGCCATGGCCGGTGCCTCTGGCGCGGATTGAGATGGGACGGGTGGCACCATAGGGCAGTGAGAGACTCTTCCCATGCTGGACCATGGCGCTGGAGTGGCACGTCCTCAATCAAGGCCCGTATCCTGCGGGACGCCAGGGCTAGAGCTTGGACTTAAGCTGACCTTATCCCCCTTCTGCAGCGTTATGGCTTACACACCACAACAAGCCTGGCATCAGTGGGATGTCCAAGCATGGAATTGGCAACTCTTGCGGTTCTGTTTTGTGGCTGATGCAGATGCTTCCCCGGATCAAGGTTTGCGCGCCTCAGAGGAAGATCTTCTTGAACTAACAGGGGACCGTCAAAGCAACCCGCGAACCATGGCAGAGAAACTGATACAGGCACTTGAGCGGCCGGCACAGTTGCGAAATCGTACACCAGCCGACTTTGCACTGAATCATCAGATGAAGCACTACACACCATCAGCGCCGGAAGAACCTCCGTTCTTCGCCTTCCTTTGGCTTACCTGTCTCATTGCCCACGGCTACCCGGATCCTGATCAGGAGGGAAAGTTTCATGCTCGCTATGAAGCAGTTTTTGATCATCAGGATCACCAGGGGCTCAGGCGTTTGACTGAAGCCTGGGGAAAACTTAGCGAGTGGCTGACCATAGAAGGAATCTTTGAAGGTGAACGGCACCGGCAGCTAAAGCTACCTCCAATCGACGCTTATCGAAGCAAAATTTCCCATTCCTGGTGGTTGTCCTTTCCGCGCTTAGCAGACTGTCGTTTGCTGCAGAAACACCTTCGTAATCTGCAACAACGCCATAGAAAGTCTCTGAAGGCCAGTGACCCCCAGTTGATTAGGGATCTTCTTGCTGAAAGGGAGTTCAGTAAGGACTTCAAAAAAGAGCTCAACAAGTGGCAACAAGCACTGAATAAGAAACCTGATGCTGAAACTGGGTTCAGCTTATTCCTAGATCGGGTCATTGATCGGGTCATTCGGGATCTCCAAGCGGTAAACGGTAAATCGCTGGATCAAGCTCTGTGTTTTGGGCCATTGATCCTTTGCTCATACGGTGATCTGCTGGGGGTGTTACTTCTCGCAGATGGAATTCCCCAGCTTGAGCGGAATGGCTGGCATGAGGAGCCGGGTAAGGGGTGGTGTGAGAAACTGAATGAACAACCCTTGCTGATTCCCAACGATTTGGATCCTCAGTATGCTGCTTTTGAAGGGGGTAGCCTTGCCATTGACCGTGAGAAGTCCCCGATCACCAGGCTCCATCCCCTAATCAACCGGGGGTTGCTGCCATTTGAACTAGATCCTGACCTCCGTTGTCCGCGACTGCTACTGAGCCTTTCAGCGGAGCAAAGGCCCAGCCATGTAGTGCTCTTTGAAGAGAACTGTGAGGCTTTCCTAAATAAATTCGGCGGGATAGAGATTGATAGTTTCGATCTTGAGAAAGAAGGGTGGATCTGCATCAGGGATTTTGATGCGACTGCCAGGAAACTCAAAACATTTGCTACATCTGGCGCGGCTCCAGATGACACAGATCCACCTCCAAGGCTCACCCTCAGGAGAGGTCTCCGGGTTCAAGGTGGTTTCTTGGCGAGGGGGCTGGGCTTGCCAAGTGTGCGCGTGCAATTTAGACAACCAGCACAGGCCATCAACCTTTCTGTCCCCCAAGAGGAGTCTCCAATATCCTACATCCCAGACCAGGGCAATCCAGAGATATGGAACCCATCAGAGGACAGCCGGAAGAAAACCGCTTTTCAGCC
This sequence comes from Cyanobacteria bacterium MAG CAR3_bin_5, assembly GCA_026709085.1. Lineage (GTDB taxonomy): Bacteria > Cyanobacteriota > Cyanobacteriia > PCC-6307 > Cyanobiaceae > Synechococcus_B. The sequence continues at coordinate 61,143 of JAPOTR010000054.1, read as the reverse complement.
AGGAGCAGCAAGGATCGTGGCTTCTTTTACGGACGTCTCCGATCAGGAGAGCACGTTTCAGTTGAAGAACATTTCTTCTTACGTACAGCTTAAACGCTCTCAGCCCATTGCTTATCGGGAAGACTGGGGCTGCAAGCTGGGACCCATCAACTTGGAAATGTCCAAGCCTGGAGATTTTGACCTGGGTCATACTTCTACAGACAAAGCCAAGCAGTTGTTGAGCAATGGTAACTCAATGGTTAACCCACAGTTTGAACAGCAGATACTTGACGCACTCTGTGCGGTATTCCAGCGTCGCCCGGGCATCAAGCGCCGGGAATTTCAGCAGCTCTATCGCCAACTGGGTGGGATGTCCTCTCCGTGGCCACTGTTTTATGAAGGCTTGCTGCGAGCCTGGTGTGAAGGTGGATGGCTGGAGGAGGGACTGGAGAAGAGTGGGCAGTGGAATCTGCAGCCCATTGATCCCCGTCTAGTCCGAACAAGTCCGATGGGGGCGCAAGTGGTTGGCCTGCTATCCGTTGCTGGTTTGCAGAAGTTGCTGGCCCTTGCTATGGAACTTGAGATGGCCGTCAAACCTGTAGACCCAGCCTGCGCTTGGTTACCCCGCGGCTGGCGTTTTTGTGGTGAGATATATTTGCTAGCTGAGTTTAGTGGTCTGCCCTTGGTAGCTCAGGAGGACTGGGTTGAAGATTTGGACGGCGCCCCGCCTTGGATGGTGGAACCCAGAACATGTGATGGCCGGGATTGGCCCCGCTCTGCCAGGGATACCTACTTCCATGAGGAGCAGCTTTGTGGAGCCCGCAGGGAAAGCCACCTGGACTACTCTCAGCCACCGGGGCAGCGCTTTCAGGATGACGATAGGGCCAGTCCCAGCCAAGCGGTAATTCGCCGGGAACGCGGGTTCGGACAAACTCGATGGCACAGTCCCGATGATGGATATGGCCCGTTCGTGTCCTGTCATCGGAACCGTGCTGCGTTGCATTGCATCCATGGCGCCACTAACGGGCTCTGGCCCTTTGGCTTCCCTGATCGGCAGAGGCCACTGATCGAGCGTTTCTACGATGCTGACGCCTACTTGCCCCTGCCGATTGGCCGCTTTGCAGCCCTGAAGGGGCGGCAACTGCCAGGCCCTACCCTACCAAGCAGGCGGGAGCAGCACACCTACTCCTATTGGTTTGATCAAGACACAGGTGCTATGATCCGAGACGAGGCTGAAATCCCCTTGATCAATTCTAGTCCCCGTCCCCATGCATGATCCCATTGGCGCCTTCTCCCGCATCCGCGCCTTCTATCTCAGCTACCTGGACACAGCCTCCAGGCTTGAGCCAGCAGAGATCAGGGACGAGCGCCGAAGTTTGCTCATGGAGACTGGTACGCTCTGTACCAGTCCACTGCTTGAGCCACTGCCTTCCTGGGAGACAGATGGGCGCAGCTTCGAGGATCTCGTGACCGAGGAAGGGGAAGATGCGGTTCTGGCAGGCCTGTCGCTAAAAGCACGACGCGCCTTTGTGGATCTGATCGGCTGTGGCCTCATGGACCGTGATGAGCGTGGAGACCTCTATCGTCCCTACAGCCATCAGGTAACAATGCTGAAACGAGGGGTGCGTGATGGTCACGCTGGCATCGTCACCTCTGGCACGGGGTCAGGGAAAACCGAGGCCTTCCTACTGCCGATTCTGGCATCAATCGTTGAGGAGGCCACTCGTGATCAGGGAGGGTGGCCCAGGCCAGAGTCTGGCTACCTTAGCTCAGAGAATCGTTGGTGGCGTGGCAAGGATGGTCAGCCTATGGCGAAGGGAAATCCCAAAGGGGAGTATAAACTTAAAGAAGGTATTCAGAATGGCCTTCAGTGGAATGATTACAAAGACCATGAACAGAGACAAGGTGAACAGCGCCCTGCAGCCATTCGTGCTCTAATTCTCTATCCCATGAATGCTTTGGTGGAAGACCAGATGACGCGCTTACGTATGGCGTTGGATTCTCAAAATGCACGGGATACCCTTGACCGACATCTCAATGGTAATCGCATCTTCTTTGGTCGCTACACTGGTAAAACAAAAGGCGGTCCTGCATACTTACTTGAACATGAGAAAGCCCTACGCAATCTCCGTCACGGTGAGGGAGCAGAAAGGCTCAGAGACAGGATTAAAGGTTGTGATGATAACCGCACACTTTCCAAATGGAAAAATTCTGTTGCCAATTCAAGAAAAAACCGTATTGAGAATGTAATCATTGAGCTATCCAGACTTGACGATCTGGAGTCGGCCATCCGCAGAGAAGCCAATATCTCTTCAGATCAACAGGTCGGTCTTGGCCATTCTCAGGAAATTCAGGATAAAGAAATTCAGGATAAAGCTTTTGCTTTTCCAGCGTTGGATGGTGCAGAGATGGTTACGCGCTGGGACATGCAAGAGTCTCCACCCGATATTTTGGTGACCAACATCAGTATGCTAAACGCCATGTTGAGTCGGAAAACGGAGGCCTGCATGTTGGAGAAAACACGGGAATGGCTTGAGAATGATCCACGCAACCGCTTCACACTCGTAATCGATGAACTTCACCTGCAACGGGGCAGTGCAGGCACCGAATTCATGTATCTATTGCGCCTTCTCTTCGTGCGTTTGGGTCTTGACCAGCCTGAGCGTCACCATCAACTGCGTTTGTTGGCATCCAGCGCCTCTTTACCTGTTGATGAAAATGATGCCAGTGGAAAGGAAGTAAGTCTGAACTACTTGTACGATGCCTTTGCCGATTTTGGCTTAGGCAGAGGATCTGTCCGAGAAGACTGGATTGAGGCTATTGTTACAGGCAAGGATAAGTATGCTAAAGATGAAGAGCATCCTGATCTTTCATTTGATGCAACTGATCTTGATAAGACAATTGATGTCTTGAAGGATACGCCATGGAAAATAGATGAGAATGAGGATAACATTCTGCCAGAGCCAGGTTTTGAGAATTATCGAGAAGATCTTACAGCATTTCTTGATGCACTTCACGTTCCAAATTGGGATCGCTTGGAGGAGCGTTGGGAGTGGTTGGCCAGTGCTGTTGGCTGTGCTTTTGAAAAAGCTTGTTGTCGCAATGATGATTCAGTTGTTGCAACATCGCTTGACGAGATTTTTGAGCGTTGTTGGCTAAATCATGGTTGGCCACCTTTAAAAGTTGAGCGCAACATGCGTCTCCTCACTGCCGTAGTTAGTGCTGCTGACCATAGTGGTAACACAGGTAAGAAACTGCGCAAGTTGCGCCAGGAGAAACTCTGGCCTGTGCCCCGTTTCCGCCTCCACACTTTCTTTAGAGTTCCCCAAGGACTCTTTGTGGATGTGGTGCCCCCAGCTTGGCGCTCCGAGAAAAAGCCACAACGCTGGCAAGGGGAACTCTCAGTCGAGCGCACTGGCACAACGCGCCATGCTCTGGATCGTGATGGCAGTATTCATTCAGTACGACAGTTTGAATTGCTGAGCTGCGAATGCTGTGGTGAATGTTTTATTGGCGGTGTTCGCGCAGACGAAAAACAATATCCAACAGATAATGTTATTGCAGAATTACTTCCAAATGAAGAAGATATAGAATCATTACCTGATTTATCAATCTCCAATGGATTTGAGGAGTATATCTATGATAGTTATGTGATATTTTGGCCAAAAGATGATAATAAGCAAATTCTTCCTAATGATAGTGAAAATCAGCAGGAAAAATGGGAGCCATCCTGGATAGATCCTAGGAATGGAATAGTATTTAAGGAAGAAGATTCCGAAAAACTACGTCAGCCAGGATATCTTTTTACAAGAGATCTAAGCAATAAGCACAGAGGAGTAACTAACAAAAGTCCTGGTAGCCATATGCCTTGCCGCTGTCCACGTTGTGAAATTGACTATGGACCTAAGCGAGTAAAAAGGGGTAACTACCAGCCTCCACTAAGTCAGTTTTCTCCTCTTCAGTCTCAGCGTTCAGGTTTAGGAAGAGTTACCCAACTCTTGGCCAGTGAATTATATGGTGTGCTAGCTAAAGATGGAGATAGTAGAAAGGCTCGCCTGGTTAGCTTCTCAGATAGCCGCCAAGCAGCAGCTCGCACAGCCTTGGGTGTTGAGCAACTGCATCACCGTGATGTGTTGCGAGAGACTCTTCTGAAAGTTATACGCAATCAACCAACTAATGAACGATTACAAAATGAGATAGAAGATTACGAAAATAAAATTATGCGCCATAAAAATGATGAAGAGTACGTTGATTTTCTTAAAAGTAAAAAGACAAATTTAGAAGCCAAGAATCTTCAGCAATCGTTACGAATCATTCCTTTAGGATCAATTCTTGAATTAGAGCCTCCAAAATTAGAGTCTATAGAAAAAGAAGTTAAATCCTTTCTTACTGAGCTTATTAAACTTGGTATTCATCCATTTTGTGAGCGTGGAGTTGACAGATTAAAATTATCTCAACCTAGATCAGATTCTAGAAGTTTTGATTGGTGGGAATTTTTTAGTGAGAATCATGATCATTTTCAATGGTCTCTAGAAGATTCTCAAGCAACAGATCAAGATGAGTATCAAGATCTTTGCAAACAATTTTTAAATAAAGTTTGTGAAAGAATTGGTGATATCGTATTTAACAAAACCTATTTTGCTCTTGAGGCCACTGGTCTTGCTTATCCTATTCCACTTCCACAATTACCTAAAGATTTTAATAAAAGAGAATTAAATGAAGAGTTAATAGAACTAGATAAAGCAGCATCATGGATGCGAATTTATACAGATAATTACCGTTTTACTCCTTCTCGATATGAGAAAACTAAGAAAATTACATTAGCAGAAATAACAAGAGGACGTTCTTATCTAGCTAAGCTAATTCAAATCTTTGCACAGAATCTGAATAAAGATCATAAAGATCTTTTCACAGATATGCAAAAAACAATGCGTCGCTATGGTTACTATACTGAAAACTTTGATTATATTGATCTTAACAAAATAGCTTTTAGAACTACTAAGAATAGTGATCCGTACTGGCGCTGCAATAATTGTCGAAGAATTCACTTGCACCGAGGCTTAGATGTCTGTACACGCTGTGGCACACGGCTGCCTTCTAACCAGACAGGGTGTTGTGAGGATTTACAGCGCGATAACTTCTTGGCTCGTCGTTTAGGCCGCAGCCGTTCTCAAGAAAATGGCATCTTCCGGCTTCGCTGTGAGGAGTTGACGGGACAGACCATTGATCCTGCTTCTAGGCAGCGGAATTTCAAAGGTATCCAACTGCCTGATCAGAATTGTCATCCGCTCAAACCCCAAGATATTGAGATGCTATCTGTGACCACAACCATGGAAGTGGGAATTGATATTAGCCCCCTTGAAGCCATTGTGCAAGCCAATATGCCTCCTCAACGGTTTAATTACCAGCAGCGGGTAGGGCGTGCTGGTCGCCGTGGTCAGGCCTTTTGCTTTGTGCTCACTCTTTGCCGTTCTCGTAGCCATGACCTGCACTATTTTCGTCATCCTGAAGCCATCACTGGAGATGCTCCACCACTACCCTTTCTGGTAAAACGCCTGCCGCGTATCGCTGAACGTTTAGTCTGCAAAGATCAATTGGTTGCAGCTTTTCGACAGCTTGAACAAAGCCACCGTGATGAGACAGGAGGTTTTTGGTTGGGAGACTTGGTTAAGCCTGTGGACGTTCACGGTGACTTCATTCCAGCAGCTATACTGAAAAACACAGAACTATTAGAGAAGTGGAAGCAGTGGCTTCATGAAGCTCTTCAGTTCTCTGATGTTCAGATAAAGATTAAACACACGCTTGATGCTATAAAACGAGGAAATTCTAGTAATTTTGATAATTCTCTATCATCTAGATCTAGTGAGAGTCTTTGGCAGGAAATTGTTGAACATAAAGAAGTAATTGGAGGAAACACTGTTGGACTAGCTGCTCACTTAGCCAACTATGGACTTCTTCCCATGTATGGTTTACCAACTCGAGTACGCGAGCTTGTGCTTGGCAAAAGTAAAAATAGTACTGAGCCAACAGAAAGTCTTAGCCGTGATCTAGAAGTTGCGATCTATGAGTATGCTCCTGGTAATGTATTGATTCATGATAAAAAAGATCATCGCTGTATTGGCTTAACTCCTAGAATTGGTTTTAGTTTCTCTGGTAATCGAGGTAAGCCTGAACCGCAGACCCTATCAGATAATCCTTGGGATCGCCTGTTTAGGCTTGGTCAATGTCCGAAATGCTGGGCCTGGAAAGATATTGGTGACAAAGCAGACGAGAGCGTGATTGAGTGTCCCAGTTGCCAAAATAAGAGTCCTTTACGCGATTGGCATCCTAAATGGTGCCTGGAGCCTGCTGCGTTCCGTACTGACTTCAAGCCACAGACAAAATCAGTCGAACGCCTACCAGGTAGCTCTAGCAACTCTCTCTGCGCAGATAGCAAGCCACCTGAGTCTGATAGTTGGAAGGAAAAATGTTATGATGACCCAGAGAAAACTGTTCGTACAGCCAAGATATCTCTTACCACCAGTGATTCTACCATTGTGTATCGCCTCAATCAAGGTACTGGCAAACAAGGATTTTCTCTATCTTGGCAGAATGGCGTAATGAGCAAAGGCCGCAGTTCCTCCAATGAATCACCTCTTAAGGCTCAGGCCATTGATAAGCGTATCTTATCAGACGTTCAGAAATTAAAAATCCTTAATGATGAGACTTCTTCTCCAAAATCTCAAGAGATTATTGAAAAATCAATTTATCTAGCTGCACCACGAGTCACAGACGGATTATATCTTTTGCCACAAAAAATGAATTCGAATCTAGCTATTTCTTATCTCGGAGATGATGAAGATGTTCCATATCTTGAACAGAGAAACTCATCTAAATCGAACTCAAAGCCTTTGTCAGGAAAACATTACTGGCAGGGAATCCGCGCTGCAGCAATTTCAGCTTCTGAGATTCTTATTTCCGCAGCTACTCGCTATTTAGATATCGAGCTTCGTTCCCTTCAGGCAGTTGAACCCCGTCTATTCCGACACCAAGAAAAGGGAAAGCTTCCAATGCTTCAAATTGTCGATGAGCATGTTAATGGAGCTGGATTTAGCGATTGGCTTGGCCATGGTGATTTGCCTCCCATCTTAAAGGTGTTGAGTTATATTCTCAACAATCAAGCTGAGGAATGGGCCACAGAAAACCATCAAAGCAAGTGTCAGGAAGCCTGTTATCGTTGTCTGAAATCTTACGATAATCAAAATCTCCATGGTCTCCTGGACTGGCGGCTGGGCCTTGCCTACTTGCGATCTTTTACGGATTCTTCCTGGCAATGTGGTCTTGATGGTGATTTTAGTTGGTCGCCCCTGCAACAGTGGCCGGAGACGGCCTTGAGACTTCGAGAAGACACTCTGAAGCTCTGGAATGAAGACAAATCTGATAGTAGAAAAGAGTATCCTATTCCTAATAGCTCTGATAAAATCTATGCTTTTCGACTAGGATCGCGGCGTCCTTGGGTTATTATTAGACATCCATTATGGCGCTGGGGTCTGAACGAAGGACTTTTGACTGAGTTCGCTTCCTCTCTTGATCCAGAGTATCAGACAAAAAAGAATGTACTCTGCTGGGATACTTTTAACCTATCGCGTCGTCCTGGCCGCACCCGGCAGTGGATGGGGCAGCAGCAGCCGCGACGCCAACCGCGGTCTCGACGCTGCCCCCGTGAATGTTAAAGGTGAGCGTCCATGTTGAACCAGGGTGCTGTGACAGCACTGCAGCAGTTGCTGGAGCGTATGGGGGGCAAGGACCTGCGAGTCCTCAACCAAGCCAAGCAGGTTGCTTGTGGTGCGCCGAATCTGATTGTTGAGCGGGACGGGGTGACTGTTGGTTATGTAGCCTGCACAGACACCACCATCCCCTTGGATGAGGCAGCAGCCACCGGGTCGTTGGAACCCTATCGCCATGGTCTAGCCAACGTGATCCTGACCAACCATCTGGAGTGCCGTTGGTACCTGGAGGGGAAAGAGCAGGGGCAAGTGGACCTGGGATATGCGGACAGCCATGGCGGCATCCGGTTTGACCCGGTGGCGTTGGACAGGATCAACGCTCTTCTCCAGGATTTTCTGAACGCGGCGCCGGCGGCCATTGGTGATTCCGAGGCTCTGGCCCGCGCCATGGCCGCCAAGGCCCGTCTTCTGCGGGACACCATGGCCCGCGTCCTGGCACAGGAGAACGGCTCGGAACCGTTGCATGACTTGTGGCAGGTCTACCGCCAAGTCTTGATCACAAATCTATCCGCAGCAGACTTTGCCGACTTGCAAGCGCAAACCACAATCTATGGCCTGTTTGCCGCCCGCTGTGGCCATCCGGCAGGAATATCGTTCACTCGTCAATCGGCGGTGTTTAGTACAACCACCCCATTTCTTCAAGACGTATTCGGCCGCATTGCCGGACCTGGTCTGGATCCATCCATAACCTGGATTGTGGACGATCTGGCCCGTCTATTGGACCAGGCCGATATGGCGGCAGTGCTGGAGGATTTCGGACAACGGAGTCAGCGGGAAGATCCAGTGGTGCATTTCTATGAGGATTTTCTAAAAGCCTATGATCCAAAACTAAAAGAAATTCGCGGCGTCTATTATACGCCTGAGCCGGTAGTATCCTACATTGTGCGCAGTGTGGACAAGCTGCTCAGGAATCAGTTTGGCTTACCTTCCGGTTTGGCGGAAATGCCGAGCCTCGGCCAGAAGCACCGTGTGTTCATTCTGGATCCCGCTGTAGGGACGGGAACATTTCTACGGGAGGTGATTGTTCAGATTCGCACTACTCTGGAGCGGCAAGGGCTGGCGGGCGCCTGGCCGGAGTACGTAAAGCAGCACCTGCTCCCCCGCCTGTTTGGCTTTGAGCTGCTGATGGCCCCCTATGCCGTTGCCCACTTGAAGCTGGCCCTGGAACTGGGGGATCAGCACCAGGGCTTGCAGCTTGGGGATGGCCAACGGCTGAACGTATTTCTCACCAATACCCTGGAAGGCGGCCATCAACAGGTGCAAGGGGTCCTTCTGGCCCATGCCATTGCCCGTGAAGCTGCCAGCGCCGATGGAATCAAGCGGGAAAAACCCGTGATGGTGGTGATTGGCAATCCACCCTATTCGGGCCACTCCGCCAACAAGAACCCCTGGATCAATCAACTGCTCAGAGGCCAGGGTGATCACTTCTCAAAGGGGAGCTATTTCCATATGGACGGTCAGGATCTACAGGAGAGAAACACCAAGTGGCTCAATGACGACTACGTAAAATTCATCCGTTTTGCCCAATGGCGCATTGAGAAAACCGGCGAGGGGATTCTGGCATTTGTGACCAATCACAGCTATCTTGACAATCCCACCTTCCGTGGGATGCGCCGCAGTCTGATGGAGACCTTTGATCAGATCTATCTCCTGGACCTTCACGGCAACACCAGAAGACGGGAACAAGCCCCCGACGGTGGCAAGGATGTGAATGTTTTTGATATTCAACAGGGGGTTGCCATCGGTTTCTTTGTCAAGCATGGCAAAAGCGCCCACGCTCGGAATCTGAGCAAAGGGGTGTTTCATGGGGAGCTATGGGGTGAGCGGGAAGCCGGCCCCGGTGGTGACCAGGATGGCAACAAATATGGCTGGCTTGCAGCCAACGACGTGGAGACCACGCCATGGACACCGTTAGCACCCCAAGCCCCCCTCTATCTGTTTGTGCCGCGCAATCAAACCATCAACAAGGAATACGAAAAATACTGGTCCATCGTGAATATCTTTTCCTCTACGACCACATCTGCAGCCACAGGGATCGTCACCACCCATGATCAACTTGCCATTTCCTGGACACCTGAAGAGATGATTGACAAGATGGAGCGTTTTCTGAATACAACATCGGAAAAGGAAGCACGGCGGATCTGGCGCCTGTGTTCACAAAGTCAATGGCAGTACGAGCGCGCCAAAGAGGAACTGGCCAGTGGACTATGGCGGCGCCAGATTCGATCTATACTTTATCGGCCGTTTGACAAGAGAATAACCATATTTAATCGTAATGTTGCTGTCAACAGGCGCGAGCATGTGATGAGGCATATGTTCTCAGGTGCAAATCTTGCTCTCTGCATCGGTCGTGCTGGCCAGGTAACCGGTTCAAAGCAGTGGGATGTTGCGTTTGTCTCACGCAACCCAACAGATCTTAATCTTTTCCGGCGGGGCGGTAATCTCCTTTTCCCTCTCTATCAATACTTGGCCAAAGAAGATGTTCAAGTCAGCTCAACCAGAAAACATAACCTCAATCCAGACTTTATCAACGCCAGCGCCGCTGCTCTCAATCTGACGTTTATCCCCGATGGATCAGGGGATCTGATGGCCAGCTTTGGCCCGGAGGATGTGCTGCACAGCATCTATGCTCTCCTCCATAGCCCAGCCTATCGCCAGCGCTACCAGGACCATTTGAAATCGGACTTCCCCAGCTTACCGATCATCAGCAGCAAAGCTCTTTTTGCCGACCTTGTTGACTTGGGCCGGCAGTTGGTTGCTTGCCATTGCCTTGAAACGGAAACATACGAAGAAGCACCCACGTTTCCCCACCACGGTGATTATCGTATTCAGACAGTATCCTATACGCCACCACAAAACAATCATCCCGGCCAGGTGTGGATCAATTCCGAACAATGCTTCCACGGCATATCTCCTGAAACCTGGAACTGCGCCATCGGTGGCTACCGCCCTGCCCAGAAGTGGCTGAAGGAGCGTAAGGGTCGTTGTCTTTCCTTTGCAGACATTGACCACTACCGCCATATCTGTGGCGCCCTGGCTGCAACATCCCGTCTCATGGCCACCATTGACTCCACCATTGCCGCCCATGGCGGCTGGCCCCTGGCTGCAACACAATCATAGGGCGGGGGAACGGGTGGCTTGATCGCGCTGCCAAGCGTCTTGGAGAAGCCTGTTGGGAAGCGGCATTATGGTGGCGGTTCGGGTCCAGAGGACGGCGGCTTCGGCGGAATGATCCGGGTAAAGGATGGCGAGGGCCTGGCGATAGGCGCCCATTTGGCGGAGGATGCCCTCCGGGCAATCCTGTGGGGTTGCGGGTACGGTGGCGTTGGTTTTGAAGTCAACCACCAGCACCGTGTCGGGGCCCACCAGCACCCGATCCATGATCCCCTGCATGGGCCTGCCATCCGGCTGGCCGTCCACAACGACGCTGAAGCTCACTTCCGCCAGAGCGTCTTCGGCAAACACCTGGTCAAGGGCGGGTGCGCTCAACACATTCACCGCCTCCTGCATCATGCCGTCCCGTTCCGATTCACCGAATTGGTGATCGTCAGGCAGGCATTGATGCAGCAGTTGGGCAGCCACATCCCGCCACAGCGCCGGCGCAATGCGGGGCAATGTTTCCAACAGGCGGTGAATGGCTGTGCCCCGGGCCATGGCCAGGTCCTGATCGATCCCGGCTACACCGGGTAAGGCCTTGTCCCCGTCCAGCCTGGATGGGTTGATGGGCTCCGGCATGGCCAGGGGCTCCTGATGCTTGGGAGGTTGCCACAGATGGCCGGGCGCCCTGGCTTGTTGCCGTCTGGAGCCTTGATCATCCTGTTGTTGCTGCGGGGCGGACCAATCCCCACAACCGAGCCGCACAATCTCTCCACCGGGACCATGTTCTTTCTCCTGTTGTGTATGGTTTTCTATAGTGATTCCCTGAACCGCGCCGGCACTCACCGCATCAGCAACTCGCCCGATTCCTTGATGGATTTGCTGATACCAATTGTCCGCCTCTCCTTTCATCTCACCCGAGCCAGCCACAATGAGCCAGGTCTGGGCACGGGTCATGGCCACATAAAGCAGCCGCAGGTGTTCCTCTTGATCTTTCTGCTGTTGCTGGGCCACGGCTTGGCGAAGACAATCAGGTTGATCACCAGCTTTTGTATTCCAAAGCAAGGCGCCCCGGGCTGTACTGACCAACTGGTCGGAACCGGGGGCTTTCTTTTGAACAATTGTATCCGGCAGGATCACAATGGGGGCCTCCAGGCCTTTGGCGCCATGCACGGTCATCACCCGCACCATGTCACTGGCTTCGCTGAGTTGGCGTTTCACCTCGAAGGCATCCGTGGTGGCCCAGGCTACAAAACCCGTGAGGCTGGGAACTTCTGCGGTTTCATAGGTCAGGGCCTGGCCCAGCAGGGCATCAATGCCCTCTTCCGCCTCCGGCCCCAGCCGCCCCATGAGCCGTTGACGTCCACCGTGACGGGTCAACGTGCGTTCCAATAACTCATAGGGGCGCAAATAGTCGGTTTTGTTGCGCAGATCCTCCAGAACGGCAACGGTGTCGGGATGGTGAGAAGCCTGGTTCTGGAGCGCCTTCCCCAGGGAGCATCCCGGAGGGCGATGGTGGGCCAGGGAAAAGAGTTGTTGTTCACTCCAGCCAAAGATGGGGGATTTCAAGGCTTCTGCCAGAGACAGGTCATCCGCCGGGGTGACCAGGAAACGGAGCAGCGCCATGAGATCTTTCACTGCCAGTTCAGCCGCCACCTTGAGACGATCCTTGCCGGCGATAGGTAACCCTTTGGCCTTGCAGGCGGCAATGATTTCTGTAAACAGTTCAGAGCGGCGCTGCACCAGAATCAGCATGTCCTCGGGCCGAACGGGGCGCCGTCGGATGGTGTCAGCCCCGGTGGTGACGGGGATGGTCTCCCCCCGGTGAATGAGGCCATGGATGAACGCGGCCACCTGCTCAGCCAACACCTTGGCCGGAGGCCGGGGGTGAGTGTATTCTCTGGCGTCGCTCCAGGTTGGTTGCTCCGCCCCGGTGGTCCTGGGCGCCAACGGCCATAGATCCACCCGCCCCGGCAGGGCTTCCTTGAAAGCCTTATGGCGCTCCCGGGCAGAAAACCCCGCGGCTTCCCGCCCCGCGAACACGGCATCCACCAACCGGAGGATCACCGGAGCCGAACGGAAGGAATACTCCAGGTGAAGTTTCTGCAAGTGCAGATTCGCCCCCTCCAGCCGCTTGCCGAATACATCCGCCATGGTGTCGAAAGCCCTGGGGTCGGCCCCCTGGAAAGAGTAGATGGATTGCTTCTTATCTCCCACCACAAAGATGGTGCGTTGCCCACTGCGAGCCCCTTCACCACTGCTGAATTCCCGGGTGAGTTGATCAATCACGTCCCACTGGGCCGGGCTGGTGTCCTGCGCTTCGTCCACCAGAACGTGGTCCACGCCACGATCCAGACGGAACAGCACCCAATCCGCTACGGAAGAGTCCTGCAGAAGGAATCGGGAGTGTTGAATGAGGTCGTCGAAATCCAGCCAACCCCGTCGTTGCTTTTCGTGGGCATAGATGGGCAGAAACGCCGCAGCGAAGTCATGGAGCGCCATGGAGCGCTGGGCGGCAGCCAGGGCCAGCCGTCGGGGCCGCGTCTGCTCAACCCGCGCCATAAGTTCTTCCAATGGGGGGATCAGGGAAGCCGTGGTTTTGCGGAGGGCCTTGGTGGGGAATGCGCCGATTTTGGCGGCATGGGGTGTCCTGGCTGTTGCCCCCGTGAGCAGCACGCCTTCCAGCAGCGCCACGTCCGCCACGGTCGGTTTGGCCACCGCCAGGGACGCCAGTTTCTGCGCCGCCCCCTGGTCCCTCGCGCTGCTCCCTTGCAGCCGGGTGCGGAGTTGGACCAGGAGTTCCAGGTCGCCCGGCAGAAACACCTGGTCCACCAGGGCTTGTTCCGTAATGGTGGGGGGAAGGGAGAAGATCTCCAGCAATCGGGGCCATGGGAGGGGATGCTGCTGGAACGTCTCACGGTTGCTCACCACCTGGGAAATCACCTTTCCCAGGCTGTCTTCCCCACTGAGTTGGGCTGCAAACCCATCCAGCAGGGGTCCATGTCGGCCCTCGGCCATGGCCTGGATGATCTGGCGGGTCAGTCTTGCCGCGGCGTGATCGTCCATTTCCACGAACTGGGGGCTAACCCCGGCCTCCAGGGGGAAGCGGCGCAGCAGACCGGCGCAGAAGGCGTGGATGGTCTGGATCTGGAGGCCGCCAGGGGTTTCAATGGCACAGGCAAACAGGGTGCGGGCCCGGCGCAGTTGACGGGGGGTGAGCGCCGTCTCCCCCAGGGCCTCCAGTTCCCGGCGCAAGGCGTCATCCGGCAGCATGGCCCAGCCCCCCAGCGTGCGGAACAGTCGGTTCTTCATCTCTGCCGCCGCCGCCTTGGTGTAGGCAAGGCAGAGAATCTGTTCGGGGCGGGCGCCACTGAGCAGCAGCCGCGCCACCCGGTTGGTGAGCACTCGTGTTTTGCCGGAGCCCGCATTGGCGGCCAGCCAGGTGGAGTGTGTTGGCCGGGAAGCCCGGACCTGGCGTTCAGTGGCGGGATCCGGACTCATGAAATCTTCCGGGGGTGGGCTGGCGTGGCGCTGTCCCATTCGCCAAAGCGGGCAAGCTGGTCATAGGGGCCGGGGGACGCCGTGTCCATAGGCAGCAGACGGCGGGACTGGTAACCGGTTCCAGGGTTCAGGTACGTGCATAGCAAGGTGTGCAATTCCCCCAAGGTTTGCGTCAAGACCTGATCACGCCCACCATTCTCCAGGGTCAAAGGCTTTTCCACAGGGTTGCTTCCCAGGCCGATGAACGTTCCCCCCTGGGCAGGGCCGGGGCCGATGCCTTGGAAGGCGCCCTTCTCCACCATGATCATCTCCAGCAGCAGTTGTTTATCCGCTTTCTCCTGCTCCTTGAGGCTGGGGATGGCGCCGGTTTTGTAATCGTAAATCAACCAGCCTGCAGAGGCTTTGTCAATGCGATCAGCAACGGCGCTGAGCACGAACGGGAACGATTGCCCGGCTTCCGGGTGTAAATCCAACAACGTCTCACCCCTCACCTCGAAAGCGAAGGGCTGCCCCTGTCGCTGGCGTTCCACCTCCGTATTGAGAAACCAGTCCGCCAGACGATCCAGGCGGGCCAGCCAGAGCCGCTGGACCACCGGCCACGGCACGGCTTCCCTGAGGGTGTCCTCGGCGATGTGCAGGAACGTGGCCCGGGTGCGATGGCGCCGGTGGGAGGCGAGGGCTGTAGGGTCCCCCTGGATAGCGCGGAGGAAATTCTCCATCACCCGGTGGATGGCCACGCCCCGCAACAGGGCGTCGGGGGTTTGCTCAAGCGGATTGAGGGGGACCAGACGCAACACGTGCCTGGCGTAAATGCTGTAGGGGTCTTTCACCAGGGTGCGGATCTCCGTGACCCCCAGCTTCCGGGGGCGGGCCGCCACCGGCGGGGCGGGGCAGGGGCGCGCCGCGGCCGCCAGCCCTGTTGTGGGCGCATCCAGTTCTTGCGCCCAGTTCAACCATTGCCGCCCCCGTTGGCTCATGTCCTCCAAACACTGGCGCCCCCCCTGTTCCGGCAAGCCCCGGAGCAGGTTGGTGAGACGATTCAACCAGCGGCAGGGCACTGTTTCCCCGTCGTTGGAGCGGGTGGAGCGGCTCAGCCACACCTGGGGCGCGGCAATGGCCTGTTGCAGGTCATGGGCCGCCAGACCCAGCTTCTGCTCCGGTAGGGGCAATCCTGCCTGGCGCCGCATGGGGCGGTTGAGCCATGGGTCCGGCGCCAGGGTCTCCGGCCAACAACCTTCGTTGAGGCCACCGAGAATGAGGAGTTGGGCATCATGGGAGCGGGCCTCCCAAGGGCTCCAGACGGACACCCTGGCGGCCTGGAAATCCGGGTTGCGCACCGCTTTCCCGGACAGCAGGGACTGGAACAACTCCACAAAGACCAGGCCGTCCATGGAACCCCCCTCGGCGGCTTCCTGTTCCAGTGCGGCCACCACTTGCCGGACCGTCCGTCCAGCCTCTTCCTTCCATAGGGGATTGTTGTCGTGGTCCGTCCCGTCGGCATTGGCGTCACATCCGGCCGCCAACCGCAACGCCACCTCTTGCAGCCGCCGGATCCACTCCCTCAGCGGCTGTTCATCCTCCGGTGATTCCGGCAGGCCGGACAGACAAGTGGTGAGCCAGTGGATCCAGTCCGCCTCCGTGGGGGTGGGGGAGTGGTCAGGGGTTTGCTGACGGGACCTGCGGGCGAAGGCTTGCAGCACGGTGGTCCCGGGGAGGGAATGGCCCTTTTTCCGCAACCAGAGTTCCAGGGCCCGGCTGTGGCGGAGATGGGTTGTTCGCCTCGAACCGGCATGGCAGAGGGGATGCTGGAGCAGGCTCAGCAGACGACCGGTGGTGAGGGGCCGGGTCATGAGTTGCGCCGCCTGGCGCAGGAATCGCCCCGGTGGGGACAACTGCAACGGCAGCCCCGCGCTGTCGTCGGCAACAATGCCCCAGCGATCCAGCGCCGCACTCACATGGCGCGCCAGCCGCCGATCCGGCGTCATCACGGCGGCCTTCCGGCCTTCTTCTAGGGCATGGCGCAGCCGCAGGGCAATGGTGAGGGCCTCCTGGCGCAGATCGGGGGCCTCCAGCAGGGTCAGTCCTTCCGTAGCTGTGTCCAGGCGGCCCAGGGACGGACCTTCCGCCAGCCAGGCATCCGTCACCGGCGCCGGTCGCAACGCCAACGACACCAGGCGGTTGCGGGCCGGGGCCGCCGGCTGGATCTCCACCCAGGGCTGCACCGCCTGGGGGTCCATCCGGAGGGCCTGCAGCAGGTGATGAAAGCGCTGCTGGGGGTGGTCGTCCGCGGAGCGGGTTTGATCCAGTTGGGGCCACACCGCCGCGGGCAGGTCAAAGTCGAACCCCGGCAACACCACCGCCCCCTGATCCAGGCGGGCCACGGCCTGCATCAAAAGCTGGGTGCCGCCCTGGGATCCCGTGGAGCCTGCCACAATCACCGGCTGGCCAGGGGGATGGCTCTGCCAGTGGAGAATCAGGCTCTCGATGGCCTGACGCTGTCGCGCCTGGGCATCCAGGCCGCCAATGGTGTGGAGATACTCCTGCACCAGGTTGAGGAACGCCTGGGACCGCTGCCAGTGGCCCGAGAGTTCCCCCACGTCCAGATCCTTGATCGTCTGGGGATCAACGCCTTCGCCCTGGAGTTCATCCATCAGGCGGGCCAGGCTTGCGGCCAGGTGGTAGCGGCAGGTGCGGGGCGCCAGATCCGGCTGCTGATCCAGCAGCTTGCCAACCAGTTGACCCAGTTGCAACCGCCGCCGCAGGTCAGGAATGACGGGGGGCAGCATCAGGGCCTGGGGCGCGTTGCCGTGGTAGGTGGTCACCAGGTCAATGGCGGGCAGCAGGCACGGTGTGGCGCTGTGAAGCAGTTGTTCCAGCCGCCGTCCCATGCGCTGACTATTCACCACCAACTGAATCCGGGCCATGGCCTCCGGTGGCTGGCCCCGGAGGCGCTCCCTCAACCCCTTGAGCAAGGCTGCCGGGAAGTCCACCCCTGGCGGCAGGCCGTAGACCCGCGGCGAAGCGCTTGGTGAAAACAGGGGGAACACGGGCGGCACGGTGTTCAGTTTGTGAAGGATATGAAAGAAAGGATGGAGAAGATCCTCAACAACAGCCTCTTGCTGGAGTGAATGTTACTGTTCTGAAGGGGCCGGTTCCGATCAGGGTGGTGTACCCCTCTGCCCGCGCCACCAGCCGTGCATCACCTGATCACTCAATTATTATCCTCCCACCCCCGCCAAGGACGCCTTGGCAAGTTGGCGAGGCGTTGCACAACTGCCCAAGGTGATGCCCCATGGATTGCCCCGGCAAAGATTGAAGACCGGGACGGCGTCCCCGGACTCGGCGCCAACGTGGGCGGCGGCGCCAATCCCCACGGGACCGGTAACAGCTTCACTGTGGCGGCAAGCGCCAACTGCCGACTCTGCCCAGGGGCTGCAGACTGTCCCGACGCTCGCCCTCTCCAGCACCCTGAAGCGGGTGACGGAAGGGGAGACTGCCGTCTTCACCATCCACGCCAACCCTGCCCCAGTACAGCCGGAGAGATTCGATAGGTTCCGGGTTGCTATCGTCGGTGATTGTCAGGGGAATATTCGCCGTCGTCGAGCCCTTCCTGGCGGTTACCGTTTTGGGGAGTGTGTAGTCGTCGCCAGCCGTTAGCTCTGATGTTTTTCTGGCCTTGCTGCCGTTGTAGACCGGAATACAACTCCAGAAATACTTCACGGTAATGTCGCTTGTGGGCGCTGGCGTCAGGTAGAGTTTCATGTTATGCACGACCACATCTTCATCCACAGTATCTGAGAAATGTTTATCAGGATCGTAGTTCACAGGGGCAAGAGACACTGTCTGAATTTCACTCTCGGTGATGGTCAGCGTGTACTTCTTCTCCTGCCCATGTCATAGTCTTCGTGGTCATTCAGCGTCAGGATGATGGTCTCGTCCCCTTCCTGCAGGTTATCATCCTTGGTGACAATTTAGATACGTAACCACGTCCCTCCTCCTTGTAAAAGAAGTTGCCCCACGTCTCATTTCATTGTAGGTTCCGGCAGGCTCATTGAAAGTTGAGTGCTCTGACGACCGGAAACCTGCTGCGGTCTGCTTTCGCGGCTTCCAGCCACTGCGGTGGCAGTGTGTAATGGGGCATACAAGACCCTCTCCGAACCTAAAGTTGCCCCATGCCCCTCCCCTGGCGAGAAACCTGGTCCATGGCCTGGAGCGCCCTGCAGGCCAGCCGCCTCCGCAGCCTGCTTACCATCCTGGGCATCGTCATCGGCAATGCCTCGGTGATCACCCTGGTGGGCATCGGCCAGGGCGCCCAGAAGCTGGCCAACGAGCAGTTACAAAGCCTCGGCGCCAACGTGCTGTTTGTCGTGCCCGGTAATGACCGCAGCCGCCGAGGTGGCGCCTCCAGACCCCAGACGTTGGTGCTGGAGGACGCGGAGGCCATTGCCAGCCAGGCGCCCAGTGTGCGGCGTGTAGCGCCGCAGATTTCCTCCAACCGGATCATCCAGGTGGGTGGCAGTAGTCTCAACATCCCCGTGTATGGCGTCACCCCCGCGTTCCTGGCGGTGCGCCAGTTTGACGTGGAGCGGGGGCACTTCATCACCCAGGCGGATCTGGAGGGCAATCGGTCGGTGGTGGTCCTCGGATCGGCACTGGCAACCGGTCTTTCCCCCAACACCGATCTTCTGGGCCAACGCATCCGCATTGGCAACAACAGATTTACGGTGATTGGCGTGATGGCGGAGAAGGGGTCGTTCTTTGGGGAAAACCAGGATGAAGTGGCCTATATCCCCTTGACCACCATGGTGAACCGGGTCACTGGCCGGGATCCCGCCTACGGCGTCTCCTTGAACTTCATCAGCGTGGAGGCCAGGGACGAGAGCAAGATCAATGCCGCCAGCTTCCAGATCACCAATCTCCTGCGTCAGCGGCACAAGATCCCCAGGTTCGGGGAAGACGACTTCATTGTGCGCACCCAGAAGGAAGCTGCGGCCATCGTCACCACCATCACCGGAGGGCTCACCATCCTGCTGGGATCCATTGGCGGCGTTTCCCTGCTGGTGGGGGGGGTGGGCATCATGAACATCATGCTGGTGGCCGTGAGCGAACGCACCGCGGAGGTGGGCTTGCGCAAGGCCCTGGGGGCTCGCCGCCAGGACGTGCTGCTCCAGTTCCTGATTGAAGCCGCGGTGCTGGCCGGCATGGGGGGAGTCGTCGGCAGCGGCCTTGGCCTGGGCGCCGTTGCCCTGGCGGCCGCCGTCACCCCCCTGCCAGCCTTTGTAGGCCCCGGAACCGTCCTGTTTACCGTGGGCTTGTCCGGGGGAATCGGGATCTTTTTTGGCGTGATCCCGGCCCGCCGCGCCGCCCAACTGGATCCCATCGTGGCGCTGCGCCGTCTATGAGGCGGCGGAGAGTGGAAAGGAGACCAAGGTGACACAGGAAAGTGTTGCCGATTCATGGTCGCCACCGCAGTCATGGGACTGAGCCGTTTACGTTGTGTAAACTCCTGGAAACAGCCATGAACAAGCGCTGGCGGATCATTGCCCTTTGGTTGCTTCCCCTGGTGATCGGCCTGGGACTGCTCTGGCAGGCAGCCGGGAATAAAAGCGCCACGGACGTGGCCACGAATCCCCCCGTGGAATCCCGCAACGTGGCCAACGGGCGCATGACCTACGGCCGCTTCCTGGAAAGCCTGCAGGAAGACCGGGTGCGGGCGGTGGACGTATTTGACGGAGGGCGCACCGCCATTGTGGAAACCACGGACCCCGATTTTGACCGTCCCCAGCGTCTGCGGGTGGATTTGCCGGGTCTGGCGCCGGATCTGCTGGATCAGTTGAAGGAGAAACGCATCAGCTTCGACGTTCATCCGCCACGGCAATCCTCGCCGGTGTGGGGGGTGCTGGGGAATCTGCTGCTGCCCCTGTTGCTCATTGGCTCCCTGATTTTCCTGGCCCGGCGCTCCAACGGCCTCCCCGGTGGACCGGGACAGGCCATGCAATTCAGCAAGTCCAAGGCCCGCTTCATGATGGAGGCGGAAACCGGAGTCACCTTTGACGACGTGGCCGGTGTGGAGGAGGCCAAGCAGGACCTCAAGGAAATCGTCACCTTCCTGAAGACGCCGGAGCGCTTCACCGCAGTGGGGGCCCGCATCCCCAAAGGCGCCCTGTTGGTGGGTCCGCCGGGCACCGGCAAGACCCTGTTGGCCAAGGCCATCGCCGGGGAAGCCGAGGTGCCGTTTTTCTCCCTGTCCGGCTCCGAGTTCGTGGAGATGTTTGTGGGTGTGGGCGCCAGCCGGGTGCGGGATCTGTTCAAGAAGGCCAAGGACAACTCCCCCTGCCTGATCTTCATTGACGAGATTGACGCTGTTGGTCGTCAACGGGGCGCCGGCATGGGGGGCGGCAACGACGAACGGGAGCAGACCCTCAACCAGATCCTCACGGAGATGGACGGCTTCGAGGGAAATTCCGGCATCATTGTGCTGGCGGCCACCAACCGTCCCGACGTGCTGGACTCCGCTCTCCTGCGGCCCGGTCGCTTTGATCGCCAGGTGATGGTGGATGCCCCGGACATCAAGGGGCGGCTGGCGATCCTGCAGGTTCATGCCCGCAACAAGAAGCTGGCGGAGGATCTTTCCCTGGAGTCCATCGCCCGGCGGACACCGGGATTCACCGGCGCGGATCTGGCCAATCTGCTGAACGAGGCCGCCATCCTCACCGCCCGGCGCCGCAAGTCGGTCATCAGCCTGACGGAGGTGGACGATGCCGTGGATCGGGTCATTGCCGGCATGGAGCGTCAGCCCCTCACCGACGGTCGCAGCAAACGGCTGATCGCTTATCACGAAGTGGGCCATGCCCTGGTGGGCAGCCTGCTCCAGGCCCATGACCCCGTGCAGAAGGTCACCCTCATTCCCCGGGGGCAGGCCCAGGGGCTCACCTGGTTTTCCCCTGACGAGGAGCAGGAGCTGGTCTCCCGGGCCCAACTCAAGGCCCGCATCATGGGCGCTTTGGGGGGGCGCGCCGCCGAGCAGATTGTCTTTGGTCAGGCCGAGATCACCACGGGGGCCGGGGGCGATTTTCAACAGGTGTCCGCCATTGCCCGGCAGATGGTGACCCAGTTCGGCATGAGCGAGATGGGTCCCATTTCCCTGAGCAGTCAGGATCGGGAGGTGTTCCTGGGTCGGGACCTGATGATCCGCAGCGAAATGTCCAACGCCAGCGCCCGTAGCGTGGATGAGCAGGTGTTCAAGTTGGTTCACCAGCTTTATGACGACACTGTTGCCCTGCTCAGTCGGCATCGCGAGTGCATGGACAGGGTGGTGGAGGTGTTGATTGAGCGGGAAAGCCTCAGTGGCGACGAGTTCACCAGCATTGTGGCCGAGTACACTGCATTGCCCGGGAAAGTGCGTTTTACGCCCCTGCTGGCCGGTTAGGCCTGGCCGCCCTGGGCCACAGTGGAGCGAAAGCCAACTGATGGTGTTCCGAGCAATTGAATATGGCGGATCATTCCTCTTTTAGACCGGGGCAACCCCTTGATCGCCAAGGGCGCCCTGGTCCCACCAACCCGTTGGAAGCCTTCAGTTCCTATCAGGGTATGGACTGGACCCCCAAGCGTCTGGTCTTTCACCAGAACCTGGAGGCCTTTGCCGATAAGGTGCTGCTGCTGGTGGCCCTGCAGGGCAGCGGCAAAATGAATCAGGAGCAGGCCTTCGGCTGCATCCACGATCTCTGGAAAGAACTCAAGCGCAGCAAGCGGGACCTGCTGGATTGACTTCTGGATTGACCGCCGGGCCTCTCCCACCCGCCCGGGATGGGCGAGGCGGCTATGAACCGGTGCGCCCGTTCCTGGCGGGGGGGCGCATCACCTGGTCAATCAAGCCGTACTTGACCGCCTCTTCCGGGGACATGAAGGAATCACGATCCGTATCCTCCTCAATCTGGGTCAAAGGCTGGCCGGTGGCCTCCGCCAGCATGTGATTGAGCCGATCCTTGAGGAAAATCGCTTCCCTGGCCTGAATCTCGATGTCACTGGCGGAGCCCTGGGCCCCTCCCAGCACCTGGTGGATCATGATCCGCGCATTGGGCAAGGCCAGGCGCTTACCCGGCGCGCCGGCCGCCAGCAGGAAGGATCCCATGGACATGGCCTTGCCCACACAGACTGTCTGCACGTCCGGCTTCACGTGCTGCATGGTGTCGTAAATGCCGAGGCCGCTATAGACCTCGCCGCCGGGGGAGTCGATGTAAAGGGAAATGTCCTTCTCGGGATCGTCCGCCTCCAGAAACAGAAGCTGAGCCGTCACCGCCCTGGCCGATTCGGCCGTCACGTCCCCCAGGAAAATGATGCGCTCCCGCAAGAGCCTCGAATAGATGTCGAATGCCCGCTCCCCGCGACCGGAATCTTCAATCACAGTGGGGATCATGAAAGGCGCACTGGCTAGTGGATGCCTACTCTAACAAGGCTCAACCCCGGAGCGGGGCGCCCTAAAGCGCCCACAGCGGCGCTAGGGTCGGCGCCGAACAAGCTGAACCAGGGTGAGCGAGCGCCCCACCATCTCGGATACCAAGCGATCCTTCCACGCCCACTGTGACAGGGTGATCGCCCCCGCCTATCGTCAAGTGGTTGATGAACTCCTGGTGGAGCTCAATCTCCTGCTCTTCCAGAAACAGTTCCATCGAGACGCCGTCTTTGCCACCGGCCTGTGCCAGACCTTCGACAGCTTCATGCAGGGGTATCGCCCCGATGGCCAGAAGGAGGAGATTTTCCAGGCCATCTGCTCGGCAGTGGATCTGGATGCCGCCGCCGTTCGCGCTGAAGTGGTCCAGGCCAGGTCGGCCGTGGCGGGCCAACTGCGGGAGGGGGTGCGGCAATGGTCCAGCGACAATCCCCGGACCCCGGCGGTGGTGCGCCAGTTTCTGGAGCGGGTGCAACAGCCCTGCTTTCATTACAACCGCCTGCAAGCTGTTGGCCTCATGACCTTGGTTGAGGCGGCCGTGGGCATTGACCCCGACGACGCCCTCTCCGCGGCCAAGGTGGCAAAACAGTTGGCCGCAGACGTGGGTCTGGCCCAGGAGCGCTTCGGCAAGGACATGGACCTTTACCGCGCCAATCTGGAGAAGATGGCCCAGGGTCTGGAAGCCATGGAAGAGGCGGTGGCGGCAGAGCAGCGGCGGCGCCAACGGCAACGGGAGGAGAAGGCGGCCAGCGCTGCCGGTACGGCCTCACTTGGTCCGTCTTCTCCGGATCCGTCCTCCGACGATACCGACAACGGTTCCCTGGAGCCAACACCCTCCGGTTCCTCCAGTTGAGTCCGGCTGAGCCCTGACCGACCTTCAGGACGGGGGACCCTGATCGGACTCCAGCCTCAGCTTGCCGGCGCCCAGTTCCTCGTTCGGCGGGATCGGGTACTGGCCGTCAAAACAGGCGGTGCAAAACGGATAATCCTGCTGCCGGGTGGCCCGTAGCATTCCCTCCTGACTCAGATAGGCCAGGGAATCAACCCCCAGATGTCCGCAAATCTGCGCCAACGAAAGGCGGGAAGCCACCAACTGGTCCTGGGTGTCCGTATCGATGCCGTAGTAGCAGGGGTGAGTTACGGGTGGGGAACTGATGCGCATATGCACCTGCCGGGCCCCGGCCTCCCGCAACGCCTTGACAATTTTGCGGCTGGTGCTGCCCCGCACGATGGAGTCGTCCACCACCACAATACGCTGATCGGCCAGCACGTCCGGCAGGGGGTTGAGCTTGAGGCGGATGCCCGCTTCCCGCATCCCCTGGCCGGGCTGGATAAAGGTGCGGCCCACGTAGCGGTTTTTCACCAGACCTTCCGCATAGGGCACGCCACTGCCGTCGGCAAAGCCGATGGCCGCAGGAATCCCGGAATCCGGTACGCCGATCACCAAGTCCGCGTCTACCGGCGACTCCTCCGCCAGGAGGGCGCCCAGCCGTCGCCGGTAGCTGTAGAGGGACTCCTCGAAGAAGTTGCTGTCCGGTCGGGCAAAGTAGATCATCTCGAAGACACACAGCCGCGGTGTGGCCTCGCACCAGCGGCGGCGGTCCGGTTCCCTGGCGCCGGGCCGGAACCAGATCAACTCCCCCGGCGCCACGGTGTCGTGAAACTCGGCCCCCACAATGTCCAGGCCACAGGTTTCACTGCTGATGGTCCAGCCGTCCTGCTCCATATCCGCAAGGCGACCAAACACCAGCGGACGGATGCCATGGGGATCCCGCAGGGCAAACAGACCCGCCGGGGTGCCGATGCCGAGACTGTAGGCGCCACGGCAACAGGACGCTGCCCTGGTCAGGGCTTCGGTCCAGTCCGCGCCACCGTCCACCGCCTCCTGGATCAACAGGGCAATGAGCTCGGAATCCGTGCTGGAGACAGACGACCTGCCCCGTTCCGCCATGGACCGGCTCAGTTCCACGGTGTTCACCAAGTTGCCGTTATGGGCCATGGCCATGGGACCCAACCGGGTCATCAGCACCACCGGTTGGGCGTTGCAGACATGACTACTCCCGGTGGTGGAATAGCGGGTATGGCCAACGGCCAGATCCCCGGGGAGTCGGGCCAGAATGTCCCGGTCGAACACCTGGCTCACCAGGCCCATCTCCTTGTGGAGGCGCACCTGCTCCCCTTGAAACACCGCAATCCCTGCTGATTCCTGCCCCCGGTGCTGCAGGGCATAGAGCCCGAAATAGGTGAGATTGGCCACGTCCAGCCCTGGCGCCAGCACCCCGTAGACGCCACAGGCTTCCTGTGGCCGGTCGTTGGTGGGATCAACCCGCAGGCTGACATCCGGAACGGTGGAGGAAAGATTGGTCAGGGTCCGAAGCGGTGAAACCACCAAGTTCAGGGGCTGTTTCCATTCTGGCTGATAGGGGGATGCCGGCGGCCTCAGGTCCGGCTTTTGATTCGACGTGGAATGGCCTGCTCGTCAATGCGCGCCAAGTGGGCCAGATCCGCTGTCAGCCATGGCTCCTGTCCCACCACCACCTGCAGGCTGGGGGTGGCCGTCACCACCCCCAGCCGTTGGCACGGCACCTCTGCGCGGTCGGCGGCCTGTTGCAGGGCGTCACCCTGTTGTTGGGGCGCGCTCACCAGCACCCGGGCTCCCCCTTCGGCAAACAGCAGCGCGTCCGGGCGCAGGTCCGTAGCGGCGGGCAGTTGCACAGAGGCCCCCCGCCGGCCCTTGAGACAACTCTCCACCAGGGCCACCAGCCAGCCCCCCTCCCCAGCGTCATGGGCGGCAGTGATCACACCGGCGCGGATCAGAGACCGCAGCAGACCCTGAAGGGCGGCCTCCAGCGCCAGGTCCTGCCGTGGAGGCCGCCCTGTGGTCTGCCCATGGACGACGGCCAGATAGCTGCTCCCCCCCAGGGAAACCCGCTCATCGACGGTGGTCAGGGGGATCCCCAGCAGCCAGATCTGTTGATCCGCGGCAGGCCAGCCCATGGCCACGGTGGTCCGATGGTCTTCAATGAGGCCCACCATGCCGATAACCGGGGTGGGCTGAATGGGACGGGGGGCGCCGTCCCCCTGGCGGGTTTCGTTGTAGAGGGAAACATTGCCGCCGGTGACCGGAGTGCCCAGGGCGCGGCAGGCTTCCGCCACCCCCTGGCAGGCCTTGGCCAGGGCCCAGTAGCCTTCCGGGTTTTCCGGGGAGGGGAAATTGAGATTATCGGTGACCGCCAGGGGTTCGGCGCCAACGCAACTCAAGTTGCGGGCCGCCTCCGCCACGGCCGCCTTGCCCCCCTCCTGGGGATCCAGGGCCACCCAGCGGTTGTTGCAGTCCACGGTGAGCGCCAGGGCGCGGTGGGTGGAGGCCATGGCTTCAGGGCCCCGTTGGGGACGCAGACGAATCACCGCCGCATCGGCAGCCCCAGGCCCCAGAATCGTGTTGCCCTGAACCTGGTGGTCGTATTGCTGCCAGATCCAGCGCTTGCTGGCGATGGTGGGATCATCCAGCATGGTTTCCAGAACCTGCAGCCAGCTTCGCTGCCCCTGGGGTGTGCGGATGCCGTCGGCGGTTGCGGGGGGGAGACGGCCGGGGCGCCAGTCCCAGGCGGAACACAGTGCTGCGGGAGCATCCTCCGGCGGGGTGCGATGGATTACGGGAGTGTCACGGGCCAGGGCCGCCGCCGGCACGCAAGCCGCCACCTCCCCATGGTGCAGGATGCGCACCACAGGCTCCTCTTCCACCCGGCCCACCACGGCCCCGTGGAGACCCCAGCGGTGGAAATGGGCCAGCACCGCGTCTTCCCGCCCCGCCCGCACCACCAGGAGCATCCGTTCCTGAGACTCGGAGAGCAGGTACTCGTAGGCGGTCATGCCCTGCTCGCGAGCAGGCACCCGATCCAGATCCAGAACAATGCCCACCCCACCGGCGGCGGCCATCTCGGCGCAACTGCAGGTGAGGCCGGCGGCCCCCATGTCCTGGGCGGCGACCACGTCACCACTCCGGAAGGCCTCAAGACAGGCTTCAATCAGACATTTCTCGAAAAACGGATTGCCCACCTGCACCGCCGGTCGGTCTTCCGGGGATTGATCCGACAACTCGGCACTGGCGAAGCTGGCCCCACCCGTCCCGTCCCGTCCCGTGGTGCTGCCCACGTAGAGCACCGGATTGCCCACGCCACGGGCCGCCGACGTGACAACGGCGTCGGTCTCCAGCAGACCCACCGCCATGGCGTTCACCAGGGGATTGCCGCTGTAGGAGGGATCAAAGGCCACTTCACCGGCCACGGTGGGCACCCCCACACAGTTGCCGTAGTGGGCAATGCCCGCCACCACCCCCTCCAGCAGGGAGCCGTTGCGGGGCTCCTCCAGGGGACCGAAGCGCAGGGCATTGAGCAGGGCGATGGGCCGGGCTCCCATGGTGAACACGTCCCGCAGAATGCCCCCCACCCCCGTGGCCGCCCCCTGGAAGGGTTCAATGGCCGAGGGGTGATTGTGGCTCTCGATCTTGAACACCAGCCTCTGGTTGTGCCCCAGGTCCACCACACCGGCGTTTTCCCCGGGCCCCACCAGGATGCGGGGGCCGCTGGTGGGGAACTGCTTCAGCAGGGGGCGGGAGTTCTTGTAGCAGCAGTGCTCCGACCACATCACGCCAAACATGCCCAGTTCGGTGCGGTTGGGATGACGACCCAGCCGTTGCACAATCTGCTCGTACTCAACCGGGCTCAGGCCTTCCTGCTGAAGATCAACCGGTGAGCAGGGTGGCTGTGGGGGCAGGGGCATGGACGGCGCGGAGAAAAGGCCCGATGTTGCCGAGTCTGGCGGATGGGGCCTGGTTTGGAGAATCGGGGCGCCGTTTCATCGGCTCGCCAGCAGAGCCGCCGCCATCCCCGCGCCAAACCAGCGCAGCCCCCACCAGAACCGCTCCCCGGTCCACCATGACCAGGGCCGGGGCGGGGCAAGGTATCGAAACAACCGCTGCCGCTGCCGGTTGCGTCGCGCCCGGAGGCCTGATCCCCGCCGATGGGCCGGCGCCAGCCGTTGCTGGCAGGCGGCCAGCGCCCAAGCCAGGCGCACCAGCCGCTGGGCCCGGGGCGGGGTCCCATGGAGCCGGTGCTGACGACGGGTGGTTCCAGGGCTTGACAAGGCCACAGGGGCAACGGTTGATCCATGCTGGGACAACAGTTGATCCTTCCCCAGCCCCTCCTCCCGGATACCCATGGCTGTCACCCGTCACCCCCTCAATCCCGCCGCCCGGCCCCTGGCCCGGGACCTGCTGGATGCCCTGCGCATCAACGAGCGCCAATGGCATGCCTTGAAAGGCAGCCGGCGCCACCGCGCCGCGGAACAGGTGGCGGCAGGATTGAATCAGTTGCTCCACCACCAGGACCAGGCCGCCATGGCCTCCCTCCAGACGGCCCTGAACTGGCTACGGGGTGACCTGCAGGATCCAGGCTGCCCTGATCGCCACCGCAAGCAGGCCCCCGTCAGTCGTCCGGACAACGAGCCGTAATGGCCGGGTGATTGAGCAAGGCATCCATCAGCCGCACCCCCCGCAGTTGATTCACCAGGGGCATGTGGCCCTCCGGCGCGGTGTGACGCCAGGTGAACTGGTTGGGGTAGCGGGTCCAGACGCCATCCTGTTTCCACCCCAGGCGGGGCCAGAGTTGCTGCCAACGCCCCCCGCAGGCCTTCAGCAGGCGGCGCTGCACGGAAAAGCCGTAGCGCCCCCGGGAGTAGGCAACCCAGAGGCGATCAATGGTGTCCAGATCCGTAGTGGCCAGGGCGGTCACCTCGGAGAAAAAAACATACCCCCGGCCCACTGCAGCGGGGCCGGCCATCTGCCGCAGGCTGGCCATGGTGAGACGGTCCGCTTCTTCGAAAGCCTCTGTGGCCAGAGCCTGCTGCAGGGGCTGGTGGTCCTGGCCCATGGCGGAGGGGGCGGCAAACCATCCCTGGGGATGGCGGAGGAGAAATTCCGCTCGTATTGGCCCTCCATGGGCCATGAGCAACTGAATCAGGCAGCCGGCAGCCCAGTCGTCCCCTTCCGGGTCGTAGGCCTGCAACGCCGTGGGGATGAACCCCACCAGTTGCCGGCCGTGGTCCAGCACGGTGTTCAGAAGCCGTTGCCGTTGCCGGCCTCCGGCCTGACGAAACTCCTCCAGCAGCGGCGCAGAGGAGAAATCCGCCGTACAACCACCAGAGTCCACGGTCAACCTGGAAGAGAAACGCTACGGGCCCCATGGTAGGGGCCGCCAGTGGGGACAATGCAATCCATGGCCCGTTCCCTCTCCTGTGATTGCTTTCTGAAGGCAGGTGGTCCCTTGCTGGATGTGCGTAGCCCCGGAGAGTTTGCCCGGGGCCATATCCCCGGAGCCCACAACCTTCCCCTGTTCAGTGACGAGGAGCGGGCCGCGGTGGGCGCCCTGTATGCCCGCCAGGGCCGCCGCGCCGCGGTGCGCCATGGACTGGAACTGGTGGGGCCGCGGCTGGCGATCCTGGCGGAGCAGGCTGCGGCCCTCGGGAAGGCTGGGGCCCTCGGGAAGGCTGGGGCCAATCTGCGGCTGCACTGCTGGCGGGGCGGTCTGCGCAGCAGCAGCACCGCCTGGCTTCTGGAGACTTATAACCTGCCTTGCATCCTCCTGGAGGGGGGCTACAAGTCCTTCCGGCGCTGGCTGCGCCATGCCCTGGCCCGGCCGCTCCCCGTTGTGCTGCTGGGGGGCCACACCGGCAGCGGCAAAACGGAGGTGCTCCATGCCCTGGGCCGCGCCGGAGCGCAAGTGCTGGATCTGGAAGGGTTGGCCCATCATCGGGGCAGCAGTTTCGGGGGGCTGGGTCAGCCACGCCAGCCCACCACGGAGCAGTTTGAAAACGACATCGCCATGACCTTGCAGGCCGTCTCCCCCCACCGGGTGCTCTGGATCGAGGCGGAGAGCGTCCAGGTGGGTCGCTGTCGCATCCCCCCCGAGTTGTTCCGGCAGATGGAGCAGGCGCCCCTGGTGGAGTTGCAGCGGCCGGAGCAGGAGCGGCTGGACCATCTGCTGGCCACCTACGGCGCCATGCCGCGGGCGGAGCTTATGGAGGCCACCCGGCGCATCGGCAAACGCCTGGGACCCCAGCGGACCCAACAGGCGGTGGCGGCCATTGCGGCGGGCAACCTGCGCCTGGCCTGTCAGGTGATCCTCAACTACTACGACCGCACCTATGCCCACGGCCTGGCGCGCAGTCCCCACACCCCGATTCCCCTGGTGGGCGCAGGACTGTCCACCCCAGCCGTTGCCCAGCGGCTTCTGGCCATGGAAGCGACGCTTCCGGGCCACAGCTTGTAGGGTGCCCCCTTTGGGAACCTTGCCATGGCGGCCATCCAGTTTTTCCGGGGCGTTGACGAGACCGTCATTCCGGAGATCCGCATGACCCGCTCCCGGGATGGGGTCACGGGTCAGGCCATTTTTGTCTTCGAGGAGCCGGACGCCCTGGGGGAGGAGATGACCAGCGCCATTACCGGCATGTTTCTCGTGGACGAGGAGGGAGAACTGGTGAGCCGGGAGGTCAGGGGACGCTTCGTGAACGGCCGCGCCAGCGCTATTGAAGCCACCTACACATGGAAGACAATAGAGGAGTTTGAACGGTTCATGCGTTTTGCCCAGCGCTATGCCAAACGCGCCAACCTGGACTTTGCCCGCAGCTAGGAGGATGCCCATGGGTTTCGGGCAGTGGCTGGGCCTGCTGGCGTTGCTGGCGGCCCTGGTGCTCCTCTGGAACCTGAGGGGGGTGCTGTTGGTGTTGTTCGCCGCCGTGGTCCTGGCCGTGGCCCTGAATCTGCCGGTGCGGGCCATCCAGCGCTGTTACGGCTGGCGGCGGTCCTGGGGGTTGCTGGTGGTTCTGCTGGCCCTGAGCGTGGCGGTGCTGGTGGGCAGCGTGGTGCTGGCGCCCCCTTTTGTGAAGGAGTTCCGGGAGTTGATCGAGAACCTGCCCCAGGCGCTGAACACCCTGCTGGAGCTCATCGATGACAGCTACCGCGCTGTCATCGCCAATATCTATGGCGATGGCGAAGATTCGGATCTGCCCCAAAGCCTGACTGAACTGTTTCGCACCAGGGAGGGTGTTGGCAACGCCCTGGAGAGGAGCCTGCAGGGTTTGCTGGGCCTGGTGGGAAATCTGGGGGGCGGGTTGTTGCAAGTGGTGTTTGTCCTGATCCTGGCGGTGATGCTGGCGGCCCAGCCCCAGTCCTACCAGGCGTTGGCCGTCCGCCTGGCCCCCAGCTTCTATCGCCGCCGCCTGCAGACGGTGCTCAGCCAGTGTGACAGCGCCCTGGGCAACTGGATGACGGGTCTGTTGATCAGTTCCGTCTGTGTGGCGGCATTGGCGGGAATCGGCCTGGCGGTGCTGGGGATCAAGCCCGTGGTGGCCAATGCCCTGTTGGCCGGTCTGCTGAACGTGATTCCCAATATCGGCCCCACCATCAGCACCGTTTTCCCCGCCTCCGTGGCGCTGCTGGATTCCCCATGGCGGGCCCTGGCGGTGGTGGTTCTTTATCTGGTCATTCAGAACGTGGAGAGTTACCTGATTACCCCCTGGGTGATGCACAAGCAGGTGAAGCTTTTGCCTGGCCTGACCCTGTTGTCCCAGTTTGTGTTCGCAGTGCTTCTGGGTCCCCTGGGGTTGCTTATGGCTTTGCCGCTGGTGGTGGTGGCTCAGGTGTTGGCCCGTGAGATGCTGATTCACGACGTGATGGACCGCTGGCTGCCCGTCGGCGCGGCTGGCGCGGCCACAGCACGGGAAGAGCCAGAAGGTTGAGCACCGCCAAAGGGTGGGCCCTGAGGCCGTAGGCCATGGCGGTCCAGGTGAAATGATCCAGCAACAGACCCAACTCCCCCTCCAACTGCAACAGCGCCAAAAGGGTCATCAGGACAAGCATCAGACGTTGCAGGCCGCGCAAGGGAGGATCAGGGAAACGAGGATGTTGAACCGGTGACGTCGACAGCGGGCTTGCGTACTGGGTCTTTCTTCAGCAGGCCCAGCCACAGGGGGGCCACGAACAGGGAGGAATAGGTGCCCACCCCGATGCCGAAGGCCAGGGCCACGGCAAACCAGCGCAGTTCCCCGCCACTGAAGAGGGCCAGGGCAAGAACGGGCAGTTCCGTGGTAATGGAAGTGTTGAGGGAACGCACCAGGCTGGCGGCAACGGAGCGATCAATGCGGGCGGTGATGTCCAGGTAGGGTTGAAGACGATCCGTTTCCCGGATGCGGTCGAACACCACCACGGTGTCGTTGACGGAATAGCCCGCCAGGGTCAGCAGGGCCACGGCAAAGAGGCTTCCCACCTCCACGTCCAGCAATTGCCCCAACCAGGCAAACAGCCCCGCCACGATTACCACGTCATGCACCAGCGCCCCCAGAGCCAGGACGGCATTGACGGGGGAAAAGCGGATGGCGATATAGCCGGCCACCCCCAGAAAAGCGGCGGCCAGCGCCCGGAGCGCGGCATTCAGCAGTTGGGCGCCAAGGGCCGGTCCGATGGTGTCTACCTGGGTGCGCTCCCGCTGCAACAGGGCGATGGACTCCGCCGTGGTAAGCCGCTCCTCGATGGCTTGGGCCTGGGCAATGGTCAGGGCGGTGGAGCGCAGCAGAACGCCCTCGCCGTTGTCGAGAAGCTGGAGGTTGAAGCTGGCGGGGGTCGGTGCGGGCTGCCGGTCTCCGGCTGGCTCCAGCGGCAAATCCGCCAGCAGGGAGCGCACCACCGGCAGTTGCAAGCGCTCGCTGGCGTCACAGGGTCCGGGATCATGGCAGGCCAGTTCCAGTTGGATGCTGGTTCCGCCCCGGAAATCCAGCCCGGCCCGCAGCGGGGCGCCGATTTGCGGATCCCTCACATTGACCCAGAAACCCAGCAGGGATAGCGCCACCATCACGGCCGAGAGCAGCAGCAGCCTCCAGCGGTACCGGCTCGCTTGAAACCTGGCGAAAGCCCCCTGGGAACTGGCGGCTTCATGGGCTGGCGCCGAAGGGATTGCGGGGGGTGTGGGGACGGTCTCGCTGGAGGTCATCGCACAGGTTGGAAGTACTGGATCTTGCGAAGGGCGGGATGCAGAAAGAGGCTGGTTTTCAGGAGTGTCCTGCTGCACACCAGGCTGGTGAACAGGCTGAGGCCCACGCCAATGCCCAGGGTGATGGCAAAACCGCGCACCAGGCCACTGCCCAGGTAGCCCAGGGCCAGGCAGCTAATCAGGGTGGTGACGCTGCCGTCGAAGATGGAATTGAACGCCCGGTTGAAGCCGGCCTCCACCGCCTGGTAGAGCTTGCGACCGGAACGCAATTCCTCCCGGATACGCTCGAAGATGAGCACGTTGGCATCAACGGCCATCCCGAAACTCAAGATCAGGCCGGCGATTCCCGGCAGGGTGAGCACCACCGGAACCAGGGCGTAGATCGCCAGATTCAAGAGGGCATAGATGGCCAGGGTTGCAACCGCCACCAGACCCGGCAGCCGATAGACGATCACCATCAACCCACTCACCAGCGCCAGACCCGTCAGGGCGGCGGTGAGGCTGCGGCGCACATTGTCGGATCCCAGGGTGGCGCCCACGGTGCGCTGCTCCACAATCTCGGTGTCATAGGGGAGAGAGCCGCCGCGAAGCTGCACCTCCAACCCGCGGGCCTGCTCCAGGGTGAAGGCGCCGGTAATCCGGGCGCCGCCGCCGGTGATTCCGTTCTCCCGGAACTCCGGCCCCACGGTGGCTTCACTGATGGAGCGACCATCCAGAAGAATGGCCAGTCGCAGGTTAAAGTCGGCGGCCACCTCCTTGGTGAGATCCGCGAAGGCCTGGGCGCCGGCGGCGGAGAAGGTGAGGCTGAGTTGGTAGTACTCCCCTTGGGATTCAAAGTTGGGTTCGGCCACCACTTGCACCAGGTCGTCACCGGTGAGGGGACGCAGGTCAAACAACCCGCCAATGTCCAACTCCAACTGGTCGAGGGCCGTTTGCGCCGCTTCCAGTTCTTCCCGCAAGGCGCCGAGTTCCTCGGAACCGGCCCGGCTGCGCTGCAACTGTTCCAGTTGCTGCTGGCCAAGGACAACCGCAACCCGTGCATTCCCCCGTTCCTGCACCAAGGTTGCGTAGCGATCCACCTCGCCGGGGCGCAACACACCGAACTGGAGCACCGCCTTTTCGGTGATCTGGTTGGCCACCTGCTGCAAGGTGTTGTCCACCACGGTCTGGGCTTCCCCATCCCCCTCCCAGGGGGGATGGGCCGTGGGCAGTTGCACCACCACGCGGTCGGATCCCACGGTGTGGATCTGGGTCTGGGCAAGGCCGAGGCCGTCGATGCGCCGCTGGATCACGTTCTTCACCCCGTCCAGATCATCGGCGGTGACGACTGTTTCGGGATCGGCGCCGAAGACCCGGGCGCTGAGTTGATGCCCCCCCTGCAGATCCAGTCCCAACTGGAGAGACCGATTCCCCAGCAACACCGCCGCGGCCAGCACCATGGCCAGGATTACGGGGAGCAGCCATCCTTGACGGACCATTTCAGACGAGACCTCGAATCAGTTGCTGACAGGTTTCCACAATCTGGCGGGGCTGAATGATGGTGTGATTTTCCAGGGTGCCGTTGTAGGGGGTGGGGATGTCCTGGGAGGAGAGGCGAATCGGTCGGGCATCCAGTTCGTCGAAGCAATGCTCACTGATCAGGGCAATCAGTTCGGCGCCGATGCCGCCGGTTTTCATGCACTCCTCCACAATCACCACCCGGTGGGTCTTGCGGATGGATGCGCTGATGGTGTCCAGGTCAAAGGGTTTGAGGCTGATCAGGTCGATGAGTTCCGGGTCATGGCCCAGGGCCGTGAGTTGCTCCACGGCCCTCGTGCAGTGGTGGCGCATGCGGGAATAGGTGAGCAGGGTGACATCCTTCCCCTCCCGCACCAACTCCGCCTGATCCAGGGCGCAGGTGTACGGCCCTTCCGGCAGTTCTTCGCTCAGGTTATAGAGCAATACGTGCTCGAAAAACAGCACCGGGTTGTCGTCGCGGATGGCGGCCTTGAGGAGACCCTTGGCATTGGTGGGGGTGCTGCACGCCACGATCCTGATGCCGGGCACGGCATGGAAATAGGCCTCCAGCCGCTGACTGTGCTCCGCCCCCAGTTGCCGTCCCACGCCCCCCGGTCCCCGCACCACCACGGGAATGGTGTAGTTGCCGCCGCTGGTGTAGCGCAGCATCCCCATATTGTTGGAAATCTGATTGAAGGCGAGGAGCAGAAAGCCCATGTTCATGCCCTCCACAATGGGCCGCAGGCCCGTCATGGCTGCCCCCACCGCCATGCCGGTGAAGCTGTTTTCCGCGATGGGGGTATCCAGAAGCCGCAGATCTCCGTATTTCTTGTGCAAATCCTTGGTGACCTTGTAGGAGCCGCCGTAGTGACCCACGTCTTCCCCGATGACCAGCACGTGGGGATCGCGCTCCATCTCCTCGTCGATGGCTTCGCGGAGAGCATTGAAAAGAAGAGTTTCTGCCACAGCCCCGGGGATGCCCGCCCGCGGCAGGCCCTGAAACAAAACCCCTAGACCCTAACCCAGGTCGGGGAACGCTGATGCCCCGGGCGGATGCGGCTCAGCCCCCGGCAGCGAAGCTGGTGAGCAGCAGAACCGACAACATCAGTCCCGGGCTCAGGAGCAAGGCCAGCAGGCCCAGGTCGTGGGGTGTCATGGCAAATCAATCTCTGGTTCCAGGGTAGCGGCATTGTTGCGAGGGGACATGGCATCAGGCTTGCCGTTCATGGCTGGGCAGCAGCGCCTGCACCAGCAACAGAAAGAGCCCCACGGCAATGAGGCTGAAGCTGAAGACCGCCAGGAAGCTGGCGCCAACGAGAATGGTCTTGAGGCCCACGGCGATGCTCTGGGCGATGGGCTTGCTGTAGTGGGGGGGATGGAGGGTGAAGTGGATCACCAGCCCCCGGGCCGCCTGCCAGGCGAGCACGGCAAACAGGCCACTGCTCAAGGCCCCCGCCAGATAGCGGAGGGGACCGTGGCGCGGACGGGGGGAAGAATCTGTGGGAGCGGGGGCGGGTTGGTTCATGGCAGTGGCTCGTTCTCGGCTTCGTTCTCGGCCCAGTGTCTCAGCAGAAGCGCACCCCGTCTTCCCGGAGACCACAGACCCAGGCCTGGATTCCATTGGTCTTGAGGCGGCCGGCCAGGCTTCGGCAGGCGGCCCGGGCCGCTTCCACAGTGGCAAAAAGGGCAAACACACTGGGACCCGATCCCGACATGCACACCCCGCAACAGTCGGGAGTCTGGCGCAGCAACTCCAGGTTCTGGGCCACGGCAGGGATCTGGGCGGCCACCACTTCTTCCATTTGATTGAGCAGCAGGTGTCCCGTCGTGGTGAGATCTCCCCGCCTGAGGGCCGCCACCATCTCCCCGCGGCGCAAGGCCTGGCGGGCGCTGCAGAAAGCCTGCTCCCCCTTGAGATAACCGCGGGCCAACTCTTCCCGGCAGATGCCGTAGGCCCAGGCCGTAGGCACGGAAACATCCATCCGTTTGTTGAGCAGAACCGCCCCGCCACCGGGCCGGGCCACGGGCTCCAGCCGCTCGCCCCGGCCAAAACACATTTGGGTGCCGCCTCCAATGAAGAAGGGCACGTCGGAGCCAAGCTGGCCCCCGTACACCTGCAGCTCTTCCGCGGACAATCCCAGCCCCCAGAGCCGGTTCAGGCCCATGAGCGCTGCTGCCCCATTGCTGGAGCCGCCCCCCAGCCCAGCCTTGAGGGGAATGCGCTTGCGCAGGCGCATCCGCGCCCCCGGCGCCTTGCCGGGGAAAGCCTTCTGCAACAACCGGGCCGCCTGCATCACCAGATTGGTGTGATCACTGGCCACCTCCAACCCTTCACAGTGGAGTTGCAGGCCGCTGTGGGGCTCCAGCGTCAACTCGTCACAGAAATCGATGGCCTGCATCACGATGGCCAGTTCATGGAAGCTGTCGTCCCTCAGACCCAGCAGGGCCAGATGCAGGTTCACTTTGGCTGGAGACTCCAGCTTCAGGCAGGTCATGGACGGGGAAGCGCCAGCGCTTGACTCAAGCCTACCCACTGATCAGGGGCGAGATCCTGGGGGCGCCGGCTCAGGTCTACGGCTGCCTGCCGGGCCGCCTGCTCCAGGCTGGGCATGGGCCAGGCGCCGCCCAAGGTATTGCGGAGCATCTTGCGGCGCCCCCCGTAGGCCACCCGCAGCAGCCGCTCCAGCAGAGGAGCCTGCTCCGGCCCGTAACGGCGGTGGTGGGGCGGGTAGGGGGTGAGCGCCACCACCGCGGAGGCCACCTGCGGAGGGGGGGAAAAACAGGCTGGGGGCACGGTGCAGACGGTCTGCGCCTTTGCCAGGAGCTGCATGCGGATGGTGAGGGCTCCACAGGCAGGACCACCCGGCGACGCCGTGACGCGATCCGCCACCTCCTTCTGCAACAGGAGAACCAACCGCTGGAAGGGGGGCTGGCGCGGCCGGGCCAGGCTGCCCACGAGTTCCTGCAACAGGGGACCGGTGATGTTGTAGGGGATGTTGGCCACCACCTTGTTGGGGTTGCCGGCCAGGGGCTGCCCCAGCAATGCCAGGGCATCGCCATGGAGCAGGGAAAACCGCTCCTCAGCCCCGAAGCGGCGCTGCAAGCCGGCCATGAGCCGTTGATCCAGTTCCACCGCCAGGACGGCGGCAGCCGGGGTAGCCAGCAAATGAGCCGTCAGCGCGCCCCGACCGGGGCCGATCTCCAGCAACCGGTCTTCCGGACCAACCTGGGCGGCCGCCGCAATCCTCCGCAACACCCGTTGATCCCGCAACCAGTGCTGGCCCAGGCGTTTGCGGGGCCGGGGCGGGTAGAGGCCCGCATCTCCGGCCGGGACAGGCTTCAGGGCCATGGACCCGCCACGGAGCCGGGGCCGGGGCCAATTTGCCGAGGCGGGTTCACGGATCCCATGGTTGGGGAGATTCGTCCAAGGCGTCTCCCGTGCCGTTCCAGAAGATGCGATCCCCAACCACCACCGCCAGGACCAGGGCCACCTCGCAATGGCTCCACCGGGGCGCCGCCTGCAGCCAGAGGCCGAAGGCCCGGTGCAGACGCTGCTGCTGTCGCCAACCGAGGCAGTTCCCGGGACCATCCACAAAGGCCAGTCCGGCCCTGTTGCGGCACTTCACCTCCACGATCAACAATCGCCCCTGCTGGTGCAACAGCAAATCCATCTCCCCGTGACGGCAGCGCCAGCGATGTTCCAGCACCTCCCAGCCCTGGGCCATCAACACTGCCGCCACCTGCTGCTCCGCGGCCAGCCCCCGTTCCGCTGACGAACCCATGGTTTCTGCCCAGGCTGGGGTCAGCGTTCCCACGGTTTGCGGCCCTGGACGGCACGGTCTTCACCTCAGAGGCTGGCCAGGGGATCGGGAACAGCCGGGGTAGGGGCTTCAAACTGCCCTCTGGCCACCCACTCCAGGCGCAGTTTCATGAAGTCGATGAACTTGGCGTCCGTGGAGACCACGGCGGCTGCAGGACGGGGAATGGCGGCGCCACCGGTCTTCACAGGCTCCGCCTCCAGAAAGGAGGGCTGACGAACCAGCCAGAAATCAACGGTCTTGCCCTGTTTCCTGTAATGATCCCTCCGCTCCCGCAGCACTTCGGCGAGGGGTTCCTCTTTGCAGAGGAAGCGTTCACTGGCGGCAACATAATGGTAGGTGGGCATCAATTCCGGGTGAGCAACAGGTTTGGACGGGGATTCCGAATCAATTCCTTCATCTGGCGGACAGCGGTGGTCAGGCCCACGGCCAGGGCTCTCGCCACAATGGTATGGCCAATGTTGAGTTCCTCCATGGCGGCAATGGCGGCCACGGGCTCCACATTCTGGTAGGTAAGGCCATGGCCTGCGTTCACCCGCAGCCCCAGGGCCCGGGCCAGCCGGGTCCCCGCCTGGAGGCGGGCCAGTTCGGCAGCGGGACTGGCGGCGTTGGCGTAGGCGCCGGTGTGCAACTCCACCCACCAAGCTCCGGCAACCCGGCAGGCTTGCAGTTGGTCCGCCTCCGGATCCACAAACAGGCTCACGGGAATGTCTTCCCCCTGGAGGCGTTCCACGGCCTGGCGCAGCACCGGCAGTTGACGCACCACGTCCAGTCCCCCTTCCGTAGTGACCTCCTCCCGCTGCTCAGGCACCAGGGTCACCTGATGAGGGCGTATCCGCAGGGCCGTGGCCACCATGGCTTCCGTAGCGGCCATTTCCAGATTGAGACGACTGCCCAGGGTGTGGCGCAGCAGTTCCACGTCCCGGTCCTGAATGTGGCGCCGGTCCTCCCGCAGATGAACGGTGATGCCGTCGGCGCCGCCCAACTCGGCCAGAACCGCCAACTGAACGGGGTCGGGTTCCACGGTGCGGCGTGCCTGACGCACCGTGGCGACGTGATCAAGATTGATGCCCAGGCTCGCCATAACCTTTCTGCTGATGCTCCCATCGGGTCGTGTTCATGAACTGCCATACCAGTCGGGACAGGTCTCATAGTAAGCACGGTTGCCGTCGTTTTCCCGAGCCTCCGCTTTCCAGCAGCAGCAGCGCCCCTGATCCCGCTGCCAGAGCAGGGCGTTGGCCCATTCCCACACCAGCCTGGCGGTGGCCTCCATGCCCACGTTCTCCAGCACCCGCAGATCCAGCGCCCCCAACTGGTGCAGCCGTTGCCACTCCGCCAGAAGAGGGTCGTCACGATTCACCAGGAAGGTGTGATCAAAGTGCTCCGTCAACTGCCGGCGCAGGGGACCCAAGCTGGAGAAATCCACCACAAAGCCGTGCTCGTCCAGGCGGGTGGCGGCAAACCAGAAGACGAAGGAGCGGCTATAGCCATGGACAAAGCGACAATGCCCCTTGTGACGCCACTGGCGGTGGCAGCAGGGGAAATCCGTGAAGGCTTTGCTGCAGGTGTAGACAGGACGACCCATGGCCGGGCAGGGGTTGGGATCATGGCCGGGATTGCCCCTGTGGGGGACAATCACCGAAGGTACAACGGACCATGACTCACCCTGCCGCCCCCCCCGACCCGCCTCTGCAATGCCCTCCCCTGGATACACTGCGGTTTGACGCTGCGGGCCTGATTCCCGCCGTTGCCCAGGACTGGCTGGATGGGGCCGTGCTGATGGTGGCCTGGATGAACAGGTTCAGCCTGGAGCAAACCG
This sequence comes from Cyanobacteria bacterium MAG CAR3_bin_5, assembly GCA_026709085.1. Taxonomy (GTDB): domain Bacteria; phylum Cyanobacteriota; class Cyanobacteriia; order PCC-6307; family Cyanobiaceae; genus Synechococcus_B. The sequence continues at coordinate 21,175 of JAPOTR010000054.1, read as the reverse complement.
TGGCCACCGGGGAGGCCCACTACTGGAGCCGCTCCCGCCAGGAACTCTGGCGGAAAGGGGCCACCTCCGGCCATCGTCAGCGGGTGCGCCAGTTGCGCTACGACTGCGATCAGGACGTGTTGTTGCTCACGGTGGAGCAGGTGGGGGACGTGGCCTGTCACACCGGCGCCCGCAGTTGCTTCTACGGCCATGGCGCCCACCCGTCCGACGGTGGTCCCCACGCCCCGGCGCCACCCGTGGACGCGGTATCCGAACTGTATCAACTGATTGCCCAGCGCCTCCGGCAGCCGGAGGCCGGCAGCTACACCAACACCCTCTTCCGTGGCGGGGATAACCGCATCCTCAAGAAAATCGGTGAGGAATCGGCGGAATTCGTGATGGCCTGCAAGGACGACGACGCCAACGCCATCAGTGGAGAAGCCGCCGACGTGCTCTACCACATGCTCGTGGCCCTGGCCCACCATGGCGTATCCTGGCGTCAGGTTCTGCTGGAATTGGCTCGGCGCCGGCACAAGCCCCGGCCTGGCCTGGCCAGCCTGCCATCGACTTAACCGGGTCCAACCCTGTCTCCCCGAGAGTGCCGCCTTGACCACCAATCCCGCTGAATCGCAGCCGGCCCATTGCGGCTCCCGCCCCAAGAAGATCGCCTTCGGCGTTGCCCCGCTGGGGGTAATTTCCATCGGCATTGTGCCCATGGGGGTGGTGGCCATCGGGGTGGTGCCCATGGGGGTAGTGAGCCTTGGCGCCGTGGCCATGGGGGTGATCACCGGCTCGGTGGTGGGCATGGGGGTGTTGACGGCCGGGGTCAGCACCATGGGAGTCTGGTTTGTGGGCAGCGATGCGGGGAGCATGGGGGTTGTGCGTCTTGGCCCAGGCGCCAGGGAGCCCCACCACGGCAGTACGCCCCACACATCCCGTGGCGGCCACCCCCACGGTGATCATTGAAGCCCGGCGGCGCCGCCCGCCATGGGGCCCCGGCTGTTGTAGAATGAACCCGTTGGTTTGGTTACCGTCTTCGGTCGATTAGCTCAGCGGTAGAGCGCATCCTTCACACGGATGATGTCACTGGTTCAAATCCAGTATCGACCATGCTCAACCCGAATTCCGGATCAACCTGGATAAGCTCAGGCGTGGCTGCAAAACGCCTGGGGTCCAGGGGCGGCCGCCTCGGCGGCTGCGGTCATTACCGGGCACGACGAACAGCACGTTGGCGCCGAAGCTGTAACTGCCTTTGTGGGGCTTGCCTTTAGGGTAACCAACTCCAGCCACCACCCCACTCCATTGCGGTCCTCTCCGCCTCTGGCTCTGTTCAACGGCAGCCCCCTTGGGCAACGGCCCACAGGGATTGGCGTGGTGACCCGCGCCCTGGCCAAGGCCCTGAACAAGGATCTGGTGATGTTTCTGGATCCTGTGGCGACAGGGCGCTCCGACAGTCTGTCCATCCCCAAGACTCTTTTTAAGGTCTTTCCCCTTTAACTTCCGTATGCTAAGAGTGACAATTTGATTAGTGGCACAGGACAGCCCTGGAAAATCTGAAGCCTATGATCTAAACTTAAAAAGCATTATCTCTAACTTAACTTCTATGAACTTGCCCAATTTCTGGACAATTTTTGGCTTAAAGTCATCGCCTTATTTTCAAGATACTCTTCAGGAAAGTTCAAGCACCAAGTCACTGAGTCTGTTCGTAGGGAGAGAAAAAGAGCAACGCCAATTACTTTCTACCATCGGCAGTAGTGATAGCTCCAGGCAAGCTGTTGCCGGGTTTCCTGGTGTAGGTAAAACTACTCTGGTTCAAGCTGTTAAAGCCGCAGCCAAGAAAGCAAATTACTGTGTAGCAAATGACTTGATCTCGATCACGCCGGAGCATAGTAGTGATGCTCTGTTGGGACAGTTAATTGCTGGTATCTATGACGCTATCTTAATGTGCAATAAGAATCTTAAAAGTGAACCGGAAATGAAAGATGCCCGCCATTTTGTAGAGGTTACACGACAGCAAAACATAAGCGCAGGTGGAACAGTTATGGGCACTGGAGTCGAATTTAGTAGGTCAGAGACGATTTCTGATCCTATAGGTGGATTAGCTTTACCTGCACGTCACATCATCAAAAATTTGCTTAAATGCGCTTTAGACAATGGATCTGAAGGTGTAATCCTACATCTAAACAATCTTGAAAACTTGAGCGAAGCAAACGCAGAAAAGGCAGCAGATCTTTTGCGAAGCGTTAGAGACACTGGTTTAATGATAGATGGCTTACATTTAATTGTAGTAGGGCCAACGTCTGCAATCAACGCCGTAATCAATCGCCATCGTCAGACTAAAAATGTATTTAGCCCCACTATACATCTAAGGAAATTAGAATTATCAGATGTACATAAGTTACTTAAATGTCGCTATCAAGCATTTCAAATTGACCTTGATAAATCTTTTCATCAGCCCATTGACAATTCTATAGTAGATAGCTTGTATAAAATTTTCAATGGCGATCTACGAGGTATGTTAAAGAGTTTAGAATATGGAATGCAAACCTTGTTGCTCAGAAATACAGATATTACTACTCCTTTACAATTTACTTTGAACGACTTTTTGCCAATAATAAAAGAACTGAGTGAAAGAGAATCTGAAGAATTGGAAGAGAATCTTGGAGATCTGAACTGGGAACGTATTGTAAATTGGGCCAAAGATAATCCAGATTCAATGCAAACCCAAAAATCATTATCAGAAAATTGGCACATGGACAATGTTTCACTTATAATGAAAGAGCTTACCGCTGCTGGTGCTGTTGAAGTTATGCCAAATCGTGTGAACCGTAAGATTCAATACTTACTTACAGGTAATGCAAGACTGGCAACTTACCAGATTAAATCAAATTAAAAGAAGATCAACAGAGAAGGAGGTCCGTTTGCCGTCCCGTCTTAAGGATCTATGGGGCACAGGGTCCATACTACTCAGCTAAGGTAGCCCTCACCAATCACCCCACTCCATTGCGGTTCTCTCCGCCTCTGGCTCTGTTCAACGGCAGCCCCCTTGGGCAACGGCCCACAGGGATTGGCGTGGTGACCCGCGCCCTGGCCAAGGCCCTGAACAAGGATCTGGTGATGTTTCTGGATCCTGTGGCGACAGGCCGGTCCAACAGTCTGGCCATCCCCAAGACTCTTTCCATGGACCATGGGTGGAAGGGCCATCTGCGGCGCCTGCTGTGGACACAGAACCAATTGCCCGGCCTGCTTCGGCAAACGGATGCCTCCTTCCTCCTCTCCCCTCTGCCGGAAGCGCCTGTGCTGCGGAAAGGGATTCGCTCCATTGTATTGGCCCATGACCTGATCCCCCTGCGCTTCCCCAGACCAGGCCCCCTTCTGGCCTACCACCTCACCTATGTTCCCCTTGTTCTCCACCAGGCCGAGCGGGTGCTGTGCAATTCGGAGGCTACGGCGCGGGAGGTCCATGGCTGGCTGCGGGTTCCCCGTCACAAGCTGGTGGTCGTTCGCCTGGGCTTTGACCCCGGCCAACTCTGTCCACTGGATCAACCCCGCCAGCCTTTTTTTCTGGTGCTGGGCCGCCATGACTACAACAAGAACATCTTTGGCGTTCTCCGCGCCTTTGCCCATCTGGGCCACCCGGACCTGACCTTGAAACTGGTGGGTTCTCCCCACCGGCTGCTGACGCCAAAACTGAAGCGCCTGGCCACTGAACTGGGCATTGCTCGTCAGTGCCAGTGGATCTCCTGGGTGAGCGATCAGGAACGACTCCTCTTGCTGAACAGAGCACAGGCATTGCTGATGCTCAGCCTCTGGGAAGGCTTTGGTCTGCCCGCTCTTGAGGCCATGGCTTGTGGCGCCCCCGTCATTGCCGGCAAGGCCGGTGCGTTGCCCGAAGTTGTGGGCTCGGCCGGGCTGCTGGTGGATCCAGCCAACCCCTTCCACGCTGCCGAGGCCATGGCTGCCGTCTTGTCGGATCGCACGATTCAACGCCAAGCCCGTCAGGCTGGCCCCAGCAGAGCCGCCCGGTTCAGTTGGGACGCCACAGCCAGGCAGGTGGAGTCATTGCTGGAGGAGTTGGCATGAAGGATGGCGTTGGAGCGCCGATTTCTGCACACGGGACTTGTGCCACAGACTGACGGTGAGGATGGCGGGATAACTTTCTCAAGGAGAAACTGGTGAACCAGGGGAGCCGAAGACTGCATTCAGAGTCGCTTCACATTCGGGGTCAGGAGTGAGCTGGGTTATGGGAGGAGAGGACTTGCGGCCACTTTTCCAAATCAGGCTCTGCCCACATTGGGGAGCCTCCCCCTCTCCCACTGCACAGTCTGGAAAGAGGCAACAACAACCCACAACACGCCTCCCGATACACCACCTCCCCACCAAAGACTCCCTCCCCCTTCCCCACTTATCCATAACTTGGGGTTATCTCAGTAATGTCTTGATTTAGAAGCAGAACATTTCTTCAAGCCATCGAGCAAAGCGCTGGGCTAGTTCAGAATTAAAGTCAAGGCCGTCATCTGCGGAAATAGCCGCACCCATTTTTCCTGGCTTCTTTCTTGTCGCTAGCCATGCATAGACTTGTGCTTTCGAGACTTTATAAGGCTTCTCCACGTCAAAGCCTCCTTAGCATCTCCTATAATTCCTAGTGCTTCCCTATCTTGTTGTGTTATTTCTTCCATTGCTCTGTCAATCATCTGATTAAAACCACCTGTCTTCCTATCTCCACTGGCAACATAAAATACTGATTTATCATTATGGTTTTCATGTCTCCTATGTTCATCACAAAACTTACAGATTAATTTGTCGTCCAAGATCTTGCCGCAGAAATGTTTGACAAAATGCTTGTCATCATAACCTTCTACAAGTAGAATGCGTTCTGGCGGATTACGTTGGATCATAAATTCATCTCACCTCAATATCATACTCAGATACTGTTTTAATTCTATCTCCAGTATATTTCACAGCTTGAAATTGCTTGCCATGTCGCTCAATCCGCACAATAACACTGGACTCTTCCATTCCTAGATTATCTACAGCATCTGCAAATCCAACAACTGTGTCCCGGCTATGGGTCGTTGCCACTACCTGGATATTATATTTATGGGCAGCTTCGAGAATCATCTTCCAGAGCTTTTCATGAACAGAGTAGTGAATTCCATTCTCCACCTCATCAATGAGGAGAATGCCATTTCGACTCTTGACCAAAGCTGCGGCAATCCCAAAAAAGCGCGTCACCCCGTCACCCAGACTTTTCAGGGGAGCACGAGGTTCTTGCTCCGATAACTTCACCATAACACGAGATCGAGACCTCTCATCTCTGCCAATCACGGCAATACCATAAATCTCATCATCAAGAATAAGCTCTAGAGCCTCTTTCGGTTTATGATCTTCTTCAGTTAAAGCAACTTTATCAATAAATTCAACTAGAGCTTCGTTATTTGGTAAATTGGGACCGATAGATACACAGTTAAGTCTCTCTGGTGACTGCTTGTTATCGTCATCCACCATTCCAAAAAAACGTTTGCGCCTTGCTAAACTGATATATGCTCTGCTGTTTATCCAAGGTAAAAGATACTTGGGATGCTGTTTAAAGGTAACCAAAAGAGGCGGAATGTCTGTATCTTCTATGCGGGAGAGGGAGAGAATTAGTTTTTCTTCCTCCTCCTTGGACAAGCTTCCTGCCCGATACACATCAAGCTGGACATTGTTCTCGTCATTCTTCAGGCCAATGGAGATGGGCTGCCCGGGGGGAAAGCTACGGCCATGGAACAGGCCAGTGTAGTCCGCGACAAGCACCTTGTCCCCATCCTCGTCCAGACCATCCCTCCATTCATCCTGTTGTCTCAGTCTTTCTGCCAGCAGGGCAGCCAGGGGCCAGGGGGTGTCATGTGTGGCCGTAGCATAGATGCGTATGGCATCCAGCACCGTCGTCTTGCCAACCCCGTTAAGACCCGTCAACAAGGTCACGCGGCCCAGCTGGGGGATTGAAAGGCTGGTAAATCCCCGGAAACCGGAGATGGAGAGGCTTGGCAGGGGTAGTGGCAGTTCGCCACCCATGACGTTGTCTGACATGAATCTAAAGCATACCACATTGCTGGAGGAGCCTGTGTCCAGGCACCCCAGTCCTTGATTTTGTCAGTCTCGGGGAAGATCCATGGGCTACCCACCCCATGCTACTCAGCTAAGGTAGCCCACCAATCGATCACCCCACCCATTGCTGCCCTCTTCGCCTCTGGCCCTGCACCCTGATCGGGTCGTGTTTCTGGATCCCGTGGCGACAGGGCATCCCAACAGCCTGGCCATCCCGGACACTCTTTCCATGGACCACGGGCGCAAGGGCCATGTACGACGTCTGCTCTGGACGCAGAACCAATTACCCGGTCTTTTCAAGCAGACGGGTGCCTCCTTCCTTCTCTCACCCCTGCCGGAAGCCCCCATTCCGCGGAAGCACGCACGGACCATAGGGGCCACAGGAAAAATCTGGCCAGGCTCCCATGGTGGCAGGCATGAGAGTGACCGTTGACTTCTTCAGGGAAAACGACGACCTTTCGTAAATACAATATCAAGAAGATCAATTTCGATAGATGAGAAGACTTCTCCTTTCTGATAAGCCTCCAGAAATTGAACATCGATAGATTGTCTATATTTTGGTAAATAGCCTCTAGGGAATAAGCTGAAAAGCCAAGACGGGAAAGAATCTGAATAACAATCTCTTGAATATTCCATACATAGCATTAAATTTTGTGAACGTGTCAGCAGTTTTGTGGCACCTCTCAAAGCTTCTTCTTCATAACCTTCAATATCTATTTTTATAATATCAATTTCTTCTAATTTATTTTGCTCAACATATTCATCTAAACTAATCTGATTGACCTTCACAGACTCATAATGCGGATCAAGAAATTTTTTCTGATATTCTATATCTTTCTTCATGCTAGCGCCTCCTGTCAACCAGGAAGGGAATCGCATTGTTACCAGTGCCTTCTGTTTGCCAACTGCACATTGGTTGACAATACATTTTGGTGTTTGTGATACTCCGCTATTCATATAAATGTTTTTTCTCAATACTCCTTGCAATACAGGATTGGGTTCAAAAGCATGGACATAAGCACCCTTTGAAGCAAACAGCGCAGAGTAGTAGCCCATATTTGCACCTATATCTAGTACAGTCATTCCTGGCTTTACTTTTCTGCTAAGAAGAGGCGTTAAATGAGACTCCCATATACCATTCAAAAGAATAGATGGAGTAATGGATGTATCACAGCCCAAAAGGATTAAAGGAAATCCTACTCTCACTCCCATTGTGGTTTCTTCTCTAACTCGAACCAGAATTTCATTGTTGCCAAGGTATTGCCTGAAGGTTAATTGATTGAGATTCCAGAAGTGTTGTTTGATTCTTTCCTTAGCTACTTGAAGAGAGGAAAGTTGTAAGAGTTTTTCCTTAAATTTTGCAAGGGAAAACCTTCTCTTTCTGTGGGGGGGGGGGGTAAATGGGGTTGTAATTGCAGGCTCTAGGACAGCGTTTCTCAAAGAACTTGCAGGGGTTTTCTGAGAGGACATTGATCAGGCTCCAGAGTGCGAAGGCAAGTAATCATAGGCCATAGATAGGTGGGTGCCCTAGTGTCAAGGGAGTCCTGAAAGCTCACGAAAAGTTGCCGTCCCCCTGCCTGAAAAAGCCTGCTCGCCCATTTGAACCTCGCTCTACAACTGAGTTTCTCATGGTGAGAATGCATCCCACAGAGAAGGTGGGTCTGATTTTCGATGTGCCCAACTAATGTTATTTATCTTAACATCGAATTTGACACAGAACACAAGACGTTGATTTTACGACTTGAGATCAGCGGCTGCTAATGCAGCCATCACCTCCTTGGCAAAGCGGGTGGGGGATGCCAGTGGAGCTAGACGGTGGGAGTCCATGGGGGGGGCGCACCTGCCGTTCTTGAGATCTGTGCAAAGTCTTTGCAATGCTGCGCCGATTGAAGATGGTTTATTGGGATCTACAAAATAGCTATTCTCAGCATCAATAAACTCTCGAAACACAGGAAGATCGCTGATCAGGGTTGGACAACCAGCTAATTGAGCTTCAATGATTGGTAAAGCACCTCCTTCCATGAAAGGTACGTAGATAAAAGCAGCGGACTGTTGCAGATATTTACATTTTTCCTCTGCACTAACACGACCTGCAAATATGACTGAGTGGGAAGTACTTGTATGAACCTGGTCAGTTAAATTTCTCAGTGTCTTATGGAAATTCTTGTTAATCGTCGGCTCTCCACCAACAAAAGTAAATTGAATAGGAGGAAGTCCATCAGTATTTAGTAATGCTTGGAGAATTCCTGGCCAGTTTTTCCTTGGTTCAATTGAACCTATTGAACAGAAAGATATTGGCAAAAGGTATCTTGACTGTAGCTCTCTCGCATGATGAACTTGAACTTCGCTAATACTAGAGTAAATCACATTGATTTTTGTCTTCACAAGTGGATTATAGGAAATAAGACGTTTTGCTGTGGTGTGACTAACACAAATAATGATGTCACTGTTTTGACAAGAACAATTGAGTCTTCGCAGCCAAGCTGACCGAGACTCATCATAGGCAGGAAAATCTAGTAGAATAAGGTCATGTATAAATGTTGCAATTCGATAGTTCCGTTGCCGAGATGCCATTGTTGGACTTGAGCAGATCAACCAAGATTTCTCTTGGAAGTCAGCAGGTAAGCTCAGACTAATTATAATGGAGCTAATGACTCTGCTATTACCCAAAGCCCAATTACAAAGATGGATCTTCTGTTGAAGCATCTTTCTGATTTGACTGGTATAAGGATTATTAGCGATAAACCATGTAACCAATGAATCAAGAAATGATAGAAAGATAACATCAAGTAGTGCTGCAGAGTTTCTTAGTGCAATTCCTATGATTTTCTTTAAATGTCTTAAGAGAAATCCTTTTACTCTTTTTAAGAAAGTCTTTCTGTATTTTGAAGACTTGTTTTTAGTATTTAGACTTTTATATGAAATGTCTTTTTCATTAAAAATAGAATCAGATTCTGCAAAAATCAGTTGAACATGCTCAGGAGCGATCTCCTTCATCCCCTGATAAAGGGATTTCAAGACTTGGTAGATACCACGGCGTGAGCCATTGGCAGCTTCAAATCCGAAGACAAAATAATTCATCATGCAAGTTTGAGAATTGGGAGTCGGCAGCTAGGGGGCGCTTCTCAAATGAGGCATCACCGCATCCACATCTACCACACAAACGGGGCAAGCCTTCCCTCGGCAAGTAGTGCCATGGGTTGGTTCTTTGGCTGCAGGCATCTGTATCTGGACAATGCTGTCAAGAATGCTGTCAACGGCAAAGACATTCTTCTGATGCCATGGGAGCCTGAACAGGAATTCATCGTGGCCAGAGCGATGGATCAGTGTTGATCCTACCACGGATGCCAGAGGGCTTGTCCGGAAAACCCATGGCGCGAAAACCTGTGGCGTTGGCAGCCGATTCATGCAGCGGACAGACAGGATATCATGGTGTCCCACCTGACCTGGGCGGCTCCGCTGGGACCAGTTGCACAAGTCTGCACCTCTGATAAGGAACTGACCATGTTGAGTGTGGCGGTTTAATTAGTGGCATAGGTGGAGTGATATGGCCTGTGCTGACAGGGTAAACTCATCAGGAAATCCCATCTGAGTTTTATCAGGCTCTTAGAAACCATGGCGCCTACCACTAATCAGAGACCCTTTTCAGCAATCAGCAGCAAGAGGATTCCGCATGAATCTTCACTGTCTTCTCGAATTTATATTGCTACTACAACAAAATGTTTAGATACAGGTTTTTATGTTGGACGTATTGAGGCAATACCAGGAGCATTTACTCAAGGAGAAACTTTAGAACAACTTAATGAGAATCTTAAGGAAGTAATTTCTATTCTCAATAATGAAAACGTATTTGTAATCATAAAAAATAATATTGTAGATAATAAAACTTATGATACTGTTTAATTGTGTCTGAAATTTCTACTCTCCGTGCAAGAGAAGTTATTTCAATACTCGAAAAACAAGGTCTCGAAGATAAGAGAAGACACTGTGACGAACAGAAACAAGTCTACACTCTATCATGGTGATCGGGGTCAACGGGTAGGCCACGGCAACCCAGAGCCAGACGCCGGGACCACAGCAGCAGAGGGTAGAACCGGTCCGTCCGTTTCCGGCTGGCAAACACCGCTTTGAGCAGCCGCAGCAGTCCCGGGGAAGGCCGCAACTGACCGCACAGCAGGGCAACTGCCGCCGGGCCGTGGAACACTTGGATTTCTCCGACGCCGCCGCGGGTGTCGCCGTCCGGCTCCACCATCAACACGGCTCCCTCGGAGAGAGGGTAGCCCTGCGCCTTCAGCGCCCGACGAAGCTGGTTGTTGGCGCGACCGTCGATGATCTCCAATTGGGGCAGCCCGCCCTTTAGCTCGCTCAATTCCGCAAAATACCGGCAGAAGGGGCAGCCCCCGTCAAAGACCAGTTGCAGGCGGGCGGGTCGTGGGGCCAAGGTTCGGGTTCAAGGCTGACGGGCCAGGACCATATCTTCTGGAATGTAGCCCGCTTCCCGCAGCAGCGCGGCCAACGCGCCGGGAAAGTTGGGGTGACGAACCACGGCCTCCTGGCCACAGTCGCGGCCGTGGTATTCGCAGTCATCGGGGTAGGACTCCAGACCCCAACGGCTGTCCCGGTCATAGAGTCGGAGCACCACAGGCCACGCCTCCCCGATGCGATCCGCACGGGCATGGCTGGCGGCATATCCGGCCAGCAGGCCGTTCACCTCGCCACCGTGGTGATCAGCCAGCCGCTGAGCCTGGCGCTGGGCGTCCTCCTCAAACAGAGGGCGCAGGTGGGTCTGGTGGCTAACGTCAACGATCTGATCCCCCCGCAGCGCCAGAAACTGGGGTGGCGGGCTGGATCCTGCGTAGGAAGAGAAGCGGTACAGGAAACGATTGTCCACCGTGGCCAGCAGGTGGCCATGGCCTGGTACGGGCTCCGTGGCGGCGAAGATGTCCCCGTCAAACGCACCCGCGTCAATGGTTTGCCACGCCCCCTGGTCGTTCTCCCGGAAGACGGTGATCAGGGCACAGCAGTGGGCGCCGCCGCTGTATTGGGAGAACAGCACTTCAGGGCTGCCGTTGTCCAGGTCCAGTTCGACAATCTGAATCAGGGCGTTGGCCGTGCCGCCGGACAAACCGACGTGCTCCAGGAGCGGAGTGTCTGTCAGAAGACTGACGGGTGTTTCCGCCACGGCGGCGGCAGGCCATAGCCTGAGCACCGGCTGTTGCTCGCTGTCATGCTCGTCCGATCTCACCCGGAACGACAGGTCCGCTCTGATTCCCGCCGCCGTAAGACTGCCCCCCGATGAATTCCCGTCCGCTCCGGCCCGCAGCAGCAGGGGTTCGAAATCCGCCGCCGTCTGCTCCTCCTGGGATACCCGGGACTGCCAGGTTGTGGATAACGGTCCCAGCGCCAGCCAGCCCAGCCCTGCGCAGACGCCAGCCAGCAGCGCCAGCCGGGGGACCATGGTGGTGGGCTTCCAGGGGGGCATGATAAAACGAGCCTAAAGCCTGTCACACCCGTTGAGTGTGTGAGACAGCAGATGGTTGAGAAGGCTGCCAAGTGGGTGGCGCCCATCACCGATACCGGCCCGGAGAGTTGTAACGTCTCTCAAGGACATGTGTATCCTGCTCGGCCATGGAAAGTGAATTTCGCCGCGTCGCCAAGGGCAAAGGCGGTGACAACGGAGGAGGATCCGGCGGCCCGGGCATCCCCTGGTTTCTGATGGCCGGCAGCCTTCTGTTTCTGCTGGTGTTGAGTCAGACGGTGTTCATCGTTCCTGCCGGCACTGTGGCGGTCATCACCACCCTGGGGCGCGTGACCGGCTCCCCCCGGGGCGCCGGTCCCAATTTCAAGCTCCCTCTGCTGCAGAACACCCACCGCTTCAACGTCAAAACCCAGGTGCGCCCGGAGCGGTTTGGCAGCCTGACCAAAGACCTGCAGGTGATTGAAGCCACGGCCACGGTCAAATACGCCCTCAGGCCGGAGCAAGTGGGACGGGTCTATGCCGAGATTGCCACCTTTGACGGGGATGTCTACCCCCGCATCGTGCAGCCTTCCTTGCTGAAGGCCCTCAAGTCCGTGTTCTCCCGCTACGACCTGGTCACCATTGCCTCCCAATGGGGCGACATCTCGGAAAAGGTGGAGGAGCAGGTGCGCACGGAACTCAACCGCTTTGGTTACGTGGACGTGCAGGGTCTGGACCTGACCGGCTTGCAGATTGCCGAGGAGTACCGCGCCGCCATTGAGGAGAAGCAGATTGCCGAGCAACGGCTGCAGCGGGCCCAGACGGAGGTGCGCATTGCCGAGGAAGAGGCCAAGAAGTTCCAGACCCTGTCCCAGAGCCTGGATGAACAGGTGCTCTACAAGCTCTTTCTCGACAAGTGGGACGGGAACACCAGCGTTGTGCCCAGTTTCCCCGGGAGTCAATCCATTCCTGTGATTGTGGATGCCCAGCCCTGATTACAGCACCGGCAGCCGCAGCAGTTGGGCCATCACCGCGACTCCCGCAGGCAGTGCCGTGGTGGATGCGTCCACCTCCAACAACAGATCAGCCCCCTGCAGGGAGGCCAGCCGGCCTGAACTCTGATTGCCGCAAGGGGTGGCCAGAGGGTTCCCCTGCTGATCCATGCCCAGGCGGGCGCGGATTAACTCCGGCCGACCGGACCGGCGCCGCAGCGGGGTGGCGAGACGGACCCGCAGGCGCGGCCAGGGCTCCGGCGTTGCCCCTTCCAGCACCTGCAGTGCGGGCCGGACCAGTTGCAGGAAGGTGACGGCAGCGGAGACAGGGTTGCCGGGGAGACCAAAAAACCGGGCGCCCGCCATGGTCCCCGTGGCAAAAGGACGGCCCGGCTTGAGAAACAGTCGCCAAAACTGCAATGTCCCCAGCCGCTCCAGCAGGGGGCGCACATGGTCTTCGTCGCCAACAGACACCCCCCCTGTGCTGATCAATACGTCACTGCGGCCGGCCAGCTTCAGCAATGCCCTCTCCAACCGTTGAGGATCATCATCCACCCATTCCCGACCCACGACGGGAATACCCAATTGCTCCAGCAGCAGCAGCAGCAGGGGGCCGTTGCTGTCATGAATGGTTCCCGGGGCGAGGGGATGGCCGGCCGGGCGCAGTTCCGACCCCGTGATCAACAGGGCGACCCGGGGACGGGCGTAAACCTGGGCCGTGCGCAGGCCACAACCCGCTGCCCGCGCCACGTCCACACTGCTGAGCCGTTGCCCCACGCTGGCCAGCGGCTCCCCCGGGGCAGCCTCCTCCTGGGGAGAGCGAATCCACTGACCCGGATGAATGGGGCCCTCCAGGGTGATGGCGGGATCGGGCAGGTCCCCCTGCATCAACCGGACGTCTTCCTGGGGCGCCACCGCATCCGCGCCATCGGGCACCACCGCCCCTGTGAAAATGCGCACCGCCTGCCCCGGTTGCAAGGGACGGCCATAGGGCGCTCCGGCGGCTGAACATCCCGCCACAGGCAGGGACCGGCCCGGCTGGCCATCAACGGCGCGAAGGGCATAGCCATCCATACTGGAGGCCCGGAAGCCGGGCACCGCCCTCGGCGCCGCCAGGGGCGCCGCCAACACCCGCCCACGGGACTGGTGCAAGGGGCATGTGTCCCGCCCTGGCAAGGGACTCAGGGCATCCAACAACCGGGCGCGGGCTTCTTCCAGCGTGTAGCCTCGTTTTGCCTCTTCCACACCACCGACTCCCTGGTTGAAGGTTATCCAGCGGCTATTCTTTCTTGCGGGGGGATTGCCCCTTGGTGGCTGCCGAGGTGGTGTCAGCCTGGGGCAGCGGCTCCAGAGCCACGTGGTTGAGGAGCGTGGTGACAAAGGCAAACAGGAGGAAGGGGAGGGAGAGCACCAACACCAGCCCCACCGCAATCAAGGCGAAGAGTGGACGGCTGGATCCCATGAGGGCCATGGCGGCGGCCAGGCTCATGAAGATGACCATGATCCAGAGCAGAACCTGGCCATAGATGTCGCCGAAGGAGAGGGTGCAGCGCACCTGATAGGCCTGACGCGGGGGAAGATGTTCCATGGACTGTGTCCTGATTCTGCTCCCATCTATGATGCCAGGGGCGAGGGTGGAACCCCGCAATGGGGACAGTTCATGAACTTTGACCCGGTTCCGTAAGGCAGGCCGGGAATTGCCTGGTGGCGGTGTTTGCTGGAGATGATCGTCTTCGCCCCTCCCTGTCTGTCGGGGATCTCCTAGACTGCATGTCCTATGCCCAGGCCCTGCCTGCCATCGGCCATGACCCCCAGTCGATTCACAGAGCGCCAGAAAGCTCAGATCGTGGAGCAGTACCGCGCCGGCAGCAGCAGTGCTGATGTGGGCAAGCGCTTTGGCTGTAGCGACAGGACGGTGATGCGCATCGTGCGGTCCCGGTTGAGCGCCGCAGAACTGGAGACCTGCAAGGCCCGCAACTACAAGAAACCAGCCCGGCCCGTCCCGGCAGGGGCGGATACGGTTGCCGTGGATGAGCCCATGGACAACCTCACCGGCGCCAGCAACCTCCCCTGGGAAGACGCCGACGACTTTGTGGAGAACGGGGGCGCCGATGATATGGCCGTTGAAGAAGGCGCCACCGCTCTGACCGCCACCAGCCGCCAGCGCAGCGGCAAGGCCACCCGCCGGAGCGCAGAAGGGGCACGGGCCGCCAACCTGGACGTGAATACGCTTCCTTCTCCCCTCTATCTCCTGGTGGAACGCAGCGTGGAGCTACAGCCCCAGACTTTGGGCAGTCTCCACCACCTGGCCCCCCTGGACACGGAGGAACAACAGCGGCAAGGGCTGATCCTGTTCAGCAACGTTCGTCAGGCACGGCGCCAGTGTCGGCGGAACCAGAGGATTGTCAAGCTGGCCGACCCTAAGCTGCTGGGCAAGACAGCACCCCACCTGCTGGCGCAAGGGATCAGTCGTTTGGTGGTGGAAGGCGCCCTCTATGCCCTGCCCGGCAGCACTGCCGGGGCTCGGCCCTGAACCTCCGCTCACTCCTCCTCTTCAGAGGAAGAGGAGCGCGGCCACAGCAGGGCGGTGGCACTGCTGCCGGCCACCACACCGACAATCAGCCCCACCCCGATGATCACGCCGCTGGGCAAGGGGATGGTTGTGCGATTCAACCCCAGGTCAAGACTGAGGCGCTCCGACGAGCGTTCCAGGTTCTGGGCCCCCAGACTGAGACTGAGGAGCATCAGGATGCCCACACCCCAGCCGGCGCCCAACAGGAGAAAACGATGGACCATGGCAACCACTATGGCCCAGGGCCCTGCTCCTCGCCACGGCGCTGTTGCACCAGCAGGGCATAGAGCCGCTGTCGGCTGTGGCCACTGCGCTGGGCCAGGGCACGGGCGGCCTGGCTGGGGCTGAGGCCGTCCCTGCGGATCAACTGCTGCAACTGGGTTGCCAGGGCCTCCCCGTCCCAGGGCAACGTCTCCGGCTCCGGGCAGCCCCCTACCACAACACAACATTCACCCCGGGGCGCCCGGCCCCGGAAATGGTCCAGGGCCATGGCCGTGGTGGGACCAACGAACTCTTCATGGTGTTTGGTCAATTCCCGCGCCACCTGGAGGGGGCGATCACCCCACAACTCCAACAGGTCCTCCAGCAGCGCCAACAGCCGATGGGGGGCCTCATGGAACACCACGGTGCGGGGTTCCGCCGCCATGTGTCGGAGACGTTGACGACGGGCGCCGGGCCGGGCCGGCAGAAAACCTTCAAACACAAACCGCCCACAAGGCAGACCACTGCCCACCAGGGCCGTGACAAAGGCGGTGGGGCCAGGAATGCACACCACCCCATGCCCTGCCCGGCGCGCTGCCGCCACCAACTCTTCGCCGGGGTCGCTGATGCCGGGCAGACCGGCATCACTGATGAGGGCCAGGCTGTGACCCGCCGTCAGCAACGCCAGGAGCTGCGGTTGCCGCTGGCAACGGTTGTGACAGTGAAAGCTGATCAGCCGGCCATGGCCCGGGAGATCCTGCAGCAATCGGGTGCTGTGGCGGGTGTCCTCACAGGCAATCACGTCCGCCTGCTCCAGTACCCTGCGGGCGCGGGGGCTGAGATCCTCCCGGTTGCCGATGGGCGTACCCACCACGTAGAGCACCCCGCCATGGGGTTCTTCCCTGGGCTGTTCCACAATGGCGCCTGCCTGTGTTCCCATCATGGACAGTCCTGCTGCTGTTTCCCCCCCCGGCGTGAAAGGGGACCACCTCATGGCCGTGCTGCGGCGCAGTGGTTGGGAAGCCGCGGATCTTTTGCGGGCCTATGCCCGTGGCCAGCAGCCTCCCTACGGCTATCCCCCCGGGTTGACCGTGGAGGAAGGGCGGGACGGGCCGGTGAGCGCTGCGGATCGGGCCGTCCATGGCCACGTGCTCCAAGCCCTGACCCGGAATTGGCCCCATGCCCCCTGGGGAATGCTGAGCGAGGAAACCACCCACCAGGACGACCGGGACCATCCCCTGGATCAGGAGTGGGTCTGGCTGCTGGATCCCCTGGACGGCACCAGGGATTTTCTGGAAGGGACCGGCCACTATGCCATTCACTTGGCGCTGTTGCACAAGGGCCGCCCCCGGCTTGGGCTGGTGATGCTGCCGGAGCGGGAGGAACTCTGGTTCGGTCTGGAGGGCCGTTGCTGGCGGGAAGATCGTCAGGGCATAGGCCGCCCGGCCCGGTTGAGTGGTCGCCACCGCTGTGAAGACTTGATCCTGATGGCCAGCCGCAACCATCGTGACGAGCGTCTGGAGGCCCTGATTCCCCGCCTGGGCCTGGCTGGCAGTCGCTCCATGGGCAGTGTGGGCTGCAAGGTGGCCGCCATCCTGCGGGGTGAAGCGGATGTGTACGTTTCCCTCTCGGGCCGCTCCGCACCAAAACACTGGGACATGGCGGCGCCGGAAGCGGTGCTCCGGGCGGCCGGCGGCTGCTTCCGCCATGGGAACGGTCGCCTCCTCACCTACGACAGCGGCGATCTACGGCAGAGGGGCTGCCTGATTGCCAGCCACGGCCCCTGTCAAGAGCAACTGGAAGCCCGCGCCCGGACGGCCATGGCCGCCATTGATCCGGGTTTCGTGCTTTAGAAGAAGGGGATACCAGTGGGGCCGGCGCCATCAGCACCACCGGCATCTTCCCCTACGGCCGCTACGCCCTCACCCCCGCCTGGGCCACAGCAGGTTATGGCTGGGGCACCTGTCCCTCACACCCACTGTGACCAGAGGAACCATGAGCCCCACACCGCCATGGAGATGGATGCCGTGGGATCGATGGCCTGCTCATCGATGGGGGCGATGCGGGGGTGAGTCTCGCCACCACCGATCTCTATTGACAATGACCACCACCCAGGACGTGGAGGGGCTGGCAGGTTCCGAGGGCAGCGCTTCCCGCCGCCGGTTGGGGCTGGACGCCCCTTCCCCTTCCCCAATTCGACAACTTCCCCTTCCCAACCAGCCACACCAACTCCTGGCCTTATCCATAACCGGGGTTAGCAAGGCCGTCGGCTCAACGGCCTCGATCAGCCCACGGGAAAACACCGACTCGGAATCCACCGATACGGACGCCGCAATCTACTGGCTGGGCAACAACGAAAAGCTGGAGGCGGCCAGGCCATGGTCAGCGGCAGTGCCTGGGGTAGGGGCCTGCTCCAGCCAGGGGGCCATGGGATCCTCACCCTGGTCTCAACGGAGCGGGGCAGATGCCAAGCCCTACCCTGCTCACCCCTTGCCGGGGACCTCTTACTGATGTCTCTTGTCTGACCATGACGTGCTCTCCCCGCTGGGGGGCTAGAGAATCCATGGGTAGCGGGTGGTGGATGGAGTGATGCACCTACCTAGCCCAGAAATGCCAGAATGACTGCGATGCCAGTGTTTCTCCCCCAGCCTGACTGAATGGTTGTCCTTGGCTTTGGAATGTTCCTGTTTGGCGTAGCGCGAGCGGACTTGAAGGCCATGGAGACCCGCCAGCGGGAAGACGTGAAGGAGCTTCCAGACAAGGTTGATGCCCTACCCTCGAAGATCTTGGAGTGATTGCCCACTGCCAACTATCCCGTACCATCGGATCGTTGAATGACTCCACACAAGCCGCCAGGCGAGGCGTTGGGCCGTCGGTAAGGGGATCCCCATGGGCAACGGCCAAACCCATCACGGCGGTTCACGGCCACCGGGGAAATCCTGAATCAAACGTACGTTTATCGCGGTGGGTTCTCTGACAGCGCCGTAACACAACCGGCTCCCCCGGAATCCTTGTGCTGACCGGCTCTCTACCCCCTCCCCCTGTGGCTTGACGATTGGGACGGACGGAAGGGCAAGGCGGGGCCTGATCCGCTCTTCTTCGTCATTCCCGGGAAAGGGGGAATCCGGGGTTAGACAGGATTCATCTCCATTGGCCACCGTTCTTGTCCACAGCAGCTTTTGATCAACTCCATCGCCATCAGCGGGAAACCCATGTGCTGGCCAGCATCAGCAGTTGCCTGTACTGGGACCAGAACACAGCCATGCCCCCAGCCGGAGCGGCCTGGCGTGGGGAGCAGTTGGCCTGGGTGGCTCAACAACTCCATGGCCGTCAAACCAGCAGCCGCTATGGGGAGTTGCTGGCGGCGGCCGAGGCAGACCTGGATCGGCTTCCCCCGGAGGACCAGGGGGACTGGCGGCGGAATCTGGCCCTGTTGCGACAGCAGTACGAGCGCCAATGTCGCCTGGACCCTGCCCTGGTCAATGCCCTGGCGGAAGCCCAGGCCCGGGGCTATAGCCTCTGGCAGGAGGCCAAACGCAACCGGGACTTCCCCGCCTTTGCGCCGGCGTTGGCAACGTTGATCCATCTGCGGCTGGAGCAGGCGCGCCAGTTGGCGGAGCCCCGCTCCCCCTGGGAAACCCTGGCCCAACCCTTTGAGCCGGACATCAGCCATCAACGACTGGAGCAGTTGTTCACCCCCCTGCGGCAACGGTTGCCGGCGCTGGTGGAGCGGGTCCGGAGCACGTCCCGCCCGGCGGCGCCCCAGTGGAGACTGGATGAGGCGGTGCAGCACTCCCTCTGTGGGCAGTTGCTGGAATCCTGGGGTTTTGACGAGCGGCGCTGTGTGCTGGCCAGCTCCCCCCATCCCTTCTCCACCAACCTGGGACCCGAGGATTTCCGCATCACCAGCCGCACCCTGGTCCATCAACCCCTCAGTGCGTTTCTGGCCACGGCCCATGAGTGGGGCCACAGCCTCTACGACCAGGGACTGCCGGGGCAGGAGAGCCCCTGGTTCGGCTTTCCCCTGGCGGCCCCCACCTCCATGGGGGTCCATGAGAGTCAATCCCTGTTCTGGGAAAACCGCGTGGCCCGGGGGCGGGCCTTCAGCCGGGTGTGGGCGCCCCGCTTCGGAGAAGCGGTGGGCGCTGCCCCTTGGGGAGATGGGGACGGTCTCTGGGTGGCCATGAATCCCCTGGATCCCGGCTTGATTCGCGTGGAAGCCGGCGAGTTGAGCTACTGCCTCCACGTGCTGCTGCGCTATGAACTGGAGGCGGACCTGCTGGAGCGCCAACTGCCTGTGGCTGAGCTACCGGAGCGCTGGCGTGCCCGTATGGCCGACTATCTGGACATCACCCCCGTCCATGTGGGGGAGGGCTGTTTGCAGGACGTGCATTGGAGCGAAGGCCTGTTCGGCTACTTCCCCAGCTATGCGCTGGGCCACCTGATTTCCGCCCAGTTGGCGGAGGCCATGGAAGCGGAAATCGGCCCCGTCGAAGCCCGCGTAGCTGCCGGTGAGGAGCATGAACTCCTGGGTTGGCTCCGCCGCCATGTCCATCCCCTGGGCCAGCAGGTGAATGCCGAGCAACTGGTGCAGCAGGTCACGGGACGCCCCCTGTCCGCCGACCCCTTTCTCCGCTATCTGGAAGCCAAGCTGGACCAGCTTCTGGCGGTGGCCTGCCATCTCAACGTCGCGTCGGCATGAAGGACCATTACGTCCTCCATGAATCCTCCCCTCCTTAAGTGGCTCAAAGAGCAGTGACCTGGATAAAACCGAGCTTGAAGCATCCTTCCATCTACCAACCACGCCAAAAGCTCTGGCCAGTGCCCCCTGACCCGGAAATGACAAATTCTCCTGGCACATCAGGGGAGGGCGCTGTTCCCAAACAGTCTCCTGATCACGGTGCAGCATTGAGGACCAGGGCAAGAGACTGGGACCGCGGGGGCTTCCGTCAAGTGACAGCCTCTGATCCTCAAATGCTTGACATTCGTTCGTAATGGAACCTGAGTTCTGGATAAGGGCGCTAGGGGAAACCCGAGTCATGGATGAGGAGACCAGCCGGAAACTGCCCTGGCTTGGGACCTTGGGAAGGCGGATGGGAAGAGGGTTGAGAGGAGAAGGGAACCCCTGCTGCGACCTGTTGTTGAGGGTTTCCAGCCTTTGCCCTGCCCCATGGGATGCCCTCTCACCATGAAAAGCCGGTAAAGCCAGTCGTGAAAGGATTTTGCAAAGGCCGGCAGCCTTGTTCAGGCGGAAAACGGCACTTTTCCTGGTGTCCTTATCTGAAACCCGAGTTGGTTACGTTAAGAATTGCACGATTCAGGAATTATTGGGCTAAGAGTGAAGGCATCAGGCCCAGCGCCAGTGCTCAGTTCCAGAAACCGGTTCCATCAGACAGCGCCACACAACTGCTCCTATCCCTACGTGATCTGCTGTGCTTCCCCAGCCAGCACCTGCCCTGCCACCCCTGGCTCCTTCCTCAATCCCATCCTCTCTCCGGAGACGACCCATGAACTCTCCTCTCTCCACAGCGTGAAGGCCGGAACAGTCGCCCTGGTCTGGGCAATAGCGCCCCTGGCGGCTCTGCTCCTCTTCTCCCCCGCCGCTCACCCACAGCAGCACAGTGACGTATCCTTTCCCGCTCAAGCGGGAGTGTCAGGGAGGATGGGGGAACCCACAACGTGACGGTGAACCTGGTTCCAGCACCATCGTCGAACGTCGGTCTGTCCTACACGGTGGGGGGTGGCGCCAAGGTAGGGATGGACTACACGGCGTTATCGGGCACGGTGGCAGTGGCGGCGGGGGTGAGCAGCGTCACCATCCCTGCAGGGCACCACGAAGAATAGGGGAAGTCCGGGAAGGTATTGTCGTGTGTTGTTAAGGGA
>JAPOTR010000062.1 GCA_026709085.1 Cyanobacteria bacterium MAG CAR3_bin_5 | reverse complement strand
AGATCCGGGGAAGCGAGATCACGCTGCCGGGGAAGCCTGGGGGGTTGACGGCGTTTCCGTCCCGTCCCGATCCGGGTGCTGATCGTGCGTTATCGGGGTTTGTGGGACTGGACTGGAAGCGCCCGAGCAACCGGAGTGCGATCACGGTGTATGAGTATGAGTTGAGGGTGCCGGGAGCGTCTGCGACGACAGGCTGGGTGGAGATTCTGGGAACGGACGCGGACAGCACGAGTGGGGAGATCCAGATACCGAATCAGGCGCAGGGCACGAAGTACGACGTGCGGATACGGGGCTTTGTGGGTGGTGAGGTAGCAGGTGAGCCGTCGGATTGGGTGACGGTGGCGCTGGGGGAGGTGGCAGCGCCGACGGGGTTGACGGCGGTGGCGGGACCGGGGAGTGGGGAGGTGACGCTGGAATGGGACGATCCGGGCAACGGGTACATCAGTAAGTACCAGCTATATGCGACGTACGTGGACGACAGCGGTGGTACGCCGATCACGGTGAACAGGAATTGGGAGGACATCCCCAGTAGTGGGTCCGGCACCACGTCTTACACGGTCGACCCTGCCCTTCTGCAAAACGACGTGGTGGTCACGTTCCGTGTGCGTGCGGTGCTGGAGCGGAGTGGGGATACGCAGGCGGGGGAGTATGGGGAGGTGATGGCCACGCCGGTAGCGAGTCCACTGCCGGTGATGTCGTTGCGGGAGCCGAATGTGGAGAGTGCGATGAGGGTTGGGAAGGACCTGCTGGTGGACGAGAGTCAGTATCGGATGGGGAGCGAACTCAGCTACACGATCAGCAGCAACGTTGCGGTCGGGTCGGGGGTGTTTGTATGTGTGGAGGTGAGCGAGAGCGGCCACGACCGGCTGAAGGCCGGAGGCGGTCGCGAGGGGGTATTCGTGGCGCCTTTTACGGATGGAGGGCGGTTCTTTCCAGCGACATTAGGCGCCTGGGATAACGATATGACGAACAAGCGTCCCAGCAGGATAACGATCAGGTTACTGCCGCCGTCGGATAGCCGGTGCAGCAGCATTAGCGCGGACGGCTACGTGGTGAATCCCCGTGGGGAGGACAACACGTTCTCGTTCGTCATTGCGGACGACGACGATCTGAGTGTGGGCCTGACATCGGCGGACGATAGGATGACCGAGGGGGTAGCGGCGGCCACGGCCATGGTGACGGTGGAGTTGGGGCGAAGGTTATACGAGGGGGAGAGAGCGGAGGTGGTATTGGATCTGAGCAGCGGCACGGGGGCGATGCTACCGGACGGGGACGCCATGACGAAGGACGACTTTGTGGT
The DNA here is from genome assembly GCA_026709085.1 of Cyanobacteria bacterium MAG CAR3_bin_5. Classification (GTDB taxonomy): domain Bacteria; phylum Cyanobacteriota; class Cyanobacteriia; order PCC-6307; family Cyanobiaceae; genus Synechococcus_B. The sequence goes on along the minus strand of JAPOTR010000062.1, from coordinate 2,742 downwards.
AACGGCGGCGGGCACGGGGGTGACGGGTGAGGGTCTGGACGACGACCGACTGACGCTGGTCTTCACCGGCGATGATACCGACACGGTGCAGACGGCGACGTTGACGTTCACGCCGACGGATCGGGACGACGGGGACAGTGATGACGATACGGTGACGGTAGCGTTAAACACAAGCAACAGCGCCATGAGACCGGGAGAAGCTGGTCTGAGTGGCAGTCCGAACAGTGTGAACCTGACCCTGGAGGAGCCGCCGGTGGTGACCATCACGAACACCCCCGGCACATCGCCGACAGTGTCGGAGGGCGCCGCTGCGCTCTTCAGGGACGGCGGGAATCCCGACGGTGTGGTCCACCTGTCCTACAGGGTGACGGTGACGCCGGAGCCTGCCTACCCGCTGACGGTAAATCTGGAGGTAGCGGACGCCGCGGATGCGGATTACGTGCTACCCGTCAGTAGCATGGTAGCCAAGCCGCTTGGTGGTGGGGAGGGCGTACTACGGGAGGGGAGCAATACAATATCCTTCACCGGAGGGGACGAAGCCTCTATCACGTATGATGTCATAGTCGCCATCGAGGTGGACGAGGTGGACGAGCCGAACGGAGACGTGACGGTGACGGTGGCCAGCGGGACGGGCTATACGGTGGGGAGCGCGTCCAGCGCCAGCGGGACGGTGACGGACGACGACGCGACGACGGTGACGTTGGCGGGACCGGCGGGGGACTTGGAGGAGGGATACAGCAAAACCCTGAGCCTGAGCCTGAGCCGTGCGCTGGTGAATGGGGAGGTCCTGGCCGTGCCGTTGACCTTCGGCGCCGGCACGGCCACCCGCGGCACGGACTACACCATTATCTGCACCACCAGGCTGCCCATGGGTGTGACGTGCAACAACCTGAACACGGCCGCCAGCCCGACGGTCACCTTCACCGGCCCCAGCGCGGCCAGCGTGAACTTGTTTCTGGAGGGTGCCTACGACACAACTACGGAGCCTGGTGGCAAGACGGTGGACATCGGGCTGGCGTTGGACGCCAGCAGCGGCGTCAACCTGGGAGGCGGCGCCGTGGGGGTGGACAATCTGGAGGAGTTCAAGATCATCGACGGCATACCGCCGGAGGTGAGCATCAGCGGGGTGCCGGCGGACATCTTCACCACCGATCCGTTCACCGTGACGTTCACCTTCTCCAGACTGGTGGACTTAGGGACGCAGGACCTGCTGGTGACCGGCGGCGCGGGGAGCATGTTCACGAAGAAGGGGAACGTGCAATACGTGGAGGAGTACACCCTGGTGGTCACGCCGGCCGGCGGCGAGGACGTGGTGGTGCAGGTGAACAGGAACGGCGCCCAAGCCGATAACCTGGTGCTGGGTCCACCCGAAGCCGAGATTGCGACGGCGCGGTGGAACAACGCCATCCCGGTGTTCTTCAGCGCCAGCAGGGTGGAGGTGACGGAGGGGGCGGACAGTCATGCGGAGGTGCTGGTGCGGCTGGGCACGGCGCGCCCTGACGAGACCACCATCGTCGCGTTGCAATACAACGGCATCACGGCGGAGAAGGGAGCGGACAGGGACTTCGTCAACGGTCCCGGCTCGGTGACCATCGCGGCGGGGGAGACGGAGGCGACGGTGCGGATACCGATCATTGACGACAACGCGAGGGAGGGGGAGGAGAGCTTCGCGGTCAACATCCCCGGCGAGGGCTTGCCACGAGACAGCGTGTTGCGACTGGGCAGCCCGCCCACGGTGACGGTATTCATCACCGATGACGACGAGGAGGCGTTGGTGTTCAGCCCGTCTGCGGTGACGGTAGACGAGGGGAGTAGCAATACCTATACGGTGAAGTTGGCCACCGCGCCGACGGGTACGGTGACGGTAACGGTGGGCGGCGCCAGTGGCGAGGTGACGGTGGACACCGACAGCGGCATGGCGGGGAACCAGACCACCCTGACGTTCAGCACCACGGATTGGAATACGGGCAAGACAGTGACGGTCACGGCCGGGGAGGATGTTGATATTACCAACGACAGCGCCACGCTTACCCACACCGCTGCCGGTGGCGGGTACGCCGGTGTGACGGGTAACGTGGCAGTGACCGTCACCGATGACGACACCCCGACGGTGAGCTTTGCAGCCAGTAGCAGCACCGTGGCTGAGGATGGCGGCACGAAGACCATAAGGATAAACATCAGCCCGGCGCCCAGCAGCAGCATCTTAGTGGACTACGACGTGAGCGGTACGGCCACCGAAGGGACGGATTTCTCCAGCATCAATAGTGTCTTTTTAGTGCCCGCCAACCTCAGCAGCATCGATGTCCCGGTGGTCGTCACCGACGACAGTGTGGACGAGAACGGGGAGACGGTAATTCTGACCTTGAGCGACGGCACGGGTTACAGGGTGGGCAGCCCCAGCGTTCATACCCTCACCATTGCCGATAACGACGGCGCGAACAACGCCCCCACGGTGGCCACTGTCATTCCCGATCAGAACGCCACGGCGGGCACGGCCTTCAGCTACCAGTTCCCGGCCAATACGTTTGCCGATGCCGACGGGGACCCGTTGGGCTACACGGCAACGCAGGGGGATGACAGCGCATTACCCACCTGGCTCACCTTCACGGCCAATAGCCGCACCTTCAGCGGTACGCCCCAGGCGGCCAACGTGAGTACGTTGTCGGTGAAGGTGACTGCCACGGACGGTAACGGTGGGTCTATATCGGATACGTTCAATATCGTGGTGAGCGCGGCCACCCC
>JAPOTR010000042.1 GCA_026709085.1 Cyanobacteria bacterium MAG CAR3_bin_5 | reverse complement strand
TCTGGCCTCTTACGTCGGCCCAGACAACGGCAAGGCCCGCCCCTATGGCGCCGGGCTGCAGCCAGGCAACCAGCTCCGGCGGGAAAGCGGGCATGGCAGGCGGACCGTTGCTCACATATTACAACACCTGTGGCAGGGGGCAGAGCCCGGGCTCAACCGGAACGTTTCAAGGGCAGGCCCCGGCAGACTCCCGCCTCCCGCCTCATAGCCACCCATCACCCTGCCGTCACCCATCACCCCGGAGGGGCCAGGGGCGCTCAACAGGGACCCGGCTCTCGTTCAGGGCTTTCCTGTCGGCCCGGATCTCTTTCCTTTCCTGCTGGCGCCGGGCCTCATTGGCCCTCATCTTCTGCCGGACCTCAGCCGGCCCGGCAACGCACCAGCAACGCTTGTCGTCTTCCTACTGCCGGGCATCCTCTCTCCCATGGCCACCCATACAATCCAGCCCCGGCCACCCAAGACCATAAGTAACAATTATTAACACTACCCCCCCCCCCGCAGGGTTAAACGGTAGCCGTTGCTACGTAAGCTAGGGTAAGGAACCGTGAAGCCTTCGTATAAATCCTCCCTCCCCTTGTAGCCAAGTGGCTACCCAGTCCATAGCCTGGGAAAGCATCAAGGACTCTGAATCCGGGTTCCGTGGTCCATGGCCACCTCCAACAACCACGACAGGGTGACCACTTGCCCTATGGCGAATGGTGACGGCGGCGGCTGCCATGGCCCCAGGCGTGAGACATCCCGCGGCTGGCAGTGGCAATGGGCTGTGCTGGCCGCCCTCCTCAGCCTGCCCCTGCTGCTGCCCCTGACGCGGCGCACCACGACGCCGCAGCTTCTGCTGGCATTGGCCGCAGATTCCATGGGGGCTCTGCTGGGGGGTGGGCAGGCCCAGGCGCAGACGCCCACCACCCTTGTCAAGTCAGAACCCAGCCGCTTCAGTGTATCTACTGCTAGTAGTAGTCAGGGAGTAAAGTTCACCACGGGGAGCAAGCCCGCCCGGGTGACGGACGTGCGGGTGCAGGTGAACACCGGCAATGCCGGGACGGTGGTCAGGATCCGGGAGGACGGCACAAACCCGACCGGCAAGATCGTGGCGACCCTCAACAACCCGTCCCCGTTCACGAACGGTGCGTGGAATACGTTCACCGCACCGGCCAATACGGTGCTGGCGGCCAAGACCACCTACTGGCTGGTATTGAACGACGGGGTGAACGTAACAGTTCCCCCCACCAGGATGCGCTACCGATCAAGCTCAAACGACGATGAAACCGGCGTCACGGGCTGGAGCATTGCCAACAATTCAAGAATCCTTAATGATAACACCAAGACTTGGGGAGACTGGGGCAGCGTCCCCGAATTCGAGATTCGAGGCAGCGAGTTCACGCCACCCCCCACCGGCCTCACCGCCACACCGGGACCAAGTAGTGGACAAGTCACCCTCTCCTGGACCAACCCCAACAACAGCAACATCACCGAGTATCAGTACAGGCAAGGCTCCGGCGACCCCCTCGTATGGGATAGTTGGACGGAAATCGCCAGCAGTGATAAGGACACCGTCAGTCATACCGTCTCCGGTCTCACCAACGGGACGCAATACAGCTTCCAGGTGCGGGCCGTGGCCGGAACCGTGAATGGCGCGTCATCCGACGAGGTGAGCGCTACGCCCGTCATCACGCTCTCCTTGGCGCCGGGGGGCGCGGTGACCGTGAGGGAGAATACGGACAGCGAGGTGGTGTTCACGCTGCGCCTGGACGGCACGCGCAGCACGGACACCAGCTTCAGGTTGCTTACGGTGAGCGGCGGCACTGCGAGCGAAAATTCAGACTTCATTCCCGGCCCGTTCCCGCTCACGATCCCGGCCGGGGAGACGGAGATCACGCAGAGCATCACCATCCTGGACGACAACTACCAGGAGAGCGACGAGACCTTCAACGTGTTTCTCTACCTTGCCAACCCGCCCGGTGACCTGGTGTTGGACACGTCTAGCGCGACGGTCACCATCCTGGACGACGATGCGCCCAGGGTGAGCTTTGCGGCCGCCAGCAGCACCGTGGCGGAGAGTGGCGGCACACAGAACGTGGCGGTGGCCATCAGCCCTGCCCCCACGGCCGAGATCACGGTGAGCTACACCGTGGGCGGCACCGCCGTGGAAGACACGGACTTCAGCATCACCGGATCGGGGACGGTCACGGTACCGGCCAATACCGGCAGCGTCAACATCCCGGTGGCCATCACCGATGATAACGTGGACGAGAACGGGGAGACGGTGATTCTGACCCTCTCCAGCGGCACGGGTTACAACGTGGGTAGCGTCAACGTTCATACCCTCACCATTGCCGATAACGACGCCAACAACGCCCCCACGGTGGCCACCGCTATTCCCGATCAGGACGCTACGGCAGGGGCGGCCTTCAGTTATGCCTTCCCGGCCAATACGTTTGCCGATATCGATGGCGATGCGTTGGGTTACACGGCAACGCAGGGCGATGACAGTGCATTACCCGGTTGGCTGAGCTTCACCGAGGGCAGCCGCAGCTTCAGCGGTACACCCCAGGCGGCCAACGTGGGTACGCTATCGGTGAAGGTCACCGCCACGGACGACAACGGCGGTTCCGTCTCCGATACCTTCACCATCACGGTGAGCCCCGCCGCTCCCGTCGGGCTGGTCGCTACACCAGGGCCCGGGGCGAGGGAAGTGACTCTGACGTGGAGCAACCCCAACAACAATCTTATCACCAAATATCAGTATCACGTACAGGAAAGGAACGACTCGCCGGCTTCTTACTGGCGCGGCTGGCAGGACATGCCCAACAGTGACGCCGACACCGTCCGCTTCACGGTGACCCACTTTACAAACTCAGGCAACAGGCTGACCGCCGGCTTCAATCACATCTTCGTCATCCGCGCCGTGGCCGGGCCGCTGAACGGCGCCGAATCGGCCTATGCGTATGCCACACCCCCCTCGGCCGCCACCCTGAAGGCGCCCACCGGCCTGACGGCGGTGACGGGACCCAACAGCGGGGAGGTGACCTTGAGGTGGGATGATCCCGGTAACCTCGCCATCAGCGGTTATCAGGTCCGTGTCGCCTTCGATGATAACGGCGTCGACCGGTGGGGCGCCTGGTCCGCTATGGCAGGCAGTAACCACGATACCATCCGTCATGTCGTCAAGGGCCTCACTGCCGATGTCCTCCATGCCTTCACCATCCGCGCCGTGGGTGGCAACCAGAACGACGTCCACAGTCCCGAGGCCACCATTGTCTATGCCACACCCCCGGCGGCCAACACCCTGAAGGCGCCCACCGGCCTGGTCGCTACGCCCGGTCCCAACACCGACGGCGCCACCGTCACGTGGGATGATCCCAACAACCCGGTCATCAGCGGCTACGAAACCCGCATCCGCCGCACCGGCTCCAACTGGAGCGGCCGATGGATATCCATCATCGATAGCGACGCATCCACGGTCTCCACCGTCTTCCCCGCCCTCAACGGCGGCGGCACGTTCGAGATGCAGTTGCGGGCCGTCGCTGGCGCCGTCAAGGGGCCAGCCTCCCCTATCGTGACCCTCACCCCCGCTACCGCCGCGGTCACCCTGGCCGCTCCCGTCGGGCTGGTCGCCACCCCTGGACCGGGGAGTGGACAGGTGACCCTGAGGTGGGATGATCCCAATAATAAGCTGATCAGCAAGTATCAATATCGTGTCGCCACCGATGATAACGGTGTCGATAACTGGGGCGCATGGACCGATATCTCCCCCTCCAACCGCAATACCGTCCGCTACGTCATCACCGGCCTCACTCCCGGCAGCCCCGTCAAGGTGACCATCAAGGCATTCGCCGGAAGCTTTGTGGAGAGCCCTGCGGCGACGGCGGTGACGGTTACACCCCCCTCGGCCGCCACCCTGAAGGCGCCCACCGGCCTGACGGCGGTGACGGGACCCAACAGCGGGGAGGTGACCTTGAGGTGGGATGATCCCGGTAACCTCGCCATCAGCGGTTATCAGGTCCGTGTCGCCTTCGATGATAACGGCGTCGACCGGTGGGGCGCCTGGTCCGCTATGGCAGGCAGTAACCACGATACCATCCGTCATGTCGTCAAGGGCCTCACTGCCGATGTCCTCCATGCCTTCACCATCCGCGCCGTGGGTGGCAACCAGAACGACGTCCACAGTCCCGAGGCCACCATTGTCTATGCCACACCCGCCAACGACCTGCCCGTCGTCTAC
>JAPOTR010000019.1 GCA_026709085.1 Cyanobacteria bacterium MAG CAR3_bin_5 | reverse complement strand
ACACCCTGTAGCCGCTGCCCCCGCCCACCGTGGCCGTGATGGAACCGTCCGCCTCATCGGTCGAGTCTCTGTGGCGCCTACCGTGAACACGACACTGCCGCCTGTGGGAATCGTCACCGTGCGCTGGCCCGTGCTCACCCCTCTGCGCCACTGTCACACTCACAGCCAGCGACGCCACTGGTGAGGGCGTGGCAATCAGGGTGAAGCTGGCGCTACCCCCTCCGTCACCCCCACTGTCGCTGCTGATGCTCACCTCCGGGGTCAGTGCGTCATTATCGGCACGTTCACCGTTGCCGCTCCTTAAGACGTGGACACCCTGTAGCCGCTGCCGGCACCCACCGTCGACGTCACAGACCCGTCCGCCTCGTCGGTCGAGTCGTCCGTGGCGCCTGCCGTGAACACGACGCTGCCCGCTGTGGGTACCGTCACCGTGCGCTGGCCTGTACTCACCCCATACTTCCCGCTCTGTGACACGCTCACACTCACAGCCAGCGACGCTGACGGGGACGGACTGGCGCTCAGGGTGAAGCTGGCGCTCCCACCCACCGTCACCCCACTGCCGCCGCTGATGCTCACCTGCGGGGTGGGCGCAACATCATCTCCGCCACGCTCACCGTCGCCGCTCCTTGGGACGTGGACACCCTGTAGCCGCTGCCCCCACCCACGGTGGCCGTCACCGATCCATCCGCCTCATCGGTTGAGTCGTCCGTCGTGCCTACCGTGAATACAACACTGCCGCCAGTGGACACCGTCACCGTGCGCTGGCCCGTGCTCACCCCGTACTCCCCGCTCTGTGCCACTGTCACACTCACAGCCAGCGACGCTGACGGGGACGGACTGGCGCTCAGGGTGAAGCTGGCGCTCCCACCCACCGTCACCCCACTGCCGCCGCTGATGCTCACCTGCGGGGTGGGCGCAACATCATCTCCGCCACGCTCACCGTCGCCGCTCCTTGGGACGTGGACACCCTGTAGCCGCTGCCCCCACCCACGGTGGCCGTCACCGATCCATCCGCCTCATCGGTTGAGTCGTCCGTCGTGCCTACCGTGAATACAACACTGCCGCCAGTGGACACCGTCACCGTGCGCTGGCCCGTGCTCACCCCGTACTCCCCGCTCTGTGCCACTGTCACACTCACAGCCAGCGACGCTGACGGGGACGGACTGGCGCTCAGGGTGAAGCTGGCGCTACCCCCTCCGTCACCCCACTGCCGCCGCTGATGCTCACCTCCGGCTGCTGTTGATCCTGCCCATCCAGCGACTTCAGGTAGCACGAGCATATGATGCGAGAAAATAGGAAAGGTCCTCTGGTTGAGTGAGTGACGCCAAGTTCATCATGGTGCGCTGTAGAAACTCCCTAAACCGATTTCCTATTAGTCGCACTGCTTTCACTGGATCGCCTGCCATTGCCCAGAAGGCTTGCTCATTATCAACCAGGCTGAAAGACTCGCGCTCGTCCAGCTTGCTGTTGTTGTCCTCGCCAATGAGGATAAACTCCCAATAGTTAGTCACGAGAGCCGGACGATACCGATTCCAGTACCTCGTTGCCTGCTCATCTCCTACCGTGTTCGAGATACTGTTGGCAGGAGACTTGACTTCAACGACACCTCGTTCTGGAATTGCCCACTGGCCAGTTCTCGGGGCGTTCTTGCTGCATAGTAGGATGTCTCGCTGGTGGCGCCGCCGGTACTGCGGATCTCGGCCATGCACTCGAAATAAGTTTGAACAGGATCCTTCTGCTTGCTGCGAGTGGGCGCTTTTCGACTTGGTACAGGTGATGCATGAAGAATGATAGATGTTACCGGATATCTTCTTGTTGTTCAGGGATTCCCTGGAGCACGGACAGTTGAGAGGGTCGCCAGATCCTGCCAAGGGCACAGCATTTAGATCCACCTGACGGGCATAGCCACCGCCTTTATCCACCGCTTTCATTGCTGCATATAGATCCGCACCCTATGGGGCTCGGGCGGCGCTGCAGGCCGAAGATGCTGAACGTCGTCCACCAGGGCGGCCAGCGCCCTCATGCGGCTGGCCGGATCCGGATGGGTGCTGAGGAATTCCGGCGGCCTGGGTCCCCCGTGCTGGACCATCTTTTGCCACAGGGTCGCCGCCGCCAGGGGATCGTAGCCCGCCTTGACAGCCATCCTCATGCCCAGACTGTCCGCCTCCTCCTCGCCACTGCGGCTGTTGGGGAGGGCGAGGGCAACGGTGGCCACGGTGTTGGCGATGGGCGCGGCCTGAGAACCCTCCTCCGCGTTCTGCCCCACCACGGAGACCGCCAGATTCTGGGCCAGCACCATGGACATGCGTTCCGCATGGTGATTGGCAATGGCGTGGGCAATTTCATGGCCCATGATGTGGGCGATTTCATCGTCGCTGAGCCGCAGCTTCTCAACGAGTCCCCGGAAAACGGCCATGCGGCCCCCCGCCATGGCCCAGGCGTTGATGACGTCGGCATCATCCACCAGGGCCACGCTCCACTCCCAACCGGCTGTATGGGGATACTCCTGGACGGCCACAGCCACCAACCGCCCCGTGATCCGACCCATGCGCTCCGCCAACAGCGGATCGTTCATCAGCTTTCCACGACGGGCAAACTGCCGCAAGGTGTCCATGTAGGCGGCTTGCGCCATGGAGATGGCGGCGTCGGGGGACACCAGCATGAACTGCTGTCGGCCCGTGGGGCTGGTGCTGCAGCCCGTCAGCAGCGCCGCAACGAGAAGCCAGCGGCCCCATGCCCGGATACGGTCTTGGAATCCCCTCCCCGTCACCCCTGGCCCTTCCACTGCTGATGAAAGGATAGCCTGATGGCAGGAGAGCATTATAGGCTGGCGCCTGGACTCGGCCCTGGCGCCCTTAAAGCCAGCATCCCGCCCCGTTATCAGCGGGGATCAGTTCCCAACCATCTGCCATGCATGTGCTGTCCGCTGCCAGTTCCGGCCCCAGCCGGATGATGACCATCACCATCCAGGACTTTTCCGGATCCCCCATCCCCGCTGCCGGCATCCGTCGTTTGATGGTTCCCCTCAGCCGGTTGCAGTCCACCTATGGTCGGCTGCTGCGCTCAGGGGCCAGAATTCTCCAGGTCTCCAACGGCCTCGCCAGCACCGCAGCCACCCCCGGGTCAAGTACGGCCGGCAGCGCTCCGGCCCCCGCCCAGCCGGCCAAGGCGGCCAGGAAGACTCCCGCCAAGGCCGCCCATGCCGACGTGCCCGTCAACCTGTACAAACCCAAGACCCCTTTTGTCGGCAAGGTGATCAGCAACGACAGCCTGCTCAAGGAGGGGGCCATCGGCCGGGTGAACCACGTCACCATGGACCTGTCCGGCGGCGACCTGCGCTATGTGGAGGGTCAGTCCATCGGCATCATCCCCGACGGCCTGGCGGACAACGGCAAGCCCCACAAAATCCGCCTCTATTCCATTGCCAGCACCCGCCATGGGGACAACCTGGCCGGCAATACGGTCTCTCTCTGCGTCCGTCAACTGCAATACGAGAAGGACGGGGAAGTCATCAACGGCGTCTGCTCCACGTTCCTCTGCGACATCGCCCCCGGCGCGCCGGTGAAGATCACCGGGCCGGTGGGCAAGGAAATGCTCCTGCCGGCGGATGAAGAAGCCAACGTGATCATGCTGGCCACCGGCACCGGCATTGCCCCCATGCGGGCCTATCTGCGCCGCATGTTTGATCCCGGTGAGCGGGCCAAAAATCCCGACTATGCTTTCCGCGGCAAGGCCTGGTTGTTCATGGGCGTCCCCACCACCCCCAACCTGCTCTATGAGGAGGAATTCCAGAGCTACCTGAGCGCCTACCCGGAAAACTTCCGCTACACCAAGGCCATCAGCCGGGAGCAGAAGAACAGCGAGGGGGGCCGCATGTACATCCAGCATCGGGTGGCGGAATACGCCGACGAGATCTTCAGCCTGATCAATCTGGACGCTACCCACCTGTACATGTGCGGTCTGCGGGGCATGGAGCCGGGCATTGACGAGGCCATGACCACCGCCGCCGCCACCCGCGGTCTGGATTGGAAAACCCTGCGTCCCCAATTGAAAAAAGCCGGCCGCTGGCATGTGGAAACCTATTGAGGCATCCTCCAGGCTCCCCAAACACCGCCGTTGTGGCTAAAGAAGGGCAGACCGACGGCTCCAACGCCTTCATGGCCGCCACCTTGACCAATCCCCTGCGCGTTGGCCTGCGCCAGGAGCGGGTGATTCCCCCCCAATGCCTGATCATCTTCGGTGCGTCCGGTGATTTGACGCACCGCAAGTTGATCCCCGCCCTGTTCGAGTTGTTCCTTCAGCGGCGCCTCTCCAGTGAGTTTGCGGTGCTGGGTTGTGCCCGGCGCCCCTGGAGCGACCAGGTGTTCCGCCAGACCATGGCGGAGCGACTCCAGCCCGCCATCGCCGCCCATCCCCAGGCTTGGGAGCAGTTCAGCCAGGGGCTCTTCTATGAACCCGTGGACCTGCAGCAGCCGGATCACCTGGCGCGGCTGGCCCAGCGGTTGGAGCAGGTGGATCGCCAGCGGGCCACCCGGGGTGAGCGCACGTTCTATCTCTCCGTCTCGCCTGCCTATTACGGCTCCGGCGCCCGGGCCCTGGCGGGAGCGGGCCTGTTGGCGGATCGGCAACGGAGCCGCCTGGTGATTGAAAAGCCCTTCGGCACGGACTACGCCAGCGCCCAGCAGCTCAACCGGGTGGTCAGAAGCTGCGGCCGGGAGAACCAGCTTTTCCGCATCGACCACTACCTGGGCAAGGAAACGGTCCAGAACATCATGGTGTTGCGCTTCGCCAACACCATCTTCGAGCCCCTCTGGAACCGGAACCACGTCAGCAGTGTGCAGATCACCGCCGCGGAAACCGTGGGGGTGGAGCAGCGGGCCAGTTACTACGAGCAGTCCGGCGCCCTGAAGGACATGGTGCAGAACCACCTGACCCAGATGCTGGCCCTGACCGCCATGGAGCCGCCGGGGCGCTTCGAGCCGGAATCCATCCGCAACGAGAAGGCCAAGGTGCTGCAGGCGGCCCGACTGGCCAGCCCGGAGCAACCCTGGAGTTGTTGCGTGCGCGGACAATACGGCAGCGGCGGCACGGCGGAGCATCCCATGGCCAGCTACCGCCATGAACCCGGTGTGGACCCCGACAGCACCACGGAAACCTACGTGGCCATCAAGCTGTTCGTTGACAACTGGCGTTGGCAGGGGGTGCCCTTCTACCTGCGCACCGGCAAGCATCTGGCCAAACGCCTCAGTGAGGTGGCCCTCACCTTCCGGGATGCCCCGGTGCGTCTTTTTGATGCCGCAGCGGGTGGGGTGAGCGCCAACCAGTTCGTGATTCGCATCCAGCCCAACGAAGGGGCCACGTTCCGCTTCGAGGTGAAGGCGCCGGGCTCCGGGATGCGCAGCCGTCCCATCTCCATGAACTTCTCCTACGACGAGTCCTTCGGGGAACCCTCCGACGAGGGCTACGTGCGACTCCTGGCGGACGCCATGCTGGGGGATCCCACCCTTTTCACCCGCAGTGACGAGGTGGAAGCCGCCTGGCGGCTCTACACCCCCATCCTGGAGGGGCTCAAGCAGTCCCCGGATCGCTTCCCCGTCCACCCCTACGAGGCCGGCACCTGGGGACCAGCGGCATCGGACGAGTTGCTGGCCCGTGACGGTCTGCTCTGGCGCCGCCCCTGATTCCCACGCCCCTCCCCTCAGCCTCGCCATGGTTCCCCAGTTCACCCTGCAAGCCCCCCTCAAGCTGCCGCCCGATGCGGTGATCGACCACCTGAAACAGCTTTGGGAGCATCCGGAAGAGGGCGCCAACAGCTCCGCCACCTTTACCCTGGTGGTGTGGGAGCCGGCCTGGCTGGAGCAGCACCTGTCCCGCCTCGGCCTGCTGCAGGATGCGGTCATGGGAATGCAGCGCCCTTGTCTGGTGGATGCCGCCCGTCGCGCCATTGGCGCCTACGGTCTCCCCGCCGCCACCGCGCCCCTCTCCAACACCCTGGCCCGGACACTGGCCGCCCAAACCGGGGAAAACGGGGCCTACGACGATCTGCGGGGCCAGGCCATTGAAAGCAGCATCAGCGAACTCCAGCCCCACCGCATGATCACCCTGGCCCCCACCATTGACGGGGAGCAGGCCCTGGATGCCCTGGTGGCCGCCTATTGCTCCCTGCCGGAGGAGAACAGTGCGGGTGGCAGTGTGTGCGGGGACGTGCTGGTGCTCCGTGGCGGGGCGGCGTCCATTGCCGCGGAACTGGACCTGCTGCCCCGGTTGATCCCCCCTCAGTTGCCCTGCTGGGTGCTCTGGGAAGGGGCCCTCGGGGAACACATGGACATCTTTGAACGGCTGGCGACGGCGCCGCGACGGCTGATTGTAGATACCGCCCTGGGGGAAACCGGGCCTTCCCTCAGGATTCTGGCCCAGCGCATTGCCGCCGGTCAGGCGGTCTCCGATCTGAACTGGTACCGCCTCGGGGGGTGGCGGGAATCCCTGGCCATGGCCTTTGACGCCCAGGACCGACGCACCGCCCTCAGCCATGTGGCGCAGGTGGATATTGACGTGGAGGGGGACCAGTTGTGCCAAGGTCTGCTGCTGGCCGCATGGATCGCCGGCCGCCTCCAGTGGTCGCTGCAGACAGGCTGCCAGCAACGGGACAGCAGCGTCTACCGCTTCCGGCGCCCGGACGGGGTCATGGTGGATTTGCGCCTGGTGGCGGTTCCCGTGGGTTTCCCAAAACCCCATGCCGGCTCCGTTCTGGGCCTGCGCCTGTTGTGTCAACCCCCCGACAGCCGGGAACTCTGCGTGGTGCTCTGCGGAGAAGCCAGTGGCTGCATGCGGCTGGAGGGGGGGGACGTTTCCTCCCGGGATCTGGTGGAAGAAATCGTCCCGCTGATCGAGAGATCTCTGGAGGTGCAGGAAACCCGTGTCCTCACCGGCGGCCACGACACCACCAATCCCCTGCTGGCCACCACGGCCCAACTGGCGGACCGGATGCTGACGGCGGCCAGCCAGGTCTGACCACTGCGCTCCCTCCTTGGGCCTCATCATCGCCGCACCCCGGAGCGGCTCCGGCAAAACCCTGTTGAGCCTCTGTCTGACGGCGGCCCTGAGCCAGCGGGGTCTCACCGTGCAGACCTTCAAAGTGGGGCCGGACTACCTGGATTCCCAACTCCTGGGGACCCTCAGCGGCCGCCCCTGCCGCAACCTGGATCCCCTCCTCTGTGGGAAGCCATGGCTGCTGGCGGCGTTCCACCATTGGGGGCGCGCCACGGACGCCTGTCTGGTGGAGGGGGTCATGGGCCTGTATGACGGCCTCGGCCCCAGCCAGGAGGGCAGCACCGCCCACGTGGCCCGCCTGCTCAATCTCCCCCTGCTGTTCGTTGTGGATGCCGCCCGCCAGGGGGCCTCCATCCGCGCCCTGGCGGCGGGCTTCCGGGATCAGGCTCCCGAGTTGCCGTGGTGCGGCGTGGTGCTCAACGGCGTGGGCAGCCGACGGCACCGGCAATTGCTGACGGCGGCCCTGGAGCCGACGGGTCTGCCGGTGCTGGGCGTACTGCCCCGCAGTGAAGCCATGGCCCTGCCCTCACGGCATCTGGGGCTCCTGCCGCCAGGGGAAATCCACCACTTCCAGGCCCGCTGCCGGCAGTTGGCGGCCGTGGCGCTGCGCCACCTTGACGTGGACCGCCTCCTGCCCCACCTGCAAGCCAGTCGCGGCGGCCCCGGACCATCCCCCTTCCTGGTCGTCAGCCCCACGGATGTCCCCCGGCCGGCCGCAGACCCCGGTCCCGTGCTGGCCATTGCCCGGGACCGGGCCTTCTGCTTCCTCTATCCCGAGCAGCGGGAGTGGCTGGAGTATTACGGGGCGCGAATCCAGGGCTGGTCGCCGTTGGCGGATCAACCCCTGCCCCGGGGGACGGCAGGGTTGGTGTTGCCCGGGGGCTATCCCGAACTCCACGGCGCCACCCTGGCCCAGGCCGCCCGCAGCCTGGGGGCATTGCGGGCGGCCCATGGCCGTGGCCTGCCCATCTATGCCGAGTGCGGGGGGATGCTGTTGCTGCTGCGCACCCTCCATGATCCGGAAAACCGGCCCTGGCCCATGGCGGGTATCCTTCCCGGCGCCGCCTGCCGCGGCGCCTTCCAGTTGGGTTACCGCAGGGCATCGGCCTGCGGCGCCAGTCCCGTGGTGCGCCCCCGTGAGCAGGTGGTGGGGCATGAATTCCACCACTGGCAGGTGGCGCCCGCCCGCACCCTCCGGGATCCGGGCGCCAAACCCGCCCCGCCTCTGCGCCCCCTCTGGCAACTGAGCGGATGGGGTGTCCCCACCCGCAGGGAGGGCCTGGCCCACGGCAGACTCCATGCCAGTTGGCTGCATCTCCACTGGAGTGGTCAGCCCCGGATGCCCCGGAGGTTGGTGGCCGCGGCCCGCCGTGCTCAGGAGCCTGGCGTCCGCAGCCGCCGCAACAGCCCTTGAAAGCACGGGGGCGGTTCCGCCGAGCAGACAATGCGCTCCTGAGTGAGGGGATGATCCAGACCCAGTTCAACGGCGTGGAGCATTTGACCGGGCAAGGCCATGGGCAGGCGGCGACAGCGGCTGTAGAGAGGATCCCCCACAATGGGGTGTCCCCCATGGCTGCAATGGACGCGGATCTGATGGGTGCGGCCGGTCTCAAGCTGGAAGCGCACCAGGGAGTAATCCCCCAGCCGTTCCAGCACCCGCCAATGGGTCCGGGCCTGCCGCCCGCTCTCCCCCTGCACAACGGCATACCGGCGCCGGTCCACGGGATGACGGCCAATGGGACCGTCCCATACGCCTTCCTCATGGGCCAGCACACCATGGACGAGCCCCAGGTAGCGGCGGCTGCAGCTTCGCTGGGCGATTTGCCGTTGCAGGCTCATGAGCGCGGCCTGGCTTTTGGCCACCACCATGCAACCGCTGGTGTCCTTATCCAGGCGGTGAACAATGCCGGGGCGCATCTTGCCGCCGATGCCGGGCAGGTCGGGGCAGTGGGCAAGCAACCCGTTCACCAGGGTGCCGTCCCGGTGGCCGGGGGCAGGGTGAACCGTGAGGCCGGCGGGTTTGTTGACAACGATGATCTCGGCGTCCTCATGGAGAATGTCCAGGTCCATGGGCTGGGGCGGCAGGTAGTCCAGCGGTTCCGGTGGCGGCAACCACAGTTCCACCCGGTCCCCGGGGCGCAAGGGTGTTTTGGCCCGGGGGATTGTTGCGCCGTTCACCCGCACCAGGTGTTGGGCGATGAGCTTCTGAATCCGGGCCCGGCTCTGCTCCTGCCGCTGCTGCGCCAGCCACCGGTCAAGGCGCATGGGGTGGGGTTTGTCGTAGGTGAGACGCACCAGTTGGCCGACGCCATGGCCGAACATGGCCCCACCACCGGCCTCTGACGAGCAGGAGGATTGCTGCCCCACCTCACCCCTGTGGCGATGGTTGGGGTGCTTCTTGCAGAGCAATGGCGCCCAGGCGCCCCTTGCGGAAGTCCTCCAGCAGCCGCCGGGCCATGGGGGCGGTGCAACCGCTGGTGTGCTCGGCGGCGGCGGCCTGCAGCCATTGATGGGCCATCCGTGGATCCACCGTGACGCCGTAGCGGTCCGCCAGAAGATCCGTTAGCGGTTGGTTCACATGGGGTGGCGCCAGGGTGGCGAGGCGCTGAAGCAACACCTGGGCCACCGGTTCATGGTCATAGGCGGCCTGACCAATGTCATCGCAGATGGCCAGCAGCAGAGCAGCCTGTTGATCCTGGAGGCGGGGGGGCAGGATGCCGGGGGCATCCAGAAGATCCACATGGCCGCCCATGCGCACCCACTGGAGGGAGCGGGTGACGCCGGCCCGCCGTTCGCTGGCCACGGCCCGGCGGCCCACCAGCCGATTGATCAGGGCGGACTTGCCCACGTTGGGGAAGCCCAGCATGAGGGCCCGCACCGGCCGCGGGCGCAGGCCCCGCCGTTGACGACGGGCATTGAGGGCGCTGCCGGCCTCCACGGCCGCCTGCAGGAGCGCCTTGCTGCCTCCGCCCCGGCGCCCGTCGCACCAGATGGGGGCCTCCCCATGACGCTGAAGCCACCGCTGCCAACTGCTGCGGGCGGGCGGGGGGATCATGTCCCGCCGGTTTACCACCAGCAGCCGGGGCTTGTTCCCCGCCCAGCGCCCCAGGCACGGGTGCCGGCTCGCCTGCAGGATGCGGGCGTCACACACCTCCAGCACCAGATCGACGCGGTCCAGTTGGTGGCGCAGTTGCCTCTCCGCCCGGGCCACGTGACCGGGGTACCACTGGATGCTGGGGGACGCCATGCCGGTGGTGGGGCTACATCCGTTGGAGCCGGAATCCTAAGGACAACCCCCCTTCAGGCCGTACCGCAGAAGGTGACTTTGGGGAACTTGAGTTTCACGTCCTCCAGGCCTTTCCCTTTGCCCTCCTCCTGCCAGTAGTTGATCACTTCCGTGGCCTGGTTGAGGATTTCCACCCGCTCGTTGTCGGTAATCCATTTCTTTCGTTCCAGGTCGGATTTGAGCGTGTCCCAGGCATCGTCCCGGGGCCAGAAGTAATAGCTGGTCAGCGGACTGGGGCCACCCCCGACAATCTGATCCACAGCCAGGGCCACGTTGTCCGGCAGCCACAGAATCTTGAGAAGAAATCGCCCCTCGTCAGGGCGGGGCGTGTGGCCGGAGGTGGCCACGGAGGGTTCGGGCCTGTCCTCGGAACGGGCCGGGGTGGACATGGAGCTACTGCCGGGGTTGGGCTGGCTGGTTTCGGGAAAAGGGGCGGTGGTGGTTTCGCTCAAGATGGGGGGAGACGTCTTTGGCTGTTGGGGATTAGCTTAACAGGCCCCCGGCAACTCGTCCTGCCCCCGCTTCGCGCCCTGCTGCTGTTTGATATCGACGGTGTGATCCGTGACGTTGGGGGCAGTTATCGCCTCGCCGTGGCGGAAACCGTGGCCCACTTCAGCGGCTGGCGGCCCACACCCGAGACCATTGACGCCCTCAAGGCGGACGGCCGCTGGAACAACGATTGGGATGCCAGCCTGGAGTTGCTGCGCCGCCGCCGCTCCCGGCAGCCGAACCTGTCCCTGCCTTCACGGACGGCGGTGGTGGAAGTGTTCTCCGGGTTGTATTTCGGGCGGGACGACGGGGGCGCCGTGAGCCGTGAGCCCCGGCGGTGGACCGGCCTCATCCGCCAGGAGCCCCTGTTGGTGAACAGGGCTTTTTTTGCCGCCCTCAGCGGCGCCGGCATTGGCTGGGGCTTTGTCAGCGGGGCTGAACCCCCCAGCGCCCGCCACGTGCTGGAGGACCGCCTGGGCCTGCTTCAGCCCCCCCTGGTGGCCATGGGGGATGCCCCGGATAAACCGGATCCCACGGGTCTTCTCCAGTTGGCCGAGGCATTGGCCGCCAGGGCCCACGTCCCCCTCGCCCACCTGCCCATGGGGTATGTGGGGGATACCGTTGCGGACGTGCTCACGGTGGTTCGCGCCCGGCGGCAACAGCCCCGGCTTCGCTGCAAGGCCCTGGCCGTGGCGCCGCCCCATGTGGCCGCTGCCGACGAGACGGTGCGGGTCGCTTACCACCACCAGTTGTTGGCCGCTGGCGCTGACGCCGTTGTCGGCGCCACCACCGAGTTGGTCCCGGAGCGGGTGTTTCAGCTTCTCCAGACCCCCGGTTCCCAGGGCCAGGATTCATAAATAGAAGATTAAGAGACTCAACGAAGGAGGATGCGCCCCAAGGCCCCCTCCATCACCATCCCCGCCCCATCAATGCCTCGGCAGCTTGCTGAAGCACCCCCAGGCCGGCGCCGCGGACCATGGCTCCTTCACCGAGGCGACGACGCCAGGCCCGCGCCCCGGGAACACCCTGCACCAGTTGCAAGAGGTGGCGGGCCACGTCCCAGAGGCGTCCCCCCTGGGCCATGTGGACCTCGGCATAGGGAATCATGGCCGCCACAATGGCGGACGGCCGCAGTTGCTGGGGAGCACGGCCGTAAAAGACCCCATCCACGTCAGCCCAGCGCAGGGGGTGGTCATAGACGGCGCGGCCCACCATGGCGCCGTCGCACATGGTCAGAGCTTGGCGGCAATCCGCCATGGTGGCGAGCCCCCCGTTGAGGACAACGGACAAGTGGGGACGTTCCTGCTTGAGGCGCGCCACCCAGTCGTAGCGCAGAGGGGGGATGGTGCGATTCTGTTTGGGATTGAGGCCCTGCAACCAGGCCTTGCGGGCATGGATGATGAAGCGCTGGGCCCCCGCCGCCGCCGTGGTGTCCACGAATGCCAGGAGCCGGTCGTAGCTTGCCTGATGGTCAATGCCCAGGCGGTGTTTGACGGTGACCGGCAGGCCGCTGCTGGTGGCCATGGCCTCGATGCAGCGGGCCACGTGGTCGGGTTCCGCCATGAGGCAGGCGCCAAAACGTCCCGCCTGCACCCGTTCACTGGGACAGCCCAGGTTCAGGTTGAGTTCGTCGTAGCCCCACACCTCGGCCATGCGGGCCGCTTCCGCCAGCAACAGGGGATCGTCCCCCCCCACCTGGAGCGCCAGGGGGCGCTCAACGGGATTGAAATCCAGCAGGCGCCGCCGGTGGCCGTAGTGGAGCGCCTGGGCCACCACCATCTCCGTGTAGAGCAAGGCCCCACGGCTGATGTGACGCATCAGCACCCGGAAATGCCGGTCGGTGCAGTCCAGCATCGGCGCTACGCTGAAGGGGTGACGCCCCAGGGCTGAGGGGCATGACGGTAACCGGGGATGGCTGGCGTGACAGGTGACGGGGGTCATAGAATGGGCCTTTGAACCGGGGATCACAACACCATGGCGTCACTGCTCAGCTCCATGAGCCGTCGCACCCTGCTGCTGGGGCTGGCCACTTCTATGGTGGTTGTTTTGAAGCCATCCATGGCCAGCGCAGCATCCCCTGCAGGGGAACCCGCCTGGGATCTCAGTGAATCCGAATGGCGCCAGCGGCTCTCCCCGGAAGCCTTTAACGTCCTGCGGCGGGAAGGGACGGAGCGCCCCTTCACCAGCGCCCTGCTGGAGGAAAAGCGGGACGGCGTGTTTGTGTGCAAAGGGTGTGGACTGCCCCTGTTTTCCTCCGCGGCCAAGTACGAGAGCGGCACCGGCTGGCCCAGCTTCTGGGAGCCGCTCCCCGACAGTATCGGCGCCAAGCTGGATTTCAAGCTGTTTCTTCCCCGTACGGAGTACCATTGCCGTCGCTGTGGCGGGCACCAGGGGCATGTATTCAACGACGGTCCCCAGCCCACCGGCAAGCGCTATTGCAACAACGGCGTGGCCCTTGCCTTTGTCCCGGCGGATGCAGCGTAGACACCGGTGAACCAAGGGGATCAGCGCACCTCCCGGCGCCACCGCCTCATGGTTCGGATTCGCCCCCTGCAACCGGAGGACTGGCCTGCCACATGGCGGATCATGGAGCCGGTGGTGCGGGCCGGTGAGACCCTCCCCTTCGACCCCGCCATGGATGCCGAGGGGGGCCATGCCGTCTGGGTGGAAGCCGCTCTGCAGGCCTTTGTGGCGGTGGCGGCGGATGGTGGGGTGCTGGGCACCTACCACATCAAGCCCAACGGCCCCACCCTGGCGGCCCATGTGTGCAACTGCGGCTACGTGGTTGCCGCCACGGCGCGACGGCAGGGAATTGGCAGTCTGTTGTTCTCCCATTCCCAGGATCAGGCCCTGGCGTTGGGGTTCCGGGCGATGCAGTTTAACCTGGTTGTGTCCACCAACACTGCTGCAGTGCAGGCCTGGCAACACAACGGCATGGTCGTTGTCGGAACGTTGCCCGGTGCGTTTCACCACCGGCGATTGGGCTTTGTGGATGCCCACGTTATGTATAAAATTCTCAAAAGCGATTAAGAGAACCAAACTATAGGGGAGAGGGTCCCAATGTCATCACCGGGGTGAGTCGGTCGTTATCAACGGGGAAGCCATAGATGCCCATGTTTTTTCTCTCTGCTGTCCTCCTGGGGGGGCGCCGTCGTCTTCCGGTTACGAGTCTCGAGCTTGGCGGGTCATGGGTCCGGGATCGTCAGTTATGCTTGTTCTCGCCATTTTTACCGTGGGTGATGGCGGGCGTCAACCTGATCCAGGCGGTCATTAACCACGCCAATGTCCGACTGACCTTCAGCCCTGAACGCCTGAAGGTCAGCCCGTTGCAAAGAGCCCATGGCCAGAACCACGGCCACCACCACACCCGGGGCCAGCCATTGCCGCCACCCATGCACTACGGCGCGAGGCGCGGTATGGCGCTCCCCTGCTCTGCGGGCTTGTGGTCTGCCGGCTTGAAAGCCGCCATGAGGACCTACCGGGGTGCGCATGCGCCCCGGCCTCAAACGGATGAGCATGAGCGGGAATGCTCATGTTGCAGAATATCTCTAAGTGTCTTAGTAGCATGACTAGAGTTAGGAGATTCATGGCTACCCGGCACCGCCCACAGTGGGCCGACTCTCCACAGGAGAGAGACTGGAGAGCTCAGCGGCAAGAGGACCGCGCAGACCGTGACCAAGACCACAGGCGCCAACAGTCCTGGGCTGAGTTTGGGATGAGGAGGGCATTTCTCCTGGTTTTCTTGGTCGTGGCAGGTTTTCTTGCTATTGATGCTTCAGGCTGGGAGATCCCTGGTGTGACGTTGGTGTTCCTCGTTGCTCCCAAGCGCCGTCATTCAGCGGAAGACCCACCAGCGCAAAAGAAGGAGCGAGCCCGTGAATGACTCGCGGAAGGGATGGTTGAGACCTGGGCCAGGCCCAGCGTTCAGCTGTCGTCCAGCCTTCAGCTACCCCCAGGACACCCGGTTCAGGATGCCTGTGGCGGTTGCGATGGCGAGGGAGAGCGGGCCATAATATGGCGGGCAAGCCCTTCCCGAATCCAGGCTTCATCTATGGCTCCCCTTCCATGGCCATGGAGTTGGCCACATGGCGAGGGATTGCCTCCAGGTGGCGGTGCCGCCGCTCCTATGTCGCAGGTGATGGTGTCCCACCGGGGGCTTCAAGGTTCAGCACAGGTTGCCCATTAGATCAAAAGCACGATTGATGAGCTATTCATATCTCAGCCAGAAACTCGTCTCTGCATCCTGATCCTTGGGGTCTGGAAGAACGGCGCCAAGCCCTGATTCAACATCAGGAATCACTGGCTCGTGTGTTTAGTATGTTGAATATAGAAATCTGGTCCAGAGATGAGATACATGAATTCTACACGGAAATCTTCGTCTCTGCAGAGGTACGAATCTCCATAAAAGACTTGAAGTTGCTTTTTGAGTATATTGGTAGATTACCCGTCTTTGCCTATGAATTGGGAGATTCAGCCTGGCGCAGGGCTAAAATCTTGGAAATTGATAAAATGCGGTGATTGGTGAGATTATTGACGCCATTGAAATCATTGGACGAAAATTCCTGAATCAGCAGGTATTTGATGCGATCCGTAGTGGAAAGTATCGATCAGTTCTTAAGAAAATGATGCGCCATGAATTAGTTAATTGTTTTCGTCGCTCAGAGATGACCAAGGATCTGACCAGAGAGGAAATCAAGGTTTTCGATATCTTTTTGCAACGCATGAGAAAGCTGGGCACCCTGCGTAAGACCCAACCATTCGCGGTGGCTATCGGTTTCCTAACCGACTTTATTTCCTCTATATTCTCTTTATATCCCCACAAGATCTCCAGCCGGAATCACAACAGCCAAGACGGCCACCTTGAAACCAGCCTGGTTCCGGATGGCGGGCGCGTCATCGGCTTCCTTCAATCCAGTCAGAGTTGAAGACTCACCACCGCCACCCCTTGAGCGTGCTTCCAGTCCGTGCCTACGCCAAGGCTGACGGACCGGCTCTCGTCCTCCACAAGATGGGCCAGGCCCACGGCTACGGACCCGACGCTGGTGACGGAGGTGGAAACGGCCCAGCCCGCAACACGGGGCCTGGGCAGGGAGCCCAGGACTATGGCCAGGTCGGTGGTGGCGCCTTGTTGCCCCAGTGCTCCGTCTTTGCCAGGCGCTCCTGAATCCGGCTTGGGATCCTGCCCCAGGTCTTCCAGTTGTTGTGTTGCCTCTCCTTCCGGCAGTGCCGGCGGGGCGGGCGGCGGCGGCAATCCCTGTGCCGTCGCCAGGATAGAAGCAGGTGCAGGGGTCTTGGCAACGCTGCAGTCTTCCCCAGGCGCTCCTGGATCCGGCCTGGGACTTTGCCTCAGGTCTTCCAGTTGTTGTGTTATCTTTGCATTCGGCAGTGCCGGCGGCGCTGGCGGCATTGCACACTTGCAATAGGAATCAGTGAGTGTGGGACAATGGGCCTGAGCGGGAATGAATCCGCCGCCCGATAACAGCAAGGCCAGTGCAGCGGCATGGGTTTCCTTGGCCTTTCCCATGACGGGCTGAATCTGAAAATCTTCCACAGTGTCCCGAACCCTTCCTTAAAGGGCAAGCCCCTTCATCTCGGCGGTGATACCTTTCCGTAAAAGCCAACCCGCCCATGCCCTCCGCCCTTGGTCTGTTCTGGGACGTAGACGGCACCATGGCGGAGACCGAGGGGGACGGTCACCGCCGGGCATTCAATGCCGCTTTTGCGGAACGGGGTCTGCCGTGGCGCTGGGCCATGGCTGATTATGGAGAGTTGTTGCGAATCAGTGGCGGAGAAGAACGTCTTCGCCACTGGTTGGCCATGGCCCCCCCTGGCGCCCCGGGGGATCAGGCCGGGCAGTGGGCCATGGCGGCGGAGCTTCAAGAGCGCAAGCAGGTCCACTATGGGCGCATTGTTGCCGCTGGCGGTCTGGCGCCCCGGCCAGGGGTGGTGCGCCTGATTCAAGACGCCGCAGCGGCAGGGTGGCGACAGTGGATCGTGACCACCAGCCGCCGTCGGGCGGTGGAGGCGCTGCTGTCTACCCAGCCCTTCCAACCCCTGGGATCCGCCTTTTGCGGCTGGATTTGTGGCGAGGACGTAACCCGTAAGAAACCCGATCCCCAGGCCTACGCCATGGCCTTGGGCCAATCGGGCCTACCCCCCCGTCAGGTGGTGGCCCTTGAGGATTCCCCCCATGGTGTGGAGGCGGCCCGCCGCGCCGGGCTCCGCTGCCTGGTGACCCCAAGCCGTCTTACGGGGAGAGGGAGGTTGACCGGGGCCGCGGCGGTGGTGGACCATCTGGGTGACGGGCCGCAACAACCCGCTACTGTTTTGACAGGGCCTGCCCTGGGGTGTCAGCCCCACGTGGATCTTGCCTACCTGGAAGGGCTCCTGCATCCGCAGGGGAGCCCTTTCCCCGTCAGCCCCGCCCCGCCTGGATCCTGAGCTCACAACACACCCGTCTTCAGAGTGCTTCCGCCGGTGTGGGTCGCTGGCTTCTGGACCTGCTGGAGACCCCATGGCGGCGCAGGGTGGTCTTGATTCTCGGCCTCACCGGCGGCTTTTTCCTCGGCCAACTGGGGATTCCCCTGTTGACGAAGCTTCCCCTGCTTGGTGACAGCGACCTGGGAGCCTTACTGGTGCTGGCGGTGGCCGAGGTTCTGGTGCGGCTCCGCAGCCTGAAGGCCGCCGCCGCCCCTCCTCCTCTGCTGCAGCACGCTGTGGACAACATCCGCATCGGCCTTGTCTTCTCGGTTGTGCTGGAGGCGTTCAAGTTGGGGTCCTGAGTTGGTGTCCATGTCTTGCCCAGGGCCGATGTTCCCGCCAGCGTTCCAGGTTGATGACCACCTCACCCTGCAGACGGTGCTGGACGCGCCGGCCCAGCGGCGACGACTGGCCCACCAGTTGGCCTGCCACAGCGGCTGGCGCATCATCCTGGATCTGGAAGAAGGGGCGGTGACGACCTGGCTGGATCAGCAGTTGGAGGCGCTGAGCACGGTCGCCGTTGTGGACGCGCTGGCCGCAATTCCCCACCATCCCGGTGTTCTCTGGGGATTGTGGATCCCCATGGCGCAACTCATGGGGAGATTGCAACAGACCAATCCCTTGCCCCGCATCGGCCTGGTTGGTGTGCCGGGCGCCGGCAAAACCACTCTGGGTCTGGCCATGGCCGTGCTGGGCCGGGCCTACGGCTTTTCCCCCATTGTGGCCTCCATTGACGACTACTATCTGCCCCTCCCCATCCGGGCCGCGGCCATGGCCGCCAACCCCTTCGCCATTGATCGCGGTCCCCCCGGCAGCCATGACCTGATCTGGCTGAACCGCTCCCTGGACGACTTCGCCGCCATGGGCCGGTGTTCTATTCCCCGTTTTGATAAGGGCCTGGCCGGGGGACGGGGGGACCGCAGCGGCCAGGCGGAGCACAGGGGGGACGTCTTTCTGCTGGAGGGCTGGATGGTGGGGGCCCGCACGTTTCCGGTGGGGCCGGACGACCCCCATCCCGGGGCCTCCGCCGCGGAGCGGGCTTGGTGTGCCCGTTGCAGCCGTGTGCTGGCGGACTACACCGGCACATGGAAGCG
Organism: Cyanobacteria bacterium MAG CAR3_bin_5; assembly: GCA_026709085.1. Classification (GTDB taxonomy): domain Bacteria; phylum Cyanobacteriota; class Cyanobacteriia; order PCC-6307; family Cyanobiaceae; genus Synechococcus_B. The sequence continues at coordinate 18,239 of JAPOTR010000019.1, read as the reverse complement.
GCTTCATGGGCTGGTGCTGGTGCTTCCCCGGCAGTGGCGCCACAGCCTGCGCTGGCGGCTCCAGGCGGAGGCGCGGCAACGCCGCCGCGGCAAGGGGGCCCTCAGCGGGGTGCAACTGGAGCGGCTGCTGCGCTGTTTCTGGGCCTCGGTTCCACCCCATCGCGCCTTGCACCCCCCCCAGCCCCCCGGAGATGGAGCGCCGCCGGTGCTGATGGTGGTCAGTCTGGACGGTCGGCGCCGGCTGGTGGACGTGGGACCGCCTGGAACCGTCGGTTGGCCCGCACCGGCTCAGCTTTCCTCCTCGTCGTCCCCATCGTCGTCAATGGGGTAGTGGAAACCCTTGGCCCGCCCGCTGAGGACGGCCTTGCCCAGGGACATGGCCCGCTGGGCAGCCAGGTGCGCCTTGCGATTCCACGTGGCGCGGCGCTGATTCCGCTTCCGGTTGGAGGTTTTCTTCTTGGGGACAGCCATTGGATTGCAGCAGCACAGGACCATGAAGCTTCCATTCTTGCCATGGCCCGGCGCTACGTCAAACCATTGGGGGCAGGGATCTGGCTACAGTTACCCCCAGAAGGGAACGTCCCGTGGCAAATCAGCGCCACATCACCATATTTGCGCCGGCGTTGGGCCAGCCGGACCGGGAGCCGCTCGGTTATAGCGGTCTTGTGGAGGCCGTCCGCAATGGCCAGGCGCAGGAGTTGCTCTGGAATCCCGACCTGCGCAAGGTGCGGGTCACTCTGCTGGACGGCCGCCAGAGCGTGGTGGACGTGTTCCCCGAGAATCCTGTGCTGATTCAGGAGGCGGACGCTGCCGGGGTGCCCCTCACCATTGAGGACAGCCATCAGCAGGAGGCATGGGCCGGGCTGATGGTCAACCTGCTATTGGTGGCGCTGATCCTGGTGGGCCTCGGCTTCCTGTTGCGCCGCTCCGCCAAGGCGGCCAACCGGGCCCTGGGCTTCGGTCGCAGCAAACCCCGCCTCCGTGCGGAAAACGACATCAGGGTATGTTTTGAGGACGTGGCCGGGATCAACGAGGCCAAGGATGAACTCCAGGAGGTGGTGGCCTTCCTCAAACAGCCGGACCGGTTCACCAGCATTGGCGCCCGCATTCCCCGGGGCGTGCTGCTGGTGGGGCCGCCGGGAACCGGCAAAACCCTGTTGGCCCGCGCCGTGGCCGCGGAGGCGGGGGTGGAGTTCTTCTCCATCTCCGCCAGTGAGTTTGTGGAGATGTTTGTGGGGGTGGGGGCCAGCCGGGTGCGGGACCTGTTCCGTCAGGCCAAGCAGAAGGCCCCGTGCATCGTGTTTATTGACGAGATCGACGCCGTGGGCCGCCAGCGGGGGGCGGGCATCGGCGGCGGCAACGACGAGCGGGAGCAGACCCTCAACCAGTTGCTCACGGAAATGGACGGTTTTGAAGACAACTCCGGCATCATCCTGCTGGCGGCCACCAACCGCCCCGACGTGCTGGATACCGCTCTGCTGCGACCGGGCCGCTTTGATCGGCGGGTGCTGGTGGACCTGCCGGATCGTCCTGGCCGGGAGGCCATCCTCAACGTCCATGCCCGCACCCGGCCCATGGCCCCGGACGTGGACCTTGCCGCCTGGGCCTGCCGCACCCCCGGCTTCTCCGGTGCTGATCTGGCCAACCTGTTGAATGAAGCCGCCATTCTCACGGCCCGGGCGCGGAAGCAGTTCATCGAGGACAACCACATCATGGACGCCCTGGAGCGGGTCACCATGGGCCTGCCCGCCGCTCCCCTCCAGAACAGCGGCAAGAAGTGGCTCATCGCCTATCATGAGGTGGGTCATGCACTGGTGGCCACCCTGCTGCATCAGGCGGATGATCTGGACAAGGTGACCTTGCTGCCCCGCAGCGGCGGCGTAGGCGGCTTTGCCCGCTTCACTCCTGACGAGGAGGTGGTGGATTCCGGCCTGGTGAGCCGGGCCAAGCTTCAGGCCCGCATGGCGGTGAGCATGGGGGGCCGGGCTGCGGAGTTGGTGGTCTTTGGCAGACAGGAGATCACCCCGGGGGCCAGCAGGGATATCGAGGCCGTCACCGCCACGGCCCGGGAGATGGTGACCCGCTACGGCTTCTCTTCCCTGGGGCCGGTGGCCTGGGAGGGGGACCAGGCGGAGGTGTTCATTGGCCGGGACTGGCTGCAACAACGCCCCACCTATTCCAAAGACACGGCCAAAGCCCTGGACGCGGAGGTGCAGAAGCTGGCCAAAGAGGCCCTGGCCGCCGCCTGCTCCCTGCTGGCGGGACATCGCCCCCTGCTGGATGAACTGACCAATCAACTCGTTGAGGAGGAAACCATTGGCGGGGATCAGTTCCGCGCCGTGGTGGAGCAGTACCAGGGCACAACGGCTCCTGTTCAGGATTCGGTCGGTCGGGATTTGGTCAAGGGCCTTCCAAACAAAGCGGAATGAGGGGAACTGGACGATGGACCCAAAGGACAGGACGTCAACTAAAGTTCTGGGTCAGCCAGTACACCTTGGGACAGCCTTCCCCATCAGCAGCAGCGCATACTGCTTCCATCAGTGCCCGGCCAATGCCCTGACTGCGTCGATCCGCTCGCACCACCAATCCCGCTGGATTCATTTCCCGTTACATCAATGACAAAGCCTCAGGCAAACCCTGCCCCCATGAGCTTCCAAGTCCCCCGCTTATTCTGGTTCGTCTCCGCACTGCTGGTTGGTCTATTTTATGGTCTGCAGGCGCTCCGGCACATCTTGCTCCATAGCGCCGGCTGGGATCTGGGCATCTACGATCAAGTGGCCTGGCAAATGAGTCAAGGGCTTGAGCCACGCTCCACACTGCTTGGTCTCCACCACATGGGCAACCATGGCGCTTGGATGTTCTATGCCATTGCGCCATTCTACTGGCTGGTACCGTCCGTTCATTGGCTGTTCCTTACTCAGGCGCTGGGGCTGATTCTCACCGCTTGGCCCTTGTGGCATCTGGCAGCGCAGGCAGGCTTGCGGCCACGGGAACGATGGTTGATCTGTGGATTGTGGTGGCTTCAGCCGGTGGTGTTTAATGCCAACTTTTTTGTTGACTTCCGCCCAGAAACCTGGGCCATGCCCCTGTTGGCCTTGGCCATTTGGGCCAACCGTGCTGAGCAGCGCTGGCTTTGGCTCCTCTCCCTGTTTGTTATGATGGGCTGCCGAGATGGGCTGGGCCTGATTGTGATTGGCCTGGCCTTAGAGCAGGCCTACCGTCGACGCTGGCGCTGGGCGGCGGAAGCGCTGTTGCTAGGGGGGGGTGGCTCTTGTTTTTGGCCAAGATCCTTTATCCATTCCTGAATAACGGATTTGGACCTGCTGCACTTGGGCGTTATCAGCATCTTGGCGATAGTGTTGGCAGCATTATACACAATGCCCTATTTAATCCCTTGAATTTTCTCGGGTCCTTGGACTGGGTAAACATTCTTTTCTACTTGTTCCTGCTCAGCCTACCCCTAGCCTTCTATTGGCGTCGTTCTTCCCTACCCCTGCTTGTTGCAACATTACCTTTACTGGTGACCAATGCACTTTCCTCTTGGGGATCGCAGCAAGACGTGGCCCATCATTATAATCTACCTTTAGCTGTTCTTTTGGTTGTAGGCAGCATGGATGGCTTGGTTTCTGACCTACGCCAGGGGCGACACTGGTTGGCGCGGCGGATGTGGTTATGCTACTTATGGGCAGCCCTGTCTTGGGCACTGATGACTAAGCCGGGTTACTTCTTTGGCCGCTATCTATCAAGAATGGACCATATTAAATCTTCCTGGGAAGTTATTTCCAAGATTCCTGACAATTCTGCAGTTTTAACACATGATCACCTTATTCCCCATTTGAGTCATCGACCCTTGATACAACGATTAAGTCGTGATGGGCTGCCAACGGCAGAACAACTAGCTAGGTTAGATGTTATTTTAATGAATCCTGATAGCCCAGGATGGCTTAGTCAACAACATATCAGGGCCACTATCAATCATGTTCAGGCCCGAGGCTGGAGTTGCCAAAAAGAAAGTGGTCAGTTTATTCTTTGTCAGCAAACCTTCAGACAATGACTAAGAGGCTATTGAAAAAATCGGCCAGGCCACTTGAAACCGAGAACCAGGTATTCCATCAGTACTTCGAGGACCACCTCAATGAGGTCACCCACAGGAGTGGGGTCCGTGTTGGCGCCAGGACACCTCGCAAAGCCATCTTGCTCTAATCAGAGAGACCACAACTCTGGCTAGAGAGCACCAATCGAGCCCATGGGGATCCCCCTCAACCCACCCAGGGCCCACCTGGGTGGGTGCCACCGCCAGGCTGTTGACGGCGGCGCAGCAGCGGAAACCCCCGTCGTGGTTGCCGAGACGTTGCAGGCGTTGACCGTGGGTGGCCAGGCGCAAACAGGCTTCCGGGTCGTGGTATCATACCTGCCAGAGGGCGGCGGTGGTCATCTCGTCGTTGCCCAGTGGTTGTGGTGGACTTGTGTGGAGAGCCGTCTATAGGCCACCATCGACTGAACAGCTTGAGCAGCGTCTTGCTGATCTGTATGCTTTTGCCAATGGCGACACACCAACCGCTTTCTGTTTTCCTCCATTTCCATCTTGACAATTCTCAGAAAGGCTCCTGCCCAGTACGCTCCATGGATCGGCTGGAGTCCACCATCAAATGGCAAGCCAGGAGACGAAAGGTTTTGAGAAGCAATTGAGCGACTCCAGCAGAGATGTAGGGCCACTGCCAAGAATTCGGCAGTGGCCCAATGATCCTGGCAACCAGAGTTTGGCTGCAGCTACAATTCCAGTCCGGTCACGTTTCCTGGAGAACACCACGGATGGTGAGGTTAATGCGGCCACGACTATCAATTTCCCGCACCCGCACCGTGACCGTATCCCCCACTTTGACAATATCATCCACTTTCTCCACCCGCGTTTCCGAGAGTTGGGAGATGTGGATCATACCTTCTTTACCGGGGAGAATTTCCACAAAGGCGCCAATGGGAATGACGCGGGTGACGGTTCCGCGGAACATCTCCCCTTCATGAACTTTGCGGGTCAAGCCGTCAATAATGCGCCGAGCCTCCCGGGCAGCAGTGCCGTCATGGCTGGCGATGGTCACCAAGCCTTCGTCGCCGATGTCAATTTTGGTGTTGGTGCGTTCCGTGATGCCCTTGATGGTGCGACCACCAGGACCAATCACCGTGCCAATCAACTCGGGACTGATGCGGAAGGTGAGCAGACGTGGGGCATGGGGTGACAGGTCTTCCCGGGGTTTGTCGATGGTTTTTTGCATCTCCCCCAGGATATGCAGCCGGGCCGGTTGCGCTTTGTGGATGGCTTCACCAATGGTGGCCATGGGCAAGCCGGTAATCTTCATGTCCATTTGCAGGGCCGTGATGCCTTTCTCCGTGCCCGCCACCTTGAAGTCCATATCCCCCAGGAAATCCTCGATTCCCTGGATATCCGTGAGGATGCGCACATCGCTCCCCTCCTTGATCAGCCCCATGGCTGCCCCACCCACGGGAGCCTTGATGGGCACTCCGGCATCCATCAGGGCCATGGTGCTACCGCAGACGGAGGCCATGGAGGTGGAGCCATTGGAACTGAGCACCTCGGACACCACCCTGATGACATAGGGGAAGTCTTCCTTATGGGGCAACACGGGTATCAGCGCCCGCTCAGCGAGAGCGCCATGGCCGACTTCCCGACGACCGGGAGAACGGAGGGGGCGGGTCTCGCCTACGGAGAAAGGAGGAAAGTTGTAATGGTGCAGATAGGTTTTCTCGCTGGACGGATTGAGATCATCCAACTCCTGGGCATCACTGGGGGTGCCCAGGGTGGTGGCGGAGAGCACCTGGGTGAGGCCCCGCTGAAACACTGCCGAGCCATGCACCTTGCGGGGCAGAATGCCCACAGCCGAGGAAATGGGACGCACCTCGTCCAGCCCACGACCATCCACCCGCTTGCCTTCGGCGAGGATCTGGCCCCGCATCAGCTTTTTGGTGAGGGCCTTGTAGCTGGCGCCGAAAAGCTTGATGTTTCTGGCCACAGCGATGCGCACGGGATGATCCTCGTTCAGGTTCAGGATTCCACTGGCCACATGGGACTTGATGATGCTGAGCTTGTTGTCCCGGTCCGCCTTGCTGAGATCGAACTCCGCCAGCACGGCGCGAATGCTGGCGGAGCATTGAGTCTCCAGATAGTTCAACACCACCTCGTTGATGGTTTCCTGTTCCACCCGCACGGGGCCAATGTCCAGATCCTTGAGGATGTCCTGCTGGTGCTTGATGAGATCAAGCACCGCCTCGTAGCCGAAGTCAATGGCCTCGATCACGTCATGCTCGGGAAGCTGCTTGGCTCCGGCCTCGACCATGACCACCCCATGGGGGGTGCCGGCCACCACCAGATCCAAATCGCTGCGCTCAATTTCCCGGAAGCTGGGGTTAATGACAAAGTCGTCTCCCAGGAGGCCAACCCGCACGGCCGCCATGGGCCCGGCAAAGGGGAGGCGCGCCAGAAGGGCTGCCATGGATGAGCCGGTGACCGCCAGGACGTCAGGGGGCATCCGCTCATCCAGGGCCTGGCATGTGGCCACCACTTGAATGTCGTCCCTCAGCCAACCGGGGAACAGGGGCCTCAAGGGACGATCCATCAACCGACAAGTGAGAATCGCCCGCTCCGGAGGGCGACCTTCCCGTCGTTGATAGCTGCCGGGGATGCGCCCTGCAGCATACATGCGCTCTTCATAGTCACAGAGGAGGGGCAGGAAATCCACCCCCTCCCGGGCTGCCGAGCGGGTAACGGTCACAAGAACCACTGTGCCGCTGCACTCCAGCATCACTGATCCACCCGCCTGGGGGGCAAACCGGTTGATGGTCAGTTGAACCTCACGTCCATCGAAGGAAAATGACCGACTTTCTCCTTGCACGCTTGTTGTTTCCTCAGTTTGTGGTTTGTTTTGACCTCCTCCCCGTCCTGAAGGTCGGGGATTCCTTCCTGGATCCGGCACATGCCTCGTCCTTCAGGTGGGTTCCTGCTTCGTGGCCGGACGCGGGAGAACCCGTCAACCTGCCAACTCAGCGGGCGATTTTGCGTCTCCACCAGCCTAGCGGCGACGGCGCTTGGATATTGCGCAATCCAAGCATACCTGCCATCCAGGTCTCACCAGGAGGATTTGACCACGCCGGGTAGAAGCCCGGCGTGGGCTTTCTGGCGCAGTTGATTGCGACAGAGCCCGAAATCACGCACCACCCCACGGGGCTTGCCGGTGGCCCAGCAGCGGTTGCGCTGGCGATTGGGGGCGCTGTTGCGGGGAAGCTGCTGCAGCTTGAAGTGGACCTCCAGCTTTTCCATGGGATCCTCCGCAGCGACAAAGGCGGCCTTCAGTGCTTCACGCTTGGCCCGGAACTGCTTCGCCAACTTGCGACGCTTCACGTCACGGGCAATCATCGATTTCTTTGCCATCAAAACCGCTGTTGATAGAAGGAAACCTTAACCCATCATGGTCCCAATCGGGTTGGCTCGTGACCGGCGCTAAGCCCGGGACCGGCGGGGATCGTCATGGAAGGGCTGCACCCCGATGCGAGGCGGCTCAAGGCGGTGCTCCTGCTCGGGTTCGCCAAAGGAATGGGCAAGTCCTTCTGCAAACCAACGGCGCAGCTTGCCCATCAGGGAAGAGTTGTTCACGGCATCAGGAGAGAAACCTATGGCCATGGTGCTGCAGGATGGAGCGGGTGGCCCTATGGCTCCCAGAAACTTAAGCAAGACTTCAACGGCGGCGGCGGCGCTGCATGGCTTTGCGCTTGGCCTTCTCGAAATGGTTTTCATGGTGACGCAGGCGCTTCAACTCTGCAAAAATTCCCGCCTTCGATACCTGGCGCTTGAACCGGCGCAGGGCGGACTCGATGCTTTCGTTTTCGCCAACAGTGACTTGAGCCATGCAGAAAAGGTGTCCGGACAAAACAGGCTAGACAACAGTGTAGTCCTCAGGAGGACCGACTGTTCCAGGCCGTGGCCATGAGCAGGGTGAGCACGGTCCCCGGCGCACTCACCGCCAGGATGATCGTGGTAGGGACCGTCCCCAACCGGGGATCCCCGTAGGCCAACTCGAATACCGATCCCGTGGCCGCAATGCCCAGCAGGCAGGACAGGGCCAGCAACAGCCCCGCAAGCGGTTTCATGGGCATGGCGCCAGATGCAACAAGGGCCACAAGCTACACAACGGCGTGGACCGCGCCGGGGACAAAGCCGTGGTGATTCAGTTCCCGCTCCAGCGCCTCCGCGTCCTGGACGCGATCCACAAACAGAATCCCGCTGAGGTGGTCCATCTCGTGCTGGATACAACGACCCAGGAGGCCATCCGCCTTGCGCCGCTGCTTGCGTCCCAGCTCATCGGTGAACGTCATCTCCACCACCGTGGGCCGCACCACGTTCAGATAGACTCCGGGAATGCTGAGGCAGCCCTCCTCCCGGGAGTCCACAGAGGCGCCGTAGGCGGTAATCTCCGGGTTGATCAGCACCAGGGGCGGCGTGCTGGGGTTTTCAGGGTCCAGGTCAATGACCAGCACCTGCTTGTGAACACCCACCTGGGTTGCCGCCAGACCAATGCCCTGGGCGCTGTACATGCTGCGCAGCATGTCCCGGCAGAGTTGACGGATGTTGTGATCCACCCTGGACACCCGCCGTGCGGGTTGACGCAGCACCTGGTCCCCCAGGTGGTGGATGGCGAGGGGAGCCGGCCCACCCACCTGCTTCTCGACCGTCACCGAGGCCTCACGCCGAGCAGCGCGGTGGGCAAGGCTGGCGAAGCTGGCTCCAGCCATGGGGGGAACTCCTTTTTGAACAGGGCGTAGATCTGCGATCTTAAGGAGAATGAAGGAGACATGGCGTCCCGCAATGGTGTTGGATCCCGCCCAACCACTGCCGGCCGACACGGTTGTCGGCACTGTGCCCAACTGGAAAGAGCCATGGCTGGTGGGTCGGCGTTTGTTCTGGTTGGAGCAGCGCCCCTGGGAACAGGGCCGCACCACCTTGATGACCCAGGCGGACGGTCGACGGCGGGAACTGACCCCGGGGGACTGGAATCTGCGCACATCCCTCCATGGTTTTGGTGGAGCGCCCGTGGCCTTTGGCCAGCGTCACGCCGTTCTTGTGAACCGGACCGGGACCGGTTCCACCCTCTGGCTCCTGAACCTGAACGGCGTCACCCCGCCGCGCCGGCTTTGCCAACCCGACGTGGTGGCCATGGGAGACGGCTGCCTCCATGAGGAGGGTCGGTTCTGGATCGGCATCTGGGAGCAGGAGCGCCGGGACGTGCTCACCCGGGTCTGTCTTCACACCGGCGTCAGCCGGCCCCTGCGGGCCGAGGCGGACTTTTGCAGCAGCCCCAGCCTCTCGCCCGATGGACGGCGCCTGTTGTGGCTGGAATGGAATCTCCCCGCCATGCCATGGCAACGCAGCCGCCTCTGGCTGGCCCGTTTGGGGGAGGACGGAGCATTGGAGGAGCCCCGATGCCTGGCGGGGGCTGACGGCGCCCCGGAATCGGTCTTTCAGCCCCAATGGCTACCGGACGGGGGAGTGGTCATGGCCAGCGACCGGAGTGGGTACTGGAACCTGCGCCATCTGGCCCCGGACCACCTGAACAGCCCCCAGCCCCCGTGGAAGCCCCTGTTGCCCATGGCGGCGGATTTCGGTCTGCCCCAATGGGTGGCGGGGATGAGCACAACGGCCGTGGGAGAGACGGGGCTGGTGGCTGCCTACTGCCGCCACGGTTGCTGGGGGCTGGGCCAGCTTCAGTGGTCATCCGGCCACAGCCCCCGTTGGCAGATGTTGAAGCTGCCCTTTACAGAGATCTCCAACCTGCGGGCTGACGGTCGGCGGGCCGTTGCCCTTGCCGCCGGACCCCGGCAGCCCAGCGGCTTGCTGGAGGTGGACCTGGTGGATGGCCGTTGGCGGCACACTGGTCCCTGCATTGGCGCCGGCGCCAATGCCCTGGGCACAGCCCCCATCAGCGCGCCCGAGGCCTTCTGGTTTCCGGGCCACGGCGGCCGCCGCACCCACGGCTGGCTGTATCGCCCTGTTGGTGGCTCCACAGGCCTGCCGCCCCTGCTGGTGCGCTGTCACGGTGGCCCAACCGCCATGGCGCGCCCCTGTTTCAGCCCGGAGACCCAATTCTGGATCAGCCGGGGCTGGGCCGTGCTGGACGTGAACTACGGAGGTTCCAGCGGGTTTGGTCGCGCCTACCGCCAGCGGCTGGACGGGGCCTGGGGTGTGGTGGACGTGGAGGACTGCACAGCCGGGGCCAGGGCTGTGGCGGCAGCCGGTTGGGTGGACCCGGAACGGGTGGCCGTCAGCGGCGGCAGTGCCGGCGGCTTCACGGCCCTGGGCTGTCTCTCCCGCAGTGACATGTTTCGGGTGGGGTCCTGTCGCTACGGGGTCACGGATCTGGCGGCCCTCGCCCAGGGCGCCCATCGCTTCGAGAGGGGCTATACGGAGAGCCTGGTGGGATCATGGCCGGCGGCGGCCCAACGCTATCGGGACCGTTCGCCCCTGTATCGGATCCGCCCTGGACAAGGCCCGGTGGTGCTGTTCCAGGGGATGAAGGATCAGGTGGTCCTGCCGGAGCAGACGGAGCGCATGGCCGCCGCACTGCGCCAGCAGGGGATCACCGTGGAGATGCATACCTACTCGGAAGAGGGCCATGGATTCCGGGACGGCGGGGTGCAGCAGGAGGTTCTCCTGCGCACGGAAGCCTTTTTCCGGAAGCACCTCTAGGCTCAGGATTCGGCAAAATGCCACTGCCCCTCAGAACGGCAGGAACACTCCTCCCTCGTCTTCATGAAGCGAAGGGGTAGGGCCGCGCCACAGGGGAGGGCAGGGCAATGGGGCAGCCAAGGGACGTTCTTGTGGGCATCTGCTCCCAGGTGGTCCTCCTGCCGATTGTTGGCTTTGCCTTGGCCGGCACGTGGCCGATGGCGCCGGAGTTGGCGCTTGGGATGATGCTTGGCGTGCTTGCCCACCAGTTTGCCAAGCCTGCCGCCCGACGACTGCACGGGCCCACACCCTCTCCATGGTGCTGTTTGTCCTGGTGTTGGTGGGGCGGTGGCTGAGGCCCGGGAGGAGGTTGTTCCCTACTTTGCGCAGGCCGGTCTGGTAATACTGGTCTTGAACGTGGTGATGATGGTTGCGGCCTGGACCATTGCCCGTGGCTTGGCGTCCGGCCCCAGGCAGCGCATTGCCGTCACCATTGAATGCGGACTGCAAAACGGCGCCATGGCCATCGCTGTGGGGGTGCTTCTTTTTGATGGCGGCCTTGCCATTGTTCCGGCCGCCGCCTATAGCCTCATCATGTTTGCAACGGCGCTCCTGTACCTTGGCCTCCTTCGTCGGGACAGGGGTTGGTCGGCTACTGAACGGGGAAGGTGGCCTGGCTGATTGACAGCCCAGGTCATTGCGCTTCAATCCCAGGGGTAGGACCGCTCCATGACTGGTCGCTTTTTGGTGGCGGAAGGCATTGACGGGTCTGGCAAGTCCAGCCAGGTGGAGCGCCTGCGCCACTGGCTGCCCCGCTCCGGACTCATGCCCCCCGGAGCCAGGCTTCTGGTGACCCGGGAACCCGGTGGAACCCCGTTGGGTGAGCAGCTTTATCCCATCCTGCGCAACTCCGGCTTGACACTCCACAGCCGTACGGAACTGCTGCTGTTTGCAGCCGACAGGGCTCAACACGTGGAGACCGGAATCCGTCCTGCCCTCCAGGAGGGGCACTGGGTGTTGAGTGATCGCTTCAGCGGGTCCACCGTGGCCTATCAAGGCCATGGTCGTGGTTGCGACCTGGAACTCATCCACACTTTGGAGCAGGTGGCCACCGGTGGCCTGACACCGGATCTCACCCTCTGGTTTGACTTGACCCCCCAGCAAGCCCGCGCCCGCAAGCCCCCCAGCCAGCAGGACCGCTTTGAAGGCGCCGGATTGGAGTTTGCCCAACGGGTGGCCCACGGCTTCCGGAAACTGGCCATGGAGCGCGGCTGGTGGCGGATCCCGGCCGGGGAGCCCTGGGCCGTGGTGGAGGCTGCCGTTCAGGCGGCCTGCCGCAGCACCTTTGCCAACTGAAGCAGGATGAACGCATCAGTCCGTGGAACCGTATTTGCCGATGTGATTGGCCAGGCGCAGGCTGTGGACCTGCTGCAGGCCAGTCTGGACAAACAACGCCTGGCGCCGGCCTATCTGTTCTGTGGTCCCCACGGGGTGGGTCGCCGCCGAACGGCCCTACGGTTTCTGGAAGCCATCCTTGGGGACCGTCTGCAAGGGAATCCCGGCCAGCGGCGCCGACTGGAGAAGGGCAACCACCCGGACCTGTTGTTGGTGGAACCCACCTACAGCAGCCAGGGCCGCCTGCTGACCCCTGCAGAGGCGGACAGTCAGGGCCTCAAAAAACGGAGTCTCCCCCAGTTGCGTCTGGAGCAGGTGCGGGACGTGGGTCGTTTTCTGGCCCGCAAGCCTCTGGAGGGGCAACGCTCCTGCGCGCTGCTGGACGGGGTGGAGCATCTCAACGAGGCAGCGGCCAATGCTCTGCTGAAAACCCTGGAGGAACCCGGCGGCGGTCTCCTGGTGTTGCTGGCCCCCAGTCGGAATCATGTTCTCTCCACCATCCGGTCCCGGTGCCAGGTGGTCCAGTTCCGCGCCCTCTCGCCGGCAACGCTGCAGCAGGTATTGCTGGGGCTGGGGCGCACCGGGGAGGAAGACCCCCCGGAACTCCTGGCCCTGGCGGCCGGCAGCCCGGGGGAGTTGCTCCGCCACCGCCAGCAGTTGCAAGCCCTGGACCCCGGCCCACAGACGTTACTGGAACAACCCCTGCAGACTCCTCGTCAGGCCTTGACGTTGGCCAGAGACATTGCGGAATGCCTGGACATCGAACAACAACTCTGGCTCATTGGCTGGTGGCAGCAGCGCCTGTGGAGACAGGGATGTAGGCAACCGTCCCTGACCCGGGGGAAGGTGTGGGCGCTGGAGCGTCTTCACCGACAACTCAGGAGCCATGTGCAGCCGCGACTGGCCTGGGAGGTTACCCTCCTGGGCCCACTGGCGAAGCACTGAAACCGGAGATGGGCGCTGCCTCCTTGTTGCTGGCGCCTTCGGCGTCCGTCGTCTGGGTCAAGGCGAGTTCGTTCCGATACCGTTCCATGGCGCCGGAGTCTCCAGGGAGTTCCAGGCAGTAACCGGCCCCGTAGACGGTCTTGATGTAGGTGGGTTTACGGGGGTTGGGCTCCAGCTTGGTGCGCAGATGGCGGATATGGACGCGGATGGTCTCAATGTCGTCGTCCGGGTCGTATCCCCACACGTCCTTGAGAATCAGGGAGGGGGCCACCGTCTGGCCGTGACGCTGCAAGAGGCAGTGGAGCAATTCAAACTCCAGGTGGGTGAGGCGCACGGGCTTTTCAAACCAGAGGGCCTCGAACCGTTCCGGGACCAGGGTGAGGGGACCGAAACTCAGGATTTCCGTACTCCTGGCGGACAATGGGGCGTGGTCGCTACGCCGCAACAACGCCTTGATCCGGGCCAGCAACTCATCCAGATCAAACGGCTTGGTGAGGTAGTCATCAGCGCCGGAGTTGAAGCCGCTCACCTTGTCCTTGGTGCCGGCCAAAGCCGTGAGCATGAGGATGGGCGCCTGGGCGGTGCGGCTATCCCGTCTCAGACGCTGGCAAAGGGTGAGGCCATCCACCAGGGGCAGCATCAGATCCAGGATGATCAGGTCAGGAATGCTTTGTATGGCCAGGGCCTGACCCTTCACGCCATCTTCGGCGAGTTGCACCTCAAAGCCAGCCTGCTTGAGACTTCCCGCCACCAACCGGCGCATATCACAGTCGTCTTCTATGAAGAGAATGCTAGGCTTCATAAGTGGGTTGGAAGAGATTGAGAGGAGTGGACCAGGATTTTTCTCTGAGGAATCATTCTAGTGGTCCCGGCCGGGGAAGGCTGGGAATTGTTGCCGCATCAGAGAGATTCGGGTTGGCAAAGAGACTTACAAAGACTGGGGGCGCACCTGCAGGGCGCTAGGCTGGCCTGGCTGCTGGAGAACAGGGATGGGATCGCTGCTGGGTGGTCTGCTGGTTGTGGCTCTTGGCTTGATGGTGAGCCTGACAGCCCCGCCTCCCCTTTGGGGCGCCATGGACTATGCCAAGCAGTCCCTCATCGGCGCTGATTTCCACGGGCAGGATCTGCGGGGCGCCACCTTTAACCTGACCAATCTGCGGGAGGCGGATTTCAGCGAGGCGGACCTGCGGGGGACCAGTCTCTTCGGGGCCAAGCTTCAAGACGCCAACCTGCGGGGGGCCGATCTGCGGGAGGCCACCCTGGATTCCGGCATCCTGCGGCGGGCGGATCTACGGGACGCCCGACTGGAGGACGCGTTTGCCTTCAATGCACGGTTTGAAGACGTGGACATCACCGGCGCCGACTTCACCAACGTGATCCTGCGCAAGGATCAACTCCGCGCCCTCTGCCGTCGGGCCGAAGGGACCAACCCAAGCACCGGCCGGTCAACCCGGGACACCCTCGGTTGCCGCTAACGCCCCGGATCACGGGGCCCCATGGATCAACCCGGCGTCAACCCAAGGGCCGGCCTGGGCGGCTGATCACCTCAGCCCTTCCTGTCGCAGCGAGCAAGGGGCGTCAACGCGCCGACGCGGTCATAGAGTTTGGGCCCCGCCCCGTTAATGCTGGGTCAGCCCGTACACCTTGGGACAGCCTTCCCCATCAGCAGCAGCGTATACCGCTTCCATCAGTGCCCGGCCAATGCCCTGACTGCATCGATCCACTCACGCCACCAAGTCCTGCAGGTAGCAAATATTCTCAACACTCCAGCAGTGAAGGTAGTGGGCCAGTCCCACAGCACAATTCCCCTGAAAAGCCGTCAAGCCGCGGGACTCGTGTTTGGCGCCGGAGAGGAGACGCTGCCAGGTGGTCTGATAGACGCCTTCCGGCACAGAGGTTTTGTAGTGTTTCGGATACAGGGTCCAAGCTGGCGCCAGTCCGCTTCATCACCGGCACGAAGAGGGCGAATCCTCGGGTTCGCCATTCAGGATCCCCTGGAACAGGGAGTTGACGTGTTGTCTGTGGGTGGGTCCGCCCATAGCCTGTAACAGATTGACCATGCTCTTGTAGCTTGATCATGGGCTGGATCCTAGGTTGGACTGCCCCTTCGTCCGCTTGCCTGCTTTCCGCCTGTGATGAGTGCTGTGGAAACTGCTCCCCTGGCCCATGATGCGCCGACGGCAGGGGGCCTGCTAAGCGAGAACGGCGCCAGGAAGATGGCCAAGGTGGAGGCCCTCAAGCTTGCGAGTGATCACTTGCGGGAGCCCCTGGCCAGCGAATTGGAGAACGATGAGCCCCACTTCAGCAACGGGGCTGTTCAAATCCTGAAGTTTCACGGGAGCTATCAGCAAACCAATCGCGACCAGCGGCAAAGGGACTGGAGCATGATGCTGCGGTTGCGCTCCCCCGGTGGGCGCGTTCCTGCCCAGCTTTATCTGGCCCTTGACGAGCTGGCGGATCGTTACGGCAACGGCACCCTGCGGGCCACCACCCGCCAGACGTTTCAACTGCACGGTATTCCCAAGCAGGATCTGCGCACCGTCCTGGGAGCCATTGTGCGCAATCTGGGCTCTACGCTCGCCGCCTGTGGCGATATCAATCGCAACGTCATGGCGCCGGCGGCTCCCTACACCACCGGGGGCTACCCCGCCGCACGACGGCTGGCGGATGACGTTGCCGCACTGCTCACACCCCGGGCGGCCATGGGGGCCTATCTGGATCTATGGGTGGACGGGGACATGGCCTACCGCTTCCGCCCCACGCCCAAGGTCAGGAAAGTCAACCGCCAGCCGTCTCCTGCGGCGGTCCATAGCGGTGACGAGCAGGAGCCGCTCTACGGCAGTCGCTATCTGCCGCGCAAATTCAAGGTGGGGGTCACGGTTCCGGGGGATAACTCCATTGACGTCCTGACCCAGGACCTGGGGCTTGTGGTCTTCACCGACACCATCGGCAGGTTGTCGGGAGCCAACGTCTACGTGGGTGGCGGTATGGGACGCACCCACAACAAGGAGGACACCTTCGCCCGCACCGGGGATCCTCTGGGGTATGTGCAAGGACATCAGTTGCTGGCCCTGGTGAAGGCCGTCGTGGCCCTGCAGCGGGACCACGGCGACCGCCAGAGCCGCCGCCACGCCCGCCTCAAGTACCTGGTTCACGACCGGGGCCTGGACTGGCTCAAGGCCAGCCTCGCCAACTACTTCCATGGGGACGTCCGGCCGCTGCGCAACGAGCCCGTCCCCAGGCTGGAGCACTATCTGGGCTGGCAACGGCAGGGGGACGGTCTGTGGTTTGTCGGCCTGCCCGTGATGACGGGTCGTGTGGCCGGCCCCCTCAAGGACACCCTGCGGGCGTTGGTGCAGCGTTACCGCTTGGAGTTGCGCGTCACCCCCAATCAGGACATTCTGCTCTGCGGCATTGCCCCCAACCAGAAGCAGGACATTCAGGACCAACTGGACGCCATTGGCTTGCAACAATCAGCCATGGGGGAGCCCACCGCCTCCCACGGGATTGCCTGCCCTGCCCTGCCCACCTGTGGTCTGGCCATCACCGAATCGGAGCGCACGTTTCCCGACGTGCTGGCTCGCCTTGACGCACTGGGCCGGAGCCTGGGCATTCAACAACCCCTGTTGGTGCGCATGACCGGTTGTCCCAACGGCTGTAGCCGGCCCTACATGGCCGAGGTGGGCCTGGTGGGCAGTGCAGCAGGCCACTATCAACTCTGGCTGGGGGGCGCCCCTGGGCTCACCACCTTGGCCCGTCCTGTCCTGGATCGTCTGCCCCTGGCGGATCTGGAAGCTGTCCTGCGCCCGGTGTTGAGCCGCTGGGTCCAGACCGCAGCTACCAAAAGCTTTGGCGCCTTCTGTCAGGACTACACCACCGAGGAATTACGAGATCTGCTGGGGGCTGCGCCCGGCATAGACCAGCGGTGATTTCATCTCACTCAATCGAGGTTCAGGATCTCCTGCGTACTTCTCCGGCGCGCAGTATCCCTGGCAGCGTACTCATCAAGGCATTGGCCCTGTTGCACAAGAAGGCAATCCACATAGTCTGATCCCGCAACCAAGGCTGCCCGGATGGCTTTGGCCGCCGGCGCCGTCTCGCTCTCGCTGGAGTCTTTGCTGTAATTAAAGGTTTTGGCAACACCAAGAAACAGGGTGCCGGCGCCCCGTTCGTTCCCTACCGTACCGCCGATGACCGTTGCCAACGGCTCCAGTGAGCCCTCCTGCCGGTTCACCCGGGTAGTGTTCGTTGCTGTTCCCTCAACTGTCGTGGATCCGAGCATGTTTCCCGTGGCGCTATCCACAATTCTGAGATCAATGGCGACGTAGGCCTTTGCCTCCGCAACACCTTCCCGGTTGCCGAATCCCAGAAAACTCATGCTTTCCTCGTTCTCCCTGGTCTCCACACCAGCCTCATAGCCACTCACCCGACCCAGGACCAGATATTGGGCCCTGGTCATCCGGTCACCGCCAAAGCTCCCTTCCGTGGACCGGGTAATGCCCAGTTCGGCCATCTCCTGCTCCGAGAGAACAGTCTGGACGTTCTGCCGCTCCACAACCTGCAAGCCACCGCCGGCCGCCAGTTCGTTGGCCAATGCATCGGCAAGCTGTGTGCTTACGCTTGCGTTCCACCAGGGAACGTCGGCCACCTCGTTCTTGAAGTCGGGAACGGCAACGGTGGGCCTGGCCGCAGCCCAACCCCCCAGACTCCCCACCATCACGGTCAGGATCAGGGAAAAGATGGATGTTGTGCCCATGGCTCCAACCACCGTCAGCGACTGCACCATAGCGTGCCTCGGCCTGGCCCGTCCGCCAGGCCCAAAGAACGATGTCCGGCCCTATTGGCTCCCTGTCCCCATGGCTCGGATCAAGCGGGAAGCCCATATGGCGGCAGGTAAGGTATTAAGAATCCTGAAGCTCTGGAGGGAAAACGGAACGATGATTGACGGATCGGTTGGTCAGGTTGTAGAATCCTCTCAGATAAAGTAGCCTTTCTCTCTGTGCCCATTTCAATCACGGCTGCCGGGCAAATTCGGAAAAGTCTCCATGGCCCCAGGGAAGCGGATGGGCGGGAGTGTGGTGGAAAAACATCAGCCGGGTTTGTGGATAGAAGGCGCAGCACACCAGCACACCAGCACACCAGCACACCAGCACACCAGCACACCAGCACA
>JAPOTR010000029.1 GCA_026709085.1 Cyanobacteria bacterium MAG CAR3_bin_5 | reverse complement strand
TGTTCTTGTCACAGGCGGAGAGGGCCAGGCGCAGGGCGGCCACCACTGCCGTCGTGCGGCTGCTGCCGTGGCCAATGATGCAGATGCCGTTGACCCCCAACAGCAGGGCGCCGCCGTGTTCGGCGTGGTCAAGGCGTTGCTTGATGCGGCGCAGATTCCCACGGAGGAACGGGGCCCCCACCTTGCCGCGATAGCCACGGGGCAGTTCCGCCTTCAGCACGTCCAACAGCACCTTGCCCACGGATTCCAGGAATTTCAGGAGCACGTTGCCCGTGAACCCGTCACAAACCACCACGTCAAATTGTCCACTGAGTACGTCGCGACCCTCACAGTTGCCGCGGAAGTGAATGCGTTGCTCCTGGTTCAGCAGGCCGTAGGCCGCCAAGGACAGATCGTTCCCCTTGCAGGCCTCTTCACCGATGTTGATGAGCCCCACCCTGGGTTTCTGTACCCCCAGAATGGCGGCGCTGTAGATGCTGCCCAGCAGGGCAAACTGGTGCAGATAGGCGGCCTTGCAATCCATATTGGCCCCCACGTCCAGCACCAGCACCTGCCGGGCCGGGTCGCTGGTGGGGAAGAGGGCGCCAATGGCGGGCCGATCAATGCCCTTCAGACGACCCAGACGAAAGACGGCCGAGGCCATCACCGCACCGGAATTGCCAGCGGAGTAGACCCCATGGGCACGGCCACTGCTGACCAGATCCATGGCCAGGTTGATGCTGGCCTTGCGTTTGCGGCGCACGGCGGTGGCCTCGTCGGCCATGGTCACGGAAGGACCGGCATCCACAACGGCAATGAGACCGTTGCTGACGGAGCGCTCAAAATCCTGCAGCAGGGCCTCGTCCTGACAGAGGGTGTCCAGGGCTTGGGGCTCACAGCAAAACCACAGCCGCACCGGCAAGCGCTGCACGGCTTCCAGACAGCCCCGCAAAATGTCCTCCGGTGCATGGTCGCCCCCCATCCCGTCCACCGCCAACCAGAGCCGACGACTCAGGTCCTCCTCGGAACGCTGGGGGAGGTGGCGTGTGCCGCGGAAGTGCCGCAACGTCCCCACGGTGTTGAGCAGAGACCGCATAAACCGGGACTGGCGCGACAAACGCCGGATGCGGCGGATGCGGCGGATGGCGCGGCGGCGCACCCAAGGAGAGTGAGATCCTTTTGTTGCCACCGCTTTCGACAATCCAGGGATGAGTTTAGCGGGTTCAGGGGAACATGGAAGACGGTCGCCTGGATGCAGCGCCTGAACGCTCACATTCAGGCGGCTGCCGGGTCAGAGGCTGATCTTGCCGGCGGCAGGGGCCTGGGACGCAACCACCGATGAAGCCATGGCCATGGGGGCGACTTCGACACGGCTGTAGCCGTTGCGAGCCGGTGCGGCTGCTGGAACGGCAAGCGCCTCCCGATCCACAATCCGCTGACACAGATAGCCGGTGCCACGGGCGGTGAGGATCAGTTCCGGATTGGCGGGATCTTCCTCCAGCTTGGCCCGCAGCCGGGAAATATGCACGTCCACCACCCGGGTGTCCACATGGCGCTCAGGAGTGTACCCCCACACCTCCTTGAGAATCTCGGAGCGGCTGAACGGTTCCCCCGACCGACTCACCAGCAACTCCAGCAGGCTGAACTCCATCCCCGTGAGACGAATGCGCTCATCCCCCTTGAACACTTGACGCTTATTGGCGTCAATGTGCAACTGACCCACGTGGATCAGGCCCGAATTCGGCGCCCCTGGCCCCGATTCCTTGTCAATGCGGCGCAGCACGGAACGAATGCGCGCCTCCAGTTCCTTGGGGCTGAAGGGCTTGATCACGTAGTCGTCAGCCCCAAGCTCAAGGCCGGTGATGCGGTCCGCCACGTCTCCCAGGGCGGTGAGCATGATGATGGGCACGTCGGATTCACGGCGCACCTCCTGACAAACGCCGTAACCATCCAGCTTGGGCATCATCACGTCCAGAACCAGCATGTCCGGCTGGTGGCGATGGAACAGATCCAGGGCCTCCTCCCCATTGCTAGCGCTATGCACCATGTAGCCAATCATGGAGAGGCGCGCTTCCAGGATTCGGCGGATGCTGGCTTCGTCATCCACAACCAGGATTTGCTCTTTTGATTTGCTGCCGGTAGACATGGGCAGAGAATTTATGCTTGCTTAACAATCTGAGGCGGAGGATGGGGGTCACAACCGTAACCTGGGCAGGCCGCTATTTTTCTTTACAAAGAGGATCGCCAGTCCCCATGGAACGCTCCCCATCCGTCGTTCGGCACTGACGTGCCTCGCGTTCAGCCGGTCTACCGTTGCCGGGCCTGCGGTTCCCAGGCCCACCAGTTCTTTGGTCGTTGCCCCGCCTGCGGCGCCTGGAACACCCTGGTTGAGGAATCGCCCTCAGACCGCTCCCCCACATCGCAGCGGGGCCAACCATCCTCAACCGCGCCCCGTTCCCGGCCCATGGCGCTGGTGGAGCCCATGGCCGAGGTGCGCATCAGCACGGGCTCCGGTGAACTGGATCGGGTCCTGGGGGGAGGGCTGGTTCGGGGGTCTCTGGTGCTGGTTGGCGGTGATCCCGGCATTGGTAAATCCACCTTGCTGCTCCAGACCGCCCACCACATGGCCCGACAAGTAGGTGTTCTCTACGTGGGTGCGGAGGAGTCGGCTCAACAGATCCGGCTGCGCTGGTCACGGTTGTGCGGTTGCCGTCCGGAGGCATCCCCCCACGACCCCGGCAGCGTCACGGGATTGCGGCTCCAGGCGGAAACCGATCTGCACGTGGTGCTGCAAGAACTGGAGAGTCTGGCCCCGGACGTGGCCGTTATTGACAGCATTCAAGCCCTCCACAACCCGGACCTCAACTCCCCGGCGGGCTCGGTGGCCCAGGTGCGGGATTGCGCAGCGGCCCTGCGGCAATTGGCCAAGACCAGGGACGTTGCCACACTGTTGGTGGGGCACGTGACCAAGGAGGGAATGCTGGCCGGCCCCAAAACCCTGGAACACCTGGTGGATGCGGTTCTGAGCTTCGAGGGAGACCGTTTCGTTAGCCACCGTCTCCTGCGGTCCCTGAAAAATCGTTTCGGCGCCACCTTCGAGTTGGGGGTCTTTGAAATGGGGGACAGGGGGTTGGCAGAGGTGGCCAATCCCAGCCAACTGTTTTTGAGTCAGGGGGAGCCCACCAGCGGCGCCGCCGCCATCGTGGCCTGTGAGGGCACCCGTCCCCTGGTGGTGGAGTTGCAGGCCTTGGTGAGTCCCAGCAGCTACGCCAGCCCGCGCCGCTCCGCCACAGGCATTGCCGGCAATCGCCTTCATCAGATCCTGGCGGTGCTGGAAAAGCAGTTGGGGCTGCCCCTGTCCCGCTTCGACTGCTACCTGGCCGTCGCCGGTGGCCTGGAAGTGGCTGAACCGGCGGCAGACCTGGGGGTGGCGGTGGCGGTGGTGGCCAGCCATCGGGATCTGGTGGTTCCCCCCGGCACCCTGTGCATTGGCGAATTGGGGTTGGGCGGTCAACTGCGTCCCGTGGCCCGGATGGAGCAGCGCCTCCAGGAGGGACAGCGCCTGGGGTTTCACCGGGCTTTGGTTCCCGCTGGCAGCGAGGTCACCCCCCCGGCCGCCATGACCGTCATTGAGGCGGGGACCATCCGCCAGGCATTGACGGCTGCCCTGCAAAGGGATCCGGCCGCGACGGATTCAATTCCGCCCCGCACACCCAGCGTAAGGTAGAACCTCGGCAACACCCCTCGTTGGATGGTTGTGCCAGGGCCGGAGACAATGACGCCATGGGAGCGGACTGGGTTTAGCTTGTTTAACTTATGGTGACCCGAGTTCTGGATAAGGGACGCAGAAAAACAGTGCTTGGCCGACCAAACCGTTGCGCTCCACCTGCATCCCATGGCCTCAGGACTCAGAACAGGAGGGAGAAGCGCAGCCCCAGAGAATGATCGACAGGGGATGTTGCGGTGGTGGTTTCCTGCCGCTCCGCCTCCAGGGCGAGTTGCCAGGGTTCCCCATGTCCGGGCTGCTGGGAGTAGGGGGCCAGGGACCAGATGAGGCCGTAGCTCCTGCTATCCGGGGAGAGCGCCACTGCCAGGCCTGGAGTCATGGTGAGCCGGTCGTTGTGCGCGGGGAAACCATAGGCCAGTTGTGCTTCAAAGCGCTGCCCGTTGCTGCCGGGGCCATTCAGGCTGCCGGGGCCGTTCAGCCCCTCCAGGACAGCGGGACTCAGCAGGGCATCCATACCCCCTGCCGTTGTTGCCCCCACGGCATGACTCACCGAGAGGGAGGGACCGCGATTGGACGGGTTGGGTTGCCATGCGAAGGATAGGGCGAGGCCCTGCTGCTGGAAGTGTTCGTCCACGTGGGTCACCAGGGAGCGACCCTTCACCTCAGCGGTGATGCCCTGCTGGGGAGCGCTCCAGGCGA